>NZ_NXLL01000001.1 GCF_003364115.1 Helicobacter sp. MIT 00-7814 | reverse complement strand
GTTTGGGGGTGCAGGGGGATAAGGGGGTGACTTCGCAATTCAAGCCCCCTTGTCCCCCTGCGAAAAGAAAGCCTAAAATGCCAAGTGGGGTTTGGCAAAATTAAAGGATTTTGAAAAATGGAATCTTTTTAAAGGAATTAAAAAACAAATGAGATTTGAAAAAAAGCTAGATTCTAAAGCTGGATTGCTTCGGCTTTACCTCGCAATGACGCGTAAGAATCTAAGCCATCACAAAGATTCTAAACTATTAAAATCCTGTCTTTAGATTCTCTTTGCTACAATAACTCACCTAAATTTTAGGAGGCACCAAGTTGAAAAAGTTGAAAAAGCTGAAAGCGGTGAAAAATCTTTGCATGGCGCTACTTTGTATGGTTGGTTTGCAGGCGGGAGAACCCATGGCGGAAACTATTTTTAGCGAAAATTTTAATGATTTTAGCGTGCATTTTATCGTGCTGGAAACGCCAAAAATGAGCGTAGATATCGCCCTGCCGACAAATAAGGAGCAAGAAGAGCTCATAAAGCAAATCTACCCTGATGGCAATGCGCAAAACTACCACATCATCGCGCTTGTGCAAGCAGATGGTATAAATGCGCTTGTGGATACGGGCTACAAAGAGACTTTTTTTAGGTTAGAAAATGCGTTGCAAAATTTTAACCTCACGCCAAAGGATATCACGCATATAATCCTTACACACGGGCATAAGGACCATATCGGGGGCTTATTAGATTCTCAAAATAAGCCAAATTTCCCAAACGCCACGCTTTTGCTTGATAACTTAGAATACGAATATTGGGCGAATGCGCCGACAAAAAAGACGATTAAGGCGATAAATGCGTATGAGAAAAGAGAGTTTTTTAATAGCAAGCACATTCCGATAAAAAATCTTAGCGCGCTTCGCAATGTCCCAGCTTACGGACATACGCCCGGGCATAATATGATTTTGTTTCAAAAAGGCGAGCAAAAGATTCTCTTTATCGCGGATTTGGTGCATCTTTTTGAGTTGCAACGCCTTGAGCCGGGCATTTCTGTGAGTTATGATATTGATAAACTTCAAGCAGCGCAGACAAGGCGCGATATGCTAGAGCTGTATAAAGACACGCGCTTAATCGGTGCGCATTTCCCATTCCCAGCCCCGCTTGATCTTAACAATCTTAAGATTTTAGAAGTTATACGCAATAAATGAAAAAATATTTTTTGATTTTGCTTTGTGCGCTGTTCCCGCACATTTCGCACGCAAAAAGTGGCTTTGAATATTTTGGTGATAGCATGCAGGTGCTTCCCTTTGTGATGATGGCGTATAGCTACTATATCGATGATATGCAAGGGGTCAAAGAGCAGGCACTTGGCGCGGGCGCGACACTGCTAACCACACATGCGATAAAGCAGGGCTTTGTGATACTTTCTCGCAGTGATGAGGATCTTGCGCGCATTTCGCAACGCCCAAATAATGGGAGTTTTGATGGATTCCCAAGTGGGCACACTTCTTTTAGCTTTTCAAGTGTGGGATTTGCGCACAAGCGCTATGGGTGGAAGGTTGCGCTTCCTTTAGGTGTGCTTTCCACGCTTACAGGCATTTCAAGAATCCATGCCGAGCGCCACACCACTACGCAAGTCATCACAGGCGCGATTTTGGGCTATGGGCTTTCGTATTTGCTTGCTTCAAAGTTGGAATCTCAAAATATCGCCCTAAGCGTTGGCATAACCCCGCATAATGGCTATACGCTAAATTTCATCAAGGCTTTTTAGCGCGGGATTTGGGGCAATTTGCAAGGAGATTCCCAAAAACTTTTCATTCTAGTATATAATTAAGCCCAAATTTTGCAAGGAGCAAGGCAGTGAAGATTCTAACAATATGCGCGTTTTGTGTGAGTTTGGCATTTGGGGAGAATGGCATTATCCAAGCTTTGCAGTCACAATTTCAAGAATCTAGCGCGCAAAGTAAGCGGATAGAGGGGATTTTCAAAGAGCGTGGGGGAAAAGTGAAGGTGCTAAAAGTGCAAAATCTTGGCAATGGACTAGATTTTGTCATCGTGCAAGTAGAGGAGCTGGGCAATACACTACCACTGCTAGCGACAAGTAATGGCGCGGTGATAATGCCCGTAAATGAAGTGTGGAGCGATGATAAGGAGTTTTCTCAAAAGCTAGAAAAGGTGCGCTCACAATTTGAAAAAGAAAAAAAGGAGGCGACAGAATCTAAAATCCTAGAGATTTTTTCTAAATACAAAGACGCTGTCATTACCTTCAAAGCAAAGCCACATGTGAAAAATCCTAAGACAATCTATATCATCTCTGATGCGAATTGCCCTTACTGTCATGCGGAATTAGAGCATCTTGATGAGCGTTTGGAATCTGGAAATGTAAAGATGATGGTCGTGGGATTTTTGGGTGCAAATTCTGTGTATAAGGCTGCAAAGATTTTGGAGGAAAAAAGCAATGATGAAGCCAAAAATCGCGCCTTGTTAAAAAAATACTACAATAAAGATAAAAATCTCAACCCTAGCTCTAAGACAAATCAAGTCGCACAATACACTGATGAAATCATCGCAAGTGGCGTGCTTGGCGTGCCTTACATTATCGAGCGCGATTGATAAAAAAGGAAACGCTTGCAAATTGCACCCATTATTGAGAAGTTTTTCGCGCCGCTCTTAGATGAAAATGCTGGCGAGCGCGAGATTTTGGAGCTTTTGCGTGAAAATATTATTTTAGAAAAAGGCGCGCGCTATTTTGACTGGACGGCAAGCGGGCTTGGCTTTAGGCTTATTGAAAAGCGCATAAATGAGATTCTGCCTTTTTATGCAAACACGCATTCCTTTTTTGCCACGCATGCAAAGCTCACTTCAGCGCTGTATGAGGAGGCGCGAGAAAGGCTTAGCGCGAGTTTAGGCTTAGATAGCGAGTTTGCGCTTATTGCGTGTGGGAGTGGGGCGAGTGGGGCGATTAAGAAGTTTCAAGAATTGCTTGGGCTTTATATTTCGCCAAAAACGCTTGAGATTCTCCAAAATAGCGGACTTTTGCATAATTTGGGCGCGCAAGAGAGGGCAAAACTTGCAAAAGTTTTTATAAGCTCATACGAGCATCATTCAAATGAACTTTCCCTACGCGAGGGACTTTGTGAGATTGAAAAAATAGGCTTAGAATCTCAAGGGCGTTTTAACCTAGAAGATTTGGCTAAAAAATTGCAGGCTTTTAATGGAAACTCTGGAAACTCTAGCGCGCAATCTAGCGCGCGTGTGATTGGCGCATTTTGCCTTGCTTCAAATGTAACTGGCATTTGCTCGCCTTTTGAAAAAATCGCAAAGCTTTTTAGAGAATCTGTCCCAAATGCGCCACTTGCATTTGATGGCGCAAGTAGTTCGCCGTATTTTAATATCCCAAAAGAATGTTTTGATGCGCTTTTCCTTGCGCCGCATAAATTGCTTGGTGGGATTGGCGCATGTGGCGTTTTGGCATTGCGAAAGAGCCTTTTAGATTCTAAGAAACCTAGCTTTAGCGGTGGTGGCGTGGTGGAATATGTGAGCGATAAGGGGCATGTGTATGTCAATGACACCACGCATAGGGAGGAGGCTGGCACGCCACCGATTTTGGGGCTTTTGCGCGCAAGTTTGGCATATCAGTTGCGTAATGAAGTGGGATTTGCGCTCATTGCACGGCGCAAAAAGGTGCTCACACAAATTTTGCTTAACGAGCTTAAATCAATCCCCGCGCTTAGCCTTTATGGCGATTGGGAAAGCGCGCATGCGAGTGAAAATCTAGGAATTATTAGCTTTAATGTCGCGTGCGTATCGCCTACAAGCCTTAGTAGGATTTTGAGTGAAAAATTTGGAATCCAAACGCGCGCGGGCTGTTCGTGTGCTGGAAGTTATGGACATTATTTGATGGATTTGGAACATTTGGCATGTGAAAAGGGCGCGGATTCTCAATTTGAGCTTTTAAATGATTTATACCGCAATCCGCAAAAACGCCCCGGCTGGGTGCGTGTGAGTTTGCATTATACGCATACTTTAGAGGATATAGAATATCTTGTGGATTCTCTGCATGCAAGTATAAAAATCCTGCGCACGCAGAGTTAAGTATTCCATTGGTTAGTATCGTCTCAGCGGGAATAAATCCCGCTTCGCCTCCGCTCGCTCACGCTCGCGCACACAATCTACATTTTTTTGTTGTTAGGATTTGCAGATTCTATAACCTTAATTTAACAGTTTGAGAATCCTTAATAATTGCTCTGCTAATGCTCGTATAATTAATAACTTTACAGCCCTTGTCCTTGGCATTTTGAGCATTTGACAAAAAGGCGCATATCGTGGCTGATGAGCTTTGCGCCGATTTCTTGGCAGATTTTGATTTGCATTTCTTCAATTTGCGGATTGACAAACTCAATAATATCCCCGCAATTTAGGCAAATGATATGATCGTGATGCTCTTTTGCAGCGATTTCATAGCGTCTGCCACTTTTGTCTGCCTCAAGTGCTGTGATAAATCCTTCTTTTTCTAAAAAGCTTAAGATTCTATATACTGATGAAATGCTTGCGTTTTTGTCATGCGTGCGGATTTGGTTTGTGATTTCTTCTGGGCTTAGGTGTGTGCCACTTTTATAAAGAACAGTGATGATTTCCTCGCGTTGCTTGGAGTTTTTTAAGCCATTTTTTTTAATATCCCCGCGCAAACGCTCTAAAATCGCATCAAGTGTTTCTAATCTCGTATTGCTCACCATCATGGGATTTTCTCCTTAGCTTGATTTAAAATTCTCATAATTATAGCTTAACAAAGAAACAAATAAGCATAACGCAGTAATCTTTTGGGATTCTCATAGAAGTTTGTGCAAATTTTTTATACTTTTGCCTTTGTTTGTAGTATAATCATCATTTGTTAAAATTCCACACAAAAGGTTTGTCTATGTTTGGCTCAAGTAATGCTTTAAATCAGCGTGTTGCACAATACGAAAAAGAAATCGCGCATCTTAAACAAGAATTGGAATCTAAAAACGCGGCGTTTGGATTCACACAAAAAGAAATAATCATCGGGCTTAGAGGGCGTGAGGTAGTTTTCAAAAACCACTTGGCGCAAAATATGCAGAATCTTGATTCAATTATTGAGAATCTTTCTCCAACAACTACGGATATTGCTTTGCCATCAGGGGAATATGAAGTAAAATCCATGCAAGCGGGCGATGTGGTGTATTATTCGATTCTTTTGCTTGACTTACGCAGTGATAAACGCGGGGGCTTTGATGTCTTTAACGCGTATAATCAATCTATGACGATTGGGATCACTGGCACACAAGGTGCGTTGCAAGAAGTGCTCGATCAATCTGCAGAAGTGGTGAAGCGCTCCGATGAGGCTATCAAGCACGCAGAACACGGAATGGATATGAGTAATGATGCGCTTACTAAAATCGAAACGCTGTATGAGAAAATGCAAATTTCAACGCAGCTTGTAGATTCTCTCACGCAAAGAAGCAATGAGATTACAAATGTCGTCTCACTCATTGATGATATTGCCGAGCAAACAAACCTTTTGGCACTTAATGCCGCGATTGAAGCAGCGCGCGCAGGTGAGCATGGACGCGGTTTTGCGGTGGTGGCTGATGAGGTGAGAAAATTGGCTGAAAAAACGCAAAAAGCGACAAAAGAAATTGCTGTGGTGGTGAAGTCAATGCAGCAAGAAGCAAACGATATTCAAAGTGGCACAGAAGAAACAAATAATGCGACAAACACCGTGAGAGACGCGATTGCGACACTTAATAATGTGGTAAATGATCTCAAAATCGCAAGCCTTATAAATAACCAAATCTCTTCAAGCTTGAGTTCTAGAATCTTCTGTACCCTAGCAAAGCTCGACCACACCGTGTATAAAAACAATCTTTACAGCTTCTTGTTTGGCATTAAAGATTCCTTTAATAAAGTGGATCATAAAAGTTGCCGTTTAGGAAAATGGTATTTTGAAGGGCGTGGAAAAGAGCTCTTTAGCGATACGCAAGGCTACAAAAAACTTGATCCATTCCATGCGGGCGTGCATAACTCAGCCATTGCGCTTGCTACAACGCTTGAAGATCCAAAGGTTGCTTGTCCAAAATCCTATATACAAGACAAAATCACTACAATGGAAAAAGATAGTGATGGCGTGATGACTTCAATTGATGAGATTTATAGCGAAGTTTCAGGAAAAACAAACGAGGAAATCGAGCAATTGCAAAAAAGCCTTACAAATCCAACCCAAGAGCAAAAATAGGCTGGATCTTTAAGTGCGTAGGGCTTTAAAAGTTTTTGGCTATCTTGTTTTTATTGCCTTTTTGGGTGCTGTGCTTGTGGCAGGCGTGTATCTTTTTGGAATCTACAAAGAGAGTAAAAGCGAGATTGTGGGTATCAAAAAGCACAAGATGGATATCGCCACGCAGATTTTTGATAGAAAAGGGCGTTTGATTGCCAATGTGTTTGATAATGAATATAGGCTGTATGCGAAATTTGATGAAATCCCTCCGCGCGTGATTGAAGCGCTTTTGGCGGTTGAGGATACGCTATTTTTCGAGCATATTGGGATTAATCCTGATACAATCTCGCGCGCAATGGTGAAAAACGCCATTAATATGCGCTGGATTGAAGGCGGAAGCACGCTCACACAGCAAGTGGTGAAAAATGTCGCGCTCACTTCAGAAAAAACGCTCAAACGCAAAGTAAAAGAAGCGATGTTTGCTATCTTGCTTGAAAAAGAGATGAGCAAGGAAGAGATTTTAGAGATTTATCTTAATTATATTTTCTTAGGGCATGGTTATTATGGCGTGAGAACTGCCGCGCTTGGGTATTTTAGAAAGAATCTAAATGAGCTTACTTTAAAAGAAATCTGTATGCTTATGGGACTGCCAAAAGCCCCTAGCACCTACGATCCGACAAAAAATCTGCATTATTCCCTAAGCAGGGCAAATAGCATTTTGGCGCGTATGCTTGATATTGGCTGGATTACTAAAGATGAATATGAAGTGGCGATTAATGAAGTGCCACAAGTCTATGATGAATCACGAACGCAGAATCTCGCGCCTTATGTCGTTGATGAGGTTTTGCGTCAGCTTGCGCCTGTTTATGCGGATTTGAAAACAGGCGGTTATAAGATTAAGCTAAATATCGATTTAGATTACCAAAATATCGCGCAAGAAGCCCTGCGCTATGGGTATAGCAAGATTAATGAGCGTTTGCTTGAAAAATACCCAAAATATTTTGAGCAAAAGACAGCAGATTCTATGGATTTAGATTCTGCAAATCCTCGCCCACTTTCTGCGCAAGAAAGCCCAGATGGGATAAACAACCTCCTAGAAATTACTGCAAAGCCTGCATATCCTAAAAAAATGGGCGAGCTTAATGGCGCTATTGTTGTGACAGAATCAGACACGGGGAAAATTTTAGCTCTTGTTGGTGGGGTGGATTATAGAAAATCTAGCTTTAATCGCGCCACGCAAGCAAAAAGGCAATTTGGCTCAAGCATAAAGCCCTTTATCTACCTGCTAGCCTTTGATAGAGGCTACTCGCCCGCGTGGAAAATCACAGATGCGCCAAGACGCTTTGGGGCAGATGCAACAAAAGAAAATTTAAGCGAGATAAAAGACGCCAACAAGGAAGCTGAAGAGGATATTTGGACGCCAAAAAATGTGGGCGCATATAGCGGGATTGTGAGCTTGCATTACGCCTTGCGAAGCTCTTCAAACCTCGCTGCGGTCAATCTTGTGCAACAAATTGGCTTTGATCGCATTTATCGCGGGATCGTGGATTATGGCTTTCAATCCGTGCCAAATGATATGTCAATTATCCTTGGAAGTTTAAGTCTTTCCCCGCTTGATGCGGCAAAGGAATATTCGCTTTTTTCAAATTACGGCACGATGCTAACCCCGCGCTTAGTGGATTCTATCACTAATGAAAATGGTGAAGTGTATGAGTTCCCGCTTCTTTCAAGGGAATACACGCAGCCAAAGCAGGCATTTTTGGTGGTAAATATCTTACGTGATGTTGTAAATCGCGGGACAGGCTCGCGCGCTAGAATGCAAAATATGGAGATTGCAGGCAAAACCGGCACTTCAAACCAAAATATCGATGGCTGGTTTTGTGGATTTTCCCCGAGTTTGCAGGTGATTACATGGTATGGGCGCGATGATAATACGCCAATCGGTCCAAATGAGACAGGTGGCGTCGTGGCGACTCCTGCGAGCGCGTATTTTTTCAATAAAATTGTGAATCTCGAGCCGGGCTTAAAGCGCAAATTTGATGTGCCTCAAGGCGTGATGAAAAAAACACTAGAAGATGGCGAGTATCTCTACACTGATATTTCTAAGCTCCCCGCACAAACACAAAGCGCTACAAATGTCGATGCGGATTTGTTATTTTAATATTATGCCTTTTTGCTTAGTAATTTAAAGTAGTTCCTCTCAAAGAAAATTCTTCAAAGAAAATCCTGCGTTTATCCTCGCGCTTTGATTTGTCTTGCGCGGGAAACTGCGCTTTATCATAGCTAACTTAAGATTCCATCAAACTTTTTGCGAGCGCCTTAAGCGCGCTTAGATCGAGCTTCCCGCTTCCTAGTACTGGTAATTTTTCCACAATAAAATAGCGCGCTGGCTTATAAAGTGCTGGCATTTCTGATTGCTTAATGCGCGCGCTAAAAGATTCCAAAAGTTCAGAATCTGTGCCTTTAAAAGTGTTATTTTGAGAATCTTGCGCATGTGATTTTGCAGATTCTATGAGTAGCACGATACTTTCGCCCTTTTTAGCGTCATCTACGCCCACCGCGCTAAAGCGCACTTCTTCAAACGCGCTTCCTTTCATAAGCTCTGCGATTTGCTCTTCTAACGCGCCAAGGCTCACCATCTCCCCGCCCACTTTCACAAAGCGCACATATCTATCCACAATATGCAAGAATCCGTCCTCATCGACATAGCCCTTATCTCCGCTTTTATACCACCTTATGCCATCAAGTTCGATGATGGATTCTCGCGTGCGCGCCTCATCATTGAGATAGCCTACCATCACTTGATGCCCGCCGATGAGCACCAAGCCCCGCTCACCGATAGGCAAGGTTTCTAGCGTTTCAGGGTTGATTATTCTTACCGCAGTTCCGGGCAGTGGCATTCCCACGCTTCCTTCCTTGTTTGCTTTATGCAATTCCCAAAAGACTTCATCAAAGCAAGTCGGCAGATTCACACTTGCTACAGGCGTGGTTTCTGTCGCACCATAGCCTTCATAAATGGGCTTGTGGAATTTTTGGCTAAAGGCTTGACGCACTTCAGGTTTGAGCTTTTCCGCACCTGCTACCACAAGGCGCAGGGATTCAAACATAATGGCGTGCAAATTGCGATTGCGCGCATAGATTCCTAAAAATGTCGAGGTGCCACAAAGCATGGTAACTTTATTACGCGCCACAGCCTTTGCTATGGCTACTGCGTCTGTTGGATCAGCGCAGGTGATTGAAGGGATACCTTGCAAAAGCGGAAAAAATGTCGTAACCGTCAGCCCAAAAGCGTGGAATGGTGGTAAAGACGAAAGCAAAATATCAGAATCTTTCACGCTTAGCGCATCGGCAATCTGCGCGATATTGCTCATAATATTGAGATGATTTAGCATCACACCCTTTGGCGTGCCCTCACTCCCGCTACTAAAAAGGATCGTCGCCACATCAAGGTTGCTCGTCCCACGCGCGCAGAAAAGCGCCTTGAGCGCAAATGCTGGTAAAATATAGCTTAGCGCTATGTAGCCCAAAAGCGTGGCTTTGCGCGCTTTGAGCTCTTGGGTGATGTCTTCCATATAATGCACGCAGAGAGATTCTGGGAATTCTAGCTTCACGCCTTTATTTTCAAGCTTTGCCAAAAACTGCCTTGAGGTGAAAATATGGCGGATTTTTGCGCGCTCAATGGCGAGGGAGAGATTTTGCTTTGAAGCGGTGAAGTTGAGGTTTATCACAATTTTATTGCTTAAAAGGACAGAAAAATTACACAAGCTTGACGCAAGGCTTGCGGGCAAAATGACGCCGACGCATTCTTTGAGATTTTCTACCCTTTCACTCGGTGCGTTTTTGCAAAGAGTTTTTATCTTGCTTGAAAGTGCAAGGGAAAGTGCTAAAAGCCTGTAGTAGCTAAATGAGCCACTCATACTATCTACAAGCGCGACTTTTGAGCCATATTTTTTTGCAGAATCTATCCATGCCTTATCAAGGCTAGAGAGGCTTTGGCATTGAGATTCCCACGCTTTGAAAGAAAGCTCAAAAATCCTTGCTTTCACGCTTTCTTTGGTAGAGTGGATATCCATTTTCTCCCCAAAAGCAATCGCAATATCGCGCCTTGCAAAGCTTCTATAACGCAGCTGAAACTGCTCATCACTGCGCGAAAAGCTAGAGCCCCATAATCCGCGGATATAAAAAGGCAGAATGCAGGCTTGCGAATTTTCTAGATTCTTACACACAAGCTCAAAGCCACCTTTAAATGCATTTAAATGCCCATGCCTTGAAATCGCGCCCTCTGGGAAAATACACACGACTTTGCCTTCTTGCAATTTCTGCGCTGCTAGCTCAATCGCCCCCTTGCTCTGCGCGCTTGAGACTGGGATCACGCCAAATCTATCAAGGAAAATCCTAATATACCACCTCGAATAAATGCTGCGCTCCATCATAAAAAATACTTTTCTAGGTAGCGCCATCTGCACAATCGCCCAATCAATAAAAGAAATATGATTCCCCAAAAGTAGCACGCCACCGCGTTCAGGGAAGTTTTTAAACCCATCTACGATAAGGCGATAACGCTGAAAAAACGCAAGGCTCACAAGCAAGCGCGCAAGCGAAAAAGGCATCAAACGCACCACGCTAAGCGCGCCAAATGCACTTACAAAAATCATAAGATAAAAAAGCACCTCAACGCTTATTTCCAAATACGCAAAGCCCACGCTAAGGAGCAAAAAGCCAATCATAGCGATATTTTGCAAAAAGTTATTTCCGGCTAAAATCGCACCAAGTTGAGAATCTCGCGCGCGAAATTGAATGAGTGAATTAAGCGGAATGCTAAAAAACGCCCCGCAGATTCCAAAAAAGAAAAAAAGTATCATATAAAAGCCTAGATTCTCACCAAATGCGATACCTATGCTGATGAGAAAAATCCCAAATGCCCCAAGTGGCACCAATCCAAGCTCGATATAATGCTTTGATAAACGCCCGGTAAAAAGCGCGCCAAGGATAATGCCAATGCCAGAAAGCGCGATGGCGAGATTGACGCTAAAAGCAGATTCTATCTCTAAGACACTTTTGGCGTAGGAGGGAAAAGAGGCGATGTAGAGCTGGGAAAGCGCATAAAAAAAGCTAAGCCCGATAATGCAAAGCCAAATCGCGCGATCACTTTTAAGAATGGCGATATTTTGCTTTAAAAGCGCGCCTTTTTTGTAGGCGTTTGTGTCAAAATGTATGTCTTGAGTTTGCGTGAGGGTAGGGAGCTTGTAGCTTAGATACAATTCACACAGCGCAAAAAATATCAGTAAAAATCCAAGTGGCGCGATAGAATCTAGCACATCAGAAGGACTTTGACTTGAGATAAAAAACATCTCAAAAAGAAACGAAAAAACCCCAATCCCGCATAAAATCGCCACAATACTAACCGCCTGTATTGCGCCATTGCCCGAAGCTAAGCGCTCTTTGCCCACAAGCTCTTTGATAAAGCCAAATTTTGCCGGAGAATAAATCGCACTTTGAAGCGCCATAAGCAAGGTTGCAAAAAATGCCAACCAAAATGCGCCATTAAAATAACAAATCGTAATAAAACAACATAGCCCCACACTCACCCACGCGCTTATTTGCATGACTTTGTTTTTGGGGAATTTATCTGCTAAAAATCCCGCCGGGCTAAAAGCAAGCACAAAGGGAAGCAAAATCAGCAGATTCACAATGCTTGTAAGCAAAAGTTGCGAACTGCCGGTGTGCGTGTGGTAAATGGTGTTTTGGATAAGAATCTTATGCCCCAAATCCACAAATGCGTTTAAAAACCCAATCGCCAAAAATGGCACAAACCCCTTGATAAGGAAAAGAGAATCTGTTTTAAAAAATTTCATTGCAATCCTTGTTTTAGGCGTTAATTTCTAAAATAGGCGCGCATAATACAAGGAAAGTTTAAATATTGCTAGAAAAGCAACTAAGCAATTCCTAGCATTTAAAAGAATCTAATTGCGAGTTGAGCTCTTTTGCTTTTGTGGCGATGTCGTGGGATATGTTGTTGATAGTGCGCACGCTTTGGCTGTTTTGGTTGGTGAGGCTTTCTACCTCGCTTACTTGCGTTAAAATCGCCTTGACAGCATCAAAAAGCTCATTTGTTTTTTGCAAGCTTAACGCGGAGGCTTGCACGGCGTCTTTGAGCGACTGCACGCTGTGTTCTAGCACTTCTGTGCTTTCTTTTGAGACATCAGTCATGCTGGAGATATTTTCCACATTTTCGCTCATTGCGATATTTGCATCACTTATTGACTGCACGACAGCATTGACAACGACATTAATTTCACTTAAGCCTTTTTGCGTTCTTTCGGCTAATTTTCTCACTTCATCAGCCACCACCGCAAAGCCTCTGCCACTTTCGCCTGCGCGCGCTGCTTCGATATTGGCATTAAGCGCTAGCAAGCTTGTTTGATCTGCGATATCTGCGATGATTGTAAGCACATCTTTTATACGCGTAGTTTCTTGCGCGCTTTGGGCGAGGTGCTGGGCGATTTCATGCTCGGCACTGATATTTTCTTGCAGGCTTTGCACCATTTTTGAAAGCATATCGCGTGTGTGCAGAAGCTGTTTGGAAGATTCTCTTACTTCTGTAGCACTTTGCTGCACAAGATCGATAGAGTTATTTAAAATAAGCTCGATATTTTTACCTAGCTCTGCGCTTGTATGCACGACTTCTACGCTTTTTTCAATGCGCGTGTTTATCTCTTCAGAGGCATTGGCGAGCTTGTTTGCTTGATCGATATTTTGATGACTTGAAGATTTTGTACTTGCGATGGTATTGCTAATTTTAGAAATAAAATCATTAATATACCCGCTTGCTTTGGCAATCTCATCGTTATTTTTAATCGGGAGGCGCTTTGTGAGATCGCCATCGCCTTGGGAAAGATCTTTTGCCACTTGAGTGAGGTTATTAATTGGATAAAAAACAAAGCGATTAAAGAAAAAGAGCAATCCCAAAAGCGCTATAAATCCTAGCCCAACCACCCACAGCACGATATCAAACTGCACAGATTCTAAATATTGCATAAGCGTTTTGTTAGAAATTTGGATTTTTGCCACGCCTAGCACATCGCCTTCTTTGACATTGACATGGCAATCTAGACAGCTTTCAAGCGCTAAAATTGGCTTTATCATAATGTAGCCAGAATCTTGAGCTTGCGTATAGGGGCGCAAACTCTGCGTCTTATTTGCAAAAACTTCTAGCACCTCGGCTTCATCTGATTTGTGCGGATTTTCCATTCCCATAAGCTCAATCACAGAATCCGCAGGAAAAATCGCCAGCCCCGCGATGCCTTCCACATGCTTTGAGCCTTCTATAAAGGTATTAATCACTTCAGGATCGCCTGTATTCATAGCGATTTTTAAACCTTCAAAAAGCATAGCGTTGAGTTTTTGAAGCTCGCTTGTGGAATTACTCTTTGCAATGGTGCTAAAACCATTTTGCAGATGCACATACACCATTGCCAGTAGCACTACCAAAAATGCCACAATCATTACGATAATCTTAGAACGGATAGTCTTTAGCATAGCGCGCAACCTTTGTTGTTTCAACTTTTAAGCCAAAACATTTTACAATATTGATTTTTGTAGGAACATTAAAACTTCAAATCATAAAACCTAAGGGCTGAAAAATGCATAAAAATACAACTTTAAAGCAACGACATTTTAGTTTTATGGAAAAATTTCTCATTAAATGGGAGACGCGCGCTTTGGGGCTAAATATCGATAGAATCATCGCCATAATCCCATGCGTGGTGTATGCGGATAAGATTCATGTTGATATTTTGCTCTCTCGCGCAAACGAAGCACTAAGCGAGTATCTCAAACCAAATCTCTACGCCCTTCCGCGTATCATGGATAGAATCACCCTGCGCGTGCTTGAGTATGCACAAGATGAAAAGCTCTATTTGCAAGATCGCGTGAAAATTTTTGATATTTTATTGCAAGATATCCAGCTTTATAGCATTGTGATTGATATTTACAGCACGCCAGAATTTAGCCATCTTTTGAAAATCTTTGAAACCCGCTTGCAAGAAAAATACGACGAGCAATACATTCTTAACGCCGCAGGAGAGAGAATCCTACGCTTCCAAGAAAAATACAGCACCTAAAAATACAAGCTGTAGCTTACAAGAATCTGCGTGTTATTTATCGCGCGCGTGCTCATATCGCTTCCTGAGATTTGGACATTTTGCGAGGAAACCCAAGGATTATTTGAAAATGGCAAGCCATAGCTTCCAAGTCTAAAATCTGTCAAAAATGCGCGCCTTAGGATAATGGAAAGCTTGTGGTTTTCATAGATTCTAATCACTACGCCAATATGGCTCACCTGCGAGCCAGCATAGAATCTCCCACCCCAATCATAGGCGTTGTCTTCGTTGTGGATTCCATCATTGTAGGCTTTGACTTTCCCGCCTGTGCGGTATTGCGTGATTTCAATGCTTGAACCAAAGAAAAGATTTATCACAATACGATCAATGGGGTAAAACTCATAAAACACATCATAGCCAAGCCCCGCGCGCCAAAGTCCAGATTCAATTTCGTTTTCTTGAAAGGTTTTTTGATTAAGCTCAAGCTCGGAATATCCAGCGCTCGTGCCACCATCAACCTTAATCCCAAAGGGCTTTTTGGGGCTTTCTTGCGCTGTGGTTTCATCTTGCAAATCTTTTGGTTCTTGCAGTTTTAACTCTATATTTTCTGAAGTTTCAGTTGAAAAATTTGTAAGATTTTGTTGTGTTTTTTTAGGGGATTTTTGCGCATAGGCGGGTGTGAGCAAACACAGCGCGCCACAAAAAAGGAGAAAAAATAATTTTAACATGGTGTCCTAAAATGAAAAGAATTTGTGCAAAAGTGAAATTAGCTTACGCTAGATTCTTAGAGATTAGATTCTAAGTTTTTTTAGCGTGAAAAAGGCTTGTGCAATGCGTTTTGCCACCTCATCAAGCGAGGCAGAATCCAAAAATACAAAGCTAATACTTAAAAGCTCTCTGCATTCCTCATCTTTGTAGCCCATTTCTTTTAGTACAAACGAGGGGCTAAAATTCCCTAGCATGCAGTCTTGTCCGTTGATGACTTCAACTTTTTGTATAAGCAAACTCTGTGCTAACGCGCGCGCTTTAATCCCTCGCAGGCGCAGGGCAAGCGCATTTGGCGGGGTGGATTCTAAAGGTGCAAAAAGTTCAATTTGGCTTGAAAGTCCTTGCTCTAGGGAATCTGCATGTGTTTTCAAGCGCTCAAAAAAGAAAGCATTATGCTTTTGCGCGCAGTAGTTTTGCAACGCTTCATTTTCTTTCACTGCGCGCACGCATTCCCACGCACATGCAAAAATGCCATTTGGCGCAATAAAGTTTAAACCCGCGCTAAAAGATTCTAAAGATTCCCCTATGGATTCTAAAAAATTAGAATCCATAGAATGCGCGATAAATCCGCACCCTCGCATAAAACCTAACTTTTGCAAATCCACAATATACGCTATGCGCGGATTTTTTAAGCTTTTTAGCGCGCTAAAATCCCCATTTTGCAACAAAGTAGAAATCTCAACAAATAAAAAAGATTCTTTTTTAGAATCCACAAACTCACGCAAGGCACGCAAATTATTGTAGCTTAAAAGATCTTCGTTAATCGCTGGTAAAAAAAGAAATTTCTGCGTCGTGTTTTGCAAAAACTCCTCATAGTGCGCAATTGGGATTTTGCTAAGATTTTTTGCTAATTGAAAAGCCTTAAAAGCAGAATGCGAAAAGCTTGGCATTAGCGCGCAGTTTGCAAACCCTAAATGTGTGAAAAGCCAAAAATACGCCTCTTGCGTGCAAGGGAAAAAGGCAATATTTTCTTTTTCAAAAAGAGTTGAAAGAAGCTTTAAAAAATGGCTTTTTTGCGCGCTAGATTCTGAATTGAAAGGATTTGCGTTTGGGAATCTTTGTGCGCTCAAAATCTCCATCGCGCGCGCATTTTGCGGGAAATTTGCAAAATAATTTAGATGATACATTACATACTCATTTCATAAAGTTTTTTTCTTTCACTCGAGCTTGCGATATTTAGCTGCTGGCGGTATTTTGTGATTGTGCGACGCACCATTTTGATGCTAAATTTCTCCTCCACACTTTTTAGAATCTTCAAATCCGAAAGCGGTTTTTTCTTGTCCTCATTTTTGACTAGACCTAGTATAAAGTCCTTAATTGAGGCGTTTGAAGTGTCTCCATCAATTGCCGCGGTAAAAAAGCTCTTAATTGGGAAAATGCCCCTGTCGCATTCTAGGTATTTATTAGCGATGGCACGCGAAATCGTGCTAGGCGCATAACCCAAATCTTGCGCGATGTCTTTAAGCTTCATTGGCGTGATCTCGCCACCCATAAAAAAATTATACTGATTTTCGCGTAAGCTTAACGCGATTTTTAGAATCGTCGCCTTACGCATATCAAGCGCATCGACTAAGTCCTTTGCCTCTTTTATCTTTGCTTTTGTGAAGTCTTGAGCTTGCTTTTGGGCTTCAAGTTTGGCTTCAAGTCGCGCGGAATCTTGCAAATCTTTTTTAGATTCTGGCGCGTTTTTGGGATTTTTTGGCAAGCCCTCGATTATGATATTTGGATAATACGCATCATTTATACGCACCTCAAGCTCATAAGTGGGGGTAAGCGAGTCCTCTTTCAAGCGCTCAAAAATAAAAATATCTGGGATAATTTCTGGAATCTTTGCGCTAAATTCCCCTGTGGGCGGGTTTTTAAAAAGCTTAATTGTTTGCATAACTTTTTCATAATGCGGATTTTTTTTGTATGCGGAATGGTTGCTAAGATTCTCAATAATTTGCACGCCTAGTTCATATTGCGCGTCATCTAAGTCGCTTTCTTGGAGCTGGAAATAAAACGCCTCTTTTGAATCTTTCGCCCCAACACCGCAAGGCTCAAGCATAAAAAAGCGCTTCCTCACGCGCTCAAACTCTTCCACGCTCACTTCGATTTCATCCGCCAAAAGCGCAATGTCAGAATCTAAAAAGCCATCTTCGTTAATGTTTTCAATTACGCAGTGCGCGATTTTTTGCGAGGTTTTTGTGGGGAAGAGCGAAGGCGTGATTTGATCGAGCAATTTTTCATATAAATCTTCATCATTGACGCTTAGAGATTCTATCTTGTCACTCACAGAGTTTTTAAGCGTGGCTGTCTTTGGCTTTGAAAGGCTTTGCGTGCGTTTAGATTGAATCTCAACATAGGGATTTTCCTCCACAAAGGTGCTTAGCACCTCTTCAATTTCGCCTGCGCCACTTTGCAAAATCGGCAGCCAGTTTTTGAGCGTAGCCGAGAGGCGCGGTTTTATGGCGATATTGGTTCGGAGTTTGGATGCTACGCTCATGCTTTGAAATGCTCGCCTAAGTAGTATTTTCTCACCAGCGCATTTTGGTAGATTTCCTCTGCATTCCCGCTTGCTAGCAGTGAGCCACTTTTGATGACATAGGATCGATGACAGACAGAAAGCGTCTCGCGGACATTGTGATCGGTGATAAGCACGCCGATATCAAGCTCAATGAGCTTTAAAATGATATTTTGTATATCCATCACCGCCTTTGGATCCACGCCGGCAAAGGGTTCATCAAGCAATACAAACTTTGGATTTTTCACTAGCGCGCGTGCGATTTCTACCCTTCTGCGTTCCCCACCGCTAAGGCTCACGCCTTTGCGCGCACGGATAGGCTCGATGTTAAATTCCTCAAGCATTTTTTCAATGCGGATTTTGCGCTCGCGCGCACTTTTTATACTTGCTTCGGCGGAAAGCATCAAATTTTGCTCCACGCTCAAATCCTTAAAAATGCTAGATTCTTGCGGAAGGTAGCCTATACCCATATTTGAGCGCGCATGCAAGGGCAGGCTTGTGATATTATGCCCGTTTAAAAACACCGCGCCAGAGCTTGGGTGCAAAAGCCCGCAAATCATATAAAAAGTCGTCGTTTTCCCCGCGCCATTTGGTCCTAGCAAGCCCACCACTTCGCCACTACTGACACTCACAGAGACATCATTAACGATTTTTGTTTTTTTGATTTGCTTGCTTAGGTTGCGCGCTTCTAGCTTATTCATGGATTATTTTATACTCCCTTTGGTGAGAATCTAGCGGCGTAATCGCCACTTCATACACAAGAAAATTGCATTTTTTCAAAAGCGCTTTAATGCGCGGATTTGCCCATTCAATGAAATGCACGCCCTCGCGCTCAAAAAGCTCGATAAAGCCCAGCTCTAAAAGCTGATTAAATTCTTTTTGATAAAAATCATAATGAAACACCTTGTCTTCATAATCTTGCGAAAGGCTAAAGGTGGGCGAACTCACGCCTTCAACCCCCAAACTATGGCGCACAAACTCCTTTACTAGCGTGGTTTTCCCGCTTCCTAAATCACCATTAAGAAGGAAAAAAATATGTTTATGCTCTTTTTCTAACGCACCCAAAGCCTCGCACAGCGCGCTTAGATTCTCTTCTGAAAGTGTGAAAATGCTCTCTTGCATGATTGCTCCTTATGATTTGATGACATCTTTTAAGCCCAAATGCTCGTGGATGCCGTTAATGAGGGATTTGTTTCGTATGATAAAGTCTTTGTCACTTTGTGTGGTGGTGCTTATTCCATTAATTGTATCGTCTCGCTGGGATAAATCCCGCTTCGCCTCTATTCCTTTAGATTGTATCGTCTGCGCGGAAGTAAATTCCGCTTCGCCTCCGCTCCACTGCGTTGCGCGCTCATACTCGGCATTTTTTTGGTTATTAAGATTCTGTGGATTCTGCAACGCTGTTTGGTTAGTTTGAGAATCTGTCCTATCAATTGCATCGCTTTGCGTAGTTAAATCCCGCTCTACCGAGCTCGTGCTCGCATCCATATTTGGCGCTTTTTGGTTGCTAGGATTTTCAGATTCTGCAACGTTGTTTGGTTGGTTAGAATCTTGCGCCTCTTGCGTGTTTTGTGGCGTGCTTTGGGATTCTTGCTTGACTTGGATAATCTTTGTTTGCGTGCCAAAAATTTCAGCAATTTTGCTTTTAATAAAGCTAAAGCCTTCGCTCAAAATCTGCTTGTCATTCCCCTGTGCCTTGGAATCCCAGCTTAAAATATCATTGCTAAAATCCACAAATGACACATTTTTGCTAAAGCACTCGCCCAAATCATAGCTCCTATCATAAATCGCGCGGGTGAGCTTTTCAAACAAAATATGCGAGGTGCTTTGAGGCGTTTGTAAAGGTTGCGCTGTTGGGGCATTTTGCAAATCCGCATTGGCTGCAATTGTGCTATTTGCGCTAGGATTCTTAGAATCTAGCGTGTTTTGGTTAGTTTGCGCGTTTTGTGGCATTTGTGGCGTTTGTGCTTTTGAAATCGCGCGCGAACTTGTGCCAAAAATCTCATTTTCCAAATCCTCAATCATTAACTCAATATCTTTTATCTTTAGCGCTTCTTGCATTTTTAGCAAGCTCAAAAGCAGCACAAACGAGCTATCAGTATTAAGTGTTAAAAGATACTTAGAATCCACTAAGATTCTAAAAAATCTATCAAGCACTGCGGGCGCGAAACGCTTATCATGGTGCAAAAGCTTATCTTTTAGAAAAAGCATCATTTCATCTAAAATCATCTCGCATTCATATTCTTGCAAAACCTGCAGGCTTTCCTCAACCTGCGCGCTTAGGGTGTTTTCATTACTTGGCGTGCTTAAGAGATTGCTAAAAAGATTTTCAAAAATCTGCGGATCAACCACGCCTAGCATATCTGTCACGCTTGTTGTGTCAATATTTCCTTTGCAAAAAATAATGGCTTGATCGAGCAAAGTAAGCGTATCGCGCAAGCTCCCAGAGCCACTACGCGCGATGATTTCTAGGGCTTGCGGCTCAAAAGAGACATTTTCTTTATTCAAAATGCTTGCGATATGCTCCACGACGAGGCGTTGTGAGATTTGCTTAAAGCGAAAATGCTGTGTGCGGCTAAGGATGGTCGCTGGAAGCTTGAGCGGATCGGTGGTAGCAAGGATAAATTTCACATATTCTGGCGGTTCTTCAAGTGTTTTAAGAAGCGCGTTAAATGCCTCGCGCGTAAGCATATGCACCTCATCGATGATAAAAATCTTAAACCTGCCAAAACTCGGGCGGTATTTTGTCTGTTCGATAAGCGCGCGGATATCCTCAATCTTGCGACTTGATGCGCCGTCCATTTCGATGATATCCATATGCCTGCCTTCAAGCGCGGCTTTGCAGTTTTCACATTCCCCGCAAGGCTTGCTTGTGGGTCCATTCTCACATTGCAAACAGCGTGAGAAGATTCTCGCACTGCTTGTTTTCCCGCTCCCGCGCAATCCACTAAAAAGATACGCATGCGAAATATGCTTAGAATCTAGCGCTAAAGAAAGTGTTTGTGAGACAGCATGTTGTCCGATTAAATCATCAAAAGTTTTTGGGCGGTATTTTAATGCCAAGGCAAGGGACATCAATTATCCTTTATTTTGTGTGTTTTCATCATAAGAAAAGGTCGGCAAATCAAGCTTGTAGCGAATCGCAAAAAGACGCAAAAGTGTCCCAAAAATAAGCGTAATCACCACCGCAAGCAGAGAATCCACCCCTACAAATTTCACAAGTATGTAATACAAACTCGCTGCTATCATCGCCACGCCCGCATACAGCTCTTTTTGGAAAACAAGCGGAATGCGATTGCAAAAAATATCGCGCAAGATTCCACCAAAAATCCCTGTAATACACGCAGAACTCACCGCGATGATAAAGCCATAATCGCCCTTCATCGCCACCTGCGCACCGATAATACTAAAGACAACAAGCCCCAGCGCATCAAGGCTTAAAAAGAGTTTCTCAAAGCGCACCAGCGTTTTTGGAATCCTTGTGGTGAGAATGGCGATAACGCAGATTAACACCACATATTGTGGGTGCTCCACCCAAGTAAGCGGGTAATGCCCTAGCAACATATCGCGTATCGAGCCGCCACCTATGGCAGTCACCAGCGCGATAAACATCACGCCAAATAAATCCATATTATGTCGCCCAGCCGCAAGCGCGCCGGTTATCGCTTCTACAGAGATGCCAAGCACAAAGAGCCAAGTTAGTAAGGTGGCATCATCGATAGTCATTTTTTAGCCTTATTTTTGCACGCGGGATAAAAGCGGCATTATAATTGCTTTTGCTTTATAGATAGATAAAAATTAGGGATTTTTTCTTTTAAGCGCAAAAAGAAGCAAAATTAAAGAATGAAGCCAGATTCTAAGCTAGATTTTATAAGGAGTGAGCCATGATGAGATCGCTTTACACTGCCACTACAGGAATGCTCGGGCAGCAACTGCAGATTGATACGACTTCAAATAATATCGCAAATGTCAATACGATAGGCTATAAAAAGCAACGCGCGGAGTTTGCGGATTTGTTTTATCAAGTGTTGCAGTATGCGGGCACAAGCACGAGTGAGACGACGATTTCGCCAACAGGCATTGAAGTGGGTGTGGGCGTGCGCCCAATCTCGGTGCAAAAGATGTTTTCACAAGGACACCCAAAAGAGACGGAAAATAACCTTGATATCGCAATTACGGGGAATGGATTTTTTCAGATTCAGCTTCCAGATGGCAATATCGCCTACACGCGCGCGGGGAGCTTTAAAATCGATAATGAGGGGAATTTGGTAAATTCTGATGGCTATTTGCTCGTGCCAAATATCACACTGCCAGAAAACACCACAGAGATAAATATCGGAACGGACGGCACAATCAGTGTCAAAGAAGGCAATCAAACTGAAATCAATGTGCTAGGGCAAATTGAGATTGTAAATTTTATCAATCCTGCGGGCTTGCACTCTTTGGGCGATAATCTTTTCATCAATACCAACGCATCAGGCGAGCCAATCGCGGGTGTGCCGGGCATTGATGGATTTGGGCAGTTGCGACAGGGCTTCATAGAGCTTAGCAATGTCAAGCTTGTGGAGGAGATGACGGATTTAATCACCGGACAGCGCGCCTATGAGGCAAACTCAAAGAGCATCCAAACAGCAGATTCTATGTTGCAGACGGTGAATGGGTTGAAACGCTAGGTTTGATTTACTCATTAAACTTTTTATTAAGAAATGCAAGAATTTGAGGTTGTTTTTAGTTTTGTGGTTTTTGGCTTTGTGGGCACGATATAAATTTGAAATGGAATAAAAATAGCGCAGAATCTATTGCGTTAATTAGGCTTTTGGTTAAAAAAACCCAAATAAGAGTAGTTTTTTATAATTTGTAACCTTTGCGGTAGATAAATTGTGCCAAAATTTGCGACATTTTGCCTTGTTGTTTTGGCAATGTCAAGAATGGGAGAAATATCAAAAATAAGGTAATTTTGGAGAATCTAACCACTAAAGATTCTAAAAGATGAGAAAGATTGAATTTTTTTTAGAATCTTTATGAAAGCATATAAAATTTTAACGCCAAAAAAACAAGCTCACGCCGAGGGGGCTCGGCGACGAATTTGGGCTTATAAAGATTGAATCTAAAAAGTTTAGATTATCCCTTAAAATACATACCCAAAAATCACAGAAGCGCGGTAGTATGGGACTTGGAAGTCTTTTGTCTTAATGTCGCTATTAAGCGCGTTGAAATTCTCGCTTGTTGGCGTTCTTGTGGTGTTTGTGAGGTTGCCCATTATGTAGCGCACGCCCATGCTAAAGGTATTATTAAGCCTCCAGCCTACACCGCCACCATAGATAATCCCCTGATATGCGGTATCTGCGCTCCAGTTGTTCTCTACTTCGCTTTTGTAAAATGTATCAGTAATCGCGTGGTATGCATAGCCTCCCATTGCTTGTATATAAAATGAGCCAGCTTGCACGCCTATGACGACAGGCACTTGCACGCCCCAACCTGTGAATCCTGTCTCACCCAACACAGCGCGTCCATTTGGAAGCATGCTAGAGGGATTTGCAAAAATATTGCTATCACCGCGCGCTTGCAAATAAATAGGCACGGTGATTTCTAAGCCCACATAAGGATGCAAACCTTGCGCGCTACGAATTGCCATAATATAGCTAGAATAGCCGATGTCAGCGGAATTTAAAATCGTGCTTCCGAGCTTTGAATACGAATATCCCAAATGCCCTTCATTGTAAAACACCCAAGTTGCGGAATTTGCCTTTGTGCTTGCTTTGATAACCCTGCCATTGCCAAAGTTTGACAAAAGTGAGCTTTCATAGCTTTTGTATTGCTGGAAGTAGTTGTTATTGCTCGCTGCGCTTAGATTCCCAACGCAAAGCGCACTAAGCACACCAGCAAAAGCAAGTTTTTTCAAAAATTGCGCTTTCATTTTCAAACTCCTTCTTTGAAACTAAAATTTAAAATCTCGCATTATACTACAAGAACACCCTAAATCGTCCCAAACCTAAAAACTCTTTAAAATTCTGCAAAAAATCCGCACCAAAAAAGCTATAATTACACAAAATTTAAACCCTGCAAATAGAGAATCTAAGGACAGCTAGAATGTTTTTTCGCTTTATCACGCAATATTATTTGAAATATTTTTTAGTCGTGTTTCTCGCGCTCGAGCTGTTTTTTGTGGGGATTGACACGCTGAAATATGTCGATGATTTGCCAGATTCTGCAAACCTTTTTATTCTGTTTTTGTTTTATGATAGCGTGTATGCGATGAGCTACACACTGCCTATTTCGCTGGTGTTAAGCTCGATTATGTTTTTTATCACTTTTTTGAAAAGCAACCAACTCACCGCGCTTTTGGCACTTGGATTCTCTCGTTTTAGCATTTTAAAGCCAATTTTATTTGTGGCGACTTTGGTGACATGCCTGCATATCGGGCTAAACTGCACGCCTTTTGCCTACGCACAAGAAAGTGCAGAATCTATCATCAATAATCAAGCGGTGCTTAATGTCCGTCAAGATGTGCTTTTGAAATTTAATAATAAATACATTTTTATGGGTAAAATTTTCCCACTTGAAAATGGCAGTGCGCGCGCGGAAAATATCAAAATCTTTGAGCTAGAAAATAGGGAATTAAGAAGCTATTACACCGCTAAAAGCGCGTTTTTTGCAAATGATTCTTGGAAGTTGGAAAATGCTGTATTTTTGGATATTAATAAAAATTTACAACTTGGCAAACCAGCGCTCAAACGCGAGGAATTAGCGCATTTGGAAGTGCTGAATGGATTCCGTCCAAAGGTGCTTGATACTTTTTCACAAGATAAGCCCACCGTTTCAATTGTTGATGCAATTGATACACTGAAAATCTCCCTACAGCAAGGCACAAGCTCAACTAAAATGCGCGCGATTCTCTATGGGCTAATGATTGTGCCTTTCTTTGTGCCATTAAGCATTCTTATCATCGCCTCTTTTATCCCTTCTCTAGCGCGTTATGGGAATCTCGCACTTATCAGCTTTGCATGCATTGTGGGCGCGTTAATCGTGTGGGGGCTATTTTTCTCTTTTTCAGAACTTAGCATTAGTGGCTTATTACAGCCAGAAGCAGGCGTACTTAGCCCATTTTTACTACTTTTTTTCATTAGTCTTTATTTCCTGCGTAAAATCAATACAAAGTTTATTTGATTCTTGCAAATTTAATATTTCTTTTACTCAAAACTAGGCATAATGCCTAGCTAAAAATTTAAAATGAGGGTATGGGTATGGAAGAGAGAGTTTTCACCTTTGCGGGCTTGCTGTATTCGCACACATTCGAGGAGTTTTTTTCTCATCAAGATTTCGTCATCGGGCTTTACACGCTTTTAATTACTTTGTTGATTCTGCTCTTTGCCAAACTTGCTACAAGTAAGATGCAACTCGTGCCTAGCGGGATTCAAAATGTGTATGAGACATTGCTTAGTGGCGTGATAAATTTTTCAAAAGATATTGTGGGTGAGGAAGTCGCAAGGAAGTATTTCCCGCTTGCTGGGACAATTGGCTTTATGGTGCTTTTTGCTAACTTGATTGGTATTATCCCCGGATTTGAGGCACCATCTTCAAGCCTTAGCTTTACGCTTGTGCTGGCGCTTGTGGTGTTTTTTTACTATCATTTTGAAGGTATTCGCGCACAAGGTGTGTTTAGCTACTTCAAGCATTTTGCTGGTCCGGTGTGGTGGCTCACTCCGCTGATGTTGCCGGTTGAAATCATCTCGCATTTTTCGCGCATTATCTCGCTTTCATTCCGTTTGTTTGGGAATATCAAGGGCGATGATATGTTTTTGCTTATTATCCTAATGCTCGCGCCTTGGGTTGTGCCAGCGGTGCCATTTGCGATTCTTACTTTTATGGCGTTTTTGCAAGCCTTTGTTTTTATGATTCTTACTTATGTGTATTTGCATGGTGCTGTGGTGGTGGATTCCGACCACTAGGCATTGCGCTCATATCTTATCACCCCAAACCCTACGCGCGATTATTTGCGCGATTTTCCACAGATTCTCTTTGCTTTCAAACCAAATCTCGCGATGTTTCGAGTAGATTCTTACAATTTAGAGAATCTAGATTCTGAAATTTTCGCTCTCGCATTAGATTTTGCAAAGCTTTGCAAACAAAATGGAGTTTTAAGTTTTCTTAATCTTCCAAATATCGCGCAGATTTTTCAAAATACACAAATGCAAGAAAAGCTTTTTGCCCACTTTGATGGCGTGCATTTAAAAGGTGCGCAAAGAGATTTGCTACCCATTTTGCGGGATTTGCCAAAAAATTTTAGCCTAGGCTTTAGCGCGCACAGCATTGCAGAAGTAGAATCTGCACTCGCGCTTGGAGCGCAATACTGCACGCTTAGCCCTATTTTTTCCACACCAAATAAGGGCGCACCATTAGGGATAGAGACGCTTTTAAGCTTAGATTCTGCACTTCTTTCACGCATTTTTGCACTCGGCGGGATAGATACGCCACAAAAACGCGCAGAGCTAGAATCCGCCCTCAAAGCTAACTTTGATAATACTTGCAATCTACGCGGTTTTGCCTCAATCCGCTATTTTTTAAATCCGCAAAATATCTAAACTTGCAAAATCTCTCGCCCTGCAAAACCCTAATGTTTAAGGATATCAATGCCCTTTGGCACGACAAAGACAAACACAGAATCTGCTATTTTTGGATTTACCTTGATATTTTCTAGCGTGATGATTGTCGTGTTTTCTAAGTTATCGCTATATTCTATGCGTTTTGGTAAGCCTTTGGAATCTAAAAAAATATCATACACAACGCCATCAATTTCAGCCTTCAAGCGCTTTTCACCCTCAATTTGCTCTGCCTTGCTAAGAATCTCAAAAAAATCCTGCTGTGTGCTCAAACTCTGAATATGCGCTTGCTGTAACGCTGGCTCATAGACGATAAGTTCTTTATCATTGACAAAAACTTCTTTTTGCATTGGCGGCTCATAGCTCCACTTCGCCTTATTTGGCGCTTTTGCTTGCAGTTTGCCACTATAGCTTAGAGTCATCTCTTCTTGCGTGCTTACCACCTGCACGAAATCCGCTTCTAAACTCTTAAGATTTTTTAGCTCAAATTCTGCCCCAAAACCAAAAGCCAAAAAGCCCACAAGCCCAAAAAAACACACTCTTATCACGCGCTTCATTAGATATTTGCTCCAAAATTTATTTTAAATTTCTCATATGCCAAAATTTTGCATGCCAAAATCCCAAAATCTTAAGCAAAAAATGTAAATATGCTCAAACTTAGGCGCGTTTTCAAGCAAAAGACTTTAATAAAATATGCTAGAATCGCGCTTTAATTTAGGCAATCCACTTTAAAATCAGCGAGGAAACAATGCTAAAAGCAATACTTAATAAAATTTTGGGCTCACGAAATACCAAAATGCTCAAAATCTACCAAAAGCGCGTAGATGCCATAAACGCGCTAGAATCCAGCCTGCAACCTTTAAGCGATGAGGAATTACAAGCAAAATTTGAATCACTCAAAAATGCCGTGCAAAATGAAGGAAAAAGTTTAGATTCTGTGCTCAATGAAAGCTTTGCAATCACGCGCGAGGCGAGCAAAAGGGTGCTAGGAATGAGACATTTTGATGTCCAACTTATTGGCGGTATGGCATTGCATGAAGGGAAAATCGCTGAAATGCGCACAGGTGAGGGAAAAACGCTTGTGGCAACCTTGGCAGTGGCACTCAATGCGTTAAGTGGCAAGAGCGTGCATGTGATAACGGTGAATGACTATCTAGCAAACCGCGATGGCACCGAGCTTACACCGCTTTATAATTTTTTGGGCTTGAGCGTTGGCATTATTACTTCAGATTTGCGCGATGATGAGCTTAAGCTTAACGCATACGCAAGCAATGTCGTGTATGGCACGAATAATGAATTTGGCTTTGACTACCTGCGCGATAATATGAAATACGATCTTGCGCAAAAGGTGCAAAAGCATCATTTTTTTGCCATTGTCGATGAGGTGGATTCTATTTTGATTGACGAGGCGCGCACGCCTTTGATTATTTCAGCTCCTGTAAATCGCACTATGCAAAACTATCAGCTTGCAAACACCGTGGCGCAGAAGCTCAAGGCAGAATCTGATTTTAGCATTGATGAGAAAAACCGCGTGATTTTGCTCACAGAAGAGGGCATTAAAAATGCCGAGACGCTTTTTAAGGTTGATAATCTCTACAGCATCGAAAATGCCGCGCTTTCCCACCATCTCGATCAAGCACTTAAGGCAAATTATCTCTTTTTGAAAGATAAAGATTATGTGGTGCGTGAGGGCGAAGTGGTGATTGTCGATGAATTTACAGGGCGACTAAGTGAAGGCAGGCGCTTTAGCGAGGGCTTACATCAAGCAATCGAAGCCAAAGAAAATGTCGCGATTAAAGAAGAATCCCAAACGCTTGCAGACATTACCTTCCAAAATTACTTCCGCTTGTATGATAAGCTCGCGGGGATGACGGGGACAGCGCAAACTGAAGCAAGCGAATTTTTGCAAATTTATAGCCTTGATGTCGTCTCAATCCCTACAAATGTCCCAATCAAGCGTAAGGATCTAAACGACTTGATTTATAAAAGCGAGAGGGAAAAATTTAATGCCGTTGTGGCAAAGATTATCGAGCTTTACAAAAGCACACAGCCTGTGCTTGTGGGGACTGCTAGCATTGAAAAAAGCGAAGTTTTGCACGAATTGCTAAAAAAAGCCAGAATCCCGCACAATGTGCTTAACGCCAAACAGCACGCCAAAGAAGCTGAAATCATCAAAGACGCGGGCAAAAAAGGCTCGGTGACAATCGCTACAAATATGGCGGGGCGCGGTGTGGATATTAAAATCGATGATGAAGTGCGCGCGCTTGGCGGGCTATATATCATCGGCACAGAGCGCCATGAAAGCCGCCGCATTGATAATCAATTGCGCGGGCGCGCTGGTAGGCAGGGTGATCCGGGCGTTAGTCAATTTTATTTGAGCTTGGAAGATTCTCTACTTAGAATCTTTGGAAGCGATAAACTAAAAAATATCATGGAGCGCTTGGGGCTCAAAGATGGCGAATACATTGAATCTAGCCTTGTGACGCGATCAGTTGAAAACGCGCAAAAAAAGGTGGAGAGCCTGCATTTTGAATCCCGCAAGCATTTGCTTGAATACGATGATGTCGCAAACGAGCAGAGAAAGGCGATTTACCGCCTGCGCGATGATTTGTTAAATGCGGAATTTGATATGGGCGAAAAAATCGCACAAAACCGCACTGCTACGCTTAGCTACTTGCTAGAGCGCGCGCAGATTTTCCCAAATGAAGATAGTGCGAGTTTTGATTTAGACACACTGCGGGCAATTTTAAAAGAGGAGTTGGGCATTGAATCTGCTCAAAATTTAGAAGGCTTAGAATATGAGGAGTTGCAAGAGGCGCTCAATGCCAAAATCACGCAGGAATATGAAGCCAAAATGGCGCTTTTGAGTAAAGAGCAACGCAATGAAATCGAGCGCATCATCTATTTACAGGTGCTTGATAACTCATGGCGCGAGCATCTCTACACGATGGATAATCTCAAAACCGGTATCGGCTTGCGTGGCTATAACCAAAAAGATCCGCTCGTGGAATACAAAAAAGAGAGCTACAACCTCTTTTTGGAATTTGTCGAGAATCTCAAAATCGACACCACCAAAACCTTGCAAATCGTGCGCTTAAAATCCCAAGAGGACGAGAAACAAGCCGCGCAAAAAGTGCTTGATTCTTTAGAATCAAGCGAAGAGAATTTTTCATTCAATAAAGATGAAAGCGCGACAAACGCGCCAAAAGCAAAAATTTCGCGCAATGATCCTTGTCCGTGCGGAAGTGGCAAAAAATACAAGCTCTGCCATGGCAAAAGCGGTCCTAAAAAAGGATTGCTGGCTTAAAGCAACAAGTTGTGTGTTTGAAAGTTTAGAATCTAGGAAATTTGCAAGAAGTATTTAAGAGGTTTTGCGTAGCGTGCTAGCCAAAAGGCTAGCCTGATGAGATTATCTATCTTTGAGTTTTAGCGTGCTGATAAGCTTTGCATAGCGCTCATACTGCGTGCGTTTGAGATACGCAAGAAGCGATTTTCTCTGTCCTACGAGCTTAAGCAGTCCTAGGCGACTTGAGTGATCCTTTGGATTTGCTTTCAAATGCTCTGTCAAGTCAGCGATTCGTTGCGTCAAAAGCGCCACTTGCACTTCTGAAGAACCAGTATCCTTAGAATCTCTTGCAAAATTTGCAATAATCTCTTTCTTTTTCGCCATATCTAAAGCCATAACGACCTCCTTGTGATGGTATAAGATTTTTAAGTGTCATCTAGCTTTGGGCTGGGCTTTGGCTTTGATGACACAAAAAGGACGCGATTCTACACAAAAAACGCGCAAAAAGCAAGGCGCCTACTTCTTTTGCTCTGCAGAAATAAGCTCCATCAATGCATCATAATTCTTTTTTCGCACTTTTTTACCCACCAAAAATAAGTCAATAAACCACCAAAGCGCCGTAGTTAAAGCTAGTAAAGCACTTACTATGAGCAAAAAAATTCCAAAAGCAGTAAAAAGTTTTGAGTAGGTGTCTGAACCTAAAACACCATCTGGAGTCGATAAAATATACGCAAAAAATCCGATAAAACTCAATATAGGACACCCTATAAACGCAATTAATCTTAGAATACCTAATCCCGCATCACCAATCATAAAGCGTCCCACGCCAAACACGCCAAATAAAAAGCTCCCTACCCAAAACACAGGCACAGGATTCTTAAGTCCAAGAAAACTGATTTTGAATGCAACATTTTCTTTTTGGCTTTCATTGAGTTTGTCAAGCTGTTCTTTCAAGGCATTGATGCTATCTCTATTTTTTGGAATCTTATCCTGCACTATCATAAGAATTGAATTTAAATCCATGAATTTCTCCTTGAAGTAGATTTATTTTGCAAAGGTGATTGCCTGCATAATCTTGTAGAAATTATCCTTTTTAATCCCGCTCCACACGAAATATAAGTCAAGCAGATTCCATATAAAAAGCGTAACCCAGCCAAAAAGAAGCTTTGCAACACCAAGTGCAATATCACCTTTATAGAATCTATCCACGCCAAACACCCCGAAAAATAATCCCAAAATAAGCCCTATAATGGGATCTTTGAGCGGGATAAAGCTAAGGCTAGCGATTTTATCATCTGGGACTTTTTCAAGCGCCTGCTGGATAGCTAGCCTGTTGGTATCAGGGATTTTTGAGCCCCACTGCGCGAAAAGCATTTGTGTTTGCATACTTAAAGCCATTGTTTTTCCTTTGAAATAAAATTTAAAGAGGTATAATATTACAGAAGTAAAAAAAAAAAAAAACAAGGTTTTTTGACAAATTTGCAGAAAAATTTTGTGAGAATCTAAAAAATATTGCTAAAAGCTAGCAAAAAATCCTCATTTTTAAAGTGCGATGAAGTTTTTTAGAAGCTTTAAGCCCATTTTGTGGCTTTTTTCTGGGTGGGGTTGTATGCCTAGGATATTGTCCTTGCCAATGATTGCTGGGAAGCTGTAGCCATACTCGCAACGCGCTAAAGTGTGAGAATCTGTGACTTTGCTTGCGTGAAAACTATGCACGAAGTAGAGGAAAAATTCTTTTTCACAGTCGTTGAAAAGCCCATTTTTTGCGCCAGATTCACTCAAAATACATTTATTCCAGCCAATTTGGGGGATTTTGAGCACATTAGATTCCGTGCTTTTGGCTAATAAGCGCGCTTTGTCAAACTCTACCACCTCGCCTTCTATCAGCCCAAGCCCGGAATGTTCGCCAAATTCATAGCTTTTTTGTAAAAGAAGTTGCATGCCAAGGCAGATTCCAAGCAAATACTTTCCGCTTTTTGCAAAAGAGCAAATCGCCTCATCTAAGCCATTTTGCCTTAAATGCGCGATCGCATCGCCAAATGCCCCAACGCCGGGCAAAATAATCTTATCAAACTTCACAATTTTGCAAGGATCAGATTCCACACTGATTGTGATGTTTGAAAACTCTTGCGCGACATTGTTAAGCGCATTTTGCACGCTTGCAAGATTGCCAATGTTATAATTTAAAATCCCAATATACATAATTCCCCCAATGCTTTTCTCGCGCGCATTTTAGCATAGCTTGTGCGCGACTTCCTGCATAAGTGCTATAATTTCAGACTTAATTTTGCAAAATTATGACAAGGAATTTGAAAGTGGATTTTTTTACCCAAGCCCTTAATGCGCTAAAAGATTCTCACAATTTACGCACTTTGCGCGATTTCAAGCATTGTGGTGTGTATATTGTAGAAAATCCAAAGGCAAAAAAGCTTCTTAACTTTGCTTCAAATGATTATTTGGGGTTAAGTACGCAGAGTGCGGCGTTTTTAGATTCTGCACTTATGAAGGAAAATGCGTTTTTTTCAAGCTCTTCTTCGCGACTTTTAAGCGGGGGATTTGAGATTTCGCATAAGCTTGAAAGCCTTTTGGAGACGATGTTTAATAAAACTTGCTTGCTTTTTAATAGCGGCTATCACGCAAATATCGGACTTATAGAATCGCTCTCCCGCATTGAAGGCGTGTTTTTCTTGCTTGATAGCTTCGTGCATGCGAGCATTTTTGATGGGATTAAGCTTTCTCGTGCGCGTTTTGCGCGTTTTAGGCATAATGACTTGGCGCATTTGCGTGAACTTTTGCAAAAAAATGCTGGCAAATATAAAGAATGCATTATCGTAACTGAAGCGCTATTTTCGATGGACGGGGACTTTGCGCCACTTAAAGAACTCATTGCTTTAAAAAAAGAATTTAGCAATCTCAAAATTTACCTTGACGAAGCCCATAGCATAGGCGTGTACGGGGATTTGGGTTTAGGGTTAGCAAAAAGCTTGGGCGTGGAAAATGAAGTTGATTTTATCATGCTTGCTTTTGGCAAAGCTATCGGCTCTGTGGGCGCGTGCGTGCTATGTGAGATAAACGCGAGGGAATTTTTTATTAATTTCACGCGTTCACTCATCTACTCGACTGCCTTGCCACCGATAAATATTGCCTTTAGCTATTTTGTTTTTTCGCACCTTGCGGATTTTAACGCACAAAGGGTGCATTTGCAGGAATTAAGCACATTTTTCAAAAAAAATCTTTCCTTGCTTGTGGAGAAACACGCAGACGCGCAGGAAAATGCAGATTTTACGCCTCAAAACCTTGTGCTTGGAAACTCGCAGATTCTCTCTCTTGTACTTGGAAGTAATGAGCGCGCGCTAAAAGCGTATGAGATTTTAGGCAAACATGGGATTTTCGCCCCTGCGATCCGCTATCCTACGATTCCTAAAAACACTGCGCGCCTGCGCTTTTCACTCACTGCGCTCATGCAACAAGAGCATTTAGAGCAAGCACTTTGCGCGCTAGAAGAGTTTTTCGCGCACAAGCACTAAAGGGGCAAAATGAAGCTAATCAACCTAAAAACGCGTGAAAACCTCACGCCCGCTAACGCGCCACTTTTACTTTTTGTAAGTGGCTTTGGCTTTTTGCCTTGCGCGTTTGAAAGTTTAAAACTCCCGCAAAATGCGCTTAGTGCGATGCTGTATGATTACAGCGATTTTTCTAATGCCAAAAATTTGCAAAAAATTTTAGAATCTTTCCCGCAAATCCATCTCATCGCGTGGTCTATGGGCGTGTGCGTGGCGCAAGAGCTTTTTTCAAGTTTGCAAGTTAAAAGCGCGCTTGGCATTAATGGGACGATTTTTGGCGTGCATAAGAATTTTGGAATCTCGCCTAAAATTTTTTCGCTCACACAGCAGAAATTACAGCGTGAGGCGTTTTTAAACTCGGCATTTGGAGGGGATTTGAGAGATGAAAATATGCGTGAAAAATCTTTGCTTGCGCCTATAGATTCTCTAAAAAATGAGCTTAAAAATTTGCAAGAATTTTGCGCACAAAGGGGCGAAAATCCGCGCCGAAGCGCATTTGTTTGGAACAAGGCAATTATAAGTGATGATGACAAAATCTTCCCACCAAAAGCGCAGAATCTCGCGTGGGAATCTTATAAACAAACGCATAAGGATTTTGTGATTTTACATACCAACGCGCCACATTTTGTATTTATTGATGAAAAACTTTGGGAGGAGCAATGTTTGCCACGCAGTTTGTAAAGCGCGCAAGGAGCTATGATTCTGAAGCTTTGGTGCAGCAATTTATGGCGCGGTATTTGATTGCACTTTTGCGCGAGTTTGCGCCTTTGCAAAGTGAAAATTTAGCTGATATTTTTAGCAATGTTTTTGAATTTGGTTGCGCGCAGGGGCAATATACGCGCCTTTTGTTAGAAAATTTCGCACCCAAAAAAATGCTTTGTAACGACATTAATGACTATAAAAAAGTTTTTGAGAATCCGCCATTTAGCGATTTTGGCGTGGAGTTTGCGCGTTTTGATATGAATGATTGCGCAAATTTTCTCACCCAGCAATTTTCTTGCATTACTTCAAACGCCTGTTTGCAGTGGCTAGAGCAAAGAAAAGTTTTAGCACAACTTGCAACATTTCTGCGCCCGCAGGGATTGCTTGCGTTTAGCACTTTTGGCAAGCGCAACCTGTGGCAGGTAAAAGAGCTTTGCAATGTGGGGTTAGAATATTTGGATTTGGAGGAATACCGCGCGTTGATGGAGAGCAAATTTGAGATTTTGCACCTAAGCGCGCAGACAAAAACTTTGCATTTTAACAGCGCGTTAAAAGTTTTCAAACACCTTGCTTTGAGCGGTGTCAATGGTTTAAAAAAAGGATTTTTCCTTAAAAAAGCCCTTTTGCAAGAATACAGCACGCGCTACGACAACAACCTTGAGTATGAATGCGTTTTTGTACTTGGAAAGAAAAAATAAGATTTGTAAGGTTAAGTTTAAAAATAGCAGATTCTGAAATTTTAAAATGAAATGGTGGGAAGGGGATAAAATCCCCCGCTAGATTTAAGGAAAAATCCTTAAATCACACCTTGATCAATCATCGCTCCAGCGACTTTTCTAAAGCCTGCGATATTTGCGCCCAACACGAGGTTTGTAGGATCGCCAAATTCCGCAGCAGTTTGCGAGGCGTTTTGGAAAATATTTTCCATAATATTATGCAAGCGCGCATCCACCACATCAAAAGTCCATGGATTCATACTTGCATTTTGTGCCATTTCTAGCCCGCTGACTGCCACGCCACCAGCATTTGCAGCTTTGCCCGGACCATAGCAGATTTTTGCTTGCAAGAATTGATGCACAGCCTCTATTGTTGAAGGCATATTTGCGCCCTCGCTCACGCATTTACAGCCATTTGCAAGAAGTGTTTTTGCGTCGTTTAAATTAAGCTCATTTTGTGTCGCGCTTGGGAATGCTGCAAAGCAAGGCACGCTCCAAACAGCATTTGTGCCGTCTTTGTAATCGCTTACTTTTGTGTATTTTGCGCTTTTTCGCACTTTTACATATTCTTCTAAAGATTCTCTGCGCACTTCTTTGATTTCTTTTAAAAGTGCCACATCAATGCCATCTTCATCATAAATCATACCTTTAGAATCACTCGCAGTCACAGGTTTTGCGCCAAGCTGCAAGAGCTTTTCAATGGTATAAATTGCCACATTTCCAGCTCCAGAAACTGCGCAGATTTTGCCCTCCAAGCTTTCTTTGCGCGCTTTTAGCATTTCTTGTGCAAAATACACGCAACCATAGCCTGTAGCCTCTGTCCTTACAAGGCTTCCGCCCCAGCTAAGCGCCTTGCCTGTAAGCACGCCATCAAAGCGGTTGGTAATCTTGCGATATTGCCCAAAAAGATAGCCTATCTCGCGTCCGCCCACGCCTATATCGCCCGCTGGGACATCGGTATGCGCGCCAATGTGGCGATAAAGCTCATTCATAAATGCCTGACAAAAACGCATAATCTCACCCTCGCTCTTGCCTTTTGGATCAAAGTCGCTTCCGCCTTTGCCCCCGCCCATTGCAAGCGTTGTGAGTGAGTTTTTGAAAATTTGCTCAAATCCTAGGAATTTAATCACGCCTTCATTTACGCTTGGGTGAAAGCGCAAACCGCCCTTGTATGGTCCGATTGCAGAGTTAAACTCGATTCTATACGCGCGATTTGTCTGAATCTTGCCTTTATCATCTACCCAGCTCACGCGAAAATGGATTTCTCTATCAGGGATTACGAGGCGTTCCAAAATCGAGTAAGACTCGTATTTTTTATCTTTTTGCAACGCTGGTTCGAGAGATTCAAAAACTTCTTCTACTGCTTGATGGAAAAGTGTTTGTGAAGGATATTGTTCCTTGAGCTTGGCTAAAACATTGCTTGTGTAAGACATAGATTCTCCTTAAATAAAATTGAAGTTGCACGAAGTTGCAGGCGCATTATAGCTTTAGAATACTTTTAATTTCATCAATTTTTAAATTATCTTTAGAAATTTAAAGTATAATTGCGCCTCTTTAGATTCAAGTGCATTTTCTTGCGCTTGCAAGGGCGTTTAAGTCCCAAAAAATACATCATTTTAAGAGGAATATGCAAACTTTTATCAGAATCTTTTTTCCCATATTTGTGCTTTTGCAATGTAGCGTGCAGATTCTAGGTGCGGTGCAAATTAGTGCGGTGCGTTATCAAGGCTCGCAAGTTATCTCAGATGTGCTTGCAAGCGAGATTTCTAAGATTAAGCCCGGTGATGAGCTTAATATCCAAGCTGTGGATACTGCGGTGCAGGAGTTTTTCAAGCAGGGCTATTTTGAAGATGTATATGCAAGCTTTGAATCTGGCGTGCTAACTTTTCATTTCAAGCAACGCCCAAAAGTCGCAAGTGTCGAAATTAAAGGCTATGGAAGCGAGCAAGAAAAAGAGACACTTTATAGCCAAATAGGCATTAAAAAAGGCGATAGCTTTGATGAAGTCAAGTTAGAGCGCGCAAAACTTGTGATAAAAACGATTTTAGAATACCAAGGCTATTATGGAAGCGTGGTGAATGAGGAGTTAAAAAGTGTGGGCGGCGATGGTGCGTATGCTATCACGCTCAATGTCAATCAGGGCGAAAATATCACCATCACAAAAGCGCAGTATGAGGGCAGAGAGAAGCTTAGCATTAGCGAAGTCGAGGAGCTAGCGGCAAATAGGCAAAAGCAATTTGCTGGCTGGCTGTGGGGGCGCAATGATGGGAAACTGCGCTTAAATGACTTAGAATATGATAACGCGAGAATCCAAGATGCCTATATGCGCAAAGGATTCTTAGATGCAAATGTGAGCCCGGCGTTTTTGGAGGCAAACTTTAGCGACTACACCGCGCAGCTGCATTATAAAATTAACGAGGGCGAGCGCTATAAGGTTTCAGAAGTGAAGGTGCTTTTGCAGATTCCGGTTATGGATGAAGAAGTTTTAGTAAAAAAGCTTAAAATCAAAGAGGGCGAGTATTTTAATATTGAAAACTTACGTGCAGATATTGATATTATCAAGCAAGAAGTTGCGGATTTGGGCTATGCCTTTGCGCGGGCGAATCCGGATTTGGATAAAGATTCTACAAATTCTGAAGTCAAGGTGATTTATTATGTGCAGGTGGGGCAGAAAGTAAAGATTAATGATGTAATCATCACAGGAAACACACGCACAGGCGATAGAATCATCCGCCGCGAGCTACTTTTGGCACCGGGCGATGAATACAGCCTCTCACAATTAAGACGCTCAGAAAATGCGCTAAAAAGGCTTGGCTATTTTGGGAAAGTTGAGATACAAGAGCGCAGGGTGAGCGAAGATTCTATGGATTTGCTTGTGAGTGTGGAGGAGTCGCGCACAGGCGAGCTTATGTTTGGCTTTGGCTATGGGAGCTATGATAGATTTATGGTGAATGCCTCTATTAGGGAGCGCAATCTCTTTGGGACAGGGCATAGCGGGCAGTTGTATGTGGATTGGTCTTATCGACGCCAGCTTTTTAACTTCACCCTTTCAAACCCGCGCATTTTTGATTCTGAATATAGTGAATCTGTGAGCGCATTTGTCTCTACTTACTACAACTGGGACTATCGCGAGCGCACAAATGGCGTGAGCCTTACCTTTGGGCGCTTGCTAAGTGATACTTTTAGAATCTCTTTAGGCTACACGCTTTCAACCACGCAGATTCTAAACTTCTATGATTCTACAATCCAAACCGCCTATGAAGCTTACTTCGCCCAAACTTACAAAAACGGCGTCACGCCTTTAGATGGTCCGATAAAAAGCGCGATTAGCCCGAGCATTAGCTTTGACAATACTGATGACTACTACTTCCCTAAAAATGGTATCATCGCCTCTGTTTATATCGAATACGCCGGGCTTGGCGGGAGTGAGAAATACACCAAAATTTATGGAAAATTTGCTGCTTACAAACATTTAAAAAGCCTCATCGGACTAGACTTAATCGCGCGCTATAAAACGCAAGGGGGCGCGATATTTGATCAAGGCTATGCACCGATTACAAGTAAATTTTACATGGGGGGTATCACAAGCGTGAGGGGCTATCAAATAAGCTCGCTCACACCGCGCTACTACCACGACGCCGCGCCTAATGGAATCCGCGTGGGTGGTAACTATATGCTGACAAACTCTGTGGAACTAAGCTATGGTTTGCTTGAAAAGGCGCAAATGCGTATCGCGCTTTTTGCAGATTATGGTATGATAGGTATTAATTCCCTCACAGAGACGCAGCGCGCGTCGTGGGGCGTGGCGATTGAGTGGGTTAGCCCCATTGGTCCTATCGTGCTTGTATTCCCACAAGCGATTAATCCAAAGCCAAATGACTATACTTCAAAATTTGAATTCACTATGGGGACGAGATTCTAGGGGGACGAGATTCTAAGATTAAACAAAGAGGGCAAATCTAATGAGCAACACACCTACACAAACGCTAAAACCTAATCGCGTTAGCAATGATGAGATTTTGTATTTGATGAAAAATGCCTCGCTCAAAGAGCTTGGCTTGCGCGCGCGGGGAATCCGCGATATGCTCCACCCGAGCAAAACCATCACCTTTGTCATTGATAGAAACATTAACTACACCAACGCATGCTGGGTAGATTGCAAGTTTTGTGCATTTAAACGAAGGCTTGGCGAAGAGGGCGTGTATGTGCTAAGCTTTGCAGAGATTGATCAAAAAATCGATGAATTGCTAGAAATTGGCGGGACGCAGATTCTCTTTCAAGGGGGCGTGCATCCAAAGCTCAAAATCGAATGGTATGAAGAGCTTGTAAGTCATATCCACACAAAATACCCGCAAATCACCATACATGGCTTTTCCGCGATTGAGATTAATTATATCGCAAAGGTTTCAAAGATTCCGATTTCTGAAGTTTTATTGCGTTTGCAAAAAGCCGGACTTAGCTCGATTCCGGGCGCGGGCGCGGAGATTTTAAGCGATAGCGTGAGAGATATTATCGCGCCAAAAAAGCTTGATACAAGAGAATGGCTTGAAGTGCATGAAAGCGCGCATAAAATCGGTATGAAAGGCACGGCGACGATGATGTTTGGTTCAGTAGAAAAGGACGAAGATATCGTGGCGCATTGGGAGTGCATAAGGGAGCTGCAGGATAAATATCATGGATTCCGCGCGTTTATCTTGTGGAGTTTCCAGCCGGATAATACCCCGCTAAAAGTTGAATTCCCTCATATCCAGCGTGCTAGCTCAAACCGCTATTTGCGCCTTTTGGCTTGCAGTAGAATCTACCTTGATAATTTTACAAATATCCAAAGCTCGTGGGTGACGCAAGGCTCATATATCGGACAGCTTGCCTTGCTTTTTGGCGCAAATGACTTAGGAAGCACGATGATGGAAGAAAATGTCGTCTCTTCTGCAGGTGTGAGCCACTCGATGAATGAGCAAGAGATGATAAGCCTTATCAAAGATTTAGGCTACAACGCTGCAAAGCGCAATACGGCGTATGAAATTTTAGAGCGCTATTAAAATTTTGAAAACATTGTTAAGGAGCGCGTGATGAAAGCAAGAATCCTAAGTGGTATTATTGCGATTATGATACTTATAGGGGGTGTGTATTTGATGGTAAGTCAGCAAAAAGACGATCAAAGTGTGGAATATGTGGAAATCAACGATGTGCGCGTGCCCATTATTTTTGAAAAAAGCACACTTTTACCGCGGGGCTTTATCCAGCTTGTTTTCAATGGTGGCGGGAGCTTGTATGATAATGTGGAGAATCTAAATGCGCCTTCAAAAGCCGGGCTTGCGGAGCTAAGCGCGCTTTTATTAGATGAAGGCACACAGAATCTAGGAAGTGTGGAGTTTGCCAAAAAGCTTGAAAGCAAGGCAATTGATTTAAGTATAAGCGCAAGCACGCAAACGCTTAGCTTTAGTTTGGAGTTTTTGAAAGAGTATCAAGATTTTGCGCAAGTCTGTTTGCTTGAGCTTTTAAAAGATCCAAATGTAAGCGAAGGCGCTTTGCAAAAAGTAAAAATGCTCACCAAAGCCTCGCTTTTAGCCAAGGAAAATGACTTTGATTACATTGCAAAGAAAAATCTGCGCGCTATTTTCTTTGAAGGCACACCGATGGCTTTCCCTGCTAATGGTGATTTGCAAAGTATAGAATCTATAAATTTGCAAGATATTAAAGATTATTTGCAAAAAAATCTCGTGCTTTCTCGCCTTGTCATCGTCGCTGGGGGCGATATGGAGCTAGATTCTCTAAAAAAGAGCTTGAAGGAGAGTTTAGGCTTTTTGCCAAAGGGTGAAAGTGTGAAAAAGCCTCATATTTCCCCGCGTGCAACGCTTACTTCTATAACCGAAACAAAGCCAACAGAGCAGGCGTTTATCTACTTTGCCTCGCCTTTTAACGCATCGATAGAGGAAAATTACAAAACAAAAGTGATGAGCTTTGTTTTGGGTGGTTCTGGCTTTGGCTCGCGCCTTATGGAGGAAGTGCGCGTCAAGCGCGGGCTTGCGTATTCTGTGTATTTTAGTATTAATGGCGGAAGTGATTTGGTGAATTTCGGCTCTGGCGCATTGCAAACAGGACTAGATTCCAAAGATGAGGCTATAAGCGTGCTAAAAGAGGTTATGGCAGAATTTATCAAAAATGGAATCACGCAAGAGGAGCTAGATTCCGCAAAGGCATTTTTGCTCGGCAGTGAGCCTTTGGGCGAGGAGACACTTTCACAGCGCTTGAATACAAAGTTTGCAAACTATTTGCGTTCCATGCCACTTGATAGCCACAAGCAAGATATCGCAAAAATCACGGATTTAAGCCTTGAAGAGATAAATGAATTTATCAAAGCCCATAGTGAAATTTTGGATTTGAGCTTTAGTATCGTTGATGAGGGCAAAAAATAGGCTTTTATCAATCGCGCGTAATCCCTTACAAACTTCATAAATTATATAAACTTTGTCGCGCGGTGTTTATATTTTAAAAAGCATTATATTTTTTGAGGTATGATTGCGCCTACTTCAAAAATAGGTTAGATGATGCTTATAGATTCATTTGGGCGCAAGATTGATTACTTGCGTATCTCGCTCACACAGCAATGCAACTTCCGCTGTGCGTATTGTATGCCGGACACGCCGGAAGATTTTTTTGATACGAAGGCTTTGGAGCTTTCAAAACTGCTGGAATTTGTCAAAATCGCACTTGATAATGGTATTAAAAAAATCCGCTTAACCGGTGGCGAGCCACTTTTGCGCCCAGATATTGCGGAGTTTATTGCTGGAATCTATGCGCATAATAAAGACACAGAAATCGCGCTTACAAGCAATGCTTTTTTGCTTGAAAAATTCGCCCAAAAGCTCAAAGACGCGGGGCTAAAGCGCATTAATATTTCGCTAGATTCTCTAAAAAATGAGCGTATAAGGGTGATTTCTAAAAAAGACGCTCTGCCTCAAATCCTGCGCGGGATAGAATCTGCCCAAAAAGCCGGGCTCAAAGTTAAGCTCAATATGGTGGCACTGCGCTACACACAAGATGAGATTTTAGATATGCTCGAATTTGCTAAGGCGCGCGGAATCATGCTGCGCTATATAGAATTTATGGAGAATATCCACGCCAAAGATGATGTAAGCTCGCTTAGTAGCGAGGAGATTCTTTCCATCATTTCCACGCGTTATGCGCTGAAGCCTTTGCAAAAAGAAAATTTTGGACCGGCAAAGATTTGGGAAATTGATGAGCCTAAGAGCGCTGGGCGCAAGCCTTATGCGTTTGGGATTATCGCGCCGCATGAAGATGATTTTTGTGAAAGTTGCAATAGAATCCGCCTTACAAGTGAAGGTGTGCTGTGCCCTTGCTTGTTTTATCAAGATTCTGTTGATGTGAGCGAAGCTATTGTAAATGGTGATAAAGCGCGTATGGAGGAGCTTCTCAAGCTTGCTGTAATAAATAAACCTGAAAAAAATCAATGGAGCGCAGAATCTGGCGCGCAAATTTCCTCGCGTGCGTTTTATCACACCGGAGGCTAAGGAGAAGTTAAAAATATCGCAATATGTTTGAGCTTTTGGGATAAGTTTAATCATCTTTTTAAAGCAGATTCTAAAAACTTTGGCAAAAGCGTTGTGAGATTCTCTATTTTCTTCCTCAAAAACTACAAAATTTTATATTCATTTAAGAATTCTAAAGGGAATCTTGGGCTTTCACTTCTCATTTTGAGTAAAAAAGTAATATCTTCTTGAAATTTCTTAGAGTATTTAATCTATATTTGCATATTAATAAAGCTTTAATTTAGGAAGTATTAGAATGTAAGTTTCTCTAACATCAAGAATAAGGAGTGGGTATGCAGAGTAATACTTTGGAGTATGACTACTCGATAGCAAAGTTGTTTGTCTTTTCTGTGTTGCTATTTGGATTTGTCGGGTTGTTGATAGGCGTTGTAGCAGCCTTTCAGCTAGCAATCCCTGAGCTTAATCACTTAGCTTCAGAATATGGGACTTTTGGGCGGATGCGACCATTGCACACAAATGGGATTATCTATGGATTCACACTAAGCGGTATTTGGGCGTCTTGGTATTATTTAGGACAAAGAGTGCTTAAGATCACTTACCACGAGCATCCGTTTTTGAAAGCTGTTGGCTTGGCGCATTTTTGGCTTTATATGGTGCTTATGGTACTAGCTGTTATCACGCTTTTTGGCGGACTTACTCAAAGCAAAGAATATTCAGAGCTTATTTGGCCTCTTGATATTGTTGTGGTGCTTGTGTGGGTGCTTTGGGGTGTGAGCTTGTTTGGAAGTATGGGTGTGAGAAGAGAGAAAGTTATTTACATTTCGCTTTGGTATTTCATCGCGACATTTGTAGGTATCGCAACACTTTATATTTTCAATAACCTTTCAGTCCCAACAGGGCTTGTAGCAGGTGTTGGTAGTATTTGGCATTCTATCTCATTTTATGGTGGGACAAATGACGCGATGGTGCAATGGTGGTGGGGACATAATGCTGTGGCATTTGTATTTACTTCCGGTATTATCGGGCTTATTTATTATTTCCTTCCAAAAGAATCTGGACAAAGAATCTTCTCATATAAACTTACACTTTTCTCATTCTGGGGATTGATGTTTGTGTATATTTGGGCTGGCGGGCATCACCTTATTTATTCGACTACGCCAGATTGGATTCAGACTTTGGGTTCAGTATTCTCTGTGATACTTATTTTGCCTTCTTGGGGAACAGCGATTAACATGCTTTTAACAATGCGCGGCGAGTGGAATCAGATTAAAGAATCTCCGATGATCAAGTTCTTAATCCTTGCTTCGACATTCTATATGCTTACAACGCTTGAAGGACCGATTCAATCAATTCGTTCAGTAAATGCCCTTGCGCACTTTACAGATTGGATTATCGGGCATGTGCATGATGCGGCACTTGGCTGGGTTGGCTTTATGATTATCGTGGCAGTGTATCACATGGTGCCTAGAATCTTTAAGCGAGAGATTTACTCTAAAAAGATTATAGACGCGCAATTCTGGGTGATGACTATAGGCATTATCCTTTACTTCTCAAGTATGTGGATTGCAGGTATCACACAAGGTATGATGTGGCGCGCAGTAGATGAGTATGGTAGTCTTATTTATGTGTTTATCGACACAGTAAAAGACATTATTCCATTCTATATCATTCGCGGTATTGGTGGATTGCTCTATTTGGTAGGATTTATATTGTTTATTTATAACATTCTAATGACTATCTCTTCAGGGAGAATCCTCGATAAAGAGCCTGCTAATGCTACACCAATGGCAGCTTAAATAAGGAGGTAGGGTATGTTTAGTTTTTTAGAAAGAAATCCATTCTTTTTCACACTTGCTTTTTTGGCTGTGTTTTCAATTGCCGGGTTGGTTGAGATTCTGCCCGGATTTGCGAAAACTGCGCGTCCGATTGAGGGATTAAAGCCTTATAGCTTATTAGAAACTGCGGGTAGGCAGGTATATATCGCAGAGGGTTGCTATAACTGTCACTCTCAGCTTGTCCGCCCATTCCAAGCTGAAACTGCTAGATATGGAAGTTACAGCTATAGCGGAGAATACGCTTATGATAGACCTTTCCTTTGGGGCTCAAAAAGGACAGGACCAGATTTGCATAGAATCGGCGATAAAAGCTCAATCGACTGGCATGATGGGCATATGTGGGAGCCTACTTCTCGCGTAGCTGGTTCGATTATGCCTGCATATAAACATCTCTATGATAAAGATGTGGATTTTGAAACTGCCTTTGCAGAGGCTTACACACAAAAAGTTGTCTTTAATGTGCCTTATGACACAGAAGGTGGCGTGCAAATCGGCGCATATGAGTATGTAAAGGGCGATAAGCAAACTCTAGCAAAAGCACATCAAATTTTCATGGACGAAGCAAAAGAGATTGTTTCAAAAATGACAAATAAAGAAGTGAAAGACGCATTTGAAAGAGGCGAAGTAAAAGAGATTGTTGCGCTTATTGCTTATATGGAAAGCCTAGGGCAAAAGCGCCGCGTGCCACAAGCTAAGTAATTGCGCATAAAGGAAAACAAATGAGCGAGATGGGTGCTTTTATTGTAAGATTTATTAGCGAGCATGCAAGCGGGCTTTACACCCTTTGCACTCTTGTGTGTGTAGTCTTTTTATATGGCTATATTTACCATTTGTATTCCTCGCAACAAAAGGGCAAGCGCGATTATGAGAAATACGCGGATTTGGCATTAAAAGATGATTTAAATGATGCGCTCATCGAGCCATTAGAGAATGAAAAAGCCTTGAGAAAAGGCAAATAATTAAGGAGGAGTTGGTATGCAATGGTTAAATTTATCAGATAATGTAAATGCTTTAGCATTGCTAGGCGCGGTGGTGATTCTCATCCTTACAGCGTTTATCATGGGGTTGTATCTCAAAAAGATGAAAAACGCAAGAAGCGAGGGTGAGACACAGCTTGAGCATGAGTGGGATGGCATAGGTGAGTTTGCAAATAATGTCCCTGTAGGTTGGTTGGCATGTTTTGCTGGTGTGATTATTTGGGGATTCTGGTATTTCTTTGCAGGTTACCCATTGAAGTCTTTCTCACAAATTGGTGAATACAATAAAGAGGTGGCAGCTTACAACGCAGCTTACCAAAAAACATGGGAAAGCCTCACGCAAGAACAACTTGAAACAATGGGATTAGGCATTTTTCAAGTGCAATGCTCACAATGCCACGGACCAAGCGCTGATGGTATGGAAGGTAAAGCACAGAATCTCGTGCTTTGGGGCAAAGAAGAAGGCATTATGGATACTATCAAAAATGGAAGTGATGGCTTAGGCTATGAAATGGGCGCAATGGATCCGCTTGAAATGAGCGATGATGACGCAAGAGCAGTCGCAGCATATGTGATGAAAGAAGTTTCTAGCGTGAAAAGCACTAAATTTGAAAATGAAGTTGATAGAGGTAGAGAAATCTTTGCTGATCAATGCGTGGCTTGCCATGGCGAAGATGGCAAAGGTTCAGAAGGAATGGCAGCAGATTTGAGCCTTTATGGCACTACAGCATTCTTGCAACGCGTGCTTGATCATGGTAAAAAAGGTCATATCGGAATCATGCCTTCATTTAACTATGCAAATTTCGCTACCACTCAAGAAGAAGCGCTTAATGCCTATATCCGCTCTCTAAGCGTTGAAGAATAAGGAGGAAGTTATGGATAGATTGTTTGGAATCAATGGATTAGCTGGCTTTTTGCTCGCTGTGGTTGTGCTTTTGAGCGTTGTTGGGTTTTTGGGCACTTGCGCGATTTTGACACAGCAAGAGCAAGCGACTAATTATTACAAAATAGAAGACCAAAAAAGCATTCCTCAAGAAGTTGAAAATGCTTCTATTTATTTCAAAGACGCGAAGTAAAGGAGGACATTATGAATAACTTTACACCAATGGAAAAAGTGTTAGGCACGCTTATCATCATTACAATCCTTACAACAATCGCTATGCCTTTTGTGCCGGATTTATTCTTGCATTTAGTGTAATATGCTGTTAAGAATTGTCTTTGGATTTTGCCTCTTTTGCGCTTATGCACAAATTGCGGGCGCAAACGCGCTAGATTCTCAAAATAATGCAGAATCTAGCTCTCTATCTAACACTGCTCATACAAATTTAGAATCTCAAAACGCACCCCAGATTCCCTTTGCAAAAATCTCAAAATTTGTCTTGCAAAATGATAATTTCTATCTCAAGCCAAACACGCAAGGATTTGTTGAAATACTTGGCGCAGAACTTTATGAAAAGACACATTTTGCGTTTTTTGTCGCTGTGATTGCAGACTCTAAAAAAGAATGTGAGAATCTCCTAAATAAAGTCCGCGTTAATAACGCGACTTTAGAGCTAACTTTGCCAAATTGCTTGCAAAAAATCACAGATTCTAAGCAGAATCTAAAAAGTTTTGAAAAACTCTATACTCTTTCCAACCTAAATGTGCAAAATGGAATTAATGAGGGGATTAATGAAGAGCTTGACAACGCCCCGCTATACGCTACAATTTTCATCTATCCAAATGAGAAAAAAATCGACATTGACTTAAGCCAAAATGCACAGGGCGTGTTTGATACCGAGCGTGTGTATTTTGAATATATGGTGCCTTTGCTGCCAAAGCCAAATGAGGAATTGCAAAGCGATAGGCTTTCAGCCGTGGTGCTAAATGGTTATAGCGAAGCTGCGGACTTGATAGCCGCGCATTTTAATACAAGTCTTGCAAACAATATCCCGCGCGATGAAAGCGGAGGCAAGGGCTTTGTAAAGTTTAGTATGTATTTTATGCTTTTTTGCATTTTTGGCGTGCTAGGCTTTGTATTCCTTAGCTCGAAATTTAAAAAGAAATAAGGCAAAAAATGAAAAATAAAAATTATTGGCCCCTAGCCATTGTTGGGATTATCCTTTTTGGGATTGTGATAATTTGCGTTGGCGTGGTGATAGCGGTGAAAAATCCCATAGTAGATGAGCTAAGCTTTGGGGATAAAAAGCGCGTGATTGATGAGCGCATAAATGAGTTTTTGCACTCACAGCGCGATTTTGAAGCGCATACAAAAGTGATTTTACACACAGATTCTAAAGATCTTGCCCTCACTTCACCTTATGAATACAAACCCCGCGCGTTTGAAAAAAGCAATTTTAACAATGCTAGCGCGTTTAGCTTTGCGCTTGAATTGCAAACTAATCCTGCTAACGAAGTTGCAATTAATGAAATAACTGCCACAATAGAATCTTTTTTGCAAAATATCCCGCCACTCACGCCAAAACTTTGCCAAACAAAGCCAAATATTTTTGAGCCTTGCGAAATGCTTAGCATGCCAAAAGCTGGGCGCTATAAAATGCGCTTTGGCGTAAAATATGCAGATTCCAAAGAAGCGCATTTTGAAGAGGATGTTTTTATCGGGGAGTTGCCGCATGATTACAAACAAAAAAAGGGGATTTATCCTCATTGAAAGCCTGAATGCACTGCTTTTGTGCGCGTTTGCGTTGCTTTTGCTTTTCGCACTTATGCGCTTTAGCTCTCATCGATTTTCTTTGCAATACGCCCAAACAAGCTCTCTTGCTGATATTTTAGCCCTAGATTCTCTTCCTTGCACTCCTCAAACGCTAAAAATTGACAACAAAACTTACGACATTAATTCTTGCACTTTCAATAACACCACCGCGCCCTTGCCTTACACGCTTAAATATATCAAAGCCCAAGCGGTTAGAAAATAAGAGCTAGAAACAATGAGAGCTAGAAAAATGAAAGATAAAAAATGAGAGAATCCCGCGCGAGTGTGAGCATCGAGCTTTTATGTAGCATTGTGATTTTTGGCGTGGTTGGCATTGCGTGTGTGAGCGCGAGCTTGCAATTTAGCAAGCATTTTTTTAGCCTCTCCCCCACGCGCACGCTAGATTCTCACATCGCACTTTTAAAAATACAAAATCTCCTTTCAGATTCTATAAACCTCACACTTTCCCCCACAAGCGTAACATTTCATCTTATCGATAGGCAAAAGCTCTTTGGCTTTGGGGATAAAAACTTCACAAATCCAAGATTTAGCGCGCAAGATAGCGAACTACTTTTGCCAAAAGTCCCGCTTGAAATCCTTTTCACACAAGGTAAAACCCTGCATCTTGCTTCACATTTGCAAGCCCAAAGCTTTGTTGCAGGCGAAAGTCTAGCGCTTCTTTGTCTGCAGCAAAACGCGCAAGGGCAAGTTCTCGCGCAGGCAAATCTTGCTAAGATTACAAATGCTTCACAAGATAAGCTCACGCTAGATTCCACCCCTCCGCAAGCCTGCAAGGCGCTTTTGCCCCTAGAGCAAGAGACTATGCACTTGCAGTATGTGGATAATAAACTCTTTTTTAATAACGAGCTTTTGCTAGATTCTGTGCAGAGTTTTGAATTGAAACAAGTCTTTTTGCAGGATTTGAGCGAGTTTGTTGTTATTAGCTTTTGTAGGGATTCTCTGTGTTTTGAAGGTGGGGCGTTTGTGAATACAAATGCGCTTGTCGTGGAGATTCCATAAATGCAAAAATTTTATAAAACACGCGCCTTTAGCACACTTTATAGCGTGTTTTTGTTTATTTTTATTACGCTTACTCTAAGTTATCTTTTTGCCTTTTCACCAGTCGCGCCAAAAGCCCATATCCACGCAAAAACTCAACTTGAACTCTATGCAAAAAGTATGCAAAATCTTGCCCTAAAATGCCTGCAAACGCTAGGATTAAACGAATGCAGGCTTTTAGAGGCGCAATTTGAAAAGGGCTATTTTTTCACCGCGCGCATAAATCCTTTGGAGGATTCTCTTTATATGCTCGATATTAGTGGTTTTGTGAAAAATCCCGTGAGCGCAAACACCCAGCGTATCACCAAGCGTCAGATTCTATTGAAAAAGTAAGCTCTTAATGTTTTCTTAGGAAAAATATCTTATAATGCATGCTTACTTAAACACAAGGAGTTGGCATGTTTCACGAATACAGAGATGAGGTAACCGCGCTAAAGACGCAAAACGCGCATTTTGCGAAAGTTTTTGAAGAGCATAATGAGTTAGATGATAGAATTAAGCGTATCGAAGATGGCGAGGAATTGCTTTCTGATATGGAATTAGAAGTGTTGAAAAAACAAAAACTTTTGCTCAAAGATGAAGCGTATGCGATGATTTTAGAATACCGCAAAGCACACAAGGGCTAGGATTATGCAAATAGATTCTAAGCTTTTAGAAAAGCTTGAGCGCCTAAGTATGCTAGATTTAAGCGCGGAAAAAAAGGAGCAAATCGCCATAGAACTAAGTGAGATTCTAGGCTTTGTGGAAAATTTGGAAACGCTCAATATCCAAATGCCCGAGGACTCCCAAAATGGCTTCCAAAAAGAGACACTCAAAACACCAATGCGCAAAGATGTGCCAATAGATAGCAATATCGCTAAAGATGTCCTAGCGCACGCACCACAGAGCGAAGAAGGCTTTTTTATTGTGCCAAAAATCATCGAATAGCACGCTAGATTCTATCAAGCTGCCAAACGAATGGAAGGAGCTTTTGGGCGATTTTTTGCAAAGCCCTTCTTTTGCTTCCATCAGGGCAGAATACTTGCGCGCGTATAAAGCTGGCAAGATTCTCTATCCACCTGCAAAATTACTTTTCAAGGCTTTTTATCTCACGCTTCCGCAAAATGTACGCGTTGTCATTTTGGGACAAGATCCCTATCATGGCGCGCTTAGGGTGAGAGATTCTAATGGTGCAGAAACCCTTATCCCTCAAGCCATGGGGCTAAGCTTTTCTGTGCCAAGACCGCTTCCCCCGCCACCTTCACTCAAAAATATTTACAAAGAGCTTGTGCGCACGACTTCTTTTATCCCGCCAAATCACGGCGATTTGAGCGCGTGGGGCGAAAGAGGCGTGTTGCTACTCAATGCGATTTTAAGCGTTGAGGCAAATAAACCAACTTCGCACAAAGACTTTGGCTGGGAAAATTTCAGCGATTGCGTGATAAGTGCGCTTTCTAGGCATTTTGAAGGCATTGTTTTTATGCTTTGGGGCGCGTATGCAAAGAAAAAGGCGCATTTAATCGATCCTAAAAAACATTGCATTCTTACCGCGCCGCACCCAAGCCCGCTAGCGCAAGGATTTGTAGGCAGTGGCGTTTTTGAAAAGGCACAAGCCTATTTTATCGCGTGCGGACAAAGCCCCATTGATTGGAGTTTGTGAAAAAGTGAGGCGCGCTTATTTTTTGCTTATGCTTTGTGTGTCTTTTGCACCTTTGGGCGCGCTTGATTTTGATGCCATTTATGCGTATGTGGCGTATAAAAGCGGGCATTATGAAAAGGCGCTGAAAATCTATGATGATATTTATGCGCGCTCAAAAACTTGCAAAAATGCCTACAACCTCGCAAATGCGCATTACAAACTGCATTCTTTTGCAAGTGCGCTAAAATTTTACAAACAAGCGCTTGAGTTGCCATGTGCTGGGGAAAATGCGTTAGATTCTAACCAGCAGGATAGAATCTTACAATCTCATCAACCAAACAACATTGCAGAATCCACAGATCAGAGCAATCAAAAAACGCCGAGTATGTGCGCGCAAGCGAAGTGTAAACAAGCTTTCGCGGAGCCGAGCGGAATTCACTTCCGCGAAGGTGATACATCTAATGGAATAAGCTCTAGGCTTCAGCGTGCCAAAATTTGGCATAATCTTGGCAATACGCTTTTTATGCTGGAGCGTTTGAGTGAGAGCAAAATCGCTTACACAAACGCCCTTAGCTTGTATCAAACCACCCAAAGCGCGCAAAATATCGCCTATGTCGATGAAATACTTGCTAAAAAGCAATCGCAGGCAATAATTTTTAAAAGAGATTTTCAGCATTCACAAACACCAGATTCTCACGCCACAAAGTTTTTTGCGCCAAATTTAGAGGGCTTGCACCAAATACCACAAGATTCTGACAAAACCACTTTGGAGACGTGGTAATCTTAAGCGCAAAAGGCTTGTTTTAGCGCTTTTGTGTAATAATATAAAAAATTTTAAGGGGAGAATATGGGACAAACAAAAATCATCGCGGCGAACTTCAAATGCAACCTCACGCGCGCACAGACAAAGAGCTATGTTGAAAATCTGGATTCTACTTTGACTGGGGATTTTAAGACGGATTCTAAGGCAAAGGCGCGTGTCGTGGTGTTCCCTAACCAAAGTGCTTTGCTTGAAAATAAATTTCGCACCCTCACAATCGGCGCACAAAATGCTATAAATGCGCAAAATGGCGCATTTACGGGCGAAATTGGCTTAGAGCAACTCGCAGAATTTGGCATTAACACCATTCTTATCGGGCATAGCGAGCGCAGAAGCCTTTTTGGCGAAAATCAAAAAAGTGTGGCGCAAAAGTTTGCGTTTTTCAAAGAGCAAAATTTTAGTATTTTTTACTGCATTGGTGAGAGTTTAGAAGTGCGCCAGAATGGGAAAGTTGCGGAATTTTTGCAAAGTCAGTTTGAAGGCATTGATGTGAAGTATAAAAATCTCATTATCGCGTATGAGCCTATTTGGGCGATTGGCACGGGGGTGAGTGCGAGCCTAAAAGAGATACAAGATACGCATGAAATTTTGCGTAACCTTTCAAGCGCGCCACTACTTTATGGTGGTAGCGTGAATGAAAAAAATGCAAGAGAAATTTTGTCTTTGCCAAATGTCGATGGCGTGCTGGTAGGAAGTGCGAGCTTAGAGAGAGAGAAATTTTTACAAATTATAGATTCTGTCTTTTAAGAATCTTAGGCGGATTCTTAAAAAAGATTACTTAAAGCTGGATTGTTGCCACGCGTGGGGTAAAGCGTGGCGGATAGGGATTTAGATTTTTGCCTGTGTGTGGATTTCTCTAAAGGTTTCAAAGACATCACCCACTTTTATATCATTGAAATTTTCTAGCATAATCCCGCATTCATAGCCTTTGCTGACTTCTTTAGCATCATCTTTAAAGCGCTTGAGCGAGGTGATTTGCCCCGTATGCACGACTACGCCATCTCGGATAAGGCGCACTTTGATTCCGCGCTGGATTGTGCCTTCAACCACCATGCACCCTGCCACAACGCCGACTTTTGGAATACTGAAAGTCTCGCGCACTTGCGCTTGTCCGGTGTTTTCCTCTTCAATCACTGGCGACATAAGCCCGCTTAAAAGCCCTTTTATCTCATCAAGCAACGCATAAATAATTGAATAAGTCTTAATCTCCACGCCAAGCTCTTTTGCCTTAGCTTTCACGCTTCCAGTTGGGCGGATATTAAAGCCCAAAATAAGGCAGTTTTGCTTCGTGGCGCACAAGTCGATATCGCTCTCACTCACGCCACCCACGCCAAAACTGATGATATTTACGCGCACTTCATCATTGCTAAGTTTTTCCAAGCTTGATTTAATCGCTTCCAAACTTCCCTGTGTGTCGGCTTTGATGATAAGCGGAAGGGTTTTAAGATTACCTTGCGCGACCATATCGCCAAGCTCTTCAAAGGTGACTTTGGTGCTTTTGCTTAGCTCTTTTTGGCGCAAGTAAAGTGCGCGTTTTTGTGCAAATTCCCTTGCTTGCGTGTCAGAATCCACCGCAATAAGTGCACTTCCAGCATCAGGCACTTCAGATAAACCAACAATTTGCGCGACAAAAGAAGGTGTGAGCGCATTAATATTTTTGCCCATATCATCACTCATTGCGCGGATTCTCCCAAATGCTGTGCCTGCCACGACAGAATCCCCAATTTTAAGCGTGCCACTTTGCACGATGATTGTCGCCACAGGACCGCGTCCTTTTTCCAAACTTCCTTCTAGCACCACAGCTTTTGCCTTGCCTTCGCTAGGGGCTTTGAGCTCTAGCAATTCAGCTTGTATAAGGATTGTCTCAAGCAAAGAATCTACGCCTTCACCAGTCTTTGCAGAAATAGGGATAAACTCATATTCCCCGCCCCACTCATTTGGCGTAAATCCAAGCTCTGCACACTCGGCTTTGAGCTTATCAGGATTTGCATTTTCCTTATCCATTTTATTCATCGCGATGATGATTTGCACATTTGCAGCCTTTGCGTGATTGAGCGCTTCGATAGTTTGGGGTTTCACGCCATCATCTGCGGCAATGACGATGATTGCGATATCAGTCACTTGCGCGCCACGGCTTCGCATGCTTGTGAAAGCCTCATGTCCGGGCGTGTCAATAAAGCTCATCATCTTGCCATTTTTTTCTACCATATACGCGCCGATGTGCTGAGTGATACCGCCAGATTCTTTAGCGGCAATGCGTGAGTTGCGGATATAATCAAGCAAAGAAGTTTTCCCATGATCCACATGCCCCATAATGGTAATCACCGCTGGGCGCTCCTTTGGCGCAAACTCCTTATCCTGCTCTTTGTAAATCTCCTCTAGCTCGCTCTTATCCTCCACAATCTCTACTTGAATCTTAAATTCTTCAGCCAAAATCTCTATAGAATCTTTATCCAAAAAGTCGTTTTTTGTTGCCATTACGCCGAGATTGAAAAGCACTTTGATGACATCTTTTAGCTCTCTCCCGCTTAAATCTGCAAACTCATACACGCGCACTTCTTCAGGGATTGCGATAACGCTTTTTAACTCTTTTGCGCTTTCTTTTGGTGCGTATTTTTTCTTGCTTCTGCCACCGCGTTTTATCGAGCCTTCACTCATCCATGGGCTTTTGCGATGGACTTGCACTCTTTCAGTGATGGCTTGTTTGATTCTATTTTCTTCCTCTTCATCGCGCATTTCTTGCTCATTTAAGTCAAAAAGCACGATTTCATCTTGCTCATCATCATAATCGCGCTCGAAGTTAAATTCCCTATCCTCCAAAATATCCATTTTTTGCTGGGAAGTGTGCTTTGGTGCGGTTTTTGGCTTGATTGTGGCTTTTTTGGGCTTAGCTCTGCTGTATTCCTCATCTTGTGTTTGGGCGAATAATTCCCTCGCGCTTAGCACATGCGAAGTTTTGCTTTTTTGCGTAGTAGCTGGCTTTTCCTCCTGCTCGTTTTTGCGCACGATACGCAAGCCTTTTTTAGGCATTGGCATTTTTGATTCTGTAGTTTCTTGTGTTTGTATTTCATTTTGTGGCGCAGTATTTTGCGCGCTTAAAGATTCTGCTTCTTGCGCCCCATCTTGGGTTTCCTGTATTTTAGTGGATTTTTTTGCGGTGGTTTTTTTGGGCGCTTTTTCTTTAGTGTCTTTAGATTCTTTAGTTTTTGTGGTTTTTTTGGGCGCTTTTGGCTCTTTTTCTTCTTTTGGGGGGATTGGATTTTCGCCAGTTGTGAGAAATTGATACAACAAGCCAGCTTCTTCTTGTGTGACACTTGAAGAGACAGATTTTACATTTAATCCCATTTGCAGGGCTTTTTCCAGCGCCTCTTTTGGTGTTTTAGCGCATTCTTTTGCGACTTCGCTTATTCTTATTTTTTCCATATTGTATTTACTCCTTCTGAAACTTCCAAAATCTTATAGCGCTTTGTAATACTTTTTAATGTTTTTGGATTTGCTTGACATTCCTTGCATACATAAAAGCTCCTGCCACTCCCGCTAAAGACGCACAGCACAGCTTCTCTAGCTTGAAGACGCAAAATCAAGCTTTGGTGGAAGCGTTTTCTACAAGCAATGCACATTCTCGTCTGCTTTGGATTGCGCATTATACCAAAATTCCTCCCTTTGCAAATGTATTTCTAAAATGCCTTTTTAAGTTTAGAGAATCTATCGTATGCGCTTGTGAGCTAGCGTTTGCTTAAGAAACTCTAAAATAATCGGGTTTGGATTTTTGAGCCTTGAGGTAAATTCTGGGTGGAATTGCACCGCCACAAACCACGGGTGATTTTCTAATTCAATTGCTTCAATGAGCCCATTACTTTCCCCACTCACAATAAGCCCTGCTTTTTGCAAAGCTTCTTTATACGCTGGATTTGCCTCATAGCGGTGGCGGTGGCGCTCTTTGATAAGCTCTTGTTTGTAGGCATCATAAAGCTTTGTGCCTTTTTTAATCTTGCATTCATATTCGCCCAAACGCATCGTGCCTCCCATAGGCGAAGTGTGCGTTCTAAGCTGTTTATTCCCTTGAGAATCTATAAAATCTTCGATTAAATAAATCACAGGCTCTTTTGTGTCTTTGTCAAACTCGCTAGAATTTGCCTCCTTAATGCCTAGCACATTGCGCGCATACTCGATAATGCTAAGCTGCATGCCAAGGCAGATTCCAAGCAAAGGGATTTTGTTTTCCCTCGCATAGGTAATCGCGCGCAACTTCCCTTCAATCCCACGCTCCCCAAAGCCCCCGGGGATAAGGATAGAATCCACTTCATCTAAAATACTTATATTATCTTCTAGCAATTCACTATCAATCCACTTGATATTTACGCGCGTATTTGTGTTTGCTCCAGCGTGGATAAGCGCTTCTATTAAGGATTTGTAAGATTCTTTCAAAGAGAGATATTTACCCACAAAACCAATGGTTATGGTGTCTTTTGGCGAGATGATTTTTTTTACAAGCATATCCCATTCGTCCATATTTGGGCTTAACTCTCCCAAGTCAAAAATGCGCGCAAGTGGCACCAAAATACCTTCTTGTAAAAAATCTAGCGGGCATTGATAAATGCTTTGAGAATCTTTTGCCACAATCACGCTATCATCATCGACATCGCAACTTAGCGCGAGTTTGCGCTTAAGATCAATGCTTAGCATTTTTTCACTACGCGCCACAAGAATCTGCGGTGAAATCCCAATTCTGCGCAATTCCTGCACGCTGTGCTGTGTTGGCTTTGTCTTTAGCTCACCAGCAGCACGCACAAGCGGGATAAGCGTCACATGCACGCTCACAACGCGCTTTAACCCTAGTTCGTGTTTCATCTGTCGCATCGCCTCTAAATATGGCATTCCTTCCATATCGCCAACGGTGCCGCCAAGCTCAACGATGAGAAAATCATACGCGCTTCCATCAGCTTGATTAATCCCTGCAAGGCGGATTCTATGTTTTATCTCATCAACGATATGCGGGACGATTTGAATAGTTTTGCCTAGATATTTGCCTTTGCGCTCATTTTCAATCACTGAAAGATACACCTGCCCGGTGGTGAAGTTATTTGTCTTATAAAAATTTTTATTTAAAAAGCGCTCATAATGCCCTATGTCTAAATCCGTCTCCGCACCATCGCTTGTGACAAACACTTCGCCATGCTCTAGCGGACTCATCGTGCCCGGATCGACATTGATATAAGGATCAATCTTTAAAATACTCACATTAAAACCGCTATGTTGCAAAAGTGTCGCAAGCGAAGATGAGGTGATTCCCTTACCAAGCGAGCTTAAAACGCCACCGGTTACAAAGATATACTTCACCTCTTTTTTAGAGCTAGATTCTGTATGAGATGGATTTTTCATAATTTTGCCTTTGACTTAAACTTGAGAGAAAATTTTTGCGTAATTATAAAGCGCGAATTCTATAAATTCCTTGAATTTCTCTACTTTTACAATGAGATTATTTACCACTTTGTATTTTTTAGCTTGTAAGATTGCGCCTTTATACAACTTTTCAATTTCCACAACACATAAGGAGCAAATAGCATGCTATTAATTGCTTTATTTTTATTGCTGTATAGTTTGCCTAGCATTATCTTAGCGCTTTTGCAATGCACACATATCAAAAAGGCTCTCACCAAAGAGGCTATTTTGCTAGATTCTAAAGATTATTTGAAAGCTGGATATTATGCGCTAGCAAACCTGCGCCTTGGAATCATAGAAAAAATCATCGATGCGGTGGTGTTTTGTGCGTGGATTAGCTTTGGGCTTGGCGCACTTTGGGCGTATCTTAGCGCTTTTGGGCTAAATTTTTATTTGCAAGGTGTGATTTTCCTTTTGCTTCTTTTTTTGATAAGCGCGCTTATCAAGCTTCCGCTTTCGCTGTATCAAACCTTTGGCATTGATAAGAAATATGGATTCTGCAAGCAAAGTGTCGGGCTCTTTTTTGTGGATTTGCTAAAATCTAGCGTGCTTGGGATTCTTATCGGCGGAGCGATTTTTTATGGCTTATTGTGGGTGATTGGGAATTTTGAATATTGGTGGATAGCTGGATTCTGCCTTGTGTTTGCCATTGTCATCGTGGCAAATGCCATTTATCCCACGCTCATCGCGCCACTTTTTAATAAGTTTGCACCATTAGAAGATATCGAGCTAAAAAACCGCATAGAATCTTTACTCTCACAAGTTGGCTTTAAAAGCTCTGGCGTGTTTGTGATGGACGCGAGCAAAAGAGATGGGCGACTAAATGCGTATTTTGGGGGCATTGGTAGGACAAAGCGCGTGGTGCTTTTTGACACGCTACTTGATAAGATTAGCAAAGATGGGCTTTTGGCGATTTTGGGGCATGAGTTGGGGCATTTCAAGCATAAGGATATTTTGAAAAATATTTTTATCGCTGGGAGCTTTTTATTTGTGCTTTTTTTCATCGCTTCGCATTTCCCCGCGATTTTTTACACCCAAAGCGCATTGCCTCAAAATAGCGCTGGCACGCTAAGCTTATTACTTTTGCTAGAGCCTGTGCTGTCGTTTTGGTTTTTGCCGATTATGGGGTATTTTTCACGCAAGGCAGAATATGGCGCTGATGCCTTTGGCGCGAGTTTGTCATCCAAAAACCACCTTGCAAATGCGCTTGTGCGCTTGGTGAATGAAAATAAAGAATTCCCTAGCTCGCATCCTTTGTATATCTTTTTTTACTATTCGCATCCGCCACTTTTGGAACGCCTCAAAGCACTTGATTATGAAGTAAGTGCAAAAGCCTAAGCTTTAGAATCAATGACAATTGCTTGCGCGCTTGAAAAGGCTAGGGCGCTTTTAAATAACGCGCCTTTTGTCAAAAAAGACCTTTCTTTAAATCCCACACTGCCAAAACCCCGCGTAAGTTTAGAATCTGAACTTTTATTAAGCCATATTTTGGGGGAAGAGAGAATCTTTTTGCATACATTTGGCGAAAAGCCTCTTTCAAAGGAGCAAGAAAATGAATTTTTTGCACTTATCAAAAGACGCGCAAATGGCGAACCTATCGAATATCTTACAGGAAAAGTGAGTTTTTATGGTGAGGAATTTTTTATAGAATCTGGTGTGCTTATCCCGCGTACGGAAAGTGAGATTCTCATCGATAAAGTGCAGGCATTGCTTACGCAAACTAACGCACAAGAAATCTTTGAAGTTGGCGTTGGCTCGGGCATTATCGCGCTAACCCTCGCGCGCTTAAATCCAAAGCTTAGAATCTACGCAAGCGATATTAACCAAAAAGCCCTCGCTTTGAGTGCAAAAAATTGCGCGCATTTTGGGCTAGATTCTCAAGTTTCGCTTTTCTTTGGCTCGCTACTAGAGCCTTTCATCACAAATCTTGGCGCACAAAAGCTTAAAGGCGCGCTTATTGTTTCAAATCCGCCTTACATCGCAAACGATTATCCTCTAAGCACGCCTCTTAAGTTTGAGCCACAAAATGCGCTTTTTGGCGGGGAAAGGGGCAGCGAGATTTTAGAAGCGTTGATTTTAGAATCTAAGCGCGTGGGCGCTAGGGCGCTGGTGTGTGAAATGGGCTATGATCAAAAGGAATTTTTAAGCGCGTTTATCGCGCGAATTGCGCATAAAAAGCTAGAGTTTTATAAGGATTTGAGCGGGTTTGATAGGGGCTTTGTGCTGGAATTTTTTTAAGATTTTTGTGCGCGCAAAAAGCGCAAAGGCACAAAAAATGCTAGAATCCCCGCATAAATTCTCCCCATATTTTCAATTTTAAGGAACGCAAATGAAAATTTCCCTACAATGCGAGAATCTTCTTCTGCAAAGCACGCTAGAATATTTTTTAAAAGACTATATTTGCGAGGAAACGCAGAGTGATTTTGTCCTAAGCGATATCCCAAAGCCCACGCTAAAGCCACTTTGCCTACTAGGAAGCAAGGATTGCGATATTTTACAGCCTTTCACACCGCAAAGCCTTATGCAAAGCTTAAAAACTTTCTACAACACGCATTGCCTCAAACTTGCAGGCTCAAATCTGCAAAGTCAAGCATTACAAAGCGAAGTAGAAGCGCTCATGCAAGAATACACCAAAAAACTTATCGCTCTTTTACAGCGCTAATTTGAATGCTAATGCAAAAGCCACACGCAAGAGATTCTAAAATCCCAGCTATCCGCATAAACAGCGGGATTTTAAAAGGTTTCAAATTAGAATTTCCTTTTATCGAGCAAAAATCCCAAACTCGCCCAACTAAGGCGATTGTAAGAGAATCTTTTTTCAATTCCATCGGCGTGCAGATTAAAGGAGCGAGTTTTATTGAAGCTTTTGGCGGAAGCGGCTCTATGGGGATAGAAGCGCTTAGCCATGGTGCAAAAGAAGCGCTATTTTTTGAATCTAATTTCCAAAACGCACAGATTCTCTCTCATAATCTCGCGCGTGCAAAGGCGCGTCATAGCGCATTGCAATTTAAAGTTTTTGCGCAGGATTTTTTCACCTCTAGCGCGCTTTTGGCGAGCTTACAAAATGCAAGCATTCTCTATCTTGACCCGCCATTTTTCGTGCGCGCTGGTATGGAGGATATGTATGTGCGCTGTTTTGAGTTTATCGCGCAGATTGAGAATCCCCATATTTTTCTTTGTGCGTTTGAAGGAATGAGCGAGGCGAAAATTCCTCAAAGTCTTGGAAATTTTGTTAAAATAAAACACAAAAAATTTGGAAAAAGCACGATATCGTATTTTTCAAACACACAAGGAGAATTCCATGGCTGAAGAACAAGAAAACACTCAAGCTAGCGCAGAAAACAAGAAAAATAAGACGATTTTATTTGTGATTATTGGCGTTGGCGTTTTGCTTATTTTGTTGCTGGTGGTGATTGTCGTGCTTGTATTTACAAGCTCAAATGGCAATGAAGCCCAGCCTCAGCAGGCTCAAGTCCAGCAGCAAACAGCCCAACCACAAACGCCAAAGATTGTCGTTGGCAACACCGTGAGCGCGCGCGCAACTGATTACGCGAAAGTCGGACCTATATTTCCCATCGCAGAGGAATTCCGCGTTAATCTAATGACGCAAACGGGTAAAAAAATTCTCATCACAAAAATAAATCTCGAGCTTGACAAGCCAGAAACACAACCAGAGATAGAATCAAAGCTTCCGATGCTAACTGATGCGATTATTGAAATCCTCGCATCAAAGTCGCTTGAAGAAGTCGCCACCACAAAGGGCAAAAATCGCCTGAAAGATGAAATCGTCCAAAGGCTCAATGAATTCCTCATCGATGGCAGCATTAAAAATGTCTTTTTCACAAGCTTCCTTATTGGCTAAAATTGGCAGATTCTAACGCGGTTTAAGGGCTTAATGAAGTGCTAGGCATTGATATGGTGAGCATTCCTAGAATGCGTGAATTTGTGGAAAAATTTGGGATTAGGGCAATGCAGCGCTTTTTATCAAATGATGAAATTACGCTTTGTCAAAGAAAAGAATCGCTCAATTATCATCGTTTAGCGGGATTTTGGGCGGCTAAAGAGGCGCTTAGCAAGGCTTTTGGTTGTGGGATTGGCAAGGAGCTTGGGTTTTTGGATATGACTATCAGCCTAGATTCTAAAGGCGCGCCACATATCACATTAAGCACGCAAAAACTTTGTAATTTTCAAGCGCAAAAGCATTTTTCCCACATCGCGCTAAGTATTACGCATGAGAGGGAGTTTGCCATTGCATGCGTGATGCTTAGATAAAAACATTGCAAAATAAAGGATTTTTTATGAGTGATTCTAAGGATTCTCAAACTTTTCAAGCGCAAACTTCGTGCAAGCCCCGTGTATTTTCCGGGATCCAGCCAACAGGCGATATACATTTGGGCAATTATTTAGGTGCGGTGAAAAATTGGGTAGATTCTCAAGATTTGTATGAAAATATTTTTTGCGTGGTGAATTCCCACGCCATCACTACGCGTCAAGATCCACAAATCTTACGCGCAAAGACTTATGAGCTAGCAGCGATGCTTTTGGCGTGTGGCATTGATATGCAAAAATCTAGCCTTTTTATCCAAAGCCAGATTGATGAGCATGCCGCGCTTGCGTGGATTTTGGATTGCAATATTCCGATGGGTGATATGAGCCGTATGACGCAGTTTAAGGATAAATCAAGTAAGAATCCAAAAAATATCAACGTCGGGCTTTTTAACTATCCAGCTTTAATGGCGGCGGATATTTTGCTTTATCAAGCCGATTTTGTGCCGGTGGGCGAGGATCAAAAACAGCATTTAGAGCTTACGCGCGATGTAGCGGAGCGCTTTAACCGCGATTTTGGCGAGTGCTTTAAGATTCCAAAACCGCTCATTCCAAAGGTTGGTGCGCGCGTCATGGGCTTTGATAATCCAGAATCTAAAATGAGCAAATCCGCTAAGGGCGAAAATCACGCGATTTTTTTGCTTGATAGCCCAGAAATTATTACGCGTAAATGCAAAAAAGCAGTCACAGATTCTCAAAGTGGCATTGTCTTTGATCCCGCACGCGCAGGGCTTTATAATCTTTTGTGTATTTATGAGATTTTTAGCGCGCAATCACGCGAGGCAATCGAGCAGGAGTTTGCAGGGGCAGGCTATGGCGTGCTAAAGGCGCGTTTAGCGGAAGTGTTGATAGAATCTCTGCGCGGGATACGAGAGGAATACACGCGCCTTGTGGCAGAAAAGGGCTATATCGAGCAGATTTTAGATTCTAGTGCAAATCGTGTGCGCGAAATCGCCCGCGATACTTATGTAAAGGCAAAAACACTTGTGGGATTGGTGTAGATTCTAAGAAAAATTAGAAATAATTAGAATCCCTGTAAATTACCTAGCAAATTTTAGTTATATGTGAAAATTTAATGAAAAATATTTGAAGTATTAAGAAAGATAAGGCGTGTCAAGCGTATGCCTGACACAAAATTAAAAACACAAAAAGTGTCTTTTAAGTCGCTTACGCGCGAGGTTTTGCCTCATTTACGCGTAAATTGCGCCCTTGGAAGTCTTTGTCATTAAGCGCTTCAATGGCTTTGAGTGCATCAGCATCTTCCATTTCCACGAAACCAAAGCCTTTTGGTCTGCCACTCTCATGGTCATTAATCAGCTTTACTGAAAAAACTTCCCCGAACTGCGAAAAAAGCTCCTTAACGCTCTCTTTTGATGCAGAATACACCAAATTCCCTACATAAATTGTCTTCAAACCAAACTCCTTTGTGTTTTCCTTAAAACTTTGGATTGCAAACAAAAAGGAAAGATCTTTTTTGAGGGCAAGCTAAAGCTTAGGTTTGAGCATTCTATTCTTAGAAAACTTAAACTCAGCTTAATATTATGCCTGCAAAGCCCTTGCAAGCTATTCATTACGCAAAACTGCAAGCGCGTCAATTTGCGAGGCTTTATAAGCTGGGTAATACGATGATGCACACACAATGACAATCGCCCCAAAAAGTGTGAGTAAAAAATCAATCGCGCTTAGCTCAAGCGGAAGTGTGCTTGTGCCATAAACATCAGCAGGCAGGGAAATGATAGGAAAATGACTTAGCACAAAAAGCGCAATGCAAGTCAGAATCACGCCAAGCACAATGCCACCCCCGCCAATCACCACACCGAGTAAAAAAAAGCTCTGCTTTATCTCTCTTTTGCTCGCACCCATTGAGAGCATAAGCGCAATCTCGCGCCTGCGCGTCATCACAACCATCAAAAGCGAGCTAATAATATTCAAACTCGCCATAAGGATAATAAGCATCAGCACGATAAAAAGCGCGCGCTTTTCTAGCTCCATCGCGGAAAAAAAATTCCCATTTTGCTCCCACCAGCCTTCAACGCCCACACGCTCGCTAAAATGTTGGCGCAAAAAATCTTTCAAAAGCTCTTTGTCCTTGAAAGCATCTTTGCTAAAAACATGGATTCCATCATAGAGCCCAGAATCTAGCTTTCGTAATTTCTGTAACGCGCTTAAATTCGTATAAATATACGCCTCATTATACGCCCTAAGCCCAGAATCAAACACATCCGCCACCTCAAAACGCTTGCTTTGCGGGAAAAGCCCAAATGCGCTGGGCTCAAGGTTTGTAAAATACAAACTTAGCTTATCGCCAGATTCTAAAAAATAGCGCAAACTTAGCTCTTTGCCAATGAGCGCGGAAAACTCATTTTCCCTAAATTGCGCGATTTTCTCTTTATCTAAAGCGCCATTTTCCCCCTCATACGCCTTTTTTACCACTTCATTAAGAGCGATTTCACTCTCTATATCAACGCCAAGCACCACCGCCGCATTCATATCATTTCCCGCGCGACTTAGGGCATTTGCGCGCAAATATGGGCTAAATAAAAGATTAGGAAACTGCACTTTTAAAGCTTGTAAAATCTCCTCACTCACGCCTTTTGAGCTCATTGCATAAATACTTAAAGGATAATTCATAATAAAAAGCTTACGCTCAAACTCTTTGCTCATACCATTCATTATCGCCATCGCCACGCACAGCACCATCACGCCAATGCCAACGCCAAAAAACGCCAAAAGCGCCGTAACACTGATAAAAGGCTGGCTTTTATCAAAGCGCAAATATTTTGGCAGGACATATAAACTTAATCGCAAATTTGGTCGCGCACGCATTTTTGAGAATCCTTAGAGCTTAGGTTTTAAGATTGTGTAAAATTTACACATTTAATTTTGAAAGGCAATTTTGAAGCGGATTCTAGCATTTTATATAAATATAGACAAAGATTTGAGCGAAAAATTTATTGCAATGTTTTTAGAGCTATTTTGGGCTCTCAAAAATGCCAAAAGTGCGAGATTCTCTTTAAAGAGTGTTTAATTCCTACACAAAAAGCGTTTAGATTGCATTTTTCTACAAAAGCGATTTTTGATTTTTAAAAAAAGCTGTTAGGATAGATTGTTTTTAATCAAACTTTAAGAAGGAGTGCGTATGGATCAGATTCAGAATTTCCAACCATTTGAGAGCATTTGGCTAAGCGCGTTTGTGGCGTTTTTGCCTATTTTGCTTTTCTTTGTTTCTCTTGTGGTGTTTAAGTTAAAGGGGCACACAGCGGGCTTTTTGACCGTTGTATGTGCGGCAATTATCGCAGTTGCGGCATTTAATATGCCTATTGATGCGATGGCGTGGAGCTTTGTGTATGGGGCATTGTATGGATTTTGGCCGATTGCGTGGATTATCATCGCGGCGATTTTCCTCTACAAGCTCACGGTGAAGTCTGGCTATTTTGATATTTTGCGTGAATCTATCATTGCTATCACGCCAGATCAGCGCTTGCAAGTGATTCTCATAGGATTTTGCTTTGGGGCGTTTTTGGAAGGTGCAATTGGATTTGGCGGACCTGTGGCGATTACGGCAGCGTTGCTTGTGGGGCTAGGTTTGCGTCCGCTTTATGCAGCTGGACTTTGTATGATTGCAAACACTGCTCCTGTGGCATTTGGCGCGGTTGGAATTCCGATTACTGCGATGGCTGGGGCTGTGCATGTGGATGCGATTAAAATTTCTGCAATGGCAGGACATATGCTTCCGCCACTTTCGCTTTTTGTGCCATTTTTCCTAGTTTTTTTGATGAATGGATTTAAAGGTGTGAAAGAAACATGGCCAGCGTGTTTTGTAGCAGGCGGGAGCTTTGCGATTGTGCAATTTATCACTGCGACGCAATTTGGACCAGAATTGCCAGATATTGCTTCAGCGGTTGTTTCAATTGCGTGTATGGCGGTATTCTTGCGCTTTTGGAAGCCAAAAAATGTTTTCAAATTCGATGAAGAAGTTGGCAACAGCGCAAAACTTGAAGTAAAAAAACATTCCACACAAGAAATTGTTTTGGCGTGGATGCCTTTTGTTATTCTCATCGGGATAATTGTGATTTGGACGCAACCTTGGTTTAAAGATCTTTTTGTCGGAGCTGGAGAAAAGCTTTCTGATGGTAAAACTATCGCTACAGAAGCGGGAATCTTAAGCGCACTTGTATTGAAGTTTAGTTTTAGTTCTTTAGCGGAGTTTGCACAGCATGCGCCTGTTTCAGTTGCGTCAGTCTTTAAAGTTCCGCTTATCAACACCGTTGGGACATCGATTCTTATCGTCGCACTCATCACAATGGTAATGCTTAAAGTCAAGGTTTCCACAGCTGTACGCACTTTTGGCGAAACGCTCAATGAAATGAAATTCGCAATCCTCACAATCTCGCTTGTTGTGGGCTTTGCATATATTTCAAACTATAGCGGTATTTCAGCTACCATAGCGCAAGCACTCGCACAAACAGGCAACGCATTTGCGTTCTTCTCACCTATAGTTGGTTGGATTGGTGTATTCCTAACAGGAAGCGATACAAGCTCAAACTTGCTCTTTGGCTCTTTGCAGCAGCTTACAGCACGTGAGCTTGGCATACCAGAAGTGCTATTCCTTGCAGCAAACTCTGTAGGTGGCGTGGTTGGGAAAATGATAAGCCCACAAAGTATCGCTATCGCGTGCGCGGCGGTTGGCTTGGTTGGCAAAGAATCTGATCTTTTCAAATACACGGTGAAATACTCTATTTTACTTGTTATCGGTGTAGGAGTTTTCACCTACCTCATCGCCTTCCATCTTACTTGGATTATCCCTTCATAAGGGATTTTCTAAGATTTAAGAGAATCTATAAAGATTCTCTTAAATCTTCAAATATCTTTATTAAAAATTTATCCTCTAACTCTTTTCGCTCGTGCAGACAAATTTAAAAGCGATTTCTTTTTGTGCCAAAAGATTCTCAAATTCTGTGCTTAAATACAGAATCTCTTCTTTGCTAAAATCCTCTTTTGTGCTTTCAAGGTAGATTGCCAGCGTGCAGTCGTGGGAATATTCGCGTGGAGCGGGGCAATGCTCAAAGATAAGCCCAAACTTTGCAAAGCTCGGACTTGCAAGCGCCCTACTTGCGACAAATGCCGCGCTTGTAGTTGGGAAAATAAGATAGCCTTGAAAAATCATTCACGCCCCTCAAAAATGCAATTAAAGCCCAAAATCTAAATCCAGAATCTAAGATGCAAAATCTAAAGCCCCAAACACAGACTCTAAACGCGGACTTATCGCAAATATTAAGATTTTTAAAATCCCAGATTCTTTAATTTATTCTTTAATTTTTCCTGCCTCGCCTCTATTTTAGCTTTATATAGCTCCCCATATTGTGTGGAATTCTAGCTTCACGCTATTACTATTCATCGCGCTTCCTTCGATGCCAAAATCCTTGATATTAAGCTCCCCGCGCAAAGTTAGCTCTAACTCCTTGCCATTTTGCAATTCTGTCGTAAGCTCAAGCTCTTTTTGCACGCCATGTAAATCAAGCAAAACCTTCATCACACCCAAAATCTTGCCATCTTTTTGCTCTTTTTCTTCATAACTTAGCATTTTTAAATGCGCCTGCTTGAAGTTCGCAGTATCGAAAAAATCTTCTTTTAGCAAATGCTCATCGCGCCCCTTGCTATCGCTAAAAACAGATTCTAGCTCGACCACGCCACTAAGCGCGACAATCACATTTTCATCTAAGCGCAAATCTCCAGAAAACTTCTTAAACTCGCCATCAACGCTCACAAAGCCAAACTTTTTCGCATGAAAAGCGATTTTAGAATCTTGCCCTATGCCATAGCTTTCCTCTATGCCAAATGCGCCACTCGCGCCAAAAATTAGCCAAAACGCCGCACCTGCCAAAAGTGATTTTTGAAAAAATTGCATACTTGCTCCTTTAGTTTTTAGTTTTTGTAAAGTCCCAAGTAGATTTTTTCTAAAATTCCCTTTATGCTTTCGTATTCGGATTCTGAAATATGCTCTAACAGCGCCCCTTCTTGAAATCTTAAAAGCATTTCATAAGTTTTTAGCGCAAGCTCTTTGCCAGATTCTGTCAAATGGATCATATTTTCGCGCCTATTTTGCGGATTTTTCACGCGCGTCACAAGCCCTTTAGCCTCCAAATCATCGATGAAAAACCGCACATAGTTTTTATCCGCATTCGCAATGTCGCAAAGATGCGTTTGAGAAGTGGGAGTATCAAAACACTTCCAAAGAATCCCCGCCTGCTTATGCGTGATGCCAAACTCCTCAAGCTGCTTGTCAAACTCGCTTGAGAGAATCTTACAAATGCTTGTCGCAAGGAAGCCGACACATTCCTGAATATTCGGACACATTGACACACCTCAAAATTTTATTTGGCGTATTGTAGCCTTATTGGGGTAATTTTACAATTTTCTACATTTGGGACATGTGGGAAAGTCGATTATAATAACTTTTAATTACTATAATCGACAAGGAAATACTACAGAATCTAATCTAAAATAAAACTTAAATAGTAATTTTTCATTATTTTCATTAAAAGATATTTTATTCCACCGGCTTTTGTCGCAAAGATTCATAAGGCATTAAAGCTTATATTAAAAATTTTTTAGCTAAAATCCGCGTCTTGTTTTCACAAAAAACAAAACTTTTAAATTCTAAGGAATGCAGATGTATGCAATATTTAAGAATGGAGGCAAACAATACAAGGTAAGCGAGGGAAGCATTGTTTTGCTTGACAAGCTAAGCCTTGAGCCAAAGTCAAAGGTAGAGTTTAATGAAGTTTTGGCACTGCATAATGGAAGCGAGCTGAGTGTCGGCACTCCGCTTGTCGCAGGGGCTAAAATAGAGGCTGAAGTGATTAATGAAGGCAGAGGCAAAAAAGTAATCACTTTTAAAAAGCGTCGTCGCAAAGATAGCAAGACTAAACGCGGATTCCGTAGAGATTTCACACGCGTGAGAATCCTCAAAATCTCTGAAAAATAAGCTTTAGCAAAACTTTAAGGAGCAAAATATGGCACACAAAAAAGGTCAGGGTAGCACCCAAAATAACCGCGATTCTGCGGGACGCCGCTTAGGTGTGAAAAAATTCGGTTCGCAGTTTGTGCGTGCAGGAAATATTATCATCAGACAGCGAGGCACAAAAGTGCATCCGGGCGATAATGTAGGTATGGGGAAAGATCATACGATTTTCGCGCTTATTGATGGTGTGGTGAAATTCACACAAAAATCAAAAGAGCGCAAAAAAGTCTCTGTAGTCCCAGCGTCTTAAAAAGCGTAACCTAATATGGCGTGCGTTTGCACGCTTTTTACGCATACCTTATTTTTAAGTAGCTATAATGAACAGATTCTATTCTTTTGTGCTAGGCATACTAGTTTTTACAAATAGCTATCTTTTTGCGCAATCTCAAGATTCTGTAGATTCTAACTATTCCACAACACAGCAAGAAAGCACATCACAAACACCACCGCAAACACAACAATCTCATAAAATGCCATTTTTCACCACTGCGCGTATGGAGCTTTTGAATGGATTCCAACTGCAATTTAGCAAGTTTGACACCAACTCAAATATTTCTGAAATAGCGATTTTGCAACAGATACGCTATTATTTGGGCGCACATTTTTCACTTAGCGCGCATATTGGGCTTGGGGCTTCTTGGCGCGTGGTGGATTCTACGAGTTTTGGCAGAGGCACTTTTGGCTTTTATATGCCCTTGGGCGTGGAATTAAGCATTGTTGATAGGCCATTTGCCAGGGAGGGTGATTATGCCTACTTTGGCATTGGTGCGACACATTACATTGCCACTGCTTACGAAAAAAGCGAGGTTTATACGACTTTTCGTGTAGGTGTGCCATGGAAGATTGGCTATGTGCTTTATTCTGACTTGCCCACTGCAAAGCCAAATAGCGCGATTGTCTTTGGCATTTTTGTGCGTTTTTCTGATGATTATTAAGAGGAGCGTTGATGTTTGTCGATAGTGCGGATATTTTTGTAAGCTCTGGGAATGGTGGCGCGGGAGCGGTGAGCTTTCGGCGGGAAAAATTTGTCATACAAGGCGGACCTGATGGTGGCGATGGGGGCAAAGGTGGCGATGTCATCTTTGAAGTGGATACCGCGCTAAACACGCTCGCAAGATTCCGTGGCACGAAACATCACAAAGCGCAAAATGGCGCGCCCGGTGGCGCTAGGCGTTGCACAGGGAAAAGTGGGGAAGATTTGGTTATTAAAGTCCCGCTTGGCACACAGATTCTGAATTTTGAAACCAAAGAAGTTTTGGTGGATTTAGACACGCTAGATTCTCGCGTGGTGTTTTTGCATGGCGGGAAAGGCGGGCTTGGCAACGCACGCTTTAAAAGCGCGACTAATCAAGCACCAACCTACGCGCAAAAAGGCATCAATGGCGAAAGTTTGCATATCCGCCTAGAGCTCAAACTCATCGCTGATGTGGGGCTTGTGGGCTATCCAAATGTGGGGAAATCAAGCCTTATTTCCACACTTTCAAACGCCAAACCAGAGGTGGCAAACTATGAATTTACCACGATTACGCCCCATCTTGGCGTGGTGGAAGTGGATATGTTGCGCTCTTTTGTGATGGCGGATATTCCGGGCATTATCGAGGGCGCAAGTGAGGGCAAAGGATTGGGACTGCAATTTTTAAAGCATATTGAGCGCGTGAAGTTTTTGCTTTTTGTGCTGGATTTGACGCGTAGTGATTTATCCCCGCGCGCGCAGTTTGAGAATCTCAAATTTGAGTTGGGTAATTTTTCAAAAGAGCTTAGCACTAGAGACTTTGGAATCGCCCTAAGCAAAGCCGATGTGCTAGAATCTGATGAGTTTCTAGCAAAAACAAAAGAAGAGCTTTTGACACTTGCGCCAAACGCGCATTTTATCCTTGAAATCTCCTCCATTGTGCATACAAACACAGAGAAACTCAAATTTTTGCTCCTAGAGGCTATCCCTTAAGTTTATTATTTCAGAAATTTATCATCTTGGGGCAACTCAAAATTAAGGCAGTCTAAATTACTTATTTTTCACCTGCTTATGTATGTTTTACTTTGTTTAAAACTTCATTCCAATGCCTACGCTCAAGCCCATGCCTCCAGCGTAGTAGCTTGTATCTGAAAGATTGATGCGAGAGTTTTTGTATCTGCCTTCATAGTAGCTACTCCCGCTCCCGCCATAATACAGCACGCCATCATAAAAAAGCCCAAAATTTAAAATCATATCTGTTGTGATATATTCCACGCTCACGCCAACTCTAGCACTTGCGATAAGCGGGCTTTTGAAGGGAATTAAAAATTTATTCCCCTCAATTTGCAAAGCGACAAAAAGCGTTTCACTTGTATTTTTCCAGCCAATTTGCCCGCCTAAGCCCATGCCAATGTCTGAAACATAGTCTTGAACGCGCCTGCGCGTGTTTGTGCTACTATTTGTGCGGGTGATTGAGCCATTTGGGAGATTTGTCTCTAGGAAGGAAAGCTTTGCAAAATAGTCAAAAAACAAAGGGCGATTTTTACTCAAAGTGCGGACGGTTGAGCCATTTGGGAATTCAAAAGATGAATAGGTATTTTTGCCTAAGGTGCGGAAGTTAAATAAAAGTTCTAGTGTTGAGGTTGTAAGAGTGGTAGGAGCGCCATTGAAATAAAAGTGCGCGAGATTATGCACGGAAAAGTAGGCATTGAGGCTAAAAATCCTAGAAGATTCCCACTCTGAATCTTTTTCTGTATCTTTTTTGGGTGCTTGTGAATCTTGCTCCTCTTTAGAATCTTTAGATTCTTCATTGGCAGATTCTGTTGGGGTAATTTCCCCTGTCTGAATGGAAAAATTATGCACTTTTTTTGCAGAATTTACAGAATCCCCAAACACAAATGATCCTAGCAAAACACACACAAAAATCACTTTTTGCAAGCACATTTCCTTACGCAAAAATATATGAGATTATAGCAAAAGCTTTAAACTTTCTTTTGCTATAATCGCGCTTCTTAAATAGCCTTAAAAACCCAAACAATCATCATTTTTCAAAGGTAGTGCGATGGATTACAAAGACACTCTTATTTTACCAAATACGCCTTTTCCCATGCGTGGGAATCTCACGCAAAATGAGCCAAAGCTTTACGCACAATGGCAGGAAAATCATCTCTACAAAGACATAAAAGCGCGCAATGCAGGCGCAAAAACAAGCTTTAACCTGCATGATGGACCGCCTTACGCAAATGGACATTTACACATCGGGCATGCGCTAAATAAAATTTTAAAAGATATGGTGGTGAAATATCATTTTTTTGCAGGCGAAAATATCGCGTATGTGCCCGGCTGGGACTGCCACGGACTGCCTATAGAGCAAAAAGTTGAGGAGAAAATCACAAAGGCAAAAAAGGACACGCTTCCAAAAACAAAGATTAGGGAGCTTTGTCGTGAGTGGGCAGGGGATTTTGTGAAAATCCAAAGTGAGGAATTTCAAGCGCTAGGCGTGCTAGGGGATTTTGAAAATCCTTATAAAACAATGGATTTTGCCTTTGAAGCGCAGATTTATCGATCTCTTTGTGAGATTGCCAAAAAAGGACTACTTACACAGCGCTCAAAGCCCATTTACTGGAGTTGGGCGTGTGAGAGCGCGCTTGCAGATGCGGAAGTGGAGTATCAGGATAAGGTTTCAGATTCTATTTTTGTGAAGTTTGATCTGCAGGAAAGCGCAAAAAATGCGCTTGGCATTGATAGCGCGGTGAGCGCTGGGCTTGTGATTTGGACGACTACGCCTTGGACGCTTCCTGCAAATGTCGGCATTGCTATAAACCCAGATGAAACTTATGTGCTTTGTCAAAATGGCGCGATTGTGGCAAAAAGCCTTTTTGAAAAGCTAGATTCTGAACTAAATCTAAGCGCGATTATTAAGGAGTTTAGCGCGCAAAGTTTGGAAAATCTCAAGGCAAAAAATCCGCTCAATGGGCGAGATTCTGTGATTATTTTAGGCGAGCATGTGAGTTTGAATGATGGCACAGGAGCGGTGCATACAGCACCCGGGCATGGTGAAGAGGACTATTATGTCGGGCTAAAATATGGCTTGGAAGTGATTATGCCTGTTGATGATAAGGGCTGTTTTTCCCCGCTTGTGGAGAATCTAGGGCTTTTGCCAAATGCAAAAGAATTTATCGGCGTGCAGGTGTTTAAAGCGCAACCGCGCATTTTGGAGCTTTTGGGGACAAATCTTTTGAAAGCTAGCAAAATCACGCATTCCTACCCGCACTGCTGGCGCTCGCATGAGCCTGTGATTTACCGCGCGACGACGCAGTGGTTTATTATGATGGATACGCCTTTTTTTGAGGGTAAGACTTTGCGCGAGATTGCGTTGCAAGAGCTTAAAAATGTGAGATTCTATCCAGAATCTGGGCGCAATAGGATTGAAGGAATGATACAAAATCGCCCTGATTGGTGCATTTCGCGCCAGCGCGATTGGGGTGTGCCGATAGCGTTTTTTACCGATACGCGTGATGATTCTGTGTTGCTAGAGCCTGAAGTGCTTGATTTTGTAGCGCAGATTTTTGAAAAAGAGGGCTGTGATGCGTGGTGGGAGAGGGAAGTAAAAGATTTACTTCCGCCAAAGTTTGCCCACCTTGCGGAGTTTTTGCAAAAAGGCAAGCATATTTTAGATGTGTGGTTTGATAGTGGTAGCACTTGGAATGCGGTGTTGCAAAGTGGGAATTATGACGCGGGCGCGTATCCTGCGAGCATGTATTTGGAAGGGAGCGATCAGCACAGAGGGTGGTTTCAAAGCTCGCTTTTATTGAGTTGTGCGATAAATCACAAAGCCCCATACAAGGCACTTTTGACGCATGGATTCACAATGGATGGCAATGGGGAGAAAATGAGCAAGTCAAAGGGCAACACAATCGCCCCGCAAGAAGTGCTAAAAACGCATGGAAGCGAGATTTTGCGTCTTTGGGTGGCAATGAGCGATTATCAAAATGATCAAAGAATCTCGCCAGAAATCCTCAACCAAACCGCCGAGCAGTATAAAAAAATCCGCAATACCCTGCGCTTTTTGCTCGCTAATACTGAGGGCTTGCAAAGCCTTGCCCCGCTAGATTCTGCGCTTGATGTGGCGGTGCTAAAAATCGCGGAACAAGAATGCCAAAATGCGATAAAACTTTTTGGCGAATATGAGTTTGCCAAAGCCTTTGGCGTGCTGATGAATTTTTTAAGCACGACTTTGAGCGGAATTTATATGGATTTATGCAAGGATAGTTTGTATTGCGATAGCGTGGATTCTGCGCGCAGGCTTAGCATACAAACCACGATGGCATTAATTTGTAAAAAAGTGCTTTTCGCAATCGCGCCAACGCTCACCTACACCGTGTATGAGGCGTTTTCAAATGCAAGCGAGGTGATAAAAGATGGTGGGAAAGATATTTTTTCTCTGCGAAATTGCGATATTTTTTCTCAAGCCACAATCACAAAGCGCGCGCTAGATTCTTATAATAAGCTTAACTTTAAGCGCTTATTGCGCGTGAGGGAAAAATTTGGCGAGGTGCTAGATACTCTCAAAAAAGAAAAAAGAGTGAAAAATTCCCTCGAGCTTTGCATTTTAAGCGCAAAGCAAGATGAATTTAGCGAGCTTAAAAGTTGGCTGATTGTAAGCGAGCAGGGGCATATAAGCGAGCAGGGGACAAGAGAAGTGCTAGGGAAGTTTAGCATTGAAGGTGTTGAGGTTGGGGAATCTAGTGATTGTGAGTTTGTGCTGACATACGCAAAAGGTGAGAAATGCCCGCGTTGTTGGCAGTTTGTCTCTATTTCAATAGATAAACCTTGCGCGCGCTGTGAATCCTGCCTTGAAAAGTTACAATAAAATTACAAGAAAAATTTTAAGGTGGAATCAATGCAAAATGAAGAATTCAATGAAGAATATAACAATAGATTGTGTGGTTTTGGAAACGAACCTTTTATCCCACAATCTTTGCGAGATCAAAACACAACTAAGGAGCATTATTTTGACTTGTATCAGCCATTTGGCTATGTCGAGGCGTTTAGCACCATTGGCATGGTGTGCGCAATAGCGTTTATAAGCTTTTTGCTTCTAAGGCATTTTAAGCCAAAATGCAAGAGCTAGCCGATATTTTTGAGCCCTCATTGCTTTGGGCGCATTCTCTAGCTTATATCGGGCTAGGTGCGCTGTGCGTGTGTATTTGTGTTGCTTGTGCAATTATTTTTTTTCGCAAAAATCCTTACAAAAAAGCGCTCAAATCCCTAGATACCATAGATTCTAAAACTTTTGCTTTTCATTTTAGCGCGCTTTATCCGCGTGCGCTAAAGCACAATTCCCCCGCATTTGAATATGCCAAAGAGTTAGAATCTAAGCTTGTGGTTTATAAATTTAGCCCCACGCCTCCGCCACTAAGTGAAGAAATCCTTGCTCAATACCAAAAACTCTGCGAGCGCGCATGATTTTTAGCGCGCCCTTAGCTTTTCTTGCCCTTTTGCCTTTTGTGGCGTTGTTTTTCTTTACGCGTTTTGTGCCAAAGATTGTGGCAAATGCGCAGATGATGCGCGCAAAAAAAAGTGTGAAGTTTGTAGAATGGCTGAAGATTCTTGGCACGCTTTGCCTTATTTGCGCGCTTGCACAGCCAAATATTATTTTGGGTGAATTTTCCTTTCCTAAAATGCAAAGTCAAATCGCGCTGGTGCTTGACACAAGCCATTCTATGGATATAAATGATTTTGGGGACATAAATGACTTCGAGGAATTAAAAGAGAATCTTAAAGATTCTACAAATCCAAAAACTTCGCAGAATCTAAGCGCGCAGAGCCCAAATCGCCTTGAGGTGCTAAAGCGCGTGAGTAAAAAATTTATCGCTAAAAATCCCTATGATAGCATTTTGCTTGTGCCTTTTGGCGAGCACAGCCTTATGCTAAACCCGCTAAGTAGCGACAGGGCGTATTTGAGCGCGCTTATTGATAGCCTAAGTCTTGGCATGGCTGGGGGTAAAACGGCGATAAATGACGCATTAGCGCGCACGATTTTTGCGCTCAGTGCGCCCACGCACCCAAACGCGCAAAAGAGTATTATTTTGCTCACCGATGGTTTTGATACGGATTCAAAGATGAAAACAAGCGAGCTTCTTAACCTAGCGCTTGAAAAAAATGTAAGAATCTTTACCATCAGCATTGGTGAGGGCGCGGATTTAACAAGCTTAGAATATATCGCAAAAACAAGCGGTGGGCGCGCGTATTTGGCAACAGATTCTAAAAGTTTGGATTCTATTTTTGATGCCATTGGCGAGATTATCCCACATAGTGTAGTTGTGCCTTATAGCTACTCGTTGCAGATTTTTTTTATTATGTTTGGAATTATCTTTTTGCTTGCGTATTGGGTGCTTAAATATGGCTTTAGGAGCGGGATTTTAGGGATTTTTGCAAAGTTAAAAAACTTTTTTTTACAAAAAAACTTCAAAGCCTTGCTTGATTTTAGAATCTTTGCTTTTCTCGCACTTGTTTTCTTTTGTATCGCGTGCGCGCTTGCATTGACACAGAGTAATTTACCAAAGAGCTCAAACGCAGTTTTTGTGCTTGATGTCTCAAAATCAATGCTTGCAAAGGACTTTTACCCCACGCGTTTAAAATTTGCCACCACAAAGCTTGCAAAGATTCTTAGAAAACATAAGCTTTGCTCAAGTATCATCATTTTTTCGCAAAGCGCGTATTTGCTTTCACCTTTTAGCTGTGATTTTAGCACGCAGGCTTTGCTTTTGGAAAATCTTTCCTTGCCTTATGAGGAAAATTTAGATATTGAAAAAAGCGCGCTTGATAATGGCGCAAGCAATGTGGATTTAGCGCTTGAGATGGCAAAGTTTTATGGAGAGAAAATCGTGCTTTTAAGCGATGGCGATTTTGCCACGCCAAAAGGGCTAGATTCTACGCAAAGTGCTTTGTTGTGGCTGTTTGCAAGTATGCAAGGAAGTGTGATTGAGTTTGAAAATGCGCTTGTTAAGGATTCTCAAAATAGGGTGGTGGTGAGCGCGCCAAAGGATTTCGCTTTGCAAGGATATAAGGCGCATTTTTGGGAGCGCGTGCAGGCGAGCTTAGATGAAAGCGATGAAAGCGCGATTTTAGCGTTTCTTAAAAACACGCAAGATTTTTCGTTCCTTTATAAAAGCGCAGATTCTCTAATTTTCTTACTTTTAGGATTGTTTGCGCTTTTTATTGCCTTTTGGCGCGCAAAGCTTTGAAAAGCCCGCATAAAAATCTACGCAAAGCGCGTTATTTGGTGATTTGCGTGCCTATGCCTTGATTAGTAAAAAGCTCTAAAAGAAGGGAATGCTCGATCCTTCCATCGATGATATGGGCTTTTTGCACGCTAGATTCCACGCAAGAGATGCAAGCCTCTAGCTTTGGTATCATACCGCCACTAATCACGCCTTCTTTTTTGAGCTTTGCAATGCTTTGAGGATTAAGCGAGCTTATAAGCTCACCTTGGGAATCTAGCACCCCAGCGGTGTCTGTTAGAAAAATCACTTTTTGCGCTTTGAGCGCTTTAGCGATTTCACACGCTGCGATGTCTGCATTGATATTAAGCCCGATAGAATCTTCACTCATCGCAATTGGCGCAATCACAGGCAAAAATCCCTCACTCAAAAGATTTTCTAAAAGTCTCGTATCAACTTCAGTAATTTCGCCAGTGTAACCAAAAGTGCCATTATCTTTTGGGCGCGCTTTTAGCATCGCGCTATCTTTCCCGCTTAAGCCCACAGCCTGCGCGCCATGGAGGTTTAAAAACGCGCTTAGCTCTTTGTTGATTTCACCGCTTAGCACCATTTCTACGATATTCATACATTCCTTGCTTGTGACGCGATAGCCGTCTTTAAATTCAGATTCTATACCTAATTTTGCAATCATAGAATCTATCCTTTTTCCCCCGCCATGCACGATTACAGGCTTTATGCCAACCATATACAAAAGCACCAAATCAAGCGCGAAACTCTCTTTCAACTTTGGCGTAATCTGCGCCGCGCCACCATATTTGATAACAATCACATTCCCGCGAAACTCGCGTATAAAAGGGATAGATTCCAAAAGCGTTTGCACGACTTTTGTATGAGCTTTGAAAGTGGAAAGATTTTGCATAATGACTTCTTTTTGTGGAATTTTACGCATTGTTGCCTGCGCGTTTAGAATAGTTATTATACCATTGTTTGGGTTTCATCAATATTTCTAGCTTAAAGGAGCGAGTATGAAAGCAAATATCGTGTTTTTGGATTCCCAAACGCTTGGGGAATGTGATTTGAGTGTGTTTGAGAGCTTGGGGAATTTTACGCATTATCCTGTGACAAGCCCAAATGAAGTCATCGAGCGCGCTAAAGAAGCACAAATCGTGCTAACAAATAAAGTCGTGCTAGATTCTCAAATTTTAGAAAATCTTCCGAATCTAAAGCTTATCTGCATCGTGGCGACAGGTATGAATAATGTGGATTTGGAATGCGCGAAGGCAAAGGGCATTGCAGTAAAAAATGTCGCGGGCTACTCAACTAATGCTGTGGCGCAACACACGCTCATGCTAGCGCTTAGCTTTTTGGGGAATCTGCCCTATTATGAGCGCTATTGCAAAAATGGCGAATGGGTGAAAAGCCAAACTTTCACACATATAAAAGATCCGCTTTTGGAGCTTGATTGCCTGCAGTGGGGGATTATCGGGCTAGGAAGTATTGGGAATCGTGTGGCTAAACTAGCAAGTGCCTTTGGCGCGAAAGTAAGCTACTTTTCAACTAGCGGGAAAAATAGCAATGCTACTTATCCGCAAAAAAGCCTAGAGGAGATTCTAAGCACAAGCGATGTGATTTCTATCCATGCACCGCTTAACTCGGCTACAAAAAATCTGCTAAATAGTGGGAATCTAAAGCTTCTCAAAAAACATGCAATTTTGCTAAATATGGGACGCGGGGGCATTGTGAATGAAGAGGATATCGCAAAGGAGTTGGAATCTAGGGAGCTTTATTTTGGTGCAGATGTGCTAGAAAATGAGCCTATGAAGCCAAATCACCCGCTTTTAAATCCCAAAATCGCGCATAAAATCCTACTCACCCCGCATATCGCTTGGGCGTATGACAAAGCGCGAGTAAGGCTCATTGAAGGCGTTGTAGCAAATATTAAGAGCTTTGGAATCTAAAGATTTAAGCCAAGCGATAGTGAAGCAATCCACAAAGATTCTCTCTCTGAACTACCAAAACGCGTTAGAGAATCTATAGAATCTAAACAATTAAAAAAAGGTCAAGTATGTGCGCGGAAGCGTTGCTGGAGCGGAGGCGAAGTGCGATTCATTCGCACGAGACGATACAATACAAAAGGAATTGAAGAAAATTCTTTTTGATAAAAATTCTTAAAAAATGCAAATTTTTAAGGACAAAAAAGATACAATGCGTGCCTTCATACAAAAAAACAAAATAAGGAGAATCAATGAAGAAGGCTCTAGCGTCTTTAACACTAGGCAGTTTGCTCGTCGCTTCAAGCGCATCAGCAGTGGAGATTAATATCAATCCATTTGGCTATCTTACAGGAATGTTTAACTCACAGCCCAGCGCATTTGGATTCCATGTGCGCAGTGGGGCGGAATTTAACTTTAATAGAAGTGGCTTTTATGCCGGACTTGGCGCGATTGGCGCGTGGAATATCCCAACAGGCAGTGGTCCCTCAAGCAGTGTGGGCGATATCTCTGATGCGTATTTGAAATATAAGCGCAGCACGAGAGATAAAGATGACAAGGTGAGAGAAACGCTAGAAGCAGCAGTTGGGCGCTTTAATAGTGATTTTATTATGAATGATTGGTTAGATGGAAATATGCAAGGGATTGCGGCGCGCTACTCTGTGTCAAATCGCTTTGATATTTATGGTGCGTGGGTGAATTCTATGCTTGGCACTGGGTATAAAAAAGGGCAAATTGGTGCGAGAAACGGGACACAACTAGCGGGCGTGACGCCTTATAGCCAAAATTATAAAAACGCTTTTATCGGCGGAGAAGTCTTGCTTGGTGGCTTTAGCTTTACAGATCGTTCAAAATGGCTTATTGATGCGTTTGGATTGTTTAACTCAAAATTGCCCGGTGGCGTGCTTGTCTATAATAACCAAACACCAGCAACTGTTCAAAGCAGAAATCAAAATGGCTCTATTCTCGCGCAAGGTGGTATTACAGCAAGCCTTCGTATAAATCTTGCAAAAAATTTCAATGCAAAAACAACTTTGCGCGGGTTATTCCAGTATGGAAATACAGATTCTCAAGATATCCAAAGAACAGGCGAAGACATTAGCTTCCTTGTGTGGGGTGATGAGAAAATCACTATTATGAATGATTTTTATGTGGGCTTTGGAGCGCATTATGTAGGTGGTAGAGAAGGTGCTGGCGGGATTTGGGCGATTACAGATTCTACGCGCTATTATGGCAATACGCTAGGACTTGGTAGCAATATGCTTACAGGCGTAGCGCCTTACTTCCTTAATAACACGCTAACTGCGTATGTGTATGCTGGAATGGATTGGAAAAGAGTGAAAATCCACGCGCTGGCTTCATTCTTAGACTATCAAGAATACCACCTTATGGCGCAAGGCACAGTTTGGAATCAAGCAAATATGAGCCTAGAAGTAGGTGGCGGTTTTGTAAGCTATACAGCTAATGGTGGCACTTGGAGTCCATTGACAAACACTATTGCATCAGGGCGCATCGGCTCTTCAAATAATTTCCTTGTATTTGTGAGATTTGCTTACTAAAAAGGAAAGCTCTTGCTACAAGATGTGCTGGATAATTTAGAGACTTGGGGCTATTTGCTCCTTTTTGCATACTGCCTTTATGGCGGGTATGTGGGGCTTATAGCTGCTGCGACGATGAGCTCACTTGGGAAAATGGACATTACCCTTTGTGTGCTTATTGCTTTTGTGGCAAATACTATTGGTAGCTCTCTAACAGCCTATCTTGCACGCCATTATAAAAAAGAGATTCTGCCTTTTTTCTCAAAATATTCGCGCCAAATGGCACTCGCGCAAATTTGGATTAAAAGATATGGCAAAATAAGCATTTTTATTAGCAAATATATCCATATTGTGCGCTTTATCATTCCTCTAAGCATTGGCATTAGTCGTTATAATTTTAGAAATTTTCTTTTACAAAATATGTTTGCATGCCTGTTGTGGGCGATTGTGGTTGGCTTTAGCACCTTTTTTGCAAGTAATCTTGTTTTGGAGATTTTAGAGAAATTTAATGTCAATCCATTTATATTCCCTGTGATTATGCTTGCGTGGATTGTGTTTATCGTGCTTTTGACAAGGCGACTTAGTAGGAGAATAAAGAAAAATCTTTAAAATTTTAGGACATTATGCGCTCGCCCCTTGAGCCTGAAAAAATATCCGTCTTCAAACCACTTTCTTTTAGCTCTTGCAGATTCCCACAAAATGCGATTTTTTTGTTTTCTAATAAAATAAATCTATCCACGCTATCGCGTATAGAATCTAAATCATGCGTTACCATCACAATGGTGGTTTTTGCAATTTCGCGCAAGGAAAGAATAAGCTCATCAAAGCCCTGCGCGCTTTTTGGATCAAGTCCGCTTGTAGGCTCATCTAAAAAGAGAATCTTTGGGCTTGTGATAAGTGCGCGCGCTAGTGCAGCACGCTTTTTCATACCGCCACTTAGTTCGTGAGGATATTTATATGCGCTTTGCATTGGCAATCCCACGCGCTCAATCCAAAATAGCGCGAGCTGTTCGGCTGTCTTTTGTGGAAAAGCACCTTTTTGTGAAAGTGGCATTACGACATTATCTAAAATATTCATAGAGCTAAAAAGCGCGCCAAACTGAAACATAATGCTAATATAATCCAAAATTTCCCTGCGTCTAGAATCTTCCACACTCCAAATATCGCGTGAAAAAAACTTGATACTCCCAGCATAAGGCTTTTGCAAATAAAGCATATTATGCAGCAGCGTGCTTTTCCCGCTTCCACTGCCACCTAGGATTGCAAAGATTTCAAGTTCTTTAACAACAAAGCTTATGTTGTCATGGATTGTCACTTCCCCATAGCGTGTGCAGAGATTTTCTACCTCTATAATGTTTTTTTGGATGTTTTTTTGCATTTTCACACTCCAAGCGCTGTGGTGAAAAATGAAAATATCGCGTTGATCACAATCACCCAAAATATCGCATTTACCACGCTTAAAGTCGTTTCTTTGCCTAAAGATTCTGTATCGCCATGCACCTTTAATCCCCGATAACAGCCAACTAGTGCAATAGCTAAGCCAAAAAAGGGCGCCTTTGCCATGCCGACTAAAAAATGCGTGATACTGACATACTCATAAAAGCGCTCCCAATATTGCGTGAAGCTAATGCCAGCCTGCGCGTTAATAGCAAGCATGCCAGAAAGCAGGCTTACAATATCTGCCAAAAACACAAGCAAAGGCATAGTGATGACAAGCGCTAAGATTCTAGGCGTTACCAAAAAATCAATGACGCTAAAGCCCATGGTTTTAAGCGCGTCATTTTCTTCGGCAAGATTCATCACGCCAATTTGCGCGCTGTAGGCTGAAGCCGAGCGCCCAGCCACCACAAGCGCTAAAACAAAAGGTCCTAATTCGCGCAAAGAAAGCTTTGCGATAATCTCCACGCTAAGGATTGGCACGCCCATTTTATCTAGCTGTATCACGCCTTGCATGGCGATTGCATAACTCACAATAAAGCTTGTTATAAGCACCACAGGCATGGCTTTAAGCCCAGATTCTGAAATGTGATAGAAAATCGAGGCGATTTTAAAGCGCTTAGGATTTAAGAGGCTTAAAAAGAGATAGAAAATACACATACCAAAAAAGTTGATAAAATCAATCATATTTGTAAAAAAGCTCTTTACCCCTTCGCCTAGCTCTTGGAAAGAAGTAAGAAGCGAGTTTGGCTTATGCGGAATAGGGTAGGCTTGTGGGTAGTTTTCAAGCAGTGCGAACATTTCAATGATATTTTGATTTTCACCCAAAGTATAGGACTTTGATTCTAAAAATGACTTAAGCAACGCACAAAGCGCGAAATCCATTTCAAGGTTAGAATCAAATTCTAGCTCGATTGGCACATTTGCTTTTTGCAAACTCGCGCGCAGGGCTTTGAGCTTTGCTTTTGGCGTGGTGTAGCTCCACTCGCCACTTAGCTTGATTTTAAGCGTTGGGTGGGATTGCGAGATAAAAAAATTTGCTTGAGGCGTTAGCTTGTGCGTAAAAAATTTCATAGATTAAGCCTTTTTTCGCGTATAAATTTGCGGGTAAAAAATCTTAAAGCGTTTATGAAACCAAAACCAACTGCTTGGGTGCGCGCGGATAACTTCCTCGGTGATATTTGCCTGCATTTGGGTGGCATGCAAAATATCTGCGTTGCTGTCATTTGAGTTTTGCGCTCTAATAGGCTCAAAAAAGCGCACAATAAAGCGTGAATAATCCTCATTAAAATCAATAAACACCGGCACAATCGCCACATTAAAGCGCCTTGAAAGGATTGAAGCAATTGTAGTGTGCGTGGCTCTTTTGCCAAAAAATTGCACTTCTACGCCTTCATTGAGCCCGATATTTTGATCGACGAGGATTCCAACAAGTGCATTTTTTTCATTATACATTTTTAACAAATGCTTAAACGCACCTTTTTTATCAATCATCTTCACACCCTGCGCCTCGCGCCGTTTGATAATCATATGATTAATACTCGGATATTCTGTCAAGCGCCCAAGGGAAGCCATTTGACACATTCTATAGCGTGGTGGCAGAATGCTAGCCATCGCCTCCCAATAGCCATAATGTGCGCTTATAAGCACCGCGCCGCCATCTTTGGCGATGGAATCCGTGATGAAATGTTCATTCTCAAAGCTAAAGCGCGCCGCGTATTTTTTCTTATTTAAAAACACCACGCGCACAGATTCCAAAAGCACAAAGGCAAAGTTTTTATAAGCGCGCTTGATAATGGCTTCTTTTTGCGCTTGAGAAAGAGAATCTCCATAGACAAAATTTAGATTTGCAAGAGCGTCATTAAATCTGCGCTTATCAAGGAAGCAAAAAAGCGCGCTCAAGGCTTTCACATGCAAAAGAAAAAAAGCATGCGGGATTTTTGCTAAAAAAAAGCCAAGCGCATTGCTTAAGCACTTGATAAAAAAAGTATTAAATGCTGTCACTTGACACCTTCTCTTGCAGGTTTTGTGTTTTGTGCGTAATGTAAGAATCCGCATTGCGCGCAAAAGCAAAAAGGCATTTTACAATTTTTGTGCTTAAAAAAAGCGCGTCTTTTGGCGCTATTTTTGGGCTATTCTTTCATAAGATTATTAACATCGCCATTATATTTCATCTCTTCAACGGGCGTGGTATCGATGAGTTCAGCAACTTCATTCATATTTATTTCGCAACCCTTAAATTCCTCTTCGCTATAAGTTAGGTGCATATCAGCACTCAGCACGCCTTTAAGCTGGCTAATTTCTTTTAATGAGGCGATATCTTTGCCCGTATCAGGGGCTTGAATGGTGGCGATAATAATGCCTTTTTGAGAATCTTCAAGTGCGACTTCTGTATAAGCAATTTTGTTAATTTGCTCTAACAGATTCTGCCAATTTGCGCTTTTCGCGCGGATAATGATACTTGAGATATTCATTTTTGACCTCCCAATGAAAAAAAGTAGATGGCATCGCCATCGCAACCAACGATGACAAAATCTTTGTAAAAAAAGATGCTATTTGCCACGCCATTAATGCCTTTTAGCGTTATTTTTGGCGCATTGAGATTATGGGAATCTGCGATAGTAATGTCGCCAAACTCATCGCTCATATACGCGATACTTTCGCCATTTTGGCTAATGCCAACGCTATAGACTAAAAAGCTTGTTTTAAGAATATCTGTGCGCGCGAGCTTTGTGCCAGATTCTAAGGTATAAACGCCCACGCGCCTGTCATTCCCAGCACTTACGAGCTTATCGCCACCAAAGGCGATTTGAAAAACCCTGTCTTTATTGATATTGCTAATTTTTTCTACCAACGCGCCAGATTCTGGATTGATGATATAAATCGCGCCAGATTCCCCTGTAGTGTAGAGAATCCTATCTTTGGCGTTGTAAAGCATATCGCTAAAGCTTGAGTTTGTGATTTGGTTTTGATAAATAAGCGTTTTTGTCGCTACATTAAAAAGCGCGATTTCATGGCTTAAGAATCCAAAAATAGCTTCTGTGGGGGAAATCCACACAGCTTTTGCGACATTTTGATCCTCAAGCAAAAGCTCTAATTTGCCATTTTTTTGCAAAAAGATATCGCGCGTGGAATTGCCATTTGCCGCGATGATGAGAGTTTCCCCTTGCGCGTTTGTCGCGGTGTTATAAATTTTTGGCTTATAAGAATTATCAAAAAAATCTTTATAAGAAGGGAGCGTGATTGTTTGGCGCAAAATAGGACTTTGTGGATTCTTAATATCATACACTAAAAGCGCACCTTGCGTGGTTGAGACAAATAGAGTATCTTCTTGTAATTCAAGCGAAGAGATTTCATGCTCTATTTTTAGCTCTAATTTTGGTTGCAACTCTAACGGCGCGCCAAAACCTAGCGTAAGCAAAAAAGGTAGCAAAAAACAAATTGTAAGAATCCGCAAAATCTTATGCCTTCAAATTGAGATTGTGTTGGAATTTGTTAGATTCTATCAAAAAAATAGAATCTAACATTGAAGAGTTTATTTCACGCCTTGATTGAGCACATCAAGCAAGTTTGATTGATGTTTTTGCTTTTCATTTGTGAAAACAGGCTTGAAATTATTATCCACTACAGGCTTTGCATTTGCTTGTGGGACATGGCACTGCGTGCAGTTAAAGCGTGAATCTGAAATCGTGCTCATCTTTTTGGAAGCGCGCAAGTCAAACATATGCGAGCTAGGTACAGGGGTTGCGCCCATATCTTTTGCCACTGCTGGATCATGGCAGGTGATACATTGATTATCCTGCTGTGTGAGCGGCGTCATGCCTTCTATATCATGCGGGATAAGAGGTGGGGCATTTTCAAATGCACGCTCAATTTTTTGACTTTCACCCGCTGGGGCGTCGTTAAATTTAAAATCCTGCAACTTCACATTTTCGCTCTCAAGCGGAACTTTCCTAAGCCCGATTTCTGTATCGCTTACGCTTTTTGCATAAAGCCACGCGCCAAAAAATGCCAAGGCAACTAATAACAACTTTTTCATTCTCTCTCCTTTTTGTAGTTTAGTATGCTAAAACCTAGCGCATCATCATTACACACTTCAATACAACGACCGCATTTTATACACGCGATATTTTTTACCGCATCACTGCGCTTGCCTACCATATCTAGGACTTGAGATTCTGGGCAGATTCTCACGCATTCCATACATTTGGTGCAGTTTTCTACTTTATGTTTGACTTTGAGTAATGCTTTTGCGCCAATGAGGCTATAAGTCGCGCCCAAAGGACACAAATGAGCGCAAAAGCCATTTTTGAGCGCAAATAAGTCAAATAAGAATACCGCCAAGATTCCAAACGCTCCAACGCCCATGCCAAAGACGATGCCTCTATGCAATATCGAAATAGGGCTTATCATCTCCCAAGCAAGAGCACCAAAGAAAAAAGAGAGCAATAAGCTTAAGGCAAGCATCGCAAACCGCGCATTCCTAGGGATTGAAAGAAATTTGATATTTTCAATCTTAAGCTTCCTGCGCGCATAGGCGGCAAAATCAGTGATGAGGTTTATCGGGCAGACAAATGCGCAATAACCTCTTCCCAAAAATACCCCATATATGAGCAACACGACAACCACCCCAAGCGCTAAATCCGCGCTTATCGCTCCTCCTGCCAAAAAGATTTGTAAAAACGCCAAAGGATCACTCATCGGCACGACTTCCGCGATTTTAGACGCGCTTAAGTTGCCTTCCAAAAGTTTGAAAGAGAGCAAATCCTCTTTTGTGTTTGCAATGGCTAAATTACGCTCGTTTTTTTCAAACTTCGTAATATCTCCTTGCGTCACAAAAAATTGCGTGCCATTAATGCTTATAAGCGAGCAATTTGCTAAAAAAAACAGCACCAAGATTCCAATTTGCGAGAATCTTCGTAGTAGCAAATATTTGCGCTTTGCAAGATAGGCTAACATCACAAATCCTCACTATTAAGATAATCAAGCGTTTGAGCTTTAGATTCTGTCTTTTTATGTGTTTTGGCAGATTCTAAGCGTTTTTCATCTTGTTCTTCCCAGCCTTTGATATAGTTTGTCCCCATTTTACCTAATACCGCTTCTCGTGGGAGCACGCGGATTGCTGCAAGTTCTGTGACGCAGGCTTTTTCACATTTCCCGCAACCTGTGCAAATGTCATTTGCAACCATAGGCAAAATCATCGTGTGCTTGCCTGTGCGCTCATTAGATTTGTATTCTAAATAAATCGCCTCATCAATAAGCGGACAAGCGCGGTAGCACGCATCGCATTGTATGCCAGCATACGCGATACAATTAAGTGTATCTACCACCGCCACGCCCATGCGCGCTTTTGCAATGTCAAGCTTGCCATTTGTGCTGACAAGATTAACATCTAGCGCATCAGTAGGGCATACAGGCACACAAGGGATATCCTCGCACATAAAGCAGGGAATCTCGCGTGGGACAAACACCGGCAAGCCTTTTGTGCCTTCTTTTGAAAGGCTTAGTGTATAAAATGGGCAGGCTTCTACACAAAGTCCGCAACGAATGCAACTATTTGCGAAGTTCTCCCGCGCTCCGGGCGGATAGAGCCAAAGCGGATTTGACTTAGCTTCGGCTACAAATGCACCCCAAGTAAGTCCGCCAAGCGCTACTAAGCCCATAGTTTGCGCGATTGAATTTAAAGCCTTTCTGCGTTGTTTATCCATAGAATCTACGCCTTATAAACCTTCACGGCACATTTTTTAAAGTCAGTTTGTTTTGAAAGCGGACAAGTCGCGTCCAAACAAACTTTATTAATAAACACATTTTCATCAAACCATGGCACATACACCAAGCCTTTTGGCGGGCGATTTCTGCCATTTATTTCTACGCGTGCTTTGACTTTTCCGCGTCTAGATTCTACCCATACTTGATCACCTTGTTTGAGTTTTTTATCTTGCGCGTCAGCCTCGCTTATGTAGCAAAGCGCTTCAGGCACAGCACGATAAAGCTCAGGCACACGCATAGTCATCGTTCCGCTATGCCAATGCTCTAGCACACGCCCGGTTGAAAGCCACAATGGATATTCCTTGTCAGGCATTTCGCAAGGCTCCATATAAGGGCGGAAGAAGATTTTTGCTCTATTTGCAAGAGGTTTTTTCTCTTCGCCCGCAGGTTTGCTTAGATCGCCAACAGGCAGTGCTGCGCCTTTGTTTCCATAGAATGCAAATTCTTTACCCCCAGCTTCTTTGCGCGCATAAGGATCGTATTTTGAGTTAAAGCGCCATTGTGTTTCTTTGCCATCAACCACAGGCCAGCGCAATCCTCGCACCTTATGATACACATCAAATTCTGCCAAGTCATGCCCATGTCCTACACCAAAGAGGCGGTATTCTTCCCAAAGGTATTTTTGCACGAAGAATCCATAGCCATTAAACACCTTGCCATCGCTTCCTTCTACCTTTCTGCTATCGCCAAAGACTTCAGAGTTAAGCGGTTTGTTTTTAAGCATCGCATCATTTGCGCTAAATTTCTTCGCTTTTGCATTTGCAAAGAGGTATTCAAAAAGTGTGGTATTTTCGTTATAACCCATTTTTTTAGCCTCTTCTAGCACGCTTTTAAGTCCCAAATCTGGGTAATCTTTGCCCCAAACTTCTTTGAGTGTAAAGCGTTTTGCAAACTCAAGTATCTGCCAAGTATCGCTCATTGAGTTTCCTTGTGGCAAAACTTGTTGCTTCCAATGCTGCGTTCTGCGCTCTGCATTTCCATACGCGCCCCATTTTTCATAAATCATCGCACAAGGCAAAATCAAATCCGCGATTTTAGCTGTGATACCCGGATAGCTATCGCTTACCACGATAAAGTTATCCAACTCGCGCGCTGCTTTAATCCAGTGATTTGCGTTTGCTGTGTTTTGCCAAGGGTTATTGACTTGCACCCACACCCATTTCACTTTTTCATCTTCTAGGTTTCTTAAGATTCCAAGATATGGGAATCCGGGCTTGCCATTAAGCGTGCCTGCTGGAAGATTCCAAATTTTTTCAGTGATTTCTCTATGTTTTGGATTAGCCACGACCATATCTGCTGGCAAGCGGTGAGAGAATGTCCCAACTTCGCGCGCTGTGCCACATGCACTAGGCTGTCCTGTGAGTGAGAATGCGCCACTTCCGGGCTTTGCTTGCTTACCAAGGAGCATATGCACCATGTAGCTTTGCTCATTTACCCAAGTGCCTCTTTGGTGTTGATTGAATCCCATCGTCCAGAAGCTCACAACCTTACGATTTTTTTCAATGTAATAATTTGCAAGCTGTTGCAATTTTGCTTTGAAAGATTCTAAGCTTTCGCTGTCATCGCCTTTTGCAAGCTGTGCTACAAAATCAAGCGTGTAAGGAGCGAGCGCTTTTTTGAAATCTTCAAAGCTAATTTGCCAATGCGCATCAGCTACGCCAGATTTTTCCATTTTTAGCTCATCACCAGCTTTTAGTCCAAGATATTGTAGCGTTACGCCTTCATCTTTGCTAAGAATCTTGCTGTTTTCTTTTGCTACGATGTCTTTTTCAGCTTTTGAGAAGCTTTTGTGGTTTGGATTATTGCGCATACCATAGCCGATATTTACCCAACCTGTGCTAAAGACGCAGTGATTATCTATAAATTTTTTATCCATAGATTCTGGTCTGTTATACACAATTTCCCTTGCAATATAGTTCCAAATAGCCAAGTCAGTTTGTGGTTTGAAGATAATCTCCATATCCGCAATGTCTGAAGTTCTATTTGTGAAAGTTGAAAGGTTGATGATTTTTACTTTATTAGCATTTGTGAGCTTCCTATCAGTGACGCGCGACCACAATACCGGGTGCATTTCAGCCATATTTGCGCCCCAAGTGATGATTGTATCAGTTAGCTCAATATCATCATAGCAGCCCGCTGGTTCATCTACACCAAAGGTTTGCATAAATGCCACCACCGCACTTGCCATACAATGTCTTGCGTTTGGATCAATGTTATTTGAGCGGAATCCACCTTTCATAAGCTTCACTGCTGCGTAGCCTTCTTGCACGGTGTATTGCCCGCTTCCCATAATCGCCACGCTTGTTGGCCCTAGTGTGTTGTAAGCTTTTTTAAATTGCTTTTCCATCTCATCAAAGGCGCGCTTCCAGCTTACAGGCGCAAATTTGCCTTTTTTGTCAAACTCGCCTTTGCTATTGACGCGCAAAAGTGGCTGTGTCAAGCGATCTTGTCCATACATAATTTTGGCGCAAAAATACCCCTTAATGCAGTTAATCCCTCTATTTACCGGTGCTTCTGGGTCGCCTTTCACCGCGACAATTTGCCCGTCTTTTGTTGCTACCATAATCCCACAGCCTGTTCCACAGAATCTACAAACAGATTTATCCCATTTCCATGATTTCTGTGCGTCTTGCGCTTTTGCTAGCGCAGCACTTGGCACGCTTAACCCAACAGCTGAAGCTGCTGAAACCACTGCCGCATTTTTGATAAACTCACGGCGATTTAAGTTTGGTTGCATATTGTTTCCCCCTTGTTTAGTTCTTAAGATTGTAATGCTTTTTTGCTTGTAACGCAAAACCTCCTTCCATTGAATCGCGGGATTTGTGGATTCGGTGATAATTCTACTCTTGCGCGTGCTGTAAGTAAATATATATTATTTTTTATATATATTTACTTTTCGTTTAAAAATAGGGTATCAATCCCAACACAAGGCGTTTTGGGGCTATTTAATGCGAGATTCTCATTTTTAAAGCAAAACGCTACAAATTTACACAAAAGGGAAGTATTTTTCTAAAAAAGTTTTATAAAAGTGGCGGATAATGAGATACAATCGCAGTTTTGCGATTTTTGCAAGGTGGAAGAAGAGGGCTTAATTTTGAGCTTTTTTGGTGTAGGTTTCAGTAATGAGATATTCCCCATTTGGCTTGCGTAGAAAATCGCACACGCTTTTATTTGCAAATGAGCCAACTTTGAGAATCTGCGCACCATTTTCATCTTCTTTTTTCTCCACCAGCACACCGCAAGCTTTGTTTTGCAAGGAAGTGATGTAGGCTTGATTTTTACTTAAAGGCTTAAGCAAAAAATCTTGCGTAATGCGACTTTGACTTTCCGCGCCACTGCTATCAATGCGAAGTTCTAGCGATTCAAAAGTGAGCTTGTCTCCATTTTGATAAATGCTAAAAAAATCCCCCTCTTTGTCCGTGCCATCGCTATTATTTTGCGTTTTTTGCTTGATAAATTGATACTGCCCCTTGCCTAAATCCTGCCAAAACGCATTAAAACTAAGCCCATCAGCATACACGCACGCAATAGAATCTAGCTTTTTTGCTTTTGAGATGGGATTTTCTGCATTAGGCGCGCTTTGTGCGAGGGATTTAAAATCTGCCAAATCTTGCGGTTGAGAATCTTTTGTCTCTTGTATTTTTTGTGCTCCTTGCGCGTTTTCTTGCGTGCTAGATTCTGTAATATTTTGAGAATCTAGCATATACAACGCCTTTTGCTCCAAAATGTAAGTCGCATTTTCGCCCGTAAAAGTAGTGTTTTTCTCCCCGACTTGAGAATCTAGCAGCAAAAAAGAATTTGGCTTTTTCTTATCAAGCAGCATGAGCGTAGTGTTACAAAGCTCTTCATTGCAATTTGTCTCAACCTTAAAATAAAAATCCGCATTTTCATAGCATTCCGCGCCAAAGCCTTGCGGCAGGCAAAAAAAGCTTGCTAAATAAATTAAGCGAAAAATTTTTTTCATTTTTAAAACCTTTTAAGTTTCATTTTGTCTTACTTTATCTCGCGCATGCGCTAGATTCTAATACCTCTAGGAGAATGCGCGCCACTTCTTTAGCATCTTTTAAGCCCATATTTTGCGCGCAAGGGATTGAAAGCTCGGAAAGATAGAAAGATTCTGCGCTTTCAACGCGCATTTCGCCAAAAAGTTTTTTATACAAACTAAATTGATAAATAGGCTTATAATGCACCTGCGCGCCGATACCTCGCGCTAAAAGGGCGTTAAAAATATCTTCCTTAGCGCACCACAGGTTTGGGAAAAGTAAAATCGGGTAAAGATGATGGCTGCTTTGCATATACGAAGGGCGTGCAATGGTGCTAAAATAGGGATTTTTGGCAAAAGTTTCATCATAGAATCTTGCGATTTCTTCGCGCGCAGAAATAAAGTGCTCAATTTTTGGCAATTGTGAAAGCCCAAGCGCCGCGCTTAGCTCATTCATTCGGAAATTAAACCCAATGTCGATACAATCATAATTCCACGCCCTACCTTTGATGATGCCATGGCTCAAAATGGCTTGTGCGTGTGCATAAAGGCTTTCATCATTTGTCAGCAGTGCGCCACCTTCAGCAGTTGTGATAGGCTTAATAGCATGGAAGCTAAAAATGCTTGCATGCGCTAGTGAGCCAATTTTTGCGCTCTTATAGCTTGCGCCAAAAGCATGCGAGCTATCAGAAATCCACAGCAAATTAAATTCTTGCGCTATTTTTTCTAATTCCTCGCATTCCACGCTTAAGCCCGCGTAATCCACGCTTACAAGTAATTTGATAGATTCTTTGTTTTTGTGAGTGTTGAGAATCTCACGCACGCTTTTTGGATTAATATTCCCATTTGGCAAAACCTCCGCAAATAGCGGTGTAATGCCATTTACAAGCATCATATTGCAAGTTGCTACAAAGCTAATGGGCGTAGTGATGGCATAGATTTGAGAATCTGGATTTTGTGCTTTAAACCAATGATAAACCACATACAGTGCGGAAGTAGCGGAATTGAGACAAAGCGCGTATTTCACCCCGCAAAACTCTGCTAAAGCTTTTTCAAACTCCACAACCCTTTGCCCTTGCGTCAAATGTGTGCTTTCAAGCGCACTAAGCAAAGCTTTTTTGTCAGATTCATCAATAAGCTGTGTGCTGTAGGGGTAAAAGTTAGGCATAGCGACTCTATTCCTTTTTATGACACTTGCAAGAGCAAAGCTCTTATAAGCTCCGCTTCAGCTTCGTTTCGCCTGCGCTTTCGCGCACATACTCTGCCTTTTTTAATGTAAGAAGTTTAAAAGATTCTATAAACAAAGTCTTGTTTCTATGCCACATTTGGCGTTTGCCTTTATGTCAAAAGCTGCGAGACGCGTTCGCTATCGACTTTTTGACTTGCTTGCGCGCCACGCAAAAAGTCGCCAAATTTTTTGAAAAAACTAGCGATTTTGCCAGAATCTTGCTCATTTGTTATTGTGTCTTTCTCTGGTAGATTCTTTACTTTGCTAAGCGTTTGGATATTTTCTTGTGCATCTTTTGAAAGCGCGCTTAGCGCCTCTTTTACCTGCGCTTTAGATTCTTGAATGTTTTTGCTAAAAATTTCAAGCTCGCGTTTATCCGCGCTAATAAATGAAGTATCCACCACCACGGGCTCTAGCACGACATTATTTTTAGAATCTTTCACGCTCACGCCAAAGACTTTTTGCCCATTGAAAGTACTTGATTTGATGATTTTCTCCGCCTGCTCGCGCGCTTCAGCGATTTGCTCTTTGGAATCTGTGCTAAGTGCTTTTTGCGCCTTACGCAAGGGGCTTTCAAGGGAATCTAGGGATTTTTGTAAAACTTGCAATTTGCCAATATTTAAGTTGGTTTCTTTGATATTTTCATTTTTAAGGTTTCCTAAGCTCGCTGTTTTCGTGCTTTGGGCTTCTTTTGTCTTTGCAGAGGATTTTAGCCCTTGTGTGTTTGCCTTTTGCAAAGCAATGTTTGAAGAATCCCTAGCTTGCAAGTTTGATATTTTCATAACCTTAAAGCCTCCTTAAAATAAATTTCCCCTAAAAAGCGCCAATCACCGCAATTTAGCCTTCATTTTGCGGTAAAAAAGTCTGCTCGAGGTATTTTGTGTGAATCTTGCTTTGGTGGAAGTCGCTATTTTCCATCATTTTAATATGAAAAGGAATAGTCGTCTTAATGCCCTCAATGCAAAACTCCCTAAGCGCGCGGTGCATGCGCCTTATCGCCTCGTCTCTATCCTTGCCCCAAACAATGAGTTTGCCAATCATAGAATCATAATGCATAGGCACGGTGTAGCCCGCATACGCATGGCTATCAAGGCGCACATTCGCGCCACCGGGGCTAATCCACCTTGTGATTTTGCCCGGGCATGGGTAGAATTTTTGCGGATCTTCGGCTGTGATACGACATTCGATAGAATGCCCTTTGAAAGTGATAGAATCCTGACTAGGAAGCTTTTCGCCCTCGGCTATGCGTATCATCCACTCCACCAAATCAAGCCCGCTCACCATCTCACTCACGCAGTGCTCCACTTGCAAGCGCGTGTTCATCTCCATAAAATAAAAATCTTTATAATTTGCATCAAGCAAAAATTCAAAAGTCCCCGCACCTACATAACCAATGTGCTTTGCAGCTTTGACAGCAGTATCAAGAAGCTTTTTGCGCACACTCTCGCTTAGTACGACTGCTGGGGATTCTTCGATGAGCTTTTGCTGGCGTCTTTGCGCCGAGCAGTCGCGCTCTCCTATATGTAGGACATTTCCATGTTTATCAGCTAGAATCTGCACTTCGATATGCTTTGGATTGCGGATAAATTTTTCCATATAAATCGTGCCATCGCCAAAGGCGCTCAGCGCTTCAGATTCTGCTGCGAGATAGAGATTTTTAAGCACTTCTGGCTTTTCCACCACGCGCATTCCGCGTCCGCCCCCACCTGCTGCAGCTTTGAGAATCACAGGATAGCCGATTTCTTCAGCGATTTTTTGCGCTTCTTTAAAGTCCTTTAGCGCGCCATCACTTCCCATAATCACCGGCACGCCTGCTTCTTTCATCACATCTTTTGCCTTAGATTTATCACTCATTAATACCATCACTTCTGCCGTAGGTCCGATAAACTCGATATTGTGATGTGCGCAGATTTCTACAAAGTTTTGATTTTCACTCAAAAATCCATATCCAGGGAAAATCGCGTCCGCGCCAAAAAGCTCCGCCGCACTCATAATAGCCGGAATGTTAAGGTAGCTTTGAGAGGATTTTTCCGCGCCTACGCACACTTTAGCGTCAGCCACATCAAGATAGTAGGTGTTTTTGTCCGCAGTAGAATAAATCGCAATAGCCTGCTTGCCCATCTCTTGGATTGTCCTTATCGCGCGCAGGGCTATTTCTCCGCGGTTAGCGATGAGAATCTTACTGAGTTTTTTTGTTTTCATTTTTACCCCTTGTCCCAAAGTCCATAAATCCCTAAGCTTGGCGCTTAGAGTTTTTGGATTCGCACGAGGTTTGTGCTAAATTCCACAGGTGTCGCGTCATCAACTTCAATGGAGAGAATCTTACAATCGCATTCCGCTTCAATCTCATTCATAATCTTCATCGCTTCGATAATGCCTATCGTCTGTCCTTTTTTAATTGTATCGCCGACATTGACATACGGCGCAGCGCCCGGGCTTGGTGAGCGGTAGAATGTCCCTACCATTGGAGAAGTGATAAAATCCCCGCTTGCCACAGGCGCACTTGCTGTAGGCGCGCTTTGAGCTTGGGTAGATTCTGTGTTTTGTGTAATTTGTGCTGCTGGCGCGCTAATAACCGGCATACTTGCCACAGGCGCGCTTGCAACGACACTTGCGCCATATTTTTCTAGTTTGATTTCAAATTCACCATTTTTGAGATTGAGTTTTGCGATTTCGCTACTGCTAAAAAGCTCCATAAGTTTTTTGATTTCTTGTAGATTCATAGTAACCTGCCTTTCGTAATCAGTGGTGTGGTTTGGGCTAGCCAAAGAATTTAATTTGTTATAATACCATAAATTATAACTAAAGGAGTGTGTCGTTATGGGATTAAAAGCAGATAGCTGGATTAGAGAGATGAGCTTAAAGCATAAAATGATAGAGCCATTTTGTGAAAAGCAAGTCGGCAAAAACACTATAAGCTACGGGCTTTCAAGCTATGGATATGATATTAGGGTGGGTGAGGAATTTATGATTTTTAGCAATATTGGCGCAGCGCTTGTCGATCCAAAAAACTTCAAAGAAGAAAATGTCGTGGTGAAAAATGTCAAGGACGGGCAGTTTTGCATTATCCCGCCAAACTCTTTCGCGCTTGCGCACAGCATTGAGTATTTTAAAATGCCCCGCGATGTGCTGGCGATTTGTTTGGGGAAAAGCACTTATGCGAGATGTGGGATTATTGTCAATGTAACGCCTTTTGAGCCGGAGTTTGAGGGGCATATCACCATTGAGATTAGCAACACCACGCCACTACCGGCAAAAATTTATGCAAATGAGGGAATCGCGCAGGTTCTATTCCTACAAGGTGATAGTGTGTGTGAAGTGAGCTACAAAGACAGAGGCGGGAAATACCAAGGACAGCGCGGCATTACATTGCCTAGGATTTTAGAATCTTAAAATTTTGCAATTTAGAATCCAAATGCAGTGTGCGGCACGCACCATTAAAAAGCGTTGTCGGGGGTGGGGGATTGATAAGGGGGAGGGGAGCGACTTCGCAATTCAAGCCCCCTTGTCCCCCTGCAAAAAGAAACTCTTAAGAATCTAAGTGGGATTGAGTTAAATTAGAGGATTTTGAAAAATAGAATCTTTTAAAGGAATTAAAATATAAACAAGATTCTGAAAACTCTAAAAAAATTAGAATCTTGTAGAATCTAAGTCATTGCAAAAATCTTGCAAGATTCTAAAGTTAAAATAATGGATTGCTTCGCTTGCGCTCGCAATGACATAATCTTTCAGAATCTCTTTGCTTTCACTTCTCAAGATTCCCAAATTTCTTAGAATCTTTCACGCAAAAGAAAAAGGGGTTTACCCCCTCCTCACTCCCCCGCGCCAGAAAAGCTCCGCGCTTTTCTTCTCTCGGGGGGAGAGCCTCGCTATTTCCCTTGCTAGAAAAAAATCGGGCATTAGCACTTCTGCTAATGCTAAATCACCGCTTTTTTTCACCACGCAAGGGGCGAGAGTAAGGGTTACGCATTTTCAATGCGTAACTTGAATTCCTTAATTCCATTTTATGGAATACACATTGCTTTAGCAAAGAGAAAATTTGCAAAACAAGGGAATGTGCGTGAAAAGAAGGAATTTTACTAAGGCATTGTGCGTATTTGCGCTTTTTAGCGCGCTAAATGCTTATGATTTTAATGCGACAAATTTCCAGCTCACGCCACTTCCTGCACCTTCAATTGGCACTGCGCCTTCCCCTACAAGCTACTATCTTTACAACCAAGCTGCAGCTGGTAATATCACCGGGAATCTCGGCGTGGGATTCCGATTTGCAGGAGATAGCGTTTTTGACTACGCGAGCGGGACGCGTTTAGATAATAGTAATATTTGGATTATCGGCGCTGGCGCGACTAACGCGACACGCAGGGTTTTGCTTGATTTTAGTTCAAATACGCAGAGATTTGATGCTATCGGGCTAAACTTGCGCGATGGTGCGACAAATCAAAGCAATGAGTATGTAATCTTAAACCTGCAATATAGAGATAACACCGGGCAAATCGCGCGGGGCGTGTATTATAATCCGACAAATCCTTATGGAGCGGTGCTTTATAATATTTTGGGGATTCTCACAGGTGCGACAACGGGACCAAATATCACAGAATGCACCACGCCAAATACTTGCGCACAAGTAAGCGCGACAAATTCCACGATGGTTTTTCGCGGTGTAGATGTCAATGATGATATGCTTCAGCCTTATTTTTCCAATGATATGCTTTTTGGCAATGCGCTAGATTCTGAAAATTTCGGCGTGAGGGTGAATAGTGCGGTGTTTAAAGGAAGTGTGATAGATTTTAGCGGTGGGTATTATGATCCTACGACAGGACAGCCGGCAAATACGCCTACAGCTCCCAACGCCAACACCCAAAATCTTGTTTTTAATGGTGCAAATGCTATTGAAAACGCGAGCAATCAAGTTGAATTTAGAATCGGCACTGGCACGACAAATATTTCACTTTTTGACTTAGGGACGAAGTCGCTGTATTTTAGCAATCTTACCGCTACTTCAATTCTTAATCTAGATTCTCGCGCAAGCTCAATTGCTGGGAATCTGCTCTATGCCAACGCAAACTCAAGCCTAAATCTCATCTTTGCAAGCCCCACAGCAAGCCAAAATATCACACTTGCCCCACTTGCCACGCAGACAAGCACGAGCGCGACAAATACGACACAAAGTTTAAGCAGTATTTTCGCAGATTCTGCCTATTTGGGCGGGGCGAATGGTGCGAGCGGGACTATCGGCATAAATGACAGCGCGCAAGTGAGCTTTATCGGTGCAAATTCCCATCGATTCGGTGGCACAACTGCGCAAGATTCTTTTCAATTTACCGGCGATACAGCCACAACCACAGGCAATACAAGTAATGTACTTTTCTTAAACGCTGGCACGCTTGATGGTGGCATTTTCACCACAACCACAAATGCCGCAGCTAATGGAAACTCAAAAATCAATTTTACACTTTTTGGCACAAGTGTAAATAATCTTAATGTTTCGGACACCGCAGGCACAGGAGGGGCAAACGCCACCACAAACTACAACACGCTAAACGCTGTTTTTAACGCGCAATCAAGTGCGCAAAGCACGCAGAGCGGGGCAAACACTTGGGATTCTCTAAATTCAAACTTAGCGCCATATTTTCAAAGTCTTAACCTTGAAAACTCCGCACTTACAGGAAGCGCGACTTTAGGGCAAAATGTCCGCGCAAATCTTGTCTTTTTAGGCGCTGGCGCGCATGGCTTTTCAGACACAAATACGCTAAGTGGTGGAAGTATAGATTCTGTCGTGGTGTTTAATAACATCACCACTTCAGGCGGCGCTGGCGTGCTAAATTTTGATTCTATAAAACAATTTCGCGGACAAGCGCTTGTCATCAATAGCAATCTTTCCACAAATGCAGGCGCTACAAGCATAACAGGCGGGACTTTGGCGCGCTACACACATATTTTTAATGGGCTTGGGAGCAACCTGAGCACTACGCTTTCTCAAAGTGGGCAAAATGCGATAAATGAGATTCTAAGCGATTTTAACAACGCAAGCGGTGGGCTTACAAATTGGAGCGTGAGCGATTTAAGCACGACAACTAGCTTTGAAGGCACGCTAGGCACAGGGCTAGATGGCTCGAACTTTGTCTTTGTGGGCGCAAATGCACTTGGCGCAAATGCCAACCTATCAGGCGCAAATAGCAACAACTACACCTATACTTTTGTGGATTTTGGCGAATTTGATTTGGACGATGCCACAGGTATTGCAAGCGCGTATGGACAAGCCACAATCGCGCTTGCTGGGAATTCCTATGTGCGTAATAATATCGGCGTGAGCTTTAGCGGGACTTTAGATGTTTCTTATGCGAACAGATTCCAACCGCAGGGCTTTTTTGGCAATCATATCTATGGCGAAACTAAAAAAGATGTGGTGCTAAATTTTGGCGGAGATGATCCCGGATCGAACTACTCAAATTTCCACAATGGCTCCATAGTGGAGGGCACAAAAGATAGTATTTATACCTTTAGCAATATTGGTGGGGTGCTCGATTTTAGCGAGAATATTTCAACGCCAAGTGGTTACACCGCGAGCTTTGATAGCAATGGCGATGGATTAATCGATAAAACAATCACCTTTAATACAGCCTCAAATATCCAAAGCTACCTTATTAGTAAGGGGATAAATTTTTATGTGGATTCTACAAAATATGGAATCAATGGGAATGTAGGCACTGGTGCGGGCGCGACTATCGGCTTTAGAGATGTCAGCATAAAAGGCGCGCTAAGCGATGATGACTTCAATATCGAAGCGGTGTTTAATAGCACTTCAAGTTTGAGCGAGCGCACTTACATCGACACAAGCGGGAATCGCGTCTCCGTGATAGAATCCGGCGCCCCCTCACGCACTTCGAGTCTCAGTGGCACGATAGGCGGGGCTTCTAGGAAGCGCATTACTTTTATAGGTTCTGGCTCATTTGATAATAATTTGCTTATTAGCGGTGGGACGAGCGATTCTGTGTATAGTTTTTATAGCGTTGGGAATCTAGGACAAGAGATGATAAATAAAATCATCAACGCGACAGATTCTACCGCCACGACACCTACAAATCTCACTTCAAGCGGGAGCTTTAACTTTGATGGTAGCACAAGCATTTTGGCAAATATTAGCAAAACACTTACAGCGGGAGCTGGCGGGACAATCAGCGCGAGTGAAAGCATTAATCTTGGCACAAATTCTGCCAACAGCACGCTAAGCGAATTTAGCCAAGGCGTGTATATGCAAGGCACGCTAAGTGGGAATATCACTAAAAATGCGCTTTTTGCGCGTGGCTCATCTGTGGTGATAAATGGCGGGAACTCGGCTTCAACTTATGATTTTTCACTCTCAAACAATGGGCTTATTGCAGTAAAGCTAAATTTCGCAGAATCTGCGCGCGTGAATACGACAAATAACACCATAAGCGCAGGCACGGATTATTTACATGGCACAATCAGCGGGCTAAATGGGCTTACAAGCATTATAGGGACTTTTGAAAATAGCGTGATTGGGACGGATTCCATCTCTGCTAATCAAATAAGCTTCAGCGGGAATCTGCAGGGCTCTGGCGGGCAGTGGTTTGTGCCAGAATCTAGCAAGATAGATTCTCTGCGCCTTAGCAACGACAGCACGCTTATCACAAATGGCTCTACGCGCGGGGCTACGCTTGGGAATGCGCTTGCGATTGTGGATTTGAGCTCGTATAATTGGCGTGGTTGCACGCGTAATGCTACCACAAATGCGAGCACTTGCGTGACGCCGGTTGATAGCACAGACTATGATTATTACGAAGTTATCGCGCGTCCTTTGGGTGCGGGGTTTAGTAAAAAAACGCTTACAATCGCGCCTTCAGCAATGGCAAATGCAGGTGGTGGAGCACCGACTTATAACTCACTTTTTAGCTCAGAAAATGGCTTGTTTCGCTTAGGGCTGAACCTCACACAAAGCGCAAATAACGCCGCAGATGAGATAAAAGTAATCCTCACAACAAACGCCCTTAGCGGGACAACTTATTTGCAACTTATACAAGATGCAAGCACAGCGAGCGATTATCAATACACCGCAGGAGGTGAAAAAATCTATGTCGCAAGCGTGGTGGATTCTACAAATTCCTATGCCATTGATGACAACGCTTTCCGCGCCACAGAGCAATATATGGGCTTAGGCGTTTTCCGCACGGAGCTAAAGACTGATGGGGATACGCAGCTAGAAAATAGCTATTTTGACAATGATCCATCACTTGGCACGACTGGCGGACAGCACAATGGCAAGCAGTGGTATATAGATTCTGTAACGATTGAAAGCATTGATGATGGGCTTTTGGAGCGTGAGGTTTTCACACCGCTTGAAGGCGCGGTGCTAAATCCGTATTTCAACCTTTATGCAGAAACTAATAACATGGCAAAGCGCCTAGGCGAAGTGCGTGGCGGGAATGATAGCTCGGGCATGTGGGCGAAAGTCATCAAAGGCGGGATTGAGGGGCAAAATGGCTACTATGGGCATAATTTTGGCTTGCAAGGGGGCTTTGATAAGGTTACGCAATATCAAGGCGCGAAGGTGTATTTAGGCTTGGTTGGGAGTTTTACAAGCTCATGGGGAAGTGGCGCTGGAAACTCGCTAAATGCGCGCAGTGATAGCTTTGCGATTGGTTTTTACCGCTCGGCACTTTTTGCGGATTTGAGCTATTTAGACATTGTGGGCAAATACATCTACTCGCGCAATGAATATACCGCAAGCTCGCTAAGCTTCGCAGGTAGGGACACGGCGGGGGTTAGCTCGGGCTATGTGAGCGCGGAGTATGGCAGGAGACTTGGGATTAAGTCAATGCGTGGATTCTATTTCCAACCGCAAGCTGAGGTGATTTTAGGCTACATTGGCGCGCAGAATCTCACCTTCCGCAGTGTGGGAAGCACGCTTTTTGTCGATAGCAAGGCAAATTTCATGGCGATTGCACGCGTGGGCGCGGATATGCTAAATGCCTTTAAGATCGGCAATGCTGGGGGATATTGGCGCGTTGGCGGGAGCTTGGTAAAAGACTTTGGCAATCGTGGAGAAATGATTGTGCGCGATGATATTGCTAAAACCGCGGATAGGAGCAAAAAAATAGATTCAGACTTCCGCGCGGTGCTCTCTCTCGGGCTTGATATGCGTGTTTCGCAAAATACGAGAATCTACTTTGAGGTGGATAAAAGCTTCTTTGGGACTTACAATATGGACTATGTGATGAGTGCGGGCGTGCGCTATAACTTTGGCGCGACACCCCAAAGGCGCGATGCTTCACAGCCAAATTTTTACAACCAGCAATATATCCAATACCCAAGCCAGCAGTATTTGCCTTGATTCATAGCGTAGAAATCCAAACACCGCCCCCGCGGTTTTTTATCGCGGAGGAAATAGGGGAAATAAGCGGAGGGGTTTAAGGAAAAAATAGAATTTTTTTAGTATAATCTCAAATTTTTGAGGATAAATAAAACCACCAAAATGGTTGTTTATTTGAAAAATTTAAGTTTTTAGGGGAAACATTGACTTACAAGCAAAAGATTAAAAGCTCTTGTATAAATTTCGCGAATCTTGCATGGTGGTGTGTGAATGCGCTTAGATTTGGCACTTTATTTCCTACTATTAAGCAAGTTGCGCCATCAGATAAAAAGAGGCTTTTTGTTATTGGGAATGGTCCCAGCGTCAATGTGGATATTGCTGGACTTGAGGATTCTCTTTCGCGCGAAGATGTGATAATGGTGAATCAAGCACTTACTAGTCCATTAGCTTTTCAAATTAAGCCAAAATATTATGTACTGATGGATCCTTTTTATATGGGGATTTATGATGAAAAGGCTGGGATTGATTTTAAAAGTCGTGTAGATGCATTAAATGAAGCATTTGTAAAAGTGGATTGGGAAATGTATCTATTTGTATCACATATACACTATAAAAAGCGTATAAATGGAAGATGTATAGAAGTAGAGAATAATTTTATAAAGATTTGTACTTTCAATGCGCTTGAATTATATAGTTTTAAATCCTTGCAAAAATTTTTCTATAGACATAATTTTGCTATCCCTAGCGGCATAAATGTGCTTATAGCAGCACTTTCTTGTGGAGTAGTTTTGGGATATAAGGAAATTTATTTATTGGGCGCAAATAGTGATTGGCATAAGCAGCTTTCAGTGGATTCTCAGAATCATCTTTATACTTATGATGCACACTACTATGATGGTGGAGTGCCTGAAAAAGTATTTAGTAATTATACTGTAGCTTTTGTGTTTAAAAATATCACTCAGGCTTTTAGAGCCTACGAGGAGTTAGGAAAAATGTCTTTTGGTATAACAAATTGCACTTCAGAATCTATGATTGACGCGTTCCCGCGTATTAGTTTAGAAAAAGTCCTTGGGGGGGGGGGCAAATAGAGACTTTAATGTAGTCTTTTTTAGAGCGCTGCATAGCATATTTTTTCAATTACCGAAGAGAAATACTTTTAAAGTTTCGAGAACTCTCAATTCATCTTTATATTGTTCTCGCGATTCTCATTTAAGGACTGCCTAATGGGAATTGGATTTAAAAAATTTTCTTTTAACTCTATCGAGACACTTGCTTTTATAAAGACCCTACTTTGGAATCTTCATGCCCTGCCAAATATCAAATCTTCTAAAGACACACAAAATGATGAGCTTTTTATCATAGCAAATGCTCCAAGCTTACAGCAAGATATAAAGGGCTTTGAAGAATTTTTAGCGCAAAAAGATGTGCTAATGCTTAATAATTCAATATTGCAACCAATTTTTGAAACACTGAAGCCCAAATATTATGTACTTATGGATTCTGCATATTTTGTCGGGAATGCTTATCAAGTTACTTCAGATAGAACTTTTGCATCTCAAAAAGAGATTTTTGAAAAAACACTAGATACTTTGAAACATACAAATCATACGCTAACTCTTTTTATACCTTCTATTTGGAAAGATAAGCTCAAAATTTGTAATCCAAATATTACATTGCAGACTTATGGTGTTTTTAAATTTGAAGGTTTTCGATGGCTTCAAAAATTTCTTTTTTCTCGTGCATTTGCTGTGCCTTCGCATTCTTGTGTGTTAATTCCATCAATTATTTGTGCGTTGCGATTAGGATATAAAAAAATTTATCTTTTAGGTTGTGAGCAAAGTGCATTTAAGGGATACGAAGTAGATTGCAATAATACTCTTAGAATGGAATATAAACATTTTTACAAAGAGAAAGATACAAGCTATGAACTTGAGCGTACAAATATTGCAGATTCTCTTTATGCAGATTCTGAGGTTTTTAGATCCTATCGTATAATAAATGATCTATTTACTAATAGAATTGTAAATTGTGCTTCAGTTTCATATATTGACGCGTTCCCGCGTGTTAGTCTAGCAAAAGTCCTTGGGGGGGGGGCAATAGAGATTTAATCTTATACTTCTATTTACTGCAAATTTATTTTCTACTACTTTATTTTTATACAAAATTTTATAGATTCCGTAAGGAAAGCCTATGAAAAATGTTGTTGTAGTAAATAGGCAATGTCAAAATATTGATGGTTTTTTTGAAAAAGGCTATAGAATTATTGTTCTTGTCGTAGAAAGCGAACAGGATATTAAAACATTTAGAGCAAAATATGACGAAACAAAAATTTTGCATATCACTTGGCGTTTTGGGTTTGAAAAACTTGAGGGTATTACATATTTAGATTTTGAGATTATTGATGAGTTTAGAGACGCTCAACGCAAGATTGATTTTAGCTACCATAGAGAAACACTTGATAATATGGTTTTAAGCAATCAATATTTTAATGCATTATTTTGGTGGAATCATATTTTTGATACACACAAGATAGATTTTGTATTTGTCAATGGTGTTGAGCATAAACAGCTTTGTGAATTATGCATGGAAGTAGCGCAAAGGAGGGATATTCCTGTTTTTACATCTCCACCAAGATTATTTTTTGCTCCTTCGTTATTTTGTTTTAATACAAATGTATATTTGCGTTTTATGCATGGATATATTAATGATGAAGAGTTGGAACAAAACTTTTATTTTAAATTTGATTTAGGGTGGATACCGCCATTTTATCTTGCACATTCTAAATATATCAATATGTTTATAAAGCTACTTTTTAAACTAGGTGGTCCATTGCTTTTAGATTTTGTCTCATATGTATCTAAATGTATAAGATTTAAGAAAGCTGGGAGATTTTGGGCGCATTTTTATTATTTTTTGCGCCTTAAGAAAATGAAGCGTTACTACAAAAAGATTTCCCATAAGCCCAATCTGAAACAAAAATATATTTTTTATGCTATTCATTTTGAACCAGAAGGAAATACCAATGTTTGTGTGCCATTGCAAAATCAGCTCACTGTTATACAAATGCTTTCAAAAGCTTTACCTGAAGGATGTAAGTTGATAATAAAAGAGCATCCATTACAATTTATGCTTAATCAACCTAGAATGTTTTATTATCTTTATAATTTTACCTATTTCAAAGATATTAGTTTCTATAAAGAATTACAAAAGTTGCCGAACGTTGAGTTTGCATCTTTGGAAATGTCTTCAAAAGAGCTTATAGACAATGCCTTTGCGGTAGCCACTATTAACGGCACCGTTCATTTTGAATCTACTTTTGCGAATCGTCCTTGTATAGTATTTGGCGGACAAAATATCATGTTGCAAGGTGCAAAAAATATTATTTATGTAAAGAATTTTAAAAAGCTTAAAGAGGATATAGCAAGACTGAATTCTGATCCGCATGAGTTTGACAATAGCGCGCAGATTGATGATTTGCGTAAATTTATCAAACAACATGCAATATGGGATGAATCTCCACATAAAATTTACAATATTATTGAATCAATTGAATATTATATTTCTACTGATTTTAGAAATGACTTATGTAAGCAAAAAAATCTTAGTGTGAGCTTGACTCAAAGATTAAAAGCATAATTCTTTGGAAATTAAGATTTTTTACCCCCTTTGTGCGCTACCATTATTCACATAAGAGTATGTAACAAACTCAAGCGCATAGCGCGAAAGTTGCTCAAACTTTCATAATCGCTACGCTTATGCCATCTCCTATCGGTAAAATGTATAAATTATTTTTGTTTGCAAAAATATCAACGGCTTTTTTGACACCGATATATCCTAATGAAAAATAATCATGTATTAATATGACGCCACCTTTACACATTTTTGGATAGAAAAATTCTAATCCACTTAAAATGGAATCATATAAATCCGTATCAATATTCACAAAACAAAAAATCTCTTTTTCCATACCTTTGGCGCTTTCTGGAAACCATCCCTGTTTGACTGCAACCATTTCTGGAATAGGCATTTTGTTTAAAACAAGATCAATAGAAGTATTTGTTAAATGAGAACCTAGAGTTTGCACGCTTTGTGCTTCATTGTGTAAATCTCTTGCATCAAAACCTTCAAAAGTATCAAACAAATAAAGCTTTTTATTTGGAAAAAACCCATTAATCTTTTTTGCAAAATCTCCTTGAAACACACCAAGTTCTGCCACTGCCCCGCCTAGATTTAAATTTTTTACGATTTTTGAAAAATATTCCAAAAAAGTAAGTCGAGCCTCTACGCAAAGCATGCAGTAAGAGGTATCAATTTTTTCTTTAGGAATTTTAAAGTCTGATTCTAATTGTTTTGGAATTGCTTCATATCCGCTAAGGGAGGCGATGAGAATCTTGTCGAAATAAGTAGTTTTTAGAATTTCTGGATTCTTAATTTCTAGTGTTTTTATACCTTTACTTGTGGGGATTTGGATAGATTGCTCCCAGCGTTTAGGATTATTATCTACACAACAAAGTATTTCTATACCCCCCCCCCTCGTAAGCATTTTCTAGTGTTTTTTGAGCTAATGCCATGCCAGTGCTTTCACTACCAAAAATAACAACTTTCGTCATATTGAACTCCTTAAAGTATTTTGAACTCTGATTATACATTATTTTATTTAAGAATAAATCAAAATTTAAAGATTATTTTTTATTACCGACAAGCCACTTTTTTACCAACTCCACATCACAAGGCTCATCAACGGATATAGAATCATAAAAACACTCAAGCATTTTTACTTTTTCTCCCATATCAATAAAGCGTAAAATTTCTATATCTTCAAAACGCTCATTGACGCCTTTTCCATGCATTTTAAAGCTTTGCTCAAAGAGCTTTAGGGCATAAGCACTAAAAACATAAACTGCCACTTGTTTTTTGTAATTTGGATTTTCATTGCTTTTGCTAAAAGGTATAGGAAAACGAGACATAAAAATAAGCTCATTATTTTCATTAATCACAACTTTTACTATACTATTTCGTTGCGCTTCCTTCGGGCTTATATTTTTATAGAGATTAAAAACTTCGTATTTTTTGCCTTTTTTATGAGAATCTAGCGCAAAATTTACGATTTCATCTATACTTTTAGGATCGATAATTGGCTCATCACCTTGTATATTTACATAAAAATCTGCATGGATTTTATGTGCAACTTCAGCGATTCTATCTGTGCCTGTGAGATGAGATTCTGAAGTTATTACAACTTCTAAATTCTCCTGTTTGCAAAAATCAAAAATACGCTTATCGTCAGTAGCAATTACAAGCTTATTGAGAGTTTTTGCATTTTTTGCTTGCATATAGGTGCGTTTTATCATTTCTACACCTAAAATTTTTACCAAAGGTTTGCCGGGGAATCTGCTTGATTTAAATCTAGCTGGGATTACGCCAAGTACTCTCATGCCGCACCTCTTGTTTGAAGTGTGGTATTTGTTTTAAAGAAAATAATAAAAAGGAGTTTATTACTTACCCCCCCCCTTGCTAAGCAATATTTCTTATAGAGAAACTCTGCAATCTCAAAATCAAGTGGTTCATCAATGTCTAGAGCTTCAAATTTACTTAGTTCAAATAAGAATGGCTTTTGCCCTACTATCCTGCCGCTTTTTAAAATCTCGTGCGGGAAAATATGCACAGCATAATTTAGGGCAAAAATTTCTGGTAAATCTTGACTTCTTGGTTTTTTAGATTCATCATAATTGAGTGGGATTCCATTTTGCCACATAAATAATCGCACTGCATTAACGCTAACTAAAGAATCATATTTTGAGTCTAAATCTTTATAGGTTTGCAGAGCCTTTTTTATGCTTTCGTCACCAAGCAAAGGATTTGTAACATCAGCAAAAAGTACTACATCGCAATCAATATTTTTTGCATAATTTGCATAAATTTCTTCATTTGGTGTTAAAGAAAGAGCAAAATATTCATCTCTTTTTATGGTTTCTACACCTAAATTTTTAGCCATTGCTAGCATTTCATCGCAGTTTGAATTGACTACTATACTATCAATTTCATTTATGCGTTTAAGTTGTTTTATTTTGATTTCAAGTAATGAGCTTCCCGCGAAAGGTTTGATATTTTTATTTTTTACCCTTTCGCTTCCAGAACGCACAGGGATCAAAGCTTTGATTATCATGCTACGCTCCTTGCAGGGAGGCTAGCATAAAATGTATCGATATGCGATAAAAAATATACGCTCTGTCTTAAATTATATCTGCCCCCCCCCCCTATTAGCAAAGGATTGCTTTTAAATAAACTTTGTGCCATGAAAAAATCCTCCTCGTAATCTATATCTACACCTTTAATCTTATCTATAGCGTAAAGATAGGGGTTTTGTCCGATTCTATCTCCGTTTTTATAGATATCAACCCCAGCAATAAAACACGCACTATTTATTTCATATAAAATATTTGTATCTTGTGTAGGTGGCCATCTCATTAGGCTTCTATCATAGTTTATTGCTCCATTTTTATCCCAAAAGAATCCTTTTAATGCCGTGACACTCATTAGAGAATCAAATTTAGGGAGATTTTCTTTGTAAAGTGTAATAGCATTTTCATATTCTTTTTGTGTAAAGAATGGAGAGGTAACATGTGTCCATAAGATGACACCTTCTTGTATAAGATCAAGTGCATGATTAACGAGCATATCAGCACTTGCAGAATTCGAGCTTAAAAACTCATTTCTTTTATGGATAACTATTTTTTCATTCTTTAATTTTTTTGCAAAATCTAAAATCACTTCATCATCTGAGCTTAAATAGATTCTGTCTATATTTGCAGCGCTTAGAAGTTGCTGTAGTTTTATTTGCAAAAGTCCAAATTTAAAATTTCCAAAAGGGCGTGTATTTTTATTAATAACTCTTTGTGAGCCTTTTCTACATGGTAAAAATACGGATATTTTCATTTTTTCTCCTTAATTTATAAAAACATAAGCTTAAGCTGTGAAAAATCTTTAATTTTATTAGCGCTTATTTCCAAACTCCCATAACCATAACTTGCCAAAATAAAATCAATTTGTGCTTCTTTTGCTGCTTGATAATCGCTCAACATATCTCCTACGTATACACTTTCTTCAGGCTTTACACCATTTTTAAAACAAGCATATAAAAGTGGATCGCCGAAAGGCTTATTGCGCCCCTCATATAACTTTAAATTAGGTGCTACAAGAAGATCAACCTTTAGCTCAAAATACTGCAAAATATTTTGTGCTGCTTCATAGTTTTTTGAGGTTACTATGCTAATTTTCACACCTTTTTGGACAAAAAATTCAAGTGTTTCTTTAACATTTGGGAAAAGCCTTACCTCATTTACATGCTGTTGCGAAAAATTAAAGTAGCTCTTTTTGAGTGATTTAATTTCAAGCATTGGAACACCAAGTTTTAAGCAAATATCATCAAATGGCAAGCCGACAAGTTTTTTATACTCACTAAATGGCGCAAACTCACTTCCGCCAGAATTTTCCCATGCCTTAGACATAAGATATTCAGAATCTATCAAAACCCCATCCATATCTAAAATAATATGTTTGCAAAGTTTTGAGAGTAGAAAATAGGGCGTGTGCGTTTGTGTGTTTATAAACTTGCTAACTATTTGGGCTAGTTCTAAATCATTTTCCTCCTTTATATTAATAGCTTCAATATCGCTTACTTCAATTTTACAAGGATTAAAACCTATATCCCTGCCATATTGCAACGCCAAGGCACGCTCAAAAATATAAAAACCTTTTGTTTCTATGTAAAGAGGAGTAAGATTCTTTGTGGCATTTTTTTCTGCTAAAGAATAGTTAATAGGTTTATCTAAAAACCACGCATAGCGCTTAACTTTTTGTACTGAAAAAGCACAATCAAACTTACCCTCTAAAATTGCTTCTATACCCTTAACAATAGAAAGACTTTTGATAAAAGGACTTGTTATGGCGCATAACACAAAATACTGCGTCTCAAGCTTTGTGCTTAAATCTTTGAGAATCTCATAAGGCTTTATAGATTCTGAATCTAAGTATTTTTCACGCTTTAAGAAACGCACATTTTTTGGTAAAAAATCCCTTACTAGTTCATTTTCACAATAACAAATTACCTCATCAATCATAGGCGTAGCAAGCAAAGTCTCAAATATATACAAAAACAATGGTTTATTATTTAAAAGCAAAAAGTTTTCTTTCATATTTGAGCTTGTCTTGAAAGGAACAACAGCGCTAAATTTCACGCTACACTCCTTTTGCCTAAGAAGTGTGCAAGAGGTAATTTTTTATTTAAAATATTACAATTACATATTACCCCCCCCCCCCCTATTAAGATTTTATTCTCAAGTGCACATTTAAATGTATTTTTTTCAAAAATACTTGGTGTAATAAAAGAAATATTAATTTTTGGCTTTAGAAGGCGTAGCGCATTTTCTATTAATGTATTTTGTTCTTGTATGTTTTCGAGTGTTATTTGCACATCATATTCATCATAGCTATAATTTTCCTCCACAAGCTTATATCCATCAAGTCCAGCAAATTCTACACTTTCAAAACCTTGTGAAATTAAGAAATTTAGCATTATTACACTCACATTTGAGAAAAACTCATCTCCTATAAATGCAAGTTTTGCAAAATCTAAAATACCACCCAACTCATTGCTAGGAATATGTGCTTTAAGATTGTTTGTAATTAGTGTTTTATGTGGTTGTAAAGAAGTGCTAAACTCATCATAGCGCTTTTGATTGCTGAAAAAATAATAATTACAAGGGAATTTTGAAATATGATTAAGTGCTATTACATGATATTTATTGCTTTGTATTTTTTGATTTATAAGATCTTTGTATTCACTAGTGCTCTTGCCCGGTGCTATAAGCAAAATCTTTTTATCTTTTGGGAGAGAGAATTCTTTTTTAATTGGAGTAGCGCATTCTAGCAAAAAATCCGCGTATAGTTTTTGTATTAGATTTTTATCGAAGCTTGATTTTTTAGATTCTGGGATTTTTTCTAGAATCCGCTTTAAGGTCGTGACATTATTTGCATTTTTTCTTGTGAGGTAGCTTGCGTAATTTGGGTGTAAATTAAGTGAAGCAGAGAGATATTGAGATGGAGAAAATCCCCATGAATGCTTTGACATAAGGGATTGTAAAAGAGTATCAATAATCTCTAAAAGAGGCATTATATCATAATGTGCTTCTAGCTCTTTATTGCAAAAATCTGCAATTAGCTCAGTATTAAGATTTCCAGCACCACGACCGATACCATAAATGCTAGAATCTATAATAATTTCCCTTTTGAGATTTTGTGAGCAGAGAAAAATTGCATTTGAAAAGGCGAGCTGCATATTATTGTGCGAGTGATAGCCTAACGCGATATTTTTATTAAGATTGCTATCAGCAAGAATAAAGTAGCGCATAAATTCTTTTAGGCTCATTGATCCAAAACTATCAACAAGATAAAAAGCGTATATACCCAATTTATTAACTTCCTCAATCATATGTAAAAACTCTAAATCACTATAACGTTTAGTGATCATAGGTTGAAAGAAAACCTCATAGTCGAGATTTTTTAGAATTTGTGCCTGAGTGAGTGCATTTTGTAAATGTTCTTTGTGAAATGCCAACCTTATGCCATCAATTATAGATTTATCTCTCTTAGGGAGGGAGCTTGTATCAAAATCACCCAAATTTATCATTGCAACTTTTTTGGAATCTAGGGGAATATTCTTTGAAAACTTTCCAAGTAATTGTAAATTTTGAAAAAGCGTGCAATCACGCGTTTTTATAGTTTTATTACTTAGATAACCACATTCGATAATGTCAATCTTTGCAAGACTTAAGGCATTGAGAATCTTTATAATATGAGAATCTTTAAATTCCCAATTATTGATATATCCACCATCGCGCAAAGTGCAATCTAAGATTTTGATATTACTCATGCAGCATGCTTTGTTGAGAGTGAAGAAGAAAAAGAGTGTGTGAAAGTGGAATATATTTTACAGTAAGGATTTAAGCGGCTAGTTTGAGTGTGGAGTCTTTTATACCCCCCCCCCTTATAGGATTCTACAAGAGCTTTTGCAAGAAGATAATCTCGCATATCATTGATATCTAAAAACTCATCTTTTGGAATCTCAAATAAATATGGACGCTTGCCAAAAAAGTAACTATTTTGCTTCATTTGTGTATAAGGCTGGATAAAAATTCCACCATCTTGCATAAAAAATGGAGTTAATTCTTTGGCAGGTGTGTGTCTTAGTGCATAGGGATTGTAATTGAGCGCAGTGCATTTATCGCTATTCCATAAGTGCTCTCTAAGCTCTACTACAGAAAGTAGGCTATCATGACTTCCGTTTTGTAGATTCTCAAAAAATATCTGCAAGGCCTTGTCATAGGTGTTTGGACTTATAAGCGGATTTGTACAGTGCGCCCATACCACAACATCTGTGTTAATAAGCTCTAGCATATTAGCTATCATTTCATTTGCACTTGCCTTCTTTTCATCACAGTAGTACTCTGGGCGTTCTACAACTTCAGCGCCACAATTCTTGGCTTTTTGAAGCATAATCTCGCAATCTGAACCAAATACAATACGATCGATATGTTTGCAGTTTTGCAATTGAGTGATTTTGCGTTCAATGAGACTTTGTCCATTAAGCGTAAGTAAAGATTTTGATTTTATCCTTACCGAGCCTTTTCTGGCGACAATCACAGCAGTTGTTTCCATAAATTTTATCCTTGCTATTTATGAAAATATGCATTTTCATAAATAGATTTCTTAACTATATAAGGCGTGTATTGTAGCAGAAAATTTTTAAAAGTGAGTTTATGATAATTAATTTTTTGCAAAGCCCCATAATACGCGTAAGTATTATTTATGAAAATGCATATTTTCATAAATAATACAAGGATAACACTATGAAATTTACAGCAGTGATACCTGTTCGCTCTGGCTCTCAACGAGTAAAAAATAAAAATTTACGCTCTTTTGCTAATAGCAGTCTTCTGGAAGTAAAAATTTTGCAAATGAAAAGAATTAAGTCACTAGGTTTTATCGATGAAATTGTAGTAAATTCCAACTCTGATGAAATGTTAGAAATTGCCGTAAAACTTGGAGTAAATGTAGTTAAGCGAGATGAATATTTTGCGACAAGCGAAGTTTCTATTAATGAAGTTGTGGTGAATTTGGCTCAAAATATTAATAGTGATACCATGATTCTTTCTAACGCAACAAGCCCCATGATCACTGATTCTACAATTATCACTTGCCTTAAAACTTATAAAAAAAATATTGGCTCCTATGATAGCCTTGCTACCGCCCATTTATGCAAGGAATTTTTGTATTTGAATCAAAAACCTCTTAATTATGATCCAAAACATAAGCCAAGAAGCCAGGATCTACCAGATATTTTAGTGTTAAATAGTGCGCTTTATATTATTTCTAGGGATTTAACTATAAGAAAATGCGATGTGGTTGGATACAAGCCTTATTTTGAGATAATTCCATTAGTCGAAAGTATAGATATCGATAATGAATTAGATTTTGAAATTGCGGAGTTTTTGTATAAAAAATATCATATCGGAACTCGACAATTAGCGTTATGTAAAAAAAGGGGGGGGGTAAATAGATGTTTTTTAAATCTAAAAAATTCACCTTCGTTAGCTTTTACATATCATTTGGGACTTTATACGCCTGCTATACCACACTCTCTGTTGGGGGTGGCATGATGAAAGTTGTAGCATTTATCCCAATTAAGCTTAATAATGAGCGTTTTCCTAATAAAAATATAAAGTGTTTTTTTGATGGTACGCCTTTGATACATTTTGTGCAAAAAACTCTTTTAAAGTGTAAAGAAGTAGATGATATTTATATATTTTGTAGTGATGAAGCCATTAAACCTTATATATTGGATGGCATAAAATTTTTGCAAAGACCAACAAATCTTGACACAAAGGAAACCTTGGCTGCTGACTTAATCCAAGCATTTAGCGATGCGATAGATTCTGATATCTATATTTTAGCATGCGCTACCTCTCCTTTTGTAAAACTTAAAACATATCAAGAATGCATCAATACTGTAAAACTTGGGAATTTTGACTCTGCTTTTGCTGGCGGTAAAATGCAGAAATTTGTATGGTATAAAAATGCGCCTTTAAATTTTACACTAGATAAAGCACCTAGAACGCAAGATATGCAACCAATATTTTATGAATTATCTTCTCCTTATGTATTCACAAAAGATGTTTTTAAAAAATATCATGGGAGGACAAGTGAAAATCCGTATATTCATGAGGGTAGCTTATTGGAAACTATAGATATAGATTACCATGAAGATTTTGAAGTTGCGGATATTTTATACAGGAGGTTTATTAAAAATGAGCAATTTTGGTAAGGGAGGAGTAAAACAAGCACAATTACTAGATTGTACATTGCGTGATGGTGCGTATCTAGTTAATAAAACTTTTGGAGATAAAACAATAAGGGGAGTTATAAAATCTCTTGTCGAAGCAAAAATTGATATTATAGAAATTGGCTTTTTGCAAAATGATGGTTTTGGTGAAGGAGTGGTTGTTTTTCGAACACCGAGTGATGCAAATAAATACATTCCACAGCATAGAAAATACTCAAAATTTGCGCTTATGGCTGATTTCAGTAGATATAATTTTGAAAATCTAGAAAAATATCAAGATCATCAAAGTATAGAAATTATCAGGCTCTGCTTTTTTAAACATGAGCGTTATGAGGCATTAAGAATCGCAAAAGATATTGTTGATAAGGGATATAGAGTTTGTATTCAGCCTGTGGATGTGTTAGGGTATAGTGATCAAGAATTATTGGAAGTAATCTTACTCTCAAATGAAATAAAACCATATTTATTTTCTATCGTGGATACTTTCGGCTCAATGTATCTAGAAGATTTGCAGAGAATCTTTACCTTAGTCAATCATAATCTCTACAAACAATGTAAAATGGGGTTTCACTCGCACAATAATCTACAAATGTCTAGCGCTTTGGCACAATATTTTTTAAAAATAGCCCAATTGGAAAGAGAAGTTGTAATAGATACAACACTAAATGGTATGGGAAGAGGAGCTGGGAATACACCAACAGAACTTATAGCTCTCTATATGAATGCCAAACTTGCATATAGCTATCAGATGGAAGCTATTTTGGATTCTATTGATATTTATATAAGTGGCCTACGTTCTAAGTGTGATTGGGGATATGCGATCCCTTATTTTATTACTGGTGCATATCACGCGCACACAAATAATATTTTATATCTTTTGGAAAAAAGTAATATATCTTCCAAAGATTTAATGAATATTCTTAGTATGCTTGACGCTCAAAAGCGCAAACGTTATGACTATAATTTACTTGAAAATTTATATCTTGAATATATGACAACAAAGTATTGTATGCAGGATGATATTGAAAAATTAGAAGCATATCTTAAATTTAAAGATATTGTAATACTGATCCCCGGAAAATCTTTATTCAAACAGAGTAGCAAGGTTTTATCCTATTGTGAAAAAGCCAATTCGCTAGTAATTAGTGTTAATTTTATAGACAAAAAATTCAAATCTGATTTTGTCTATATGAGTAATATTAAGCGTTATGAATACTGGGAGAATGATTTGGAATTTCAAAAATATCCAAAAATTCTCCTTTCCAACATTAAGCAGGAAGATACAAAGCCTAATAATTTTATTATTGATATTAATAGGGTTATAAAGCAGGGTTGGAACAATCTTGACAATTCTGTCATTTTATTGTTAAGATTACTTGATATGTTTCCGATTAACTCTATAGGTTTAGCTGGGTTTGATGGTTATAGTTTGACAGAAAATTACTTTGACGAAGAATTGGAAGTGCAAGTTAGCTCAACAAAAGTTTTGCAATTAAATCAGGAAATCAAGTCTATGTTTGAGGATTATATAAGAACGAGAAATAGTGATTTTCCTATAGAGTTTATCACAGAATCTCAATTTCAAAAATAGGGAGGAAACAATGAATTGTTATTTGTGCGATTCTGTTGAGAATTTTCAAAGAGATGGAAAAGTTAGAGATAATCCAAATATAAAAATTTTGGAGTGCAGCAATTGCGGTTTGGTATTTTTGAATACTAACGAAGCAGATGAAGAGTTTTATAAGCATAACAAAATGAATGATGCAGATTTTTTTAAATTTGCCCAAAGAGATTACGGAACTGATACTCAACAAGCAATAAGAATACTCTCAAAAGATAGAGAAAGTCAAATCAAAAGGCGTTTGGAATTTGTGCAAAATACAATTATTGGTAAGGATTTGCTTGACTTTGGTAGTGGCAGAGCAGAGTTTTTAATTATGGCAAAAGAATTTGCAAAGTCAGTCGTGGGTGTAGAAATAGAAGAGCAAGTGGAAACTATTTACAAAGAAAATGATATCCGATTAGCAAGGAGTATAGCTGATCTAGGGGGGGGGGGTATATGATATTATAACTGCTTTTCATGTTTTAGAGCACCTAAAAGACCCTATTAATATTTTAAAACAATTAAAAGAAAGAATGAGAGATAGTCAATCTAAGATAATAGTTGAAGTACCGACTGGTAGTGATGCATTGCTCACTCTCTTTAAAAATAAAGCATATTCTGAATTTATTTACTGGAGCGCCCATTTATATTATTTTACTCCTGCTACTTTGACTATGCTCGCTCAAAAAGCAGGTTTGCATGTTGATTTTGTAAAGGGAATCCAGCGTTACCCACTCTCAAATACACTCTATTGGCTTTCTTTTGGTAAGCCTGCCGGGCAAAAAGTTTGGGGAAATTTTTTAGACAATCCTATTTTGCAGCAAGCTTATGAAAACACCTTAGCAAGTTTAGGTGCGACAGACACACTTATTGCGCAATTTAGTAAAGCCTAGAATCTCGCAATGAGATTCTAAAACTCCACTTGATTTTACAGAATCTCATAATTCTATTTCCAAATATTTTCCCCAACAAAAATAAGCTTTCCTCAATTTTCCTCATAAATTTTCACAAAACCCCTTGACAGACACCAAGTGTCATCTTTTATAATTTCATTTTTCAATCTTAAAACAAAGGACAAAACATGACAAACAAAGACAGAAGAGAGTTTGTGAAAACTGCAGGGAGATTTGGCGCATTAGCCTTAGCTGGGAGCGCGATCCTCTCACCTCTAAGCGCACAAGGCGCACAAAATGCGCAAAGCACGCAAGGGCGTAATGAACAAGATCTTATAAAAAATGCCATTAGCAATGGAGAGAGAATCCCCGCCAAAGGCTTTGGCGTAGAATCTAGCAAGTCAAAATTCAAATCCATGACCTTCTCTCGCCACCCAATGGGCGCAAATGACATCGTCATAGAGATTCTGTTTTCTGGGATCTGCCACAGCGATATTCACTATGTCAAAGACGAGTGGGAAGGCACCACCTATCCGCTAGTGCCCGGACATGAGATCGCAGGGCGCGTGATAGCCGTGGGCAAAAATGTGAAAAAATTCAAAGTCGGTGATTACGCAGGCGTGGGCTGTATGGTAAATTCCTGCGGAGAATGCGAGGCGTGCAAAAGCGGACATGAGCAATTTTGTGACAACAAAAAAACCGTCTTCACCTATAACAGCAAAGATTTCTTCCATAATGATGAAATCACGCGCGGTGGGTACTCAAGCAATATCGTTGTGAGCGAAAAATTTGCTGTAACCGTGCCAAAAGACGCACCACTTGATAAAGTCGCGCCTTTGCTTTGCGCGGGCATTACGACTTATTCCCCGCTTAAATTTAGCAAGGTGAAAAAAGGTAGCAAAGTCGCAGTTGCGGGCTTTGGCGGGCTTGGCTCAATGGCGGTAAAATACGCAGTGCAAATGGGTGCGGAAGTAAGCGTATTTGCAAGAAACAACAAAAAAGAAAAAGAAGCCCTTGCGATGGGTGCTAAAAAGCTCTACACAACGACTGATCCAAACGAGGTCAAAGAGCGCTTTGATTTGATTATTTCAACAATTCCGACAAAATATGATTTGGCGCAATATGTTGAGCTTTTGAAATACGGCGGGGAGCTTGCGATTGTGGGACGCCCACCACAAGATTCTATGCCAACGCTTAATACTGATACTTTCATTTTCAAAGCGGGCAAAAAAGTCTATGGCTCGCTTATAGGCGGTATGAAGGAGACGCAAGAAATGCTAGATTTTTCACTCAAACACAAAATCTACCCTGAAACTGAAATCATCACTGCTGATAAAATCGATGAAGCGTATGAGAATCTCACTACGGGAAAGGCAAAATTCCGCTATGTGATTGATATGAAAAAATCTTTCGCATAAACTTCGCCTTAGTTTGCTTCTTTTAAGCCAAGCTTTTTTATAATTTCGCCTTGAAAAAAGCGGATTCTATAAAAAATAAGGAGCAAACAAATGGTTATGAAGGGTAAAAAAGGTCTCATCGTAGGCGTGGCTAATAATCGATCAATCGCGTATGGAATCGCCAAAGCGTGCAAAGAGCAGGGTGCGGAGCTTGCTTTTACATTCCTTAATGAAACGCTGGAAAAGCGCGTGCGTCCAATTGCCGAGGAGCTAGATTCTAAAAATTTTGTGTATGAGTTAGATGTGTCTAAGCCAGAGCATTTTAAGGCGCTTTTTGAAAGCATCAAAAAAGATTTTGGGAATCTTGATTTCATCGTGCATTCTGTGGCGTTTGCAAACAAAGAGGCGCTGGAAGGCAATTTTTTAGACACTACAAAAGAAGCCTTTAATGTGGCGATGGAAATCTCCGTGTATTCTCTCATCGAGCTTGCGCGTGAGCTCGCACCTTTGCTTAATCCGGGCGCATCGATTCTCACACTTACTTATTTAGGCAGTGTCAAATATGTGACAAACTACAACATTATGGGCGTGGCGAAGGCTGCGCTAGAATCTAGCGTGCGCTATCTTGCCTATGATTTGGGTAAGAAAAATATCCGCGTCAATGCCATCTCTGCTGGACCTATCAAAACGCTTGCAGCAAGCGGGATTAGCGATTTTAACATTATGCTAAAGTGGAATGAGGCAAATGCGCCATTGCGCGAAAATGTCAGCATTACACAGGTTGGAAATTCTGCGATGTATCTCTTAAGCGAGCTTTCAAGCGGCGTGACAGGGGAGATTCACTATGTAGATGGCGGGTATAATATTATGGGAATGTGCGCTACTGATGAGGTTGAGGGCAAGCTTGTGCCTCGTTGGGAATTGCTTACAAAATAAAGGCGCAAATTTTGGAATCTATGCAATGCACCACAGAATCTAAAATGGAGCTAAAGGCGGAGGGAAAAACGGACGCAAAAAAACTTCATATTATCTCGCTTGGTTGCACGAAAAATCTTGTAGATTCTGAAGTGATGCTTGGGCGCTTGAAAGAATATGAAATCACGCAAGATGTGGAGAGTGCCGATGTCATCATTATCAATACTTGCGGATTTATAGAATCTGCAAAGCAAGAGAGTATCGCGACAATTTTTGAAGCCTCAAATAAGCGCAAAAATGACGCAATGCTTGTGGTGAGCGGGTGCTTGAGCGAGCGCTATTATGATGAGCTAAAAGCGCAGATTCCAGAGATTGATATAATCACTGGCGTTGGGGATTATGACAAAATCGATGTGATGCTTGAGCAAAAAAGAGGCTTGCATTCCAAAAAGGTTTTTTTGGCAGATGAGGGGAGTGAGCGCGTCATTGTTAATTCCACCTTTCATGCGTATATCAAATTGAGTGAGGGTTGCAATCAGCAATGCAGTTTCTGCGCGATACCGCATTTTAAGGGGAAGCTCTTTTCGCGCACGCTAGATTCTGTGATAAAAGAGCTTGAAAGTCTTTATAACAGGGGCTTTAGGGACTTTAGTTTTATTGCGCAAGATTCTAGCTCATTTTTGCGCGATAGGGGGCAAAAGGATGGACTTATCGCGCTAATTGAAGCAATTGATAAGCTAAATCTTCCAATCACTGCGCGCATTTTGTATCTCTATCCTAGTACCACCACGCCCGCGTTGATAGAATCTATCGCGCGCTCATCTACATTTTTGCCTTATTTTGATATGCCACTGCAGCATATTGCGGATTCTATGCTAAAAATTATGAATCGCGGCGCGAATAAAGCTTATCATTTAAAGCTTCTCAAACAAATGCGCGAAATTCCAAATTCCTTTGTGCGCACGAGCTTTATTCTAGGACACCCGGGCGAAGGCGAGGCGGAGTTTGAAGAGTTGTGTGCGTTTGTGGAGGAGTTTAACTTTGATAGGGTGAATATTTTTGAATATTCCCCGCAGGAAAATACGCAGAGTTTTGCTCTTCCACAAGTGGAGAAAAAGCTTACAAGCGCGCGTATCAAGTGCTTAAATAAGATTTTAGCAAAACAGCAAAAAGCACATTTTCACGCAATGCTAGGTAAAAATATCGAAGTGATTGTTGAGGGGAAATCTGAGATTAGCCCGTATTTTTACAGCGCGCGTTCTAGGCTTTGGGCGCGTGAGATTGATGGGGAGATTCTTATTAATGATACGGATTTAAATGACGTGTCTTTGTTAGATTCTAACCAAAATCTTGCTTCTGGCGCGTATCTTTGCCAAATCACGCAGGTAAAAGATAATTTTGTTTTTGGAAAATTGCTAGAGCGCCTGTAAGGTTTTTAATGGGATTCTAAAAGCTTTAACCATTGCTATGGATTTGCAAAGTGCCAAAATAGCGTTAAAGAATCTTGAAATCTTATCAATTAAAAATGGTTGTATATGTGCGCGAAGCGGAGCTTGTGCGGACTTTGTTCGCACAAGTGATACATCCAAAGGAATAGGTAGCGGAGCAATCCATAAAGATTCTAAAAATCGCCAAACCGCGTTACAGAATCTGCAAATCTAAACAATTAGAAAAGGTAGAGTATGTGCGCGAAGCTAAAAACAAAGCGGGATTTATTCCCGCGCAGTTGGAAGCGTAGCGGAGCTTTGGCAAGTTTTACTCGACAAAGCGATACATTTTTTATAGATTATACGCATTTTCCCCATGCAATGCGCTATCTAGCCCTTGATCCTCGATTTCTTCCTTCACGCGCAAATCCGTAAAAAGCGAGATAATCTTAAAAATCACAAAGCTTACCACCGCTGATAAACCAATGCAAATCACCACGCCAAGGAGTTGCTCAAGGAATAAATGCATATTCCCGCTAATAAATAGCCCTTCGCCCAAAGTGCCCTCACCCGCTGCGGCTGGATTAACTTCCGCGCTTGCAAAAAGCCCTGTGGCGATACCGCCCCACACACCGCCAATGCCATGCAGTGAAAACGCATCAAGCGAATCGTCCCACTTAAGCTTGTATTTGATAAAGCTTAGCCCCATGTAGCAAAACAGCGCGCATAATCCACCAATAATAATCGCGGAAAAAATCCCCACATACCCGCATGCTGGCGTAATGCCTACAAGCCCGCTCACAAGCCCGCTTAGGCTTCCTAAAAGTGTGGGGCGCTTGTGTATGCTCCACTCTAAAAGCACCCAGATTAAAAATCCGCTTGCTGCAGAAATGATCGTCACAACAAAGGCATTTACGGCGATATCATTGACTTCGCCTGCACTTCCGGCGTTAAATCCTAGCCAGCCGATGAAGAGCAAAATCGCGCCCAAAAACGCATAAGGCACAGAGGACGCGCCACCTTGCATGTGCGAAACTGCCTCTTTTCTCGCGCCCACCATAAGCGCACCAATAAGCCCCGCTACACCCGAGCTAATATGCACCACGCCCCCACCGGCAAAATCTAGCCCTCCGCGTGAAAGCAAGAATCCTTCACTACTCCAAATCATATGCGCAAGCACATCATATACTAAAGTGCTCCAAAAGAGCAAAAACACCACCAGCACACCAAGCTTAATGCGCCCAACAAGCGAGCCTGTGATAATGGCTGAGGCGATAAGCGCAAACATCATCTGAAAAATAACATACAAAATATTTGGCACACCAGAATTATTATAGCCTGTAATTCCATTGAGCGCGAAGTTCGCAAAGCCCCCAATAATCCCAGCCCCGCTATCCTCGCTAAAAGACAGGCTAAAGCCAATAAAAATCCACTGCAAAGTAATCACGCCAAAGACGATAAAGCCATTCATTATAGTGTTTAGCACATTTTTGCTTTTCACCATACCAGAATAAAACATCGCAAGCGCTGGCGTCATCAATAACACAAGCAAGCTACACAGCATAATAAAAGTCGTATTGATAGCATTCATAGGGCATTCCTTGTTTTGAGTGCAAAGATTCTTAAAATCTTAGAGAATCTTTGCCTAAAAGCGTGGGTATCATTAAGCTAAAATTAAGCTTTCAAAAATCCCGCGCGCATTGTAATACGAAAAACTTTAAACAACTCTTTAATAAGAATATTAGTAAGCCTTAGATACCATTGCATGTAATTTTTCACACAAACCCAAACTGCAAATCTAAACTTTTAAGGAGATTCTATGAACTACAAGCGCGTTTTAATCAAATTTTCAGGCGAGGCATTGAGCGGGGAGAGCGGTTTTGGCATTGATATTGGCGTTTTGGAATACATCGCAAGAGAAATCAAAATGCTTAGAGAATCTGGCTTAGAAATCGGGCTAGTCATCGGCGGGGGCAATATCATACGAGGCGTGAGCGCCGCGCAAGGTGGGCTTATACGCCGCACAAGCGGGGATTATATGGGGATGCTTGCGACGGTTATTAACGCTGTGGCGATGCAAGAGGCGCTAGAGCATTTAGGGATTGATGTGAGGGTGCAAAGCGCGATTGAGATTAGAGAAGTGTGTGAAAGCTATATCCACAGGCGCGCGATTAGGCATTTGGAAAAAGGGCGCGTGGTGATTTTTGCCGCTGGGACTGGGAATCCATTCTTTACCACCGATAGCGCGGCGACTTTGCGCGCAGTAGAAATAGGTGCTGGCGTCATCATCAAGGCTACAAAGGTAGATGGCGTGTATGATAAGGATCCAAAGAAATTTAGCGATGCAAAAATGCTTGATATTGTGAGCTATGATGAAGCATTGCGCGATCATATTAAAGTGATGGATGACACTGCCATCGCACTTGCGAAGGAAAATAAACTACCAATTTTGATTTGCAATATGTTTAAAAGCGGGAATCTGCTTGAGATTCTCACCAAAAATAAGGGCGTGTATTCTATAGTGAAATAATATGCCACTAAGCCAAAAGGCATTATAATGCGCGCGAAATTTTCACTTTAAGAGGTTTGTATGATAACTTTAAAACAAGCATTAAGTCTCAAAGAGGAACAACTCAAAGAGATAAAATCTGAAATCATCAAAAAAGCACAAGAAAATATCGAGCTAAACGCCTACATCGGCGCGCTTGAAAGCTCAAGTGAATCTGGCGTGCCGATTTTAATCAAAGATAATATTAATGTCAAAGGCTGGGAAATTACCTGTGGCTCGAATATCTTAAAAGGCTATGTCGCACCATACAATGCAAGTGTGATTGAGAATCTCCATAAAAACGGCATGTGTGGCTTTGGGCGCGCGAATATGGACGAATTTGCCATGGGAAGCACGACAGAATCTAGCGCGTATGGACGCACCAAAAATCCGCGCGATACTTCACGCGTGCCCGGTGGCTCAAGCGGTGGAAGCGCTGCGGCGGTGGCTGGGGGCTTAGCCATCGCGTCTTTAGGTAGTGATACAGGTGGCTCTATCCGCCAGCCAGCGGGATATTGTGGCTGTGTGGGATTGAAGCCAACTTATGGGCGCGTGAGTAGATATGGACTTGTAGCCTATAGCTCAAGTTTGGATCAAATCGGACCAATCACGCAAAATGTCGAGGATGCAAGCTTATTGCTTGATGCTATTAGCGGGCATGACGCAAAAGATTCTACTTCTTTGAAACTCCCACCAACAAGCACTTTTGACAATTTAGACAGCAATGTGCGCTACAAAATTGGAATCCCGCAAGGATTCTTAGAATCTGCAAGCAAAGAAGTCGCGCAAAACTACCACGAATGCGCGAAAATCCTAGAATCCATGGGACATAGCCTTGTAGAAGTAGAAATGCTTGATGTGAGCTATCACATTTCAGCTTATTATATCCTCTGCACCGCGGAAGCCAGCTCAAATCTCGCGCGCTTTGATGGTGTGCGCTATGGCAATCGCGCGCAAAGCTCAAATCTCAAAGAACTCTACATAAAAACGCGCACGCAAGGCTTTGGCGATGAGGTGAAGCGCAGAATCATGCTTGGGAATTTTGTGCTAAGTAGTGGCTATTATGACGCGTATTATCTCAAAGCCCAAAAGGTGCGCGAATTGATAAAAGCGCAATATGATAATTTATTTATGCAATGCGATGTTTTGCTCTCCCCCATCGCGCCAAATCTCGCGCCTAAGTTTGGCGCAAGCGCATCGCCACTTGAAATGTATCTAAGTGATATTTATACAATTGGTGTGAATCTTGCTGGTTTGCCTGCGATTTGTATTCCATCAATTAGCCTCAAAGGCTTGCAGGGACTGCCTTTTGGCGTGCAGTTTATCGGGAATTCTTGCGAAGAGCAAAAAGTGCTAAATGCGGCATATGGGCTAGAAAAAGAGTTAGGAAATTCTTAAGGCTTTATCTACAAAAATAAAGGAGGAAAGAGAATGAAAATCTTACAAAAAGCGCTCACTTTTGAGGATATACTGCTTGTCCCTTCGTATTCTGAAGTATTGCCTAAAGAGGTGAGTTTAAAGACGCGTTTAAGCAAAAATATCTCGCTCAATATCCCCATTATCTCTGCTGCGATGGACACGGTGACAGAATACCGCACAGCTATTGCGATGGCGCGCCTTGGGGGCATTGGGATAATCCACAAAAATATGGATATAGAATCTCAAGTCGAGCAAGTCAAAAAGGTGAAAAAAAGTGAAAGTGGCGTGATAGTCGATCCTATCTATATTCTCGCAGACGCCACACTTGCAGAGGCAAAGGAGATTACGGATAATTATAAAATCTCTGGCGTGCCGGTGGTTGATAGCTATGGCAAACTTATTGGAATTCTAACAAATCGCGATGTGCGCTTTGAAACAAACCTTAATAAAAAAGTCGGCGATGTGATGACAAAAGCCCCGCTTATCACAGCTGAAGTTGGCACGACTTTGGAGCAGGCGCGCGAAATCATGCATAAACATAGAATCGAAAAGCTTCCCATTGTCGATAAAAACGACACGCTAAAGGGGCTTATCACAATTAAGGATATCCAAAAGCGCATAGAATATCCAGATTCTAATAAAGATGATTTTGGGCGTTTGCGCGTGGGCGCGGCGGTTGGCGTGTTTCAGTTTGATAGGGCGAGCGCGCTTGTAGATGCGGGCGTAGATGTGCTTGTGCTAGACTCTGCGCATGGACACTCGCTCAATGTCATAAAAACGCTTAAAGAGATTAAAAGTAAGCTAAGTGTTGATGTCATCGTGGGGAATGTCGTCACCGCGCGTGCGACAAGGGATTTGATAGATTCTGGTGCAGATGGGATAAAAGTCGGCATAGGACCGGGCAGTATTTGCACCACGCGCATTGTTGCGGGTGTGGGAATGCCACAGGTGAGCGCGATTGAAGGTTGCGCGAATGAAGCGCAAAAAAGCGGAATCCCAATTATCGCCGATGGCGGGATAAAATATTCTGGCGATATCGCAAAAGCCTTAGCAGTAGGTGCTACAAGCGTTATGATAGGCTCGCTTTTGGCAGGCACAGAGGAGTCGCCGGGTGATTTGATGATTTACCAAGGCAGGCAGTATAAGAGCTATCGCGGTATGGGAAGCATCGGCGCGATGACAAAAGGAAGCGCGGATAGGTATTTCCAAGAGGGCACAGCGCAGGATAAACTCGTGCCAGAAGGCATTGAAGGGCGTGTGCCATATCGCGGGAAAGTGGGCGATGTCGTGCATCAGCTCATCGGCGGGCTTTGCTCATCTATGGGCTATTTGGGAAGCAAGGATATTCCGACATTGCAACAAAATGCGCAGATTGTAGAAATCACCACCGCAGGGCTAAAAGAATCTCATGTGCATGATGTCGATATTACCAAAGAGGCGCCAAACTACCATGGCTAGTGATTTGTTTCAAGCTAAAAGCGCGCCTTCGCAAACTACGCCTTCACAAGAGCTAGATTCTCAAAATAGCGCAGATTCTCAAAGTTTTGAAGAGCTTTTAGAATCCACGCGCGAAGTGCTAAATCAGCTAAATAGCCAAGATATCAGCCTAAAAGATTCTCTTGCGCTTTATAAGCAAGGTGCTACGATGCTTTTCCAAGCTCAAAAGCTTTTGGAATCTGCAAAGCTTGAATATGAAACACTTCAAAATCCAACCAAATCAAGCTCTTAAAGGGCTTTGAAGCGCGCTTATGCAAATAGTCCCTTATCTCACCAACGAAGCGAGTGTGCTGACATTTTTGCTCCTTATTATGCGTTTTGCGGGCGTGTTTGCGTTTTTTCCATTTTTTGAAAATCAACTTATTTCCCCGAGTATCCGAGGCGCGATGATTTTTTTTATGGCACTTATTTTTTTCCCAATCGCGCATTATAATCTCGGGCAAATCACACTTATTGAGCTTATGATAGCGGGGCTTTTTGAGCTTATGCTGGGCTTTTTGGCGGGGCTTTGCTTGCAGATTGTGTTTAGTATGGTGAGTTTTAGCGGGGAGATGATTAGCTTTTCGATGGGGCTTACGATGGCAAGCGCGTATGATCCTGTCTCTGGCACGCAAAAGCCCATTGTCGCGCAGCTTTTAAGCCTGCTTGCGATATTACTTGCGCTGGGGTTAGATTTTCATCATGTGGTTTTTATGCTTGTGGCACATAGCCTAGATTCTGTCCCTTTGGGAAGTTTTATTTTTGATGGCAAAAGTGTGGGATATTTTGTCAAAGCCTTTGGGAATCTCTTTGTGGTGGGCTTTTGTATGGCTTTTCCGATTTTAGCGATTATCCTTTTTTCGGATATCATTTTTGGTATGATTATGAAAACGCACCCGCAGTTCAACCTCCTAGCTATCGGATTCCCAGTGAAAATCGCCATTGCCTTTGTGGTGCTCATCATTGCTATTCCATCGATTTTTACACATTTTAAAAGCGAGCTAAACGACGCACTTCTTGCTGTTAGCGAGCTCTTAAAGCTTTGATTAATGACGCTTTAGATATTACAATAAATAAAGTGCTAGAGAATCTGCAAGGAAAAAGTCATTTGAAACAAGAAAATCACGCTTTGCCTGCGCGTTTGTTTGTGTGGGGAAATCACGCGTTTGGATATGCGCCTTGTTAGATTCTAGTAAGTCTGCGCATTTTTTAGAATCTAACAATTCCACGCGCACGCCACTTTTGCACCTAAGCCCTAGCATAATCTCTTCTGTGCGCAAATCTTCCGCACTTAAAGGCTCGACTTCCCTAAAATGTGGATTTGTTATATATTCTTTGAGTCCTTTAAGCGCATTTGTGCGCTCACTTCCAACGCGCGAAAACGCCCCAGCCCCGCACCCTATGTATTCCTTAGCTTCCCAATAACCCAAATTATGCCTGCAAAAATTCTCATTTTTTGCATAATTTGAGACTTCATATTGGCTAAATCCTAGCGCTTGCAAATGCGCGCGCACAAGGGTGCTTAAATCTTGCGGAGGCAAAGAGCGTGCTTTGGCAGTGTTTTTGGCAAATCGCGAGCCTTCATCAATGCTTAAACTATAAGCTGAAATATGCTGTAATGGGAGCTTTGCAAGGTTTTGAAATTCAGATTCTAAGGAAAGTTCACAATCTTGTGGCGTGCCTGTGATAATATCACAGCTCAAATTTTCAAATCCCGCACCTAGCGCAAAATCAAAGGCTTTGAAAATATCTTTTTGTGAGTGTTCGCGCTCTAAAAATTTAAGCTTGGATTCTAAAAAACTCTGCACGCCAATGCTTAGGCGATTTACCCCAAGGGACCGCATATGCGCACACCACGAGGGAGAAAGGAGATTAACATTGCCTTCCATTGTGATTTCACAATTTTTTTGAATATGTGGCATAAAAATTTCAAACACAGGCTCAAAAAGCGCAGAATCTAGCAAGTTTGGCGTGCCACCACCAAAAAAGACGCTAGAGATTTTGGGGTAATTTTGCGCGCTTAAAGAATGTTTTAAATCCTTACAAAGCGCGTCAATGTAGGGCTTGTGGAGGTTTTTTTCGCCGACATAGGAATTAAACGCGCAGTAGCCACATTTGCTCGCACAAAATGGAATATGAATATACAAAAGCAAGAAAATCCTTTTTTGTGAAAAAAATTTGTTATAATCGTTGCAATTTTTTGCAAGAATCTTAGATTCCAACCAACGCCAAAAAATCTCGCAATCTTATCAGCCAAAAAAACTTGAGTATGAACGCGAAGCGGAGGCGAAGCGGGATTTACTCCCGCGAGACGATACAATGGATGGAATGGAATCTTAACCAAATTTTATAACAAGCCCACTTTTGAAGGCAGCATAATGAGTGAGAAAAAATATCGTCCAAATGTCGCAGCTGTGATACTTTCGCCAAGGTATCCAAATGTTTGCGAGTATTTTATCGCCCAGCGCAATGATATTAAAGGTGCGTGGCAATTCCCGCAAGGTGGGATTGATGAGGGCGAAGATCCAAAAGATGCGCTCTTTAGGGAATTGCAAGAAGAGATCGGCACAAGCGAAGTTGAAATCCTTTCAGAATGCCCAGAGTGGATAAAATACGACTTCCCAGAAACGATAAGCAAAAAAATGTATCCTTTTGATGGGCAGATTCAAAAGTATTTTCTCGTCCGCCTAAAGCCTCAAGCAAAAATCAATCTAAGCACACTAGAGCCGGAGTTTGACGCGTATAAATTTGTCGCGTATCAAGAAATTTTCCAGCATGTGACGCATTTTAAGAAGAATGTTTATAAAAATATTTTAAGATACTTTAAACAAGAGGGATTCTTATAAATAATTTTAAGGCGCAAATCACAAAACAATGAAACTTTTTTATTTTTTATTACTTTTTAGCATGGTGGCTTTTGGTGCGGATTCTCAAAAACTTCAGAATCCAAAGAAAAATCAAAATCTCACCACACCAAATAACGCTAAGCAAGCCCCAAGCACAACGCAGGCGAAAAATCCAAGCGTTATGTCGGTGGATGAATTCATCCAAAGAATCGAGCATAACTCAATCGCGCTTGCAAAGTCAAAAGCCTATGGGAAGGCGCTTGTGTATGAGGGCAAGGCGCAAAGGGCGTGGAATAGCCCATATATTGATTTGCAAACGCAGCAAACAAGCTCGCCAAGTGGCGGGAAAGAGCTAGAGAGTGAAGTGTATTTGATGCTTGCACCGCGCCTGCCGTGGGTGAGTAGCATCCTTTCGCAAATGTATCAAACGCGCCAAAAGCGTCAAGATAAAAGTTACGAGCTTACAAAGCGCCTAAGCATCATTAGTTCAAAGCGTTTGTATTTGGAATATCTCGCGCAAAAGGAGCAGTTAAGCGTTTTTGAGGACAGGCTAAAAAATGCTAAAGAACAGCTTGACATCGCTGAAGTGCGCTACAACGCGGGGAGAATCTCAAAATCGCAGTATCTCTTTTTTAAGAGCGATTATCTAAGCGTGCAGTTTTTGGTGCAAAATAGCAAGAAGATTCTCGCAAATACGCTCAATGCGCTCAAAGTCGCGCTGGGTATAGTTGGAGAGAGTGATGATATTGTGGTGGAGAATCTGGAATTTACCTACCTAAACTTGAAGCAAGAGGATGTAAAAGAATACCTCAAAAACTCGCTCTACCTTGAAATAGTGGGTTTGGATATAGAGGATTATAGCAATAGCGCGAAGTTTGCTTCAAGGAGTCGCTTTGATTCTGTAGAAATTGGCGTGGGTGCAAGTGTGGCGGAATCTACCACAGGTGCGGGCGTGAAGCTAAAAATCCCATTCCCACTTACTACAAAATATGGCAACCAAAAAGCAATGTATTTAGCCTTGCAAAGCGGCTCATTGCGCGAAAGTGAGATTTTGCAAGAAAGCTTGCAGAGTAATGCGCTTTCTTTCCTTTCGCAATTAGAACTCAAACGCAATGCAATCGCGCTTGCAAGGAGTGATGAGGAGAATAAACGCGCGCTTGCAGAGATTAGCCGTATCGGCTATGAAGCGGGAAAAACGAGCGTTTTTGAATATCTCACAACAAAAAACAACCATCTAGATTCTATGATTACAACAATCGAGGCGAAAAAGGATTATGCCAACACCTTAGCTTTGCTTGAAGAGAGCTTGGCGCTTGTGCTGGCACTTCCTCACTCACAAGATCAAAAAGCGCAAAAATAAAGAAGGAGAAATGATGAGAAAACTTGCGATATTTTACCTGCTATGTGCCTGTTTGTGGGGATATGATGAAATTATTATTAGTGAATCTGAAATTAGAACAAATGGGATAAAAGTCATTAGCGTCAGTAGCAAGGATATCGATTCTAAAGGAATGCCCTTTAATGCGCTCATTGACTTTGATGATAAAACTTCTGTGGCGCAGAGCTCGAGCTTTGAGACGGTGGTGGTGAATATCTATAAGCGCGAGGGCGAGTATGTCAAAAAGGGCGATTTGATTTGCGATATTAGCTCAAATGAGCTTAGCACGCTGTTTTTTGAGTTTAAAAACACGCGCGATAGGCTAAAAATCGCCTCTGAAAATGAGGCAAAAGATAAGATGCTCTATGAAAGCGGTGTCATCTCAAAGCGCGAGTATCAGCTAAGCTACCTTACGATGAATGAGCTTAAGCTCAAATACAACGAAACCTTTGCAAAGCTTGATTTGCTAGGCGTGAGTAAGGCATTTATGGAATCTGGCAAGCAAGGGCAGTATGGATTCCCAATTGTGGCAAAGGCTAGCGGGGTGCTTTCAGTCGCGCCACGCCAAAGCGGACAGAAAATCAATGCTTTTACGCCTTATGTGAGAATCTCGCTTAAAAATAGCGATTTGCTCGGGCGCATACGCGTGCCGGTGCATTTAGCCCACACGATTGAAAAAGGCGATGTGCTGTATGATGAAAAAGGCAAGGAAATAGGCTTTATTGATACCATTTCTGTGGTGATTGATAAAGACACCAACACGATTTTAGCCACTGCCAAAATCACAGCAAATGACTTCAAAGTCGGCGAGCTAGTCGAAGTGTATATCGGCGGGGGCTTGCCAGAAAACAGCATGCTTATCCCATCATCCGCGGTGCTAAAAATAGGCAATGACTATGTAACCTTTGTACGCACAAAGAATGGATTTTTACCAATGAAAATAGAAGTAACTGAGGAGCGCGACAATAGCTTTGCTATCAAAAAAGGTGTGCTAAAGCCAAATATGCAAATCGCCACAGGCTCAATCATCATCTTGCAAGGTATGCTAAGTGGCTTAGGCACAAGTGAAGGCGGCGGGCATGCTCACTAAGATTATTGAATTTTCCCTGCGCCAGCGTTTGATGGTGATTATCTGCGCGCTTGCGTTGGTGTTTTTTGGCGGGTATAGCTTTTTTACCATTCCTGTTGATGCTTTCCCAGATATTTCTTCCACGCAAGTAAAGATAATCCTCAAAGCCCCGGGTATGGCGCCAGAGGAAGTGGAAAATCGTGTCGTGCGCCCGCTAGAGCTAGAGCTTTTGGGCTTGCCTAATCAAAAATCCCTGCGTAGCCTTTCAAAATATGGAATCGCAGACATTACCATCGATTTTAACGATGGCACAGATATCTACCTTGCGCGTAATATGGTGAATGAAAAGCTCACAATGGCGATGGCGGATTTGCCCTCCGAAGTAAGTGGCGGGCTAGCGCCGATTGTAACGCCGCTTAGCGATATGTTTATGTTTACCATTGAGGGCAATATTAGTGAGGTTGAAAAGCGTCAATTGCTTGATTTTACCATTCGCCCCATTCTTAGAAACACCAAAGGCGTGGCAGATGTCAATCGCCTAGGTGGCTATGCGCGCGCTATTGCGGTGGTGCCAGATTTTGATAATATGGCGCGCCTTGGCATTAGTATTTCTCACCTTGAAGAGGCGTTGAGCGCAAATCTCAAAAACGATGGCGCTGGGCGCGTGGATAGGGACGGACAGACATTTTTGGTAAAGATTCAAACCGCTTCGCTTAGCATTGATAAAATTAAAGAAATCCCTGTTATCACAAAAACGGGTTATGTCAAGGTTGGTAACTTCTGCGATGTGATAGAATCTCACATGACGCGCTTAGGACTTGTGGTGATTGATGGTGTGGGCGAGACGACGCAAGGGCTTGTGCTTTCGCTCAAAGGTGCAAATGCACGCGATGCGATTGTAGAGATTAAGAAAAAAATGGAAGAGCTCAAGCCAAATCTCCCTGAAGGTGTGGAATTGCGTGTGTTTTATGATAGATCCGAGCTTACACAAAAAGCGGTAAATAATGTCATTAAAGTGCTAAGCGAAGCGGTGATTCTCATTGTTATCACGCTCTTTTTGTTCCTAGGCGATGTGCGCGCGGCGGTGGCGGTGAGCGTGATTTTACCGCTGGCGATTTCTGTGGCGTTTGTGATGATGCGACAATATGGAATCTCCGCAAACCTCATGAGCTTAGGCGGGCTAGCAATTGCTATTGGAATCTTAGTGGATTCCGCGGTGGTGATGGTGGAAAATGCCTTTGAGCGCCTAAGTTTTAACAAAAACGCGCCAAAGCTTCACAGCGTCTATCGCGCGTGCAATGAAATTTCTGTCTCGGTGTTTAGCGGGATTCTCATCATCATCATTTTCTTTGTGCCTATTCTTACTTTACAGGGATTGGAAGGCAAGTTTTTTATTCCCTTAGCACAAACCATTGTTTTTGCGCTCCTTGGCTCGCTTATCCTTTCAATGACGGTTATTCCAGTTATCAGCTCTTTTGTGCTGAAAGTCAAAGATCACAAAGAAACGATGCTGACAAGATTCCTCCACAAAATGTATGAACCTATTCTCAATTTTTCGCTCAAGCGCTTCAAAGTCGTGTTTTTAAGCGCGATAGCCTTTTTGTTCCTTAGCTTTTCGCTTTTTCCATTTATCGGAAGTGCCTTTATGCCTACGCTCAATGAGGGCGATATCGTCATCAATGTCGAAAGTCCGCCATCTATTTCGCTAGAGCAGAGCAAGGAATTGATGCTTATCTTGCAACGCGAGCTTTTGGCGCGCGTGCCAGATATCAAAAGTGTGGTGACGCGCATAGGCTCTGATGAAGTGGGGCTTGATCCATCAGGTCCAAATCAATCTGATGCTTTTATTTCTTTTAAGCCGCAAGATACATGGCAGGCAAAGGATTTGGACGAGATTCGTAGTCAAATTCGCGAGGTATTGCAAGATATCAAAGGCGCGAACCTTGCGATTTTACAGCCAATTGATATGAGAATCTCAGAAATGCTTACAGGTGTGCGCGGGGATTTGGCGATTAAGATTTTTGGCGTGGAAATTGATGAGCTCAATGAACTAAGTGCGCAAATTGTGGAGATTCTAAAAAGTATTCAAGGCGCCGAAGAGACTTTTACAACGCTTAATCAAGGTGTAAGTTACCTTCATATCACGCCACATTCTGCAATTATGGCAAACACAGGCATTTCAAGCGATGAGTTTGCGCGCTTTATGAAAAGCTCGCTTGAAGGTGTGATGGTGGAATATATCCCGCAAGGAATCGCTAGAATCCCCGTCATTATCCGCCAAAATAAAGAAATCGCAAGCGATATTACAAAGCTAAAAAGTCTTGAGATGAGTTCGCAAAATGGCGCACCAACGCCTATTAGCTCGATTGCGGATATTAGAGAAGTCGATGGACCAGTGCAAGTGCAGCGCGAGGGCGCACAGCGCTATAATGTCGTGCGCACAAATGTGCGCAATCGCGACTTAGGAAGCTTCGTGCAAGAGGCGCAAGAGCGCATCGCTGCGGAAGTGAGCTTACCTGATGGATATAGCATTGTTTATGGCGGGCAGTTTGAGAATCAACAGCGCGCAAACAAGCGCTTTGCGACTGTTATCCCACTTAGCATTTTGGCGATTTTCTTTATTTTGTTTTTCACTTTCAAATCCATTCCTTTGGCGCTTTTAATTTTGCTCAATATCCCATTTGCCGTGACAGGTGGGCTTATATCGCTTTTCATCTCTGGGGAGTATATCTCTGTGCCAGCTTCTGTTGGCTTTATCGCGCTTTTTGGTATCGCGGTGTTAAATGGCGTGGTGATGATTGGCTACTTTTTGCAACTTTTAAAGCAAGGTATGAGCTTAGATGAATGCGTGGTGATAGGCGCGAAACGAAGATTGCGCCCGGTATTGATGACGGCGTGTATCGCGGGGCTTGGGCTTGTGCCGATGCTTCTTTCAAGCGGTGTGGGAAGTGAGGTGCAAAAGCCTTTGGCGATTGTGGTTTTAGGCGGGCTTGTGACTTCTAGCTTCCTTACGCTTGTGATGTTGCCACCGCTTTTTAGATTTGTCGCGCGCAAGTTTCATGTTGTATAGCGCTTTTTAAAGCAAAGGAGGGAAAATGGAAGAGCTTATTTTAGAAATTTATTTCAAGCATAATTTAAAAGATTCTCTCGTGGATATGTTGCTAGAAGATGGATTTGATGATTTTTTTTATCACAAATGCTCTAAATATGCTTCTAGCTCATTGCTTACAAGCCCCAAGGAACAGGTGAGCGGGAGGCAAGAATATGGACTTTTTAGAATCTGCTTAAATGATGAGCGTGCGAAATTCTTAGCAAACAAATTCTTGCAAGCCTTTGGGACAGAGGATATTAAGCTTTTCAAGGCGCGATTAGAGCGCTTTGAGCTTTAGACTTTTAAGGAGTGGTATGCAAGAAAATCCCAAACTAACGCAATTTGTCTCTTGCGCTGGCTGAGCGGCTAAAGTGGGTCCGGAGGATCTCAAACAAATCACTTGCGCGCTTCACCAGCCAAAGAATGAGAATCTACTTATCGGTTTTGAAACAAGTGAGGATTGCGGTGCTTTAAGGCTTGAAAATATCCTTTCACAAGAGCGCACTTTGGCTAAAAACCGCGCGCAAATGGGGCAGATTCAAGATGATAGCACAGATTTGACAAGCGCAGATGAGCCTATTTTGCTTTCAAGCGTGGATTTTATCACACCAATTGTTGATGATCCTTACATGTATGGCGCTATTGCTGCGGCAAACTCGCTAAGCGATATTTTTGCCTGTGGTGGGAAGGCGCTAAGTGCGCTAAATCTCTTTATGTGGGATAGTGCGCATGTCGAGGCAAAGTATGCGCGCGAAATCCTGCGTGGCGGGCTTGAAAAAATCACTGAATGCGGCGCGGTGCTTTTGGGTGGACATACCACAGCAGATTCTGAAATGAAATATGGCTTGAGTGTAAATGGAATCGTGCAAAAAAGCAAACTCTGGCGCAATGACAGCGCGCATATTAGCGATGCGTTGGTGTTGTGCAAACCGCTTGGCTCTGGGATTCTTAGCACTGCGCTAAAAGCTGGTGAAAAATTTAACACAGACTTTTTTCTGCGCTCTTTGAGTATGCTAAATTGGAATGCAAGCCTGCAGGCGCATAAATATGAAATCCACGCCTGCACGGATATTACGGGCTTTGGGCTTATTGGGCATTGTTTTGAGATGTGCGGGAAGGAAAATTTTACAAAAAGTATTTTGCTTCACACGCAAAATATTGCGCTTTTCCCAGAAACGCTAAGGCTTGCAAATGAAGGCTTTGTGCCGGGCGGAAGTTACAAGAATAGAGAGAGTTTTGAGCGCTTTGTAGAAACTGCGTGCAGTGTGGAAAATGAAATGCTTTTTTATGATGTGCAGACAAGCGGGGGCTTGCTTTTTGCCTTGCCTTTTTTGCAGGCGCAAAATCTTGTGAGTGATTTGCACAAAGCAGGCTATGAGGCAAGTGCAATCATTGGCGAAGTAATCCCTAGAAAGCAATCTGCAATAATTTTGGGCTAACAAAGTCTGCCTTAAATTTAGTTTTTGTTGAAAGTCAAATAAGTAGCTTAGCCCCTTACCACGCATTTTTGCAAGTAAATGGGGCTAAAAAGTGCTATTTAAGAAGTGCTATTTGTGAAGCTCGTTTATATAGAATCTCACAGATTCCATACCATTTTTAAGCCCCCATTCATAGGCTTGAGAGACAAAATGCCAATTGATATGCGCATAAAACTTCTCTAAATACGCTGGGCGCGCGTTTCTATGATCGATATAATACGCATGCTCCCACACATCTACCACAAGCAATGGAATCTTAGATTCACTCACCGGCGTAGCGGCGTTAGAAGTTTGTACGATTTCAAGCTTTTTGTCCTTTGGATTTAGCACAAGCCAATTCCACCCAGAGCCAAAAAGCGTGGTGCTTGAAGCAAGGAATTTTTCTTTAAAAGATTCTAGCGAGCCAAAGTTTTCTACAAGCGCATTTTTAAGCTCTGCACTCATTTCGCTTGATTTTGGCGTAATGCAATCCCAATAAAAATCATGGTTATACACTTGCGCTGCGTTGTTGAAAAGCCCACCGCTCGCACTTTGGATAATATCAAACAAATCTTTATTTGCAAAATCAGTGTTTGCAATGAGATTGTTAAGGTTGGTTATATAAGTGTTGTGATGCTTGCCATAGTGGTAGCTAAACGCCTCAGGGCTTAAAAAATCGCCAAACTCTGTAGGCTCGTAAGGTAATTTGCGTAGTTGAAACATATTTTCTCCTTAAATGTTGTTGTTGTGAAAGGCGCAATTATAGCAGATTTTTTTGTGGAATTTTTCACACAACAAAAAGAGAAAATTTTGCAAAAACCCTTGACAGACACCAAGTGTTAGCATTTATAATGTTAAATTCCAAAAAAATTTCAAAGGACACCAATGCTAAGAAATGCTTTTTACAAAATGCTAAACCTTCAAAAAGGCGAGTTTGTCTTGCTTTTATGTTCGTTTATTTTTATGTTTTTAATCTTTGCAAGTTATGGAATCTTGCGTCCTGTGCGTGATGCGCTGGGGTTAGAGAATGGGAGCGAAAATCTCAAATGGCTGTTTTTGGCTACTTTTGTGACGATGATTGTCTTTTCATTGCTTGCAATGTGGCTTAGTGGCTTTGTGAAGCGCAAGCTTTACATTGACTGCATATTTGTGTTTTTCACGCTCAATTTGCTTTGCTTTTATGTGGCTATGCGCGCTATTTCTGACACGAGCCCATATTTTATCCATCTAAGTTCTGTGTTTTATGTGTGGGTGAGTGTTTTTAGCCTTTTTATTATCTCAAGCGCGTGGAGTTTGCTTGTGGATCTTTATAGCAAGGAGCGCTCGCAGCGGCTTTTTGGCATTATCATCGCGGGTGTGAGTTTAGGCGGGATTGCGGGTGCTTCAGCGGTAAATTTGCTTACAAAATTTAATTTACAAATTCATAATTTTATCCTTATCTCAATGCTACTTTTAGCCCTAGCGCTGGTATTTAAGCATTTTATCGTAAGCGCGACTTTTAAGCTGCTTAGCAAAAGTGATGATTCTAGTAATCCTTTAGGCGCGCTAAGGGAGCGTTTTTCAAAGCCCATTGGTTCAAAAAATCCACTTGCTGGCTTTAGCCTTATTATCAAAAGTCCTTATTTGATGACATTTATGGGCTTTATATTGCTTCTGACAAGTGTGAGCACTTTTTTATACCTTGAGCAAAGCAGGGTGATTGAAGAGCTTTTCCCAAAAAATATGGAAGGCTATAAAGAAATGCGCGCTTCGATATTTGCGAGTATTGATTTTATTGTGCAGAGCGTGAGCTTTGTTATACAATTTTTCCTCACCTCGCGCATTGTGAAATATATTGGGCTTAAATGGCTGCTTTCAAGCCTTGGAGTGGTGATTGCGTTTGGATTTGTATGGCTTGCTTTTGTGCATTCTACGCCATTCCCGCCTGCTGAGCCTTATATTCTTAGTATTTTTGGTATGGATTTCACTCTTTACCTTGATTTCTTGCCAATAGCTGTGGTGATGTCGATACGCCGTATCGGTGAATACGCGCTTATCCGCCCGGGCAGGGAAATGCTCTTTGTCCCGCTAGATTCTGAATCTAAATATAAGGTGAAAAATTTCATCGATACGGTGGTGTATCGAGCTGGGGATTCTCTAAGTGCGCAGGTTGAAGGCGCAATAGCAAAAGTTAGTGTCGTGGGTGTGTTATTTGTTGGTGCTGGAGTGAGCCTTGCGTGGAGCGCACTTGGCTGGTATTTGGGAAAAAGATATGAGAAAGAAAAGCGCTAGTTTGGATTCTCTTTTTTAAGATTTTGCTACAATTTTTTAGCAAAAAAGAGGAGCGAAAATGGCGAGCAGTGCGGGATTTAAGGACTTTGTCTTAGAATGTTTGCAATCATGTGAAAGCGGGCTTTATTTTAGCGAAAGAAAAATGTTTGGAGAATACTGCTTGTATTTTTCAAACGGGCTTGATAAGCCAAAGCCTTGCTTTTTGCTTTGTGATGATAGGCTTTTTGTCAAGACGCACAAGGAGCTTGAGGCATTGCTTGCAAATAATGAAAAAGCCCCGCCCTTCCCAAAAGCAAGGTTATGGTATGTGCTTGATCCTGAGGATAGAGAGACTTTGAAAGAGGTTTTGCAAATCCTAGAGATGATTTTATAAATTGTAGATTCTATGTTTTGGCAAAATTAACGCCTTGTATTATAGCTAAGCGTGATAGTGAGTGTGCGGGGGGTTTGTGGTTTTGGGAATTTTTTAGAAGCCTTTGTGAGCGTTTTGAGCGCGAGAGAATCTAAGGCTTGCACGCCACTTGTTTGGAGGATTTTATAAGATTCTAATCCGCCACTAACTGAAATGCTAAATTCTAACGACACATCGCCTTTAATCCCCATGCTACGCAGATTTGAGGGGTATTTGTGGTAGCTTAAAATAATGCGCTTCACCTCAAGGCTAAAAGCATCATCAATGGCAGTGTTATTTTGCACGCGCGCGGTGCTTGCAGTGCTTGAATCGCTCGTTTCTTCTCGCGTGTCCTTTTCTTGTGTCTCTTTCTCTTGCGCTTCTTGTATCTCTTGCTTTTCTTGTATTTTTTCAACGCTTTGCGTTGGCGCGACATTTTCTTGTATTTTTTGAAGATCTTTTTTGGGTTCTAGCTTTGTTTGAGGCTGTTTTGGCTTAGGTTTTTGTATCTTTTTGGGCTTTGGCTTTTTTGGAAGTTCTGCTTGTGGATTCTCACTTTGCAGGGCAGAAAGCGCGATGGTGAGCGTATCTTTTGAAGGCGTGCTAATTTGAATATTTAGCAAATCTTTTTTGTAAAAAATCCACGCAAAAAGCGCGCCATACACAATAAGCGCGCAAATAAAAGAAAAGAGCAAGCGCCTTTTTTCCTCTGTGTGCTTTGTGTGGGCGTGCAAACGCGTGGGATTTGTAGATTTTATTCCATTAATTGTATCGTCTCGCTGGGATAAATCGCACTTCGCCTCCGCTTCGCATTCATATTCTACCTTTTCTAATTGATGAGATTTTTGGATTCTGCAATGCGGTTTGGAAGTTGTAGAATCTTTGTGTGCTAGCATGTGAATGTTTGGCAAAAATATCTTCCGCTATTTGGCAAAATCACGCAGGTTGTGGAAATATCATAAAGTTGATTGATTTTTTCTTCAGTGAGCGCATTTTGCATAGAATCAAAGCAGATTTTTGCACCATTTTTTATCATCAAAATTTTATCCGCGATAAAGCACTGCTCGGGGTGATGCGAAGTGAGAATGATGGTTTTTTGAAGCGATTTGATAATTTCTAAAAGCTTGAAAGAATACGAAATATCAAGCGCGCTCACAGGTTCATCAAGCACAAGGATTTCAGAATCCTGCGCGAGTGCGCGCGCAATAAGCCCTAGCTGTTTTTGCCCGCCACTAAGGGTTGCAAAATTTTCATGTGCGAAAGTGGCAAGATTTAGGCGTTCTAAGATTTCAAGCGCCTTGTTTTTGTCAGCTTTTGAATAGTTAAAAAACGAGCTACGCGCAAAACGCCCCATTAGCACGACTTCAAGCAAACTAAAATTAAAGCGCGATTGCTCAATTTGCGGGACATAGGAAAGCACGAGCGAGCGCGCATGGTTTGAATACTCCTTGCATTCCTTGCCTTGAAGCCTCAAACTCCCGCTGTATTCTAAGATTCCTAAAATCGCTTTTAGTAACGTGCTTTTCCCACTGCCATTTTTGCCTAAAATACACAGAATTTCACCCTTTTCCAGCGCAAAACTCATATCCCTTACAATGCGCTTTTTTCCGATACTCACACTCAAATTTTCCACAGACACAAGAGGCATGCTACTTCCTTATTTCACGCGTTTTTTGTTGATGAAAAGCACAAGGGCAAAAATGGGGATTCCAAAGATGCTTGTGAGAATCCCGATAGGAATTTCCGTGCTTGCAAAACTGCGCGAAAGCGTGTCGCATAAAAGTAAAAACAGCGCGCCAAAAATCACACAAAAAGGCAGCATGTAGCGGTGATTTGCCCCGATACAAAAGCGCGCAATATGCGGGATTACCAGCCCAACCCAGCCAATAAGCCCGCCAAGCGCGACACTTGAGCTTGCCAAAAGCGTGGCAATGAGCACAAAAATAAGGCGCATTTTCCGCACATCAATGCCTAGCGTGTTCGCGCTTTCATCATCAAGGTTGATAATATCAATTTGGCGCGAAAGCAAAATCGAGCCAATAAAACTCACCACAAAAACCACGCTCACCACCAAAAGTGGCATTCCCTGCACATACGCAAGCGAGCCCATGAGCCAAAAGACGATATTTGGCAAGGTATTGTAAGGATCAGCGAGAATCTTTAGCACGCTCACGCCCGCGCCAAAAAACGATGAGCTAATCATACCACCTAAAATCAGCATAAGCACGCTTTTATACCCATCAAACAAAAAGCAAAGCAACAGCGCCACGCCCATGGCAAGGATTCCAAAAATAAAGCACATAATCTCAATCCCTAAAATCCCAAATCCTAAAATCATCGCTAACGCCGCGCCAAAGCTCGCGCCATTTAGCACGCCTAGGATTCCGGGCGAGACGAGCGGATTTCCGATTATGCCTTGATAGAGCGCGCCACTTAGTGCGAGCGCGCCACCAATGACGATTGCCGCCACAATGCGCGGGAATCTGCTCTCTTGTATAATGTAGCATTCAGTCACAAACTGCGTGTTTTGGCAATTTTCAAAAAGTAGCCACACCGCGCGTTTAAACTCAATATCCAGCCCACCAAAGCTAAGCGCGCTCACCGCCATAATCACCAGCACCACAAACACGCCAAAAATACTTAGAATCTTCAACTTTTCCCCCAATTTTTAACCAATTTTTAGCCCACTTGCAACCTGCGCTACTATACACAAAACGAAATAATACTATATTTATTTTTATAGCGTTAGTGATTTTCCTAAATTTTATCAGTGTGGGAAAATAAGGGGCGGATTAATTTTTAAAATATGAGAATCTAAGATTTCTACACCACTACAAAAAGGGCGGTTTCGCGCTCTATTTTCCACACTTTTTCCACACTTTTTTCAAATTTTCCACACAAAAGAACATTTTTACAAAGTTATGGCTACATTTTTGCATTTTTTATCTTTTTTGTCAAGTTTTGAATATTCCCTATTTTGCGTGCTTTTTTAGCGTATTTTTATGCTTGTTTTGCACTTTATTTTTGCACGCATTCCAAAAAACTATTAAAGAAAATTTCTCTGCAAATCTTTGATAAAAAACACAAAATAAATCTAATTTAAAAGAAAGTAATTCCCAAAAATTGCGCGCGCTCAAAGTGTGGGGGCGATTGTGTGGTAAGGTTTTGGCGCGCTCAAAGTGTGGGGCGGGAATGTGAATGCATGAATGCGTAAATGCGAGAGGGTGGGAAGTGTGGGGAATACCCAAAATGTGGGCGTTGAATTGTGGGCGCTGTGAATGCGAAGATAAACCAATGAAGATGCGTTTGCGAATGTGGCAAGTGCTAGAATCTCGAGTGGCAAAATATGCGGTGGATTAAAGCTAAGCTCAAAATGTTGTGTGTTTGTAAGCCAAACCAAGCAAACATAGCCTTAAACCACCAAAAGCAGTGTTTAACGCGTAAGTTTTGGTAGAATATAAGCTACATTCCAAAGTAGAATCTTTAAAAAAATAGCACAAGGAATCTAATTCCTAACCCTTTTTACTCTTTGCATTTTTAAGTAAATTTTTGCACTTTTGTAAATACAAGCACAATCCCAACGCAAAGGCAAGCAATGGCAATAAAAAACAAAAACGAAATCCGCCTTTATTTTGAAACACACAACGCAAGCCCAAAGGAAGTCGCAAAAATCTTTGACATTCCCTATCGCACGCTTGCACATTGGATAAAGGCAGAAAATTGGCAAAAAGGCGCAGCGCTCAATTCTGTCAATCCAAAAACCATACAAAACAACCTCGTTTCGCGTGAGTTTGCTACCATCATTGATGCTACGCATAAAAATATCAAGCAAGAAATCAAACAAAATCTCCCAAGCTACTTTTATGATATTGATGCTATTGTTGCAAACAATATGCTCGAAACAAGCACCGATGAGATTTTGCTCAAAGCTATGGAGCTTAATTTTATTCAAAAAAATATCGCGCTTTCTGCAATCCTAGCCAAAGATGAGCTTTTAAAAATGACACGCTTACGCAAAGATGACAAGCCCGACCCTCTTTTTATCGCCTGTGCTGAAAAGGTGGCAAAGCTCTTTAGCGATATGCAAAGCTCAATTTATGGCAAAGAGCCACTCTTACGCCCTGCAGATTCTCAAAATGTAGATCTCACAAAATTAAGCACGCAAGAACTGCTCGCAATGCTTGGGAATGAAAAGGAATAAACGCTATTCCCTTGATTGTATCGTCTCGTGCGAGTGAATCGCACTTCGCCTCCGCTTCCTATTCCTTTTAATTGTATCACTTTGGCGAACAAGTAAGCCAAAGCTCCGCTTCGCGTTCATACACGACCTTTTTAAATTGACAAGATTTATTTCTCACTTTTTCACACTATCGTTTTTAAAGTCCCTTGTTTGTTTAGCGACATTTGGCATGCCACTTTGTGCGGGATTAACATCGCGCGCGCCAAGATTCTGCGCGTTGAGACTTTGGGCTTGTGTGCTTGCTACTAAGCTTTGTGCGGCATATTTTTGCGCTTGTGCTTGTTTTTGTGCGATATTTGCTTGTTTTTCTTGCATTTCAAGCCCTTGCATTTGTTCTTGTAGTGGTGCTTGTGCTTGTGCTTGCTCTTGTGCGCTTTGTTCTTTTAGCGCCAGCACTTCCTCAATCTCTGCGACAATCGGACTATCAGTGTCTTTTAACATTAAAGGCAATAAATCAGGCACAATATCAGGGCGCACACTCGCAATCGTCTTTAATAGCTCGCTCCAATGTGCAAATCGTTCCTCACGCCCGCTCATTTTTGGCGTAACATTTAAAATCAAATCAAACTTCCCAATTTGGATTTTATCGCGCTCATTACCATTGATTGAAAAATACCGCTCGCCTACTTTCTTATCCACAATGCGGAAAGTTTGCTCTTTAGTAAAATAATGCTGTATCAAATCAAGTGCCTTTTCAAAAATAAGCCTATCCATATCATCGCCGATTTTTACATACATATTTAAGCCCATAAGCCCGATTTCACGCCTTTGAGAGATTGCTACGCCACTTTGACGATTGATTGCCATTCCTAAGCTTTCATCATTAAGCCCGCTTATTATTTTAAGCACATTGCGCGTTTCATTGATTTTTTGACTAAGCGCAGCAATATCAGCGTGGTGTTGCACAAAGTGAATTTTATTTTCTTTCAATGCACCATCGCTCACCTTTACAATAGCATTATCAATACTTGCATTTTGGCTAAATTCCTGCGCGTCTAGCACTGCACTTTCTTCAAAAAACGCCTTAAAGCTCCCAAGCATATTGCTTACTTTGTTTTCTGCGAAGTTGATATAATCTTGCAAAGGTTTAATGTCCCTAAAAAGCCCATACCATTTGCCATCATGATCAATCGCAAATTTTGCAATGATAAAGGGGTGGGATTTATTTTTGAAAGGTGTGACTTCATAAGAGCAAATATTGCCTTCATTTTGCCAAATATAGCGATTCCAGCCCTCTTTTTCTAAAAACCAGCTCTCAATCACACTCACGCGCGAATCTGTCGTGGTATTTTTAGTGATAATAACCTTATTCTTAAAAAGCTCTTTTGCATACGCCGCGTCTAAGTTTAGGACTTTATGAAACCTCCTTGCGTCATTTGCATTTAAATCTGTAGAATATTTATCAATGATAAAACTTTCAGTTGGCAGTGTTTTAATCGTTACTTGTGTATTTTTTTCGTTTTCACTCACCCAAAGTTCCACAACACTAAGCCCAAAAATAAGCTCTAAATCACGCTTTGTAATTTCTTTGTCATAATTTTTGCTTTGAGAAAACACGCGCACCAAATCTTGTAAAAGATTGCTTAAGTGTTTATCTTCCTCTTGTCGCCCGCTCACTTTGATTTCTTGGATATTTTGGATTTTATAGCCTAAAATCTTGTTGATTATCATTTTATAGAGATTTTCATAGATTGGCGGTTGTCCGCGCTCACCTAACACTGATAAGACTTCAGGGGGAAGTTGATCGCCATGATAGTATTTTTTAGCTTCTTTATATTCCCTCAAGCTTAGGGCGTTAAATCTGCAGTCAGCATTAAAAATCTCTTGTATCTCATCAATGCGTAGCATGTGAATCCTCCTATTCCTTTAAATTGTATCACTTACAAGAGCAAAGCCCTTGTAAGCTCCGCTTCGCGTTCATACACGACTTTTTTTGGTTGATGAGATTTTATACTTCGTTCTTGTTGTTTGGTTGGCAAGGTTTTCTCCTTCTGCTTTTGATTGTATCACTTTGCCAAACAAGTAAGCCATTGCTCCGCTTCGCGTTCATACATTACCTTTTCTTTCAAATTCTATCGCCTGCGCGTGCAGACAAAACCTTTTTTTAAATTATTGCACTTATGGTAATGCTTCCATGAAAACTAGAATTTTGCGCGCCAAAATTTGTGCAAGTAATGTTAATACGCCCATTTGGCTTAAGCGTATAAATTCCTATTGCGCTATCCCCACTTTGACACACTTTCCACTGCGCATAATAATGCCAATCTCCCCAACCTTTAGAATCCCCATTCCAAGTGCGCTCTCCATAGACATTTGAGCCTTTATAGTTTGAGCGTGGGATATTTGGTGCGCCACCCTCTGCGGTTAGCATTACATCGCCTCGTGGTGTTTGGATACGCGCACTTAAGCTATTGCCTTTCCTGCCATTGTGAAATCTTTGCCATCCATCGCCATCGTGGTAAGTTGCATTATTATAATCCCCACTTCCTGCTTGCAAACTCACGCATACTTCTATGGCATAAGCATTAGGATTATGAATTTCTACTGAAGCATTTGCATTGCCAAACCTTTGGGAATGATTCCAAATGCTCATTTGTTTTGCGTTTTGAGCAAGGAGAGTTTTTCCTGTTTGCGTGATTGTTGGCATATTTTCCCCTTTACTTGTAATTTTCTGGGTTTGAAAGCATATCTTGTGCTACTTTTTCATAGGCTTCATTCTTTTTTCGCACACATGCCTTTGCGTATTTTTGCATTTCGCGTGGCTGCATAGAAAAAATTTGACTATAAAGGCTTTCTAATAATCTAAGCGCAGACTCTTCGCCCTTATTTTTTATATCCTCAAGCCTAAAGATACAGCAACCTAAATTCACAAAAGGCACTCTTTGAAACACGAAAATATAATCAACATCATTGCCTAGCATTTCAGAAGTATCATTTACAAAAATCAAAGGATTTTCTACTGCTTCTAAGCCTAAATCCCGCGCGAAGTTTTGCGCTACTAATTTATAACTTTGCGCGCTTGTTTGGCTAAAGTCTGTAATCTTTGCAAACTTCACCCCTTCAAATTGACATATTTCATACATTTTCTTGTCCTTTTTTTGCAAAAGGTGAAGTATAGGTGATAGCTTCAAGCTCTTTGAGCGTTGTCGCGCTGTCTATTTCCTTGCGTAAAATTTGCGCATTTGCAAGCAAAGTGCTTAGTTCTTCGTTGTATTGTGTGTTTTTTTGGATAACTTTATTTGCTAAGTCCTCTAAAGAAAGTTCGCGCACAGTGGCAATTTTATTTAAAAAAGGTGCGCTTAAAGGATCTTTTGAGCTTAAAAACGCGTTAGCTTCTTGCTTTTGCAAATCCCAGCTTAAAACTTCACTTTCCGAGCAACCTTGCTTCAAGGAAGAAAGCTCAACCTCTAAATTTGCATTGATAAAGGCGATTTTTAACTCCTTTTCCTCACTCAAAGAAGGCAAAATAATAGAGTTTGTGAGCCTATCATACTTTAAGCCCTCGCGCACAGATTCTAGCTCTTGTGTGATTTCCACCACGCTTACTTGCTCTTCATTCCATTCTGAAAGCTCAGCACTATCAAAAATACGAGCAATAGTATCATTTGCATCAAGTAATGCATACTTAGTATTTGGTTTTGCAGTCATTTTTTCTCCTTTTTATGCTTTTTGTCCCCAGCTAATAATACAAATCCCGCCATTTGAGACAGTAACGCTTTGATTCCCGCTAAAGGTTACAAATGCGCCTTTTGCCTCGCCTCTTTGTCCATTCCCATTAGGATTGCCAGCACCACCACTAGCACTTAGCACTATTCCTAAGCTCGTAACCCCTCCAGCTGTGCTTGAGTTTGTGCCTCCAGTGCCTCCACGCAAAAAGACAAAAAAGCTATTCACGCCATTTGGTGGGGTAAAAGTCCCAGATCTTTGGAAGGTTTGATTTCTAAAGTTATTTCCTAAACTTTGCTGGGAATTTTTAATCTCATTTGTAAGCTGCGTAAGTGCAGCTACTTGTGTAGAAACAGGCGCATTAATTTGTGTTAAAAATTCATCTTTTGTTGAGCGCATTTCATTGAGATAGTTTGAGTTTTGCGCGCTTAGTTGATTTTGTAAGGTGTCTTTGTGTGTAGTGAGCGTGGAAAGATGTGTTTGTGTTTCATTTTGCAAGCTTGTGCTAAGTTCATTTTTCTTGTTTGTTAATTCCTCTAAGGCACTTGTTTTTTTCGCGCTAAATTCTGCATTTTGCTCGACAATAAGCGTTTTTGTCTCATTGATAAGCGCTTGTTTGGTTACAAAGCTTTGCTCTAGCTCTTCTAGCTTGCTTTCTGTGTTTGTCTGTAGCGTGCTTAGCTCAGCATCAATGATTTCTTTATGTCTTGTGAGTTCAGATTCCAAATTGTCCTTATGCGTTGTAAGCTCGGTTTTTATAGTAGCCTTGTGCGCGCTTAGCTCATCTTTAGAATCCTGCTTGATTTGGTTAAATTCAGTTTTAAAAGCTTCTTGTTCAGTTGTGATTTGCGCCTTTAGCTCTTCAAATTTAGCTATGCTTGCTACACATTGATTCCTTAGGGCTATTAGCTCGTTTTTTTGATTTTCTAGTGCGTTGAGCTTTGCTAAAATCTCAGTGATTTCATCGCGTAAGCTAAGCAATTCCACCGATTTAATCTCAATGGCATCGCGTGCGGCTTCGCTGCCTGTCAATGCACTTTGCGCGTCATTTGCAAGGCTTTGCACGCGCGCTTCAAGCTCATCTAAGCTTTGGCTTTGGGTGGTGAGATCTTCTTCAAAGCGTTGCTTTTTAGTTAAAAACTCCTCATAAGTGCTTTTTAGCGTGCTTTGCAAGGCTTTAATCTCTTCTCTATCTTCTACCATTCCAGCAAGCGCGCTTTGGTAAGTGTCCTCTAGTAAAGTCAGCGCCACGCTTAAATCACCATTAATGCTTAAAGTCAGTGCGATTTGCTCTTTCCACGCGTCATTTTGTGCCAGAAGTTCTTTGATTTGGGCTTGCAAGTCCATTATTTGGGATTGGTTTTGTGTGTTTTCTTGTGTTTGGTTTTGCGCTTGTTCTTTTTGCGCCTCCTCTTGGTTTTCTTGCGTGCTTGTATCTTTTTGGGTGTTTTCTTGGCTTTGTGTATTTTCTTGTGTTTGAGAATCCTGCGTATTTTTATTTGTATTCTCTTGTGCTGTATCGTTTTGGTTTTGTTCTTGCGTAGTTGTATCTTTTTGGGTGTTTTCTTGGTTTTGTGTATTTTCTTGTGTTTGGGTGTTTTCTTGTGTTTGTGTATTTTCTTGGGTGGATTGATTTGTATTTGGCATTGTCTCCCCTTTTTTTTGATTTTTGGCACATTTTGCTAGAATCTTGCACCAAATAAAAGGGCTAGAAAATCAAAGAGCTTTGTTGCTTAAAATATGCTACAATCCCACCTTCAAAAATTTATTTTTAGGAGTTGTTATGTTTGCTAAGCTTGCTGTTTCTGTTGCAACTTCGTTTTTTTTATCACAGACACCAGCTGCAATTGAGCTCATGCAGAATTGGGAAAAAACAAATATTACTGCTTCAAGCAAGAAGTTAGATTATGAACAACTTAGCTATAATGTATGTTATTTTTTAAAGCTTGCAACTTATCAAATTACGCATATTACAACGCAATTGCAAGATTATGAAAAAAAAGAATTCCAAGATTTTTTAAACACTCTAAAACAGGCTAAAGCTGTAGCCAAAAAGCGCATACAAAAAAATAACCTAGAATGTGATAAAAATGTATATTATAGTCTGCTTGCAAGTTCTCATATTTTAGAAGCTTTGCTTGATGATGAATTTTTTGCTCTTACGGGTGGCTACAAAATGCCACAAGATTTTTTGGGCTTTGGCAAGGGTTTAGCTTGATATATTTGCTTAAATTAAAAGAGGAAATTACACTTGGATTAAAAAACAATCATACAGCCCAACAAATCCTTTGCACTCTTATCTTGTGGCAATGGGACGATATACTTAAGGGCTTGGAATATTTAAATAAGAAAGTAAGTATAGAAAACTTCTTAAGTGTGTATTTGTGCCTAGATTTACAATCTTTGCATAAATATCTCACTAAGCTTGAGGAATACAAGAATCTAACAGGAAAAGAAGCGACCAAAGCCTGTCTAAGTGAAAAAATATAAATCACTCGCTCATTTCAGGCATAGATTCTAAACTCTCCCATTGAGAATAGTCATAGTCTTTCAATCGCTCGTGGTTAAAATCTTTTAGCAAAAAGTCAATAAGTTCGTTTTCTAAATTGCGTTTGGCTTTAAAAAAGCGGATATTTACTTCATAAAGCGTTCGACTTGAAAAATATTTAATATAGCGTCCTTTGTGTCTTGGACGCCACTCGTGGTGAAATATAAGCGATTTATCCTCCCTGTAGGTTTTTGCAAAAGCAAGATATTGCTGCATAAGCTTGTAAAGCTCTGCAAACTCTTTGGGCGTGTTTGCATTTTCAAAATCAAAGGGCAGTGTTTGGGTATAAATTGGAGCGTCATTTGAATCATTAGGATTGTAGGTATTGTAGGAAATTTGAAATTGAGTGCTACGATACCCTGTTACCCAAGTATGTAGCAATTTTTCATCTCTTTGCCCGCGATTTTCCCAACGCTCCCAAGTTTCAAGGTGTTCGATTTTATTACACTCACTTCCGCTAAAAACTTCCATTTGTGCGATTTGGCACTGTAGCACCACCTTTGCTAATTCATCAAGTGGCATTGTATCGCGCTTTTGTATTTGCTCTTGTTTATCCCAATGTCCCACCATTTCAAGGAAGTAGTTAAGCTTAGATTTTGCGGTGTTTTCAGAAGTTTGCTCACTAAAGCTTACAAAATCAAAGTCCGCGCGAAGTCCGAGTGAGTAATTCTTTAATTTTTCCAAAGTATCAAGCGTGCGGATTTGGGTTTTATACAAATTTGTAGCCTTATCACTTACGCGCTTTATAACATTATTTGCTCTATTAGAATCTGCTGTGCCAAAGCCCTCGCTCACTAGCTCTTGCGCGCCTTGATTGATTTGCTTTAGGCGAGATTTTAGCTGGTATTGACGCGTTTGAGCGATAAGCTCGGTTTCAAGTCCTTGCGTTTTTATAGGGATTTCAGATTGTGTGAGATTCTGCAGATAGTTTTTATTGCCTGCAAGGGTGGTGTGGGATTTTTTATTAATGACTTGGGTAATTTCATCGCCTATTTTTTCCCCACGAAGTCCGCGCGTGCTATCAAAGGCGCAAGTTGGGCTAAAGTCCTCACTCCCCGCACGCCCTAGCAAATAAGTAGAGTTGCTCGCATAGATTTCATATTTGCCAAAGATGATTGAATGCGTAAGGCGCATTTCTTGTTCTTTGTTTTTCATCTCAAGCGCGCTTCTTTCTAGTGAAAGGGTGAGGGTTTTAAAGTTTGTGATAGAGTTTTGCGGCTTAAAGTGAAAGTTTTCTAGGCTTGCTGTGACAATCCCAACCACGCCCCCGACAATCCCACCAACAGCCGAAACTATCATTGCAGCACTTAGCGGTGCGCTAGAGCCTAGAGTTGCTACGCCCATAATGATTGCAACGACACTTGTAATAAGCACTATCATATAGTTACCTAATACCTTCCAACCTCCGATATAAAGCCTATGGGAGTATTTAGCATCAGCTAGGGCTTGCGCGTCATCTTTGAAGTCATCATCACTTAAACCCAGCTCGTATTTTGCGCTTATTTCGCGGAATTTTTGCTTTTTTTGCTCGCGGAATCTATTATGCTGTTTTTTGCCAGTGATTCCATCATACCAAGCCATGTGCTCCCTTCAAGGTAAATTCAACTTTTTAGCTTATCAACGCGCCCTCTTGGCTTTGGGATTGAGGCTTTTTTGCATTCTTTTTCTTATCATCTGTGAGTGGCAGTGGTTCAAAAAGTGTCTTTTTGTAAGCAAAGCCACGCGAAAGGCTTCCTTTTGGGCAGATAAAATCATCATTTGGATTGAGTGGGTAGCTATAGCCTAGCTCATCACGCACCACCATAGGTGTTTTGCCAATGTAGCGGAATCTTACGCAGTTAATTAGTATCATTTTTTCCTCCTATTCCTTTAAATTGTATCGTCTCGTGCGAGTAAATCGCACTTCGCCTCCGCTTCACTTCGTTTCACTTCGCTTTCGCGCACACTCGCTACCTTTTTGCTGGGTGCGGACTTTTCTCACCTTTGCAAAAATCTTACGCGCAATGTTAGAATTTTCTAAATTACTCAAAGCTCCGCCTCCGCTTTTGCCTTCGCGGAAGTGAATTCCGCTTTGTCTCCAGCTTCGCGAGCATACACAACCTTTTTTGGTTGATGAGATTTATACTCCGCTTCGCGTTCATACACAACACTTTTCGGTGGCGCGATTTTCGTCATTGCAAGCCTTAACCTAGTGGCAGTGGTGAGCTTGCAAGGGCTTTGCCGCTTACCGCAGAGCTTTGGTTTTGCGCCTTTTGTCTGGCTTTACGCTCATTTTCCTCTTGCATTCTTGCGTTTTTGAGCCACTTTCTATCCTCTTGCTCGTTTTTGGTATCTTGGTTTATCCTATTAGCTTGTGCGTAAGTTTGCGCCCTTTGAGCTTGGGAATTTTTTTCATTAAGCTCAAGCGTGCGTTTATTCATATCATCTTGCATATCCTCGCGATTGTTTGTGCGTTGTTTTTGTGCTTCTTGCTCTTTAAATGCAAGATAGTTATTGTAGCCTAGCAATGCGTTGGCAGTGTGCATGCCTATATCTTTAGCACTTTTATTCAGAGCTTCATTTGCTGCAAGTATTGCGCCTAGTGCGCCACTTCCTGCGTTTATTGGTGGTCTTGGCATTGTGGGTTCCTTTCAATTATATCGTCTCGCGGAAGTGAATTCCGCTTCGCCCATTCCTTTGGGACTATCACTTTGGCTAACGCCAAAGCTCCGCTCCGCTTCCGACTTCGCGGAAGTGAATTCCGCTTTGTCTCCAGCTTCGCGTGCAGACACAAGCTTTTTTGGTTGGTGAGATTTTATGCTTCGTTCTTGTTGTTTGGTTTCCAAGATTTCCTCCTATTTTGCAAGTTCTAAGATGTCTTTTTTAAGCTCTTCTAGGCTTTGGCTGTAGTTGCTTAGAGGGCTGTCATCAACCGCGCTAATGGTTTTAATCACATTGCTTGAGTGATTTGAGCCCCCGACATTTTTATCTCCATCAATGTTTGTGGCATTGAGCATTACATTGAGAAATCCAACATACGCATTTGCTTTTGAAATAAGCGCATTATCACGCACCGAGCGTATCATTGATTCTGCTTGGACGATTGATTTTAAGGCTTCAGCTTCAGCTTGCTTTTGCTGTCTTTTTTGCAATTCAAGTTCAGCATTTAAACGCTTTTGCGCAAATTCTGCTTCTAAAAGCTTTAAGGCTAGCTCGCTTGAGACTTGGGCGAGTTCTTGCCCGCTAAAATTAACTTGCTCTAGGCATTCTTTTGCAAGTTCAAAATATTCTTTAAATTTTTCTTTCATTTATCGCCTTAGTGTCTTTCTGTAGGGAGTGGGCTTGGTGCTTTGTAGTCGTCTGCGGAGTCATTTACTTCGTTGGCGTAATTTATATTTCTTTTCATTTGCTTATTGTAGCGGTCATTTTCAATATCAAGCTGCGCGGAAGCTTTTTCTTGGGCGTCTTTATTCAGCCTGTAGTTTTGATAGCTCATAAAACCTTGATAAATATCTAATGCTGCTCCAACACCTGCAGCGATTCCGCTTGCGTAGTTTGAAAAGCCACTTCCCGCTGCTTTTCCCGCAGCATTTGCGACATCATCGGTATTGTTTTTTAAAATCGAGCTTGTATCAATTTTTAAACCTGAGTTAGCTTTCCCAAATCCTTGAAGACTTGGCAAATCAAGCTTTGATGCGCTAAAATAATTTTGACTTAGGTTTCCATTAAACATTTTTCACCTCTTTTTTGGGTTTAAGTGTAGAATCTTGCAAGCAAAAATTAAAGGCTTAAAAAAGCTCACACAAACAAACTCGCGCTGACTTTATTTGCTAGTCTTTGCTCACTTTGCTTGATAAAATCCCAATCAATTTCAGTGCCGATAAACCTACGATTTAAACTCTTGCACGCGTGCGCTGTCGTGCCACCACCACTAAAAGGATCATAGATTATTTGCCCTTGTTTAGAGCTATTTAAAATCAGATTTTCAATAAGCTTTAGAGGCTTTTCGGTTGGGTGCGTGGTGTAGCGTTCAGCCTTGCTTAGAATCTTGTCGCTATAAAGCTTTGAGCTTGTCTCAAAAGTGTTGTTCATACTCGATTTATCATCACAAACAAAAAGGATATATTCCAAATCCTGCAAATAGTGGTATTTAAACGCAGGAAGTGGGTTTGTCTTGTGATAAATTAGCACATCGATATGATAAACGCCAAGATTCTGATAATAGCTTAAAAGCCTTTGCAAAAGGCGTGCATTGCAAAAAATATACAAATTGCGTGATTTTTGGATTCTCTCAAACTCATCTAAAAGCGCAAAATCAAAGCCAAAAGTGAGATTTTTAGCTTTGCTAGTGATATTTTTCCAATAGGGTTTTTTAGTAACAAGTTTGCCACCTCGTGTGTTTGAATCCGAGAAGTCATAGGGTGGATCGGTTATGATTAAATCGATGCTATCATTTGGGATTGTTTTGGCAAATTCTAGCGCTTCATAGTGGTGCAAGCCTAAAAGATTTTGGATAGATTGACTTTGGGTAGGCTGGCTCATAGGCTCACTTTCTAAAGAAACTTCTCTTGGCACAAAAATTATTTTTTGCTCGCTTTGTATTTCTTTTAGGACTTCTTGCGTGATTTGTTTGGCAATTTTTGGTGTCATTTATGTTTGTCTGCCTTTAGAAATTCTAAAGCACCTACGATTGCCATCAATCCAAAAAATACAAATCCAGCATAAAACAATACTTCGCTTATAAAATTAACACCTGCAAAAAGAAAAATCATTCCGCAAAGCACAAAGCTTGCAAGCCCCAAAAGAAAAAAGTTTCTATACCAATCTAGCCCCAATTTTTTGCCTATAAATTGTAAAAAATCAACAAAAGCAAGCATTCCATAGCGAAAACTAATGCAACAAGTTATCACAACGCAAGCAATGAGTAAGAAAAAAACGCTGAAAGCAAATGCGTATTCCATTTATAAGCCTTTTTGGTGTGTTTTGTTTGAAGTTTAGTATCTAAGATACCCTCTTGCCTTTTAAAGCAAGCAAGCCTCACTCACGAGGCAAAGTTCTTAGATAGGCGCAGTATAGAATCTAGTGCGGGATAAAAAAAGGGTTAAAAGGTAGATACTAATTAGCCAAACTTGACTTTTTAAGAAAATAGGCGTATTATGCTAGGTGATTACCAAATATGCGTAGCGTTGCATATCGGCTACCTAGTGTGATGGTAATTACCCCACTTTGTTTGATAGGTATGCGTCAGACTTAAAGAGGTGGGGATATTTCCTCTAGCTCCAGCGAATAGATTCTATTTCCATGCTCTACACTTTCTTTTATTGTTAAAAGTGCGTTTCCGACTTTATCATTTAATCTTATCGGCGCTTCAAATCTATGTATGGCTTTGATATCTGCGCTTCCTTTTTTATCTGGTGCGCTTTTTCTTAAATGCGCTATTTTATAGAGTTGCTCTAAGTTTTGCGCTACCAAAAAATGCTCATCACGACTCCAGCCATTTTTTACACTTTTGCTTACTGCCTTAGAGCTTGCGATTTTGTTAAAACCAGTTACTGATATTCTAGCACTTATACCTGTTTCATCATTGATTATGTCTTTGTTGAAAATTTTAGACAATTTTTCTTTTAAGTTTTTTCTCAATTCCACTATGCGGCTTCCTTGTGTATTTTTTGCCATTATACCAAATTCCCCCTGCCTCTGGCTTTTTGCTGTTATATCCCCAATCTTTGCGCCTTTGTGAATTTGGTCTAGCGGAATGTCTATCGTCTCGTGCGGGTGCAGTGAGCTGGGATTGTCTATCACTCTTTTTTGTGCTAGCAGGCTTTCTAGTCGCTTTTGCTGTAGTTTATCTACTTTGGCTTGCAGTTCTTTTTCGTAGTTTTCTAGCTCTTGTGAGTGTCTGCCTTGTGATTGTAGCTCGCGCAAGTTATCTTGGACTTTTGCTATTTGCTGATATGTTTTATACACTTCATCATCAATCAGCGCGCCATCCTCGATTATTGTTAGTGGATTCCTTATTTCTGCTTTATTTTGTAGCCTTGTTTGCACATTTCTAGCCTCTACTTCACCTTGTGCTTTTAGGTAATCCTCTTGGTTGCCTGTTTTTGATTTTAAAAATCTTGCATTAGCATAATCAAAGCCTTCTATATCTTGCACTGCGTGCTGTATCTCGTGGTAAAGTGTGCTTCTTATATCCTGTGTGATTTCTTTTGCGTTTTTTTCATTGTCTATGAGGGCTTTTGCTTCTTTTATTTGGCGGTAATTTAGAAAGATCCCCTTTTGTGGTGTATATCTCCCATCTGAATCCATAGTCTTTAGAGATACGCGCATATCTTTTAGCTGTGGATATGCACTAAAAAGCTTTTCATCTTTTAAAATCTCGCCAAGCCTTACGCTCTCTTTTCTCAAATACTCTCCGTGAAACATATCCATAAAAGGCTTAAATTCCAGCTCTCCGCCTTGCGGGTTTATCTCAAACTTCCAATTTTTATCTATGTCTTGATACCAGCCTGTATTTTCCCAAATCTCTGCTGCACTTTTACCCTCTATTTGCAGGGCTTTTGCATGCTCTAGCTTTGCCTTTTGTGGCGCGTAGGTTTGGCTCAAAAGTGCCTTTTCCCCTGCTAGAATCTGCTTGTTTAAATCAAAAATCTTGTTTTTGTTTAAAAACTGCGTGATAGAGTTATGCACGCCTTTTAGCACTTCGCTTTTTAGTGTGCGCTCAAAGATTTGATTAAAAAGTGCGGGATTGTCTTTTATCATTTGCGGATAGCTTTTTGCTAGCTTTTTGGCTTTAATTTCTAAGCCTTTGGTTACTGCCTTACTCGCTGCTGCACCGCCTAAAAATCCTAGAATGAAGTTTTGTGGGTTAAATGTGTAGTTGCCATTTTCATCTTGCTCGATTCCTGCTACCATTCCGCCAAGCAGTCCGCTGCCTCCTGTTGGGCTAGAATACATAATATTTGGATTGCTAGAATCAAATGTGCCTTTGTTATTTATGCTTTTTATTTGGTTTGGGTTTAGGGCAATTATAGCTTGTGTTTCGCGCCCAAAAGAGCCGCTATCTGCATCTAGTATAACGCCATCTATACCTTTATTTTTAAAATGCTCACTTATTGCCTCTTTTAGCTCTAAAGCTTGTGTTTTATAAGCTTGATTCCATTCTTTGACTATGCGCTCCTCTGCTAAATCATCATCTATTTTGTCAATTTTAGCTTTGTAGGTTTTATCTATAGTGTCCAACTTATTTTTAAGTGCGCTTATATGTTCGTTACGATTAAGATAATTTTACAATTGCGCTCTATTAGCAAAGTGTATAGGATTCTCTATATTTACATAAAGTTCCATTTGTTTTTTACCTTGCAAGCCTATATCTTTGTTTGTCGGCTTTAAAAACACGCCAAAAGGTGTAAGAAAATCAGCAGTTCCAGCACCTTTATGTTTAATATCAAAAGTTTCAAAGTCAGCACCTGTTTGATGATAAAACACCTTTGGTGTGCCATCGGCGTTTTTAGTGATTTTATCGCTGTCTTTGTGCCACTCATAGAGATTCTTTGCGCTACTTTCATCAAGCCCTAGCTTTTGTTGGTAGAGGTTTATTTGACTTTGAGGGTCTTTTGTAGTAAAATCTTTGGCAGTTTTGCTAGGCATATCAGCAGGCGGAATATGGTTCGCACTCGTGTTAGGGCGTTGGCTGTGGGATAGCAAAACCTCTTTATTTAGCTTCCCTGCACCTTTCCACATATCGAAATATTCAAGTTTATTTCTACCTGTTAGCACTTCCTCTATCACTGCATAAAAGCCATTTACTTGCTTTGCATAAAGGATTCTGTTATTATCTTGCACCACTCGCAAATCATAGTTTTTGACAATATTTTCATAATTGGCAATATCATCAAGCCCCACTGCTACTTGTCCTCGCTCTGCTTCGCGTGCTTGGTTGCCATGCTGTTTTAGCGTGTGGGCTATCTTGTCGCTATCAATCTCTCGGGCAATTTCATAATTTCCTTTAAAATCAAACTCCTTTTTAAGTTGCTCTAGCTCCGCGCCCTCTACTTTTGCAATAAGTAGCTTTTGCTTGTTTGGTGCATTTAAATCCCATTTTGAGATAGTCTCTAAAATCTCATCTTTGCTTAGTGGCTTTTGTATGGTGGATTTTAGGCTAGGCGCTTTATCGGGATAGCCTTTGTATTTTTCTAGCGCATTGTTAAAGGATTCTACAATCCCGCTCATTTTGTCGCTTTTGCCCTCAATTGCTAGCGGGAATTCTTTGAGATATTCATTGCTAAGATTTACTAACTCTTGGCGTTCTGTTTGGCTTAGCGCTTTTGTTTCTAGGATTTTTCTTGCATGTGCGCTAAAAAGAAAGCCTTCGTCCGCCAAATCCTCTAGCCTATATGCGTCCCAATTGATAATTTTATTTTCTAGGTATTTGTTGATAAGCTCGGGGTGGGCGTCATAGTAGGCTTTGTAGTTTGCTCTAAGTTTTTATCTCTTTTTAAAATTAATATCAATTATTTCAAAAGGCTCTTTTTTATATGTTATTTTTAGCGTATCTGTTTTTACATAAAAAGTGCCTTTTGGGTGTTCTAGCTCATTATTCAAAATATTTTGAAGTTGTTGCTTGATAGCGTGCAAGTAGGCATTGCATGGCATTAAAAAATCATTTTTATAAGCATTAAAATATTGATTAACCTTAGTCTTTAATTCACCATTTAGATTATGAATTTTAACTAGATCGTCAGGTGTTTTAATTTGCATCTATATTGTCCAGTGTAGCTTTTTGTATATCTTGCAGAAAAACACTTTCTACAAGCAAAACATCACCATCTTTTGTGGCTTCCCAACTTTCATCATGGCTTTCATCGCTTAAATCTTTTGCTGTGCTTTTAGCGTATTGATTAATCGTCTCGTCAATAACGCTTATCTCAGCAGCAGTAAAAATATTTAAATTTGCCTCTCTTGCAGTCGTAAAACTTTGCTGGATAAAATCACCCTTTTGTATGTTAAAACTATGAATTTCCCCATTTGCCTCAAGCTCTTTTAAAATCTTATCAAGCCCTTTTACAACAGGTCCTCGTGGATTTTTAATAAAATCATTCGGCGTAATTGTTTCATAATGCTTATACATATAGGCACGATTTGCAAACCATAAAATTTTATTTAGTTTTACCTTGCCTAAATCTTTTGGGGCGAAATTTTTTTGAAAATAATCAATGATGTAAATAATCGCCTCTTTTGTCTTGTTCATTTTGTGCCCTTTGTCCCTTTTCTGATTTTGCGAAAAGATTTCTTTTAATGCTGGTTTAGAACCCGTTCATCTTATCTTATAATAACATAAAATGCTAAAAAATTAATCAAAACCCTGTTTATTTTGTTCTTTTATGGTAGAATTGCTACCAAGAGATGATACACCTTTCTCGGAGGCTGTTGCGAGAGTATCAGTAGCACGCCCATTGTATATTCCATCAGCATTTCTTAGAATCCGCCTTACTTCCCCTATTTTATTAATTGGATAGCCACTTATTAGCAGTTTGTCTTTTTCTCGTGTAATGAGCATGTAAAAAAGTGTTTTGTTATAGTTTTTAAAAGCTTTTAAATAGCTTATTTTATCCCCTTTTGTTAGTGTCAAGTCGGGTAAGTCATAAGTTGGTTGCGCCAGCTTTAAATATTTAATCCTAGAATCCTCTTTTTTATGCAAATGCTTTAAAAAATCCTCTATATTTACAAAACTTTGGAATCCCTCTAAAAGCTCTTTTTCATCTAGCTTTTGTGGCATTGAAGCTGGTGTGATAGTATTTATTTGTTTTAAAGCCTGCTCAAAATCTATTTTTTGTATTTTCATATCTTTAACAAGGGGATTTTCCTTTGCTTTATCAGCGTAGCTTTTATACTTTTCTAGCGCATTGTTAAAGGATTCTACAATCCCGCTCATTTTGTCGCTTTTGCCCTCAATTGCTAGCGGGAATTCTTTGAGATATTCATTGCTAAGATTTACTAACTCTTGGCGTTCTGTTTGGCTTAGCGCTTTTGTTTCTAGGATTTTTCTTGCATGTGCGCTAAAAAG
>NZ_NXLL01000019.1 GCF_003364115.1 Helicobacter sp. MIT 00-7814 | reverse complement strand
ACTAGTTGGGGAATATTTTAGAATTTCCCCAACAGGGGGTGTATTCTACCTATTCTCCTAGGATTTAGTTTTTTAAAGTCCATTAAGGAGGACAACATGTATTTAGTTCAAAGATACAAAGAATTGCGCGGACAAATCAAAGATTTTATGTGGATAGATGATCTATACACAGATGATTTGAAATGTGCATTCTTGACAGCTAAGGCATTAGAGGAAGATGACTATATCACAAGAATCTTAGAAGAAAAAGAAGACATCGGGTGGTGTGAAAAATATGTTACCAATGTCTTTTCTGACACAAGCATTCAAGAAATAGCATTGTCTTGCTAAATCTAATACAACAAAACACATAAAACACATAAGGAGAAAACAATGGAACAAACACAAACAAACTTGCAAGAAATGGTTATCGCGGCATTTTCTCACAGCGACTCTATGGAGCAAAACATTCAAGTTTTTTTCAATAAAAAAGAATTTGAAGAGTATTTGCTCAAGAAAATAGAGTATTACGAAGAAGTCAATGAAGATTTCAACGTAGATATTGTTAGAAGGGAAACTGCTATCGAATTTGTCGAACACCTTACTATTTCTGGGGATTATCTCGCAATGAACTGGGATAACGAAGGTTGCGGAGAATTTGGAGTAACAGCAAGGCTTATGGGTCCCATAAATGGGCATACTATCTATGGTATTACATCGTGCAGTGTAGATCCTACAGAGGCAGAATCTATGCGTTCTGAAACTTTTGCTACAGCAAAAGAAAGAGATGCGCGTTTTGTAGAAATCGCCCAAGAAGAGTATCAAGCAGTTCCAGAAAGCTGGGTAGGAGAAATCCATACGGTTGATGATGCAGAGACTTTCTTTGAAGAATCTACAGAAATCACACGCTTTTACAAAAGGACAGAGGATACTTTATAAGCCAAACCCGTTACTTTAAGTATTTTAGAAAATTCCTGGAGGGAATACATTTTATTCCCTCTTGGGGATTAATGTGTTCCTTTTATGGAGTTTTTTTAAACTCAAGTTGGTAAAAATTTAAAAGTCTTACTTGCCAGCGGTAAGCAAAGGAGCATATTATGGGTAGCATTACACCATTACAACAAGTACAAGGTGCGGTTATTACGCAAAATGAAGGGAAAGCTAAGGCGTTGGAGTATTTAAATTCTATGAATTTAAAATTGCCTGTGTCTCAGCAAGAGCAGTTTATTGAGCTTTGCAGCTCTTTGTGCTTAAATCCTTTCAAGAGAGAAATCTATGCAGTTCCCTATGGTTCACGCTTTAATATCATCATCGGTTTTGAGGTGTATCTAAAAAAAGCTGATGCAACAGGCAAATGCCAAGGTTGGAAAGCTTGGACGGAAGGTTCTTTGGAAACAAATAACCTTAAGGGTTGCATTGAGATCTATAGAGCGGATTATATCCACCCTTTTTACCATGAGGTCGATTACGATGAGTACAAGCAGGAATTTTTCAAAGATGGTAACCTTGTTCGAGGTTTTTGGCAAAACAAACCGAAGACAATGATTAAAAAGGTTGCTATTGCGCAAGGATTCCGCTTTGCTTTTCCAAATGATTTCAAGGAAATGCCTTTTATTGAAGAGGAGTTACAAGGTGCTGGAAACGAGGTTGAGCATCAAGCTGAAATTATTGATTCAGAGCCAACCAATCTTTCTGACATTCAAAAAGCCCTTCAACCACTAGGAATTACCCTTGTTGTTGATGGTAAAACCGCAACACCTCAAGGTAGTGCTGTATTTCACAATAGTGCGCTATTAAAAAGCTTGGGCTTCACTTATAATGCTTCCATTAAAAAGTGGCAGCATAATAATATCGTTCAAGATAGCAATAAAAGCGCAGAAAATAGCATCTTAGATGCTGTTGTAGAGACACTAAATGAGCAACCAGTGCATCATAAAACAATGCAAGAAATTGCTAGTTTTGAGGCATTGGAGAAGCATTTAGAGAGTTTGGGTGTAAAAATTGAGATTGTCGAAAATCCGAAAGGAACATATTTTGGCAAAATCAGTAATGTCCAATCAGCGCAAGAAGAAGCTATAAAAGCTTTAGGTGGTGTTGATCGTGGCAATGGAATCTATGCTCTTTCTATAGATGAACTCTATAAGGAGCATAAAGCACAGAAAAAGGCTATTCAAGAGCCTGAACTGCCATTTTAAGAGGAGCAATCCTCTTGTTTTTGGAGTTTCCTAATCTCTTTAAGATTTTTAATCCTAAAGAGGGAAGCTTCTTTTTTTAAAAAATAACTTTTTAATTACTGCCTCTTGCTGTTTTCATTCTTTCTTACAATATACATCGATGTTGATTTTTTTGGTTCTATAGGATTTGCTAAAAATGAGATAGAGTAGATATTTGGAGCATAAAACATTTCCTCATAGAGATTTAAGCTTTTCTTTTTGTCATCGTTCATAATCTCCCATTTCTCGCCTAGGTAATGATCACCCTCTAAAGTATAGACATGAATTAATGTTATGCCTAAATCTTTATATTTATATGTCTTTTTAATATTTTTAAGCTCATAACCTTTAGGTTTTTTGTCTTTATACATTGCAGCAGTTACAATGCTTAAAACTTTCTCGTGTGAGTTATTCTCAAGCCTTTTTATATTGCTTCCATTGCGAACATAAACATCTTGTTCTCTGATAACATAATAGCCTACACTAGAATTTTTATTCTTTTTGGAATTGACGACAATATTTACCACCACAGGGTATGGTCCGCCCCAAATTATAGCTTCAGCCTTACCAGTAATTGATGAGTTGATGATAAGCTTGTTTTCTTTTTGTGTAATAGAAATAGGCTGTCTTTGTTCGGCTGCATTTTGTGAGTTTGAGGCAGTAGCTAAAGAATCTGCTTCCTCTTGTGAAAGCATAGCTTCAAACTCGCCAAATTCGGCTCTTATTTCAAATGGAAACTCGATAACAGTGTATTTCTCTTGTGTTATGGGTAGCACAAGCTCTGTCCTCATTGTAATAAGCTTTGCGCCTACAGGAATAGGCATATTTGCATAGTCTTTTTTTGTTCTTACAGGATTTGTAGAGTTTGGATCATTTGTTACCGATGGTGTTTGATTCTGCGCAGGCATTGGTTGGTTTTGCATAAAACCAGTATCTTGTTGTTGCGTTGGGGTGTTATTTTGAATGCTTGATGTATCCTCAAAGATATAGTCATCTGCAGGATTTGCCCCATTTTGCATTTTTTCTTGATTGATTTCTTGTTTAAGGTTTTCCATTACATCATTAATCTTGTCGTTTCCATTCGCGTAGCCTAAGCTCCCTAATATTAATGCACTAACTATTGCTGCATGTAGCTTATTCAATTGTAGCCTCCTCATTTGGTGTTTGCTCTATTGGTTGAGCAGTGTTTTGTGATGTTGCAACATCATTGTTTGCATTTTGTATTTTTGCATTTTCTTGGGTGTCTTGCAAATCATTGTTTTTTGAAACGCTTTGGGGCTTATTTTCGCTTTGAATAGGTTGGGTGCTATTCGGAGTGCCTTGAGCTTCATTTTTGTGAATTTGATTAAGCAGAGCTTCTCTATCGATAAGCTTTTCTTTTTTCTTACTTCTTATCTCATTTTCAAAATCTGCTTGCTTTTGAACCTCTTTGTTCAATGTCTCTCTTTCAATTATCTTGTTATCTATATTTTTGTCGCTTTGTGGTTGTTGAGAACGCCTTACAATATCCTCTCTATCCTCGTCTATAGCTTTCTTTTCCTCTTTTGTTAGCTCTTTTAATGATTCGTTGTTTAAGCAGTTTGTGTAAGCGGAATCTTGAAAAATGCGCCCATCGCTAATAAAAAAACCAAATGTGTAATTGCATTGTTTGGTTATCTTTGTGAGATTAGCAATTTTTTGAATAGCAAAACCCTTATATGTAACGGTTGCTGTAGAGCCTCCATTATCCAAAACAACATCAACTTGATTTTCATCATATTGGTATTCTTGCTCTATTTTATTGGTCATAATGGATTTGTAGTAGTTATCAAACTCTGATTTTTTCAGCAAATAAGTTTCTCTATCAAAGACGGCACCAGCGCGCACAAGCTTATCTTTAATGGTGCTTGTGTTAAAGGAAGCCATATTGGTTAAAACATAATCAGCAAAAACTCTATAATAAAGTGGGTCAGCTTTCATTTTTGCCACTTCAAAATCTCCGTAAGGTGGCATTATGACTGTAACTTTCTTATCATTAGCAAGTTTAAAATAACCATAGCTCAATATCAATAAAACAAGTAGTAAGCCACCCATTATAAGCTGTAAAAGCCTATTGTTTAACAATAGCTTATCTACTTCATTAATCGCATCTTTGCCCATTGGTCCATATTCATTAATCTCTAAACTCATTGTCATATCCTTTTGGTAAAAAATCTATTGGCAAATCCTCTTCGCCTTCATATTTTGGATCTCTCAATCCTCTAGTGTATGCCCAATGCTCTAAAAAACCTCTTTTAAACTTTTCCTTATAAAAAACATATACATAGGTTGCTGTGCCTGATATACCTGCGCCGATTAAGAAAGCCTTCCCCTTTAATCCGAGGAAAGCTAACAGGAACACGATTCCTACAAAGCTAACAGCTGCAAGAAAGAATACATCAGCCTCTATTACGGTAATTAGCCTATATCTATGTATCCTATCTGGAAAGCGTATTATTCGCTCTTTTGCCATCTCTTACCTTTGTATCAAGTTCCAACCGTGCTTGTTGGTTTAAAGTTTTTAGCCCATTCTTTAAGCCCTGACAATACTCCTGGATACAAGAATAATCCAGCACTCAAAGCAATACCTGTAACAACTGCAGGTAGCCAAGGTAACCCACCAAAGCCTATGCCCATAATGATGGTAATCCAAAGAATACCAAGAACAATAAATGCTATATATTCCTCAAGAATCTGAAAGAATCCATTTTTGATAAACTCAAAAGGGTTGGTTCCAGCAGCAAGAGAAATAGCTACACCTGCAAGCAGGAACAAAAACATAATGCGAGAAACAAAGTTTTTGTTCTCAATAGTTTCTGCTCTATTGGTCAAGCAATAAGACATGCTATTTGTCATTACAAACTCCTTTTTGATTTTTTTTTGTTGAGACTGCCACTTTGTGTAGGGCTTCCTAAAATCTAATTAGGCATTTGGGTTTAAAGTCTCCAAAGGCTTGTCATTACCCAAAACGACTGTGAATATTAGTTGAGATATTTAGCGGTATTGAAACATCTCAACTAGGGTGGTAGACAATGGGTTATCCATTTAAGTAAAGAAAGATCGTTGAAGCTTATACTTGATAGGAATAGAGCCATCTCTAGCCTCCTTAAATACTAAATTTCGCCATCAAGAACATTTTTTGTTGCTTCAGCTCTATCATATTGAGCTTGAAGTGCATAGACATTCTGATGTTGCATTTTTGTAAAGCGTTTATTTGCCCAATAAACAAACAGGAAGTAGGTTACAACAAGTATAATGGATACCCCTGCTGTATGGAACAATGAATTTTCAATGATTTGCGGTGTTAATTGCACATAGTTTTTGCTGAGTTTCTGTATTTGAGAAAACAATGGTGATAAGATGTTTGCCCACTTATCAAAGGTGTATTCAGCTACAATAAGTCCTATTGATACCATAACCAGTATAAACTCAACAAAACGCCAGCCAGCTTTTACTTGGGCGTAAAACTGCTTTGTTTTAGGTTGTTTTTCACTGGGTATCACAAATTGTCGCATAGAATAAACGACATAGGCGTAGAAAAACAAAGAGCAGAAAAACATTATAAGGCTGATTGGATACACAAACGCATTTTCTGATTGTAAAACGCCAGTAAGCACAAAAAATCCAAAAGTAATGAGGAAAAAGAGGAATATAAACATTAAGCCTTTGCCCACGATCCTAAAAATCTTGAAGGGAAGCATACGATATTCAGATTCCGTAATATCAATGGTTTTTTGTTCTGTAAATGCTGAACCGCTCGCATAAAGTGATTGCAACTCATCTTGCAATTCTTGCACATCTGAGAATATTGGGTATCTACTTTTTTCTTTTGGCGACATCGGTTGTTGCCTTGGCTGAGAGCCTTGATGGTTCTTTAATTGCCAATATGCTTCTTTCTCACTCTTTGCATCTTGATACTGCGCTTTCCAATGCTGATTGCCAAAGCCTCCAGCTTTGCCCATTCCATTTCCGTTCCCGTTGTTTTGTCCAAATGAATTTCCAAACATTTATTGTTCTCCTTTTTTTAGTATGGTTGAGACTTCATCAGAAGCCTTTTTATAGGCTTCCTCAATCTGCTTCTTCATCTCTATCTTTTTTGAGATGTCAATTTTCTTGCTTTTTAACTTTCTTTCAATCTCTATAGCCAGTCCATAATATTTAACTGCTTCTGGTGTTTTAACTAACATGAAAAAATCTCCCTATATGCGGCGATATGACACTGCTGTATTTATCCCAAAATAAAAAGGCAAGAGTGATTAACAATAGAGGCAACACAATAAACATCTCAATGCTACTGCCTGTTCTTATCCTTAATATTTGTGGCAACAAAACCGCCTTGTGTTTTAAAAAACCAAAGCTAAATGGGAAGAAATAGCTAGGTATCCCACTTTTTGTAAGCATATCGCCTACTTGGTGCATAAAAACACCAAAACAAAAGGCATAGATGTAATCCTTGCAGTTTGGGAAAAGATAGATTCCAGCCAAAAGCAAAAGAACAGGGAAGATCAAAAAGTGGGTAAATCCTCTATGCCCAAATAGACACGAAACCATGTGGGAAAATCCAGGCATTTTTTTCCCAATAAAGCTATTTGGTTCATCAACATCTGGGAATACTGCACCTAAAGCTACTAGTGGCAGTAAGCCAAATATTTGCTCTTGGGTATAAGGAACTAATTTAGGCATATAGCTTAAAGCAATTCCTCCAATAAGCCCCAAAGTAATATGTGATCTAAAAGTCATCGACTTTCCTTGTCCTCAATTTCGAGCATGTTTTGTGGCAACTTTTGCCTATTAATGGCTCTTAACTCTTGTTCTCTAGCTGTTCTATCGCACTGATTGAGCATTCTTATAAACTCGTTTTCTATGACATCTTCTGGTTTCATATCTGCATTGGCAGAATGATGAAAATAAATGGCATCGCACATAGAGGCAATAAAGTCATTGCTATATTCATTCATGCTGTCCATTACAGCATTAAGATATTTAGCACTTGTATGGTTATGCTTTTCATTATTGCTTTCTCCAACAAAGTCAAATACCTTTTGGCTTTTTCCAAAATCATGCACAAGAGCCAAAAGAGATACTTGCTCTGCAAATCGATCTGGAACATTCTTATTGATTTCTAAAGAGATTAAAAATACTCGAACTGTATGAGATAAGAGATTGATTGTTTTTAGCTTATCATACCTACTTTGGTATTTTGTGTATTGTGGCTCAAACTTTTGAGGAATGGAGCTTGTCTTTTCAAAGTTGAGTCTCTCCATATCCTTTAGAAGGTAGCCAATGAGCCTCTCAAGCCTTCTCTCTGGGTATCGTTGTTGGTAAAGCGCAAAAACACTAGCAATCCTAGCATCTTGATAGGTAAAATTATTTGAAGTGTGTGCTATGCTATAAACCATCTCTTTTTCTTTTCGAGCCTTGTTGATACTTCTAAGAAGCTTTAAATTGCGGTAGAGAATCTCTACTATGCCTAACTCTTTCTTTTTGCCAAACATAAACATCATCTATTTGGATTCTCTCAGTGCCACAACAGCATTTAGAACTTCAGTGGTCATGTAAAGAATATTTTTTCGATTAAGCTTATATTGCGGAATATTTGCCTGTTTAACAAATTTCTTTGCTGTTCTAGTGCTTGTCCCTAAAATTTCAGCAACTCCATTTAAATTAAGAAATAGTCCGTAAGATTCTGATTTTAAAGGCATACTTTCTGGATTAGTTTGATTTTGCATGAAAATCCTCCTAGCTAAAATTGTCAAACTATTTTGTTTCAAATTATCGGTGCGCAAAACATAACTCTCCCTTTTTTAAAGCAAAGGACAAGACACTTTCGTGCTTTTTATGTATTGTTTGTGCATTTTTATGGAAAGAAAGATACATTTTATCTAAACTTCAAGTCAAAATCAATATGTTTTATGCCTTTGAAAGCCCTAAAATACGCAAAAATTGTAATATTACAATTTTTTTGCAATATTTGCCTACTTTAGGGGACTACAGAGGATATTTGCTGTCCCTTATTTTGCACTTTTTGAAAATGAAGTGTTTCAAACAAGGGCTATCTTTCAACCTATGCTAGGGCGTTACAGCGATTTTTTTTGCACCCCTCAAAAAAAGCACGATAATTTTAGGGGAAAATTACGCTCGTATTTTGCCCTCTCAAATCCACAGCATAGAATACTTTATTTTCCCTTATCTTTCTAGCTAAACCTGCTCCTAGCATTTTTGATATTGCTGTAATCATAACTTGCTTATTCCCATTTCCAGCAAAACCTGGAAATCTAGCAAAAAAGTTCTCGGAAAATAAAATGCAGCCTTCCTGTTTATCAAGTAAAACCATTCCGTTTTCTATGTCGTCTTTTTGAACATTTGATTCCAAAAACTCTTTGAGCTTATCCGCAAAAGCACTATCACCTACAACTTGTATCTTAAAGTCAATATTCTTTGTTTGTTGTGATTGAAAATTTTGAGATTGCTTAGATGGGTTTTCCTCTGACTTAGTATCTAAAATATTTTCTTGTTTTTGTTGTGCTGGGCTTATAAAATCATTATCAACCTGTGGCAATTTATCTGCAATATTTTCCTCTTGCTGTTTTGGTGTTCGCTCATTTTGTTTTTGCTGCTGTTTTCGTTTCTCTATAATGTCTTTTTTTGTGTTCTTTTTAGGCTGTTGCTTTTGCTCCTTTTTGAGCTGTTCATTTGGATCTAAATCATTCAAAATGTCATCAACATAAAACTCGTCTGGTTTCATATCGGCGAGCTTATCTATTGTATCCTCAACCAGATCATCAATAAAATCATTTGAGATGTCTATTTTTTGCTCTTGTTTTGCTTTTTGTATTTGTCTCTTTAAGTCCTTAGCTTTTGGTGCAGTTTTTTGGATTTCAATTTTTTCCTCTTGTGGTTGATTGAGCCAAGCAGAGTAGATGTCATTTTCTTGTTTTTGTTCTTGTCCTTTTGTAAATGTTAGTTCATTGTTGGTTTCTTTTGCAAATTCAGCACTCAATTTTTGTTGCTCAACATTTTTGTCTTTAAAAGAAACGATATTGCCATCGCTATTAAATCTTACCTCGATATTTGCAGGTAAAATCTTTTTAAGCATATCTTGCCCAGATAGCATATTGCTATCCTCAATTTTTTCTTGTTCAACTGCTTTTGTTTCCTCTATTTCAATATCTTTTTTAACCTTGTCAAAAAGAACCTTGCCGTCCTCACTACTAAAGTAATTGTATTGCTTGAAGTTTTGTATCATAAACAATGCAGTAGAGAGTGGAACTTTTAGTGGCTTGTCTTTTGCCATATCTTTTTCGATTTTACTCAAAGCTCTTGCCCTATTTAAATTCTTAAACACACTCCAAAGTCCCACTTTTTCTTCATTTTTAGAGAAATTGCTTCTATTTAGCGTTCTTTTGGGTAAAATTTCGCTTTTAATGCTTTTTGGGTGTATCTGCCTAGATTTTGGTATAAAAAGGTTTTTAAGGGCAAATAAAGCCCTAAAAAGAGTATTTATTATAGCAACGAGAAAATATACTATCAAGATTCCAAAAACCACAATAACAACTTGCTCAAAAATATTATACTCCGCACTGGTCCAAGTGGCAACAATAAGATCCTTTGTTTTTAAAAGCCACTCTTGTATTTTACTAAACTCCATTTTCGTTCTCCAGATTTTTATAAGCGTGTTTGAATTTTTTATTTCATAAAAAATTATTCACATAAAAAGACATACCAAACATATCAAACATAACTAACATACCATACATACCATACATACAAAGATTATAAGACATATACAAAATACTCCATCATAAGCAGAATATTGTGTATATATACTTATAAGACTATAAGACTAAAGAGAATAAAGAGTTTTTACTAGCTTTTTGTTCTTTTTCCAGTAGTCCTTGCACTGCGTATTTCCATAGGCAACCTGTTCATAAAGAACTTTCTTTGAAACAAACCTGCTAAGGCTATCTATAAGTTCCTCAGCCTCTTTGCTATTGTAAAATACATGCTTTAGCATTTCAGCTCTTATCGTAAGGCTAGCCATTTGCACTGCTTCTCCTGTTTCATTTACATAGACTATAGGCTTATAATATGCCCTTCCTCTAAACCTATCAGGATTGATAAAAACTACCCCTAGTGTTTCAAGCACAAAACCTAGCATTAGTGGCGCATTTGACTGCTGTCCTCTTGTTTTGCCTCTTGTTAATCCAAAATCAAGAATAAAGCTTCGTCTTGTGTCCTCACTAAAGCTTAGGCTAACACCCTCGATAAACGCATTGTATTCCACATTGTAGGCATCAAATAGCACTGTGTCTAAAATAAGTGGGAATGCTAGTTCATCGTTTTTTTCCTGCTTAATGCAAAGGTTATTTACATGTGCTAGCGCATTATAAAGCGTGTTGAACATGTTCTCCTCGCGAAAAAGCATAATGGCATCTAGTATTTCACCATACTCAAACTTCCCTACTTCTTTAAAAGCAATCTCTTTTGCTGGTGGGAATATGTTACTCATAGCTTACTCCTTTGTTTCTTTGTTTTCTGCTGGTATTTGAGTAGCTTCCTCTTTTGGGTGATTTGCTTCAAGCTTAAAATCCCTTTTGGGTGCTTTAAACCTATTGGCTCTAGCTTCCTCCTCTTTCTGCCTCGCTTTTTGCTCTTTAAGCTCATTGGCTATTGCCTTGACAAGCTCTTTTAGCTCCTTGAATTGGGTTGTTTTCATAAGAGATACCCAGCCTATTTCAGTTACGATAAACTTCAAGGAATCGTAAAAGTCGTTAGGAATCTTAACGCTTTCCCCAAAAACAACAACCTTTTTAAAGCCACTTTCTTTGTTAATTTCATTTACAAAAGACTTAGCTTTTTTGATGTTATTTTGTTTCATTTTTCACTCTCCATTTCAATTTAAAATTACTTCTTTTCTCAAAAATTCCGCCTACTGAAGCCACAAATTTGTGAATATTTTTATTCCAAATCTCTATATTTACCTCCTTTTTATTGATATAAACACCAAGAATTTTGTATTGAAAATCCTCTTTTGTGAAGGTGTTTTTTGCGTTGTTTTTAGATAAAAATTTTCTCACCATTGAGTTAAAAACTTCCATAAATTCCAGCTTAATAACACCATTATCTTTTCTTGTGCAAGAGAGTATAAAGTGTGATTTTCCAAACTCAATGTCCTTGATTTTGAGCCAAAAATTGTGTCCTATTTCCACAATATCATTTGCAAAAAACTCACTTATTTCAACATTTATAATGTAATTTCCTACCTTTTGCCCATTCTTTAAGATTGAAAAAATAACCATTTCATCTGCTATTTCGATGATATGAGCCTTGATATATTTGCCACCTATTTTGTTAAAAAACGCATTCCTTGCTATTGATGGATTGTTTTTTATGATATGTTTTTTGTGCTTATCAAGCTCTTTGATTAATAGCTTTTTGAAGCCATTAATATCCTTATTTCTTGGCTTAAAATACAAGAAAGTATCATCTTTTTTGTAGCAGAAAAGTTGCTTTTCCATATCAACAAAGATGATATTTTTTCTGCCCTTATAGAATCTTTTAGCTGTCATTAAAATGAGGTTATTTAAGCCATTTTCAGTGAGAAAATACTTCTCACAAAGCTCATTTATTTCTATAAAATTAAACATCGTATCCCTTTAAAAGCATATTTTTTGCACACCAATGCTGTTTGATAAGTAATGGTTTTGTTGCAAAAAGTTTAGTGGAAATGAAAGTATTATAAGACATTTTTTTAGCAAAAGCAATATCATTTAGCATATAAAAAAAGCTTGATATAAAGGGCTTCTTTCACTTGACTTTTGTCAAAAAAAGATTTAGTATTATGCCATCACTTGACTATCCATATTTGAACTTTACTGAAATGTATTTTTTGTTAAAACTATGCCTATGTTTTGACAAAAAGCCCATATTTTCCGAGTTTTTGGAATTTAAAGGCACAAGAATTTCGGAGAAAAAAAGCCATTTTTGTAAGCCAAATTGGAGAGTTAAGTGTCTTTTGGGATATATCAGGATACAAAAAGCTTCCCAAATGTAGCCCAAAAGTTTTCCCTAAAGCATAAAATTCTTAAAAAGCAGTTCAAAAGTTTCCAAAAAGATACCAAAAAGTATCCCAAATGGAGCCTTTATATGCTTGTTTTCAAAAAAGGTGCCTAAAAGCTTCTTAAAAGATGTCAAAAGGATTTCTAAAAGTTTCCAAAAAGCAAACTTTAAAATCTTAGAAACCTAAAAGTATCATAAAAGCTTCTCAAAAGTAGCTTAAAAGAAGCCTAAAGGTGTCTTGAAATTTTATGCTTTATTTTCCCATCTTTTAAAGTTCCCCGAAAGTGTCTCAAAAGTATCTTTTTGGGTGTCATTGTAAATGCAGAAAGATAAATTGATTTTTTCGCCTTTTATTAATGTATATATACATCAATATAGGGAAATTTTGTTTTTTTGCATTTTTTGTCTTAATCTTGAGAAAGGAGGAAGCTTGAAATACGGATTAACATGCCGTGGTAATGTTGAGAAGTTTTTGCAAAGACTTGGCAAGCAACGCTCTATAATTGTTACTGATTTGCTCTATGAAGTCATCAGCAATCATAAGAACACACTTGAATCGGTCTTAAAAAAACACAAAAACGATGATGAGGTTGATGAGATTTTGAGTTTGTTTTCTAATGCTAAGACTCAAAAGTCCCTCGCAACGCAACAACCACAAAAAATTCAAGAAAGCAAAAAGGTTGCCCCAAAGGCTGAGAAACAAGAAAAGCAAACTTATAGCGAAGAAGGTTCCACTTCCCTTAATAGCATAACAAATGAGTTTGACATGACAAAGTAAAACCAAAAAAGGAGATAGCATGAAACTAGGCATTGATACAGGATTTGGACATACCAAATACTGCTTCAAAAACAAAAAGGGCGACATATCGTTAAAGAAGTTTCCAAGTGTAGTGGCTTTATGTCCAGATGATATAGAGGAAGATGAGAGTATTTGTGTAATGGATGGTAAAAATTACTATGTAGGCTCTCTTGCTCTCAAACAGGACTTTAGGCTTATTAAAGAAATCTCTACATATAAGGACTTAGAGCTTTATGCGCCTTTGTTAATAGAGGAGATTAGGCGCAAGGAAAATCTAAAACCTAGTGATATTGAAGAGATTACCGTGGGATTGGCACTTGCTCATAAATCACATGCAGAATCTTTCAAAAAACGCTTAGAACACTTTACAATAAACGATAAAGATTATAATATAAAGGTTACCGTTATACCTCAAGGGGTTGGCGCAGTAAAAGCATTGCAAGACTTCTGGAAAGGTAAAGAACAAGAGCCACAAGACTACATTCTTGTAGATATAGGCTTTAGCACGGTTGATATTGTGCTTGTGTATGATGGTGTTATTCAGAAAGGTAGGCTAAATGAAGCCAACTCCTTTGAAAAAAAGGGTGTTGTTCAAATAGCTGAAAGTATGCAAAAACACATTAAAGAAAAGTTTAATACCAACATTACAAATAAAGAAGCTTTAAAAATCATCGTAGAGGGCAAGTATAAGCTTCGTGGCGAAGAACATGACTTATCTAGCTATATTGATGAATTGAAAAAAGCCTACACTCAAGATATAATGAATTTCTTAGAATCTAAGTATTCTAATGAGATAGATAAGCTTGATGCCTTTATTTTTGTGGGTGGTGGTGGCTACTTTATCGATACGCAATACACCAAGCACATTAGAACTTTTAAAAATTCTGAATATTATAACGCAATTGGTAATTTGCTTGCAATCGAGCCAATGGCTGATAACCAAAAGGTTAGCAAGTAAAAACCACAATTTGGAGGTTATAATGGAAGAGTATATCCAAAGACTTAACATAGCTTCTGCTTTGGCAAGTCATTTTCTGCATAAAATAAGATATTCGGAGACATTAGATAGAGTAGAGCTGGAAGAGGCTTTTAGCCAAATCCTGCTTATCTGTAATAATGTTATCTTGGATATACAAGATGATATTAATGAGCAAAATGATGGCTTATAGGGTGTAAAAATAGCACCTTTAATCCATAAATAGGAGGTGCAAGATGGTGAAGTAAAATAAATTCCCCATAAGATACATGGGCTAGGTGCGTTATGTAGGTTAGAGCGCAAGCAAATATCAACTCCTCTTTTTAGGGGACAAGTTTAAAACTTACACTACTGGATATGTCGGTAGTAAAAAACAAGGAGAAATAACATGGCTAAGAAAACAGAAGCTGTAACACAAGAGAATACAGAAACTACGACAAGTGAAGCTACTGCTACGCAGGGGAATCAAAGACAAAATAGAACACCTGCTCAAATAGAGCAGTATAGAAAAAGACAGGCGCAATACTACAAAGAAAGAAGGCGTAATATTACAAACTATCTCAAACAAGACTTTAGAAGTGGTGCTGATATTGTGCGCCAACAAGATTTTGCAAGGCTCACTAATATCTTGCTTCAAAACCTACCGCAATTAAGAAATGTTTCAATTTTTATTGCAGATAGGGAAACAACAAGAGATCTGAATGTTATCAGAAGGCTTTCAGACACAGCCAATAGGATTAATGACGCGCTTACTTACACCAACATTAACGATGCCTCAGAGGTTATTGAGATGAGCAAAGAGATTAAAGAAATTCAAGCGCAAATTTCATCTCAAATTCAAGAGTATGCTAAAAAAATTGATACTCTCTCTCAAAAAATAGGCAAACTTGGTGCCTAAACACTCTTTTTAAGGGGCTTCCCCCTTAAATCAAATTTTTATCAAAGGAATACTATGAAAAAAATAGGACTTATACTTTTAGCAGGACTTTGTAGTTTTGTATTTGCCGATAAGGTTTCTCAAGCAAAACTAGAGAAACTTTTAGTCGCAAAAACAGGACAAAATATCAAAGTGGTAAAAGAAACACCCATTAAAGAAATGGAGGGGCTTAATCTTGTAACGCTAGAATCTGGTGGACAACAAATGCTCTTTTTTGCAGATAAAAAAGGAGAAACGCTTATTGGCACGGATTCTACGCTTTTAACAGGAAATGATAAATTCTTGTTGGCTTTACAAAAAGAACTTCAAGATGTTCAAATGTTTAACAACAAGAGCGTATCTGATAAGGTTATTTATGGGCTAAAAGAGAATAAATACCCTGTTATTAGCCTCAAAAGCAAGAAAAAAACAAATAAAACGCTCTATATCGTAAGCGATCCAAATTGCCCTTATTGTAAAGATGAGTTGGCTCAAATCAACCAACGCCTAGAAGATTATAATGTTAAAATGATTGTGGTGGGTATTTTGCACCCAACTTCATTAAGCAAGGCTACTGATATTTATAATGAGCTTAACAAGTTAAAAAGCAATGAGGAAAAGATTGCTGCACTATCAAGAATTTATGCACCATCTTATAACTCTTACACAGAACCAAGCCAACAGGCAAATGGTATTACTCAACTTATAAGAGAAAGTGGTATCACCTCGGTTCCATACAAATTTGAAGTGCTAGAATAATGCTTTAAGCCTTTGGGCTTAAGCACTTAACTTCTTTTGAATCTTTGCCTGACACATTGCAAGATGTTGGTCTGCGATTTCAAAGATACTAGAAAGATCCATTCCATATTCAACTTTCCAGCTATCAATACAAAAGAATTGCTTTGTAGTGTTATCTAAAGTGATGATTTCAAAGTAAAATGTATTGTCCATTTCGCTTGGTCTAAATTCCAAAAAGCAGTCCTCACTTTCACCCTTTGCATTATTCATGCTTCCTATATGCAAACTGCTTGTTTCATTATCAAAGCATTTATTTAGCTCGATAAATTCCTCAAGTTCTTTCTTGTTGATTTTTAGTGTGCTTGCTGTTTGAGGTTTCATTGTTCGCTCCTTGTGTGTTTTGATGAGGTAATTATAATGCACTAAAGAAGCGAAAACAAATGAGATTTTAGCGGTGTTAGGATAGGGCTAGTAAAGACAGAAGCTTTCTCTTTTTATAAGCTTCTGCGCTTTTTAATAGAGGAACTAGCTTCTTTTGTAGCTCCTAGCAAAACTTCTTTATCGTCTTGCTCTAATTTATACAAATCACCATCTTCAAAATATGTTAATCCCTTAAGAATCTGGATTGATGGGTAGTCATCTCCAAAAAACTTAGAAACATTTTCTAAACCTGTTGTTAGGTTTGCTGGTGTGTGTTTTAAAATGCTCGCAATATCAAAATAATCTTTGTATTCCGCCCTATCACAAGTAGCTTTTAGTTTTGTGGCAAGCAAGGCTTCTATGTCTGCCATTATGAGTGTTTTATCATCAGTTACTACTTTATTGGCAGATTCTACAAAATCCAATCCACCAAAAAAAGACAATTTCACATTACTATCTGTAATAAAAACCAGCGTGTCTTTGTCTTGTTGTAGTATTTTGTCAGCCTTTATTGAATTAAGATTTAAGAGAGTATCCATAACCAAATCTATATCAAATTTTGCAAAAAAATCAAAATCTATAGATTGTCTGTGTCCTAACTGCAGGGCAAGTGCTGTTCCACCAAAAAGAGTGAAATCAAGTTTGGTTATTTGCCCCAAATGTTGATAGATCTTTAGCTGTTCTGGTGGTAAAATATCTAACCTTGGCTTTATTGTTTTTGTTTCCATTTATTTCAAGAATCCTCTTTTTGGTAGTGGCGGAATCTTTATGTCTAATCCATAAAGCATATAATGCCAATAATGCCAGCTTTTTTTATCAAACCAACCAGCTTGTGCTTGAGAGAGAGCTTCTTTCAATGTATCATCTCCTGCTTCTAGAAGTTTTACATATTCATTTGTGTTATTTGCATAGCGCATAGCATTTGCAATAACTCGTAGTGGGTTTTCTCTTATGATGTCATCAGGCTTTTCCCACCACACATAGCAAGCAAAATGTCTCAATACTTCTTGGTTAATCAAGCCCTCTCCTTAAGAGATTATTTTCTCGTATTATACTATAAGCCATTAAAAAGAGAAACTACAAACCCATTTTCTTTTTACAAGCAAAGCAGTTGGTGATTAATCCTCATTGATAAACATAATCGTAAGAACAGGTTCTGCGCTATCGCCTCCACTACAAATACATTTAAGCTTGTGCATATCGCTTTCCTTAGTGTTTGGAGTATTAATATGGACAGAAAAATCAATCCTATCGGTTTTCAAATCTTTGGTACCTGCAATTTTAAGGCGCAAAATATTTAGTATATCCCATAATCTCCCCTCAAAATCCTCTGTCTCAGGCTTATTTTCATTAAGCAAGGCATAAAGGGAACTGGTAATGGCTGTAGGATATTTAAACCCTGCTTCTTGTGCCATTTTACTTACATCAACTAAAACACCATCTTCTATAGCTTGTTTCCTCGAATAGGAGGAGACTAATTCAAAATCATTCATTATTGTTTTCCTTTTTTTGTATCCCTAATGATACTAGAATTTAATTAAAAGAGAGAAGTCATAAAACCACTCTCTTTTTTCATAGCTAGCCCTCATATTGAGCCAAGAACTCTTTAAGCTCCTCTTTAAAGTCATCTACGCTGATTTTAGTAGTATCGATAGTTATAGTGCCATCAAATTCGATTTCTACCAAATCATCATAGGTTTCTGTCGTTGAGATGAAATCCAGCATGCAATGCTCCTTGTTATTTGATTTTGTATTCAAATATAGGAAGTTTTCCTTTTAAAAGCCAAGCTTCAAAGCTTACAACCAATTTGCGCCCTTCTTTTGACAAAGAACAAAAGCTAAAGGTTTTACTAGAGTTTCTATAGATTTTAGCCCCTCTGGCACACGAAAAGCAGTATTCGCATGCTTTGATTGCTTTTTTTATCTCATTTTTAGAGATTTCAGCTCTTTTGAGTAGCTCCATAAAGCTTTTATCAGCAAAGATTGCTTTCAAAAGTCTTTGCTCCCCTTTATTAATGTTTCTAAAAAAGATTTCTGACTTACTCATTTAATACCTCCATTGCTTGTTTTACGGTGGCAATCTCTTGTGAGTTATTCTAATACCCTAAAATTAAACTATAGCCTATGTTTCATTTTCGCCTCCTTTAGGTAAGATTAAGCCCTTAAAGTAGTTTTGGTGGCAGTATTATAGGGCGTGAGCTTCGGGGTTTCAAATGGGGAAAATTTAGAATTTGGAAGTGAAAGTTAAAAGATAGGAGAGATTTTATGAGTTTTCTAAAGGCACTGAGATTTTAGATTATGTTTTCCTTGCCAATTACCACACCACAGCTAATTTCACCATGCAAATTTTCATTTGTGATAGCACCTAACAATACATTGAGCTTCGCATTGCCAATTGGTTCTATAATAATCTTGCCATTCTCAACTCTTACATCTACACTACTGCTAGAATTAAGATTAAGCTCGCGCAAAATACTATTTGGAATCCTAAGCCCTACGCTGTTACCCCACTTGTTGAGTGATACTTGCATGTTTAACTCCTTATGTCATAAGCGTACAATATATCATATTTTCTAAGACTCTGATTACTTTTTGAATGAAGTTAAGAAGTGGGGTGGGGACTCTCTATAAAATCCCCAAAGGATTGAAATTATATCCAAAATAGTTTAACAATGGGATGTCTTTAAATAAACACAACGCCTCTTTGTTGCGCGAGAGACAAGAATATCTTATATTTACTTATATCTTTGCCAACTATTCTTTTGCCAGCAACTTCTTTTTCCTGTTGCTTTTTTAATAGCTCTTTATGGGTTTTAGGGCTATGGGTTAAATATTGAGCCAGTAAAGAATGGATGAATGCCAAGCCTGCTGGAAACACAAGCGTTTTAGCATGTGTTTGTATGCCATAGCTTATTGGTCTGTTTCTGACAACCACTGCAAAATAGCCTTTATCGATATATTCTTGGTAGGGATGATTGCCAATTGTTAAAATGCCTTCATTGCGCAAAAAAGCATAGAGTCTCGCCTTATCCATTCCTTGGATATTGAGGACTTTAGCAACTTCTTGCATTTCCATAGCTTCCTTAGGTTTTCTCACCATATCATGAAAAAATGATATAGCTTGTGCATTCTTCTCTAAAAGATCCTTTAGCTTGGCATTTTTGCTTTCTAGTTCTTTGATTTTATTCATTTTCAAACTCCATTGTCCAAGATAGATAGGCTTTGTATTCCTTTGTTTGTTTGAAGTTCTCTTTAGCGAATCTAAAAAGTTTCTCATTTCGAAAGTAGTCATCATCCCAAACAAAGGTAATCCTGCCGCTTTCTATGTCATTAAGCAATTGATCAAAATCAATACCAAAAGCTTTTTTGATCCTGTAAGCAATATCTAAATTATGTCTCACATCATAAAGCAAGTTTAGTCGCAATGAAATGAGATGTTCTTGCCTATTAACTTCATAGCAAAGAGGCTTGTTATGCAAAAAGGCTTTACCTTCGTCATCTTTGCTAAATAATCTAAATTGCCTCTGTTTATCCTCATGTTCTATTAGCACTACATTGTATTCTGAATAAGGGCTGAGGTAGCTTATATCTAATCCTGCTTTAATAGCTTTTTGTGTTGCTTCCTCAAAACTATTTGCTACAACCTTGACACAGGAATCTGTATCAAAATGTGCTAAATCTAAAGTTTGGGGTAGTAGCTCCCTATGTTCTATGATTTGAGTCCCCTCTCTTTTGAAGCCATAGATCTTATAATTTTCCTTAGGAAAACGCACATTGTGAAAGTAATAGGTGGCATTTTGCATAGGAGATAGCTCAAAAATATATTTATCAAACTGCCATGTAGTAGAATCTATTTTTTGCAAATATGATGCAAAATCTTTGTAGCATACCATAACTGCCTCTTGGTATGGTTCCAAAGGTTGAATGTGTGGTTCAGTGAAACTATCTTGGTGCCTAAAGCTAAAGGCAAGCGATAAATCATTTCCTGTCGGCAGTTTGTGGCAAATCAAGTCTTTATATATTCTTATCTTTTCACCTTTTTCAATAAGGTATGATTTCACTCTAGCACTTGATTTAAGGTGCGTGTAGAATTCATCTCCTAAAATCTTATCTCTTGCTAAACGCTCCTTTTCTTTTGCTTTTAAGCTCTCTTTTTTTCTTGAGAGAAAATCCATTGCCGATTGGCAATATTCTAAAGATTCTCTTATGGTATGCAAATCCATATCCTGTGTCATAATGACTCCTTTTGTTTTTTGCCACAATTATATATGGATAGAAAATGGGTTTCAAATGGGAAAATTTTAGGATAAAAAAGATACCCAAAAGTTTCCAAATAAGACAAAAAAGATTTCCAAAAGTATCTATGAAGTGGTGTCAAGCACGAAAGTAGTAAATATATTCCCAAAAGATACCCAAAAGCTTCTCAAAAGATTTTCATAGAGATATAAAAGTTTCTAGGTAAGAAGCTTGTTGTGTAAAAATTTGGAATGTCAAGTGGGAGTTACTAGTTGATTTGTTGTTGCAAGAAGAGATCGATTCTTTCTTTAATAGGAGGTAGATATTCTTTGATGGTTGCCTCAATAATTGCGAAATTAAGTCCATCGTAATCATGTGTTGCGATATTTCTAATAGCTTTAAATCCCCTCATGTCTTCTTTTGTTAGAAATTCAAATACATTGTTCCCGCTAAAAACTATCTTTTCTATATTTTTTTTGCACACGATAAGGTGCATAACAATAGCAGGTTGAGCCATCTTTGAATCTTGTAATGCGTTGCAAATGCCACCAAACTCATTACAAATATCAAAGATATTTTGTAGTCTCATAGAAGTATCTTTTAATCTTTCAAGGCTTTTTTCATCAAGCATATACGCTCCCCTTTAGCATTAAGTGAATTTGCGAATCCTCAACAACTCTTTTGCTTGTATGTCTTGGATGAAATCTAGCATTTCTGCATCCATCGTCCCACTTCTCAAATACGCAATATATGAGGCTTTGTATTTTTTTGGAATAACAATAGGCACTAGATTATTTTCAAGACAGCTGTAAATAATTAAAAGTCTGCCTGTTCTACCATTGCCATCGCTAAATGGATGTATTCGTTCAAATGCTATATGTGCTTCAAAAATTGCTTCAAGTTTTTGACTATCATTGCTAGCACGCTCAAGCCTAAAATACAAGTTATTGCACATTTCTTTAAGTAGAGTTGGCACTAAATAAGGTTTGGCAGTATCAAATTCAGCTCCTATTATAGCATTATCTAATTTTTTAAACACACCTGCTTGCTCATGTAAATCGCGCATTATGAAAGAATGGAAAAATTTAATAAGTTCATTATCAATAGCTACTTTATTTTTCAGCTTCTCTACAAAATGGGGCAAAAGCAATTTATAGTTTCGCACCTCATAGAATTCTCTATCATTTATGGCGCGAGGAATAAAATCATTTAGAATAATAGATGCAGTCTCATCTAAACTAAGTGTATTGCCTTCAATAGCAGTGCTATGATGTGCCATTCTAACATATAAATCAAGAAAATACTCCCTATTTGTAAGTAAAGCTCCTAAGTCTATTGTATTGCCCACTGCCTTTCCTTTGTGTTTTCTGCAGGCATTATACCACCAAAATACGCCTGCATGTGAATGCTTAGAATTTTGTTTTTGCAAGATTTTCACAACAAAGATTCTAAGCAACCAAATCGCCTTACTATTGCCACACCAACCTTATCCGCTAGTGAAAAGGAAAAAAAAGGTTTAATTTTTAGAGGGGGCGCGGGGTCTCCCCGCAAGTGGAGTGGGTGTGGGGATACTTCCCCACGAAAAGAAAGGTTGTTTTAAGCAGTATTTGCTTATTTCCTTTTTTTCTTAAATTCACACACAAATTTCTCTCCTTCCTCATATTTTATTGTTCCGTCCTCGTTTTTTAATAATTTGAAAGTAGTGAGGGTTACCCCATTATCCTTTGGAGATTCTCTGAAATTGATTGAATTCCCCTTGTCGTCTTTAATTGCTGTTTCATAAATAACTTCTCCATTACAATAAAACACCATTTTGTTGGGAATTATGTTATACAAAATACGATACTCGCTAAAATACTTTGCCCTACCGATTGATGCGGTTACAAATATGAAATAGATTGCAGCCGCGCCTGCCATTATTCCTATCAAAATTTGAACAATTGTTACAAATACCTTTGCAACGGGATTTAAATCCGAATGCACTTTTTGCAGTTTTTCTCGTATTGTTCGTATTTCCCCACACTTTAAGGCTTTGATATCGCTAACCGTATTTTGCTCTGTGTTTGTAAGTTCTTTAGTTCGTTTAATGATTAGATACGCCACTGTAAATGAAATCCCAATTATTGCACAAACAATAACATCTCCCATGTCGCCAATCAGAAACAATATAGGCGCACAGAATATGAAAAACCAAATCCAAATAGAATCTTTCATTTTTCACCTCCTACAGACTCTAAAAGTTCGGGGTTTTCATGGATATTGCCAATGACTTCAAACTCTGTCGCACTAAAATGCGTTACAAAGCCCAAATCATCTTTATACTCGCCAAAGTCAAAAAGCCAAGTGCAGTTTTCATACACCACAATGCCAGCATATTCCTCGCCTTTATCCAAAACGCGCACAATATCGTTAGAATATACGCGATTGCCATTTTTATCTACTAGCCCACTCCACAGCTCTATTTCTGCACCTTCTGGCAAACCCGCATAAAGTGCGCTTAGTGCTTGCTTGCCGTAGGTAAAGCCATTGCATTTGCAGTCTTTATTTCCGCAAAGCTCCTTACTCCACACCCTAAAATCAAACTCACTTAGTTTCATTTTATTGCTCCTTTTGTTTTTATGGCAATATTATATTGGTACTTGCTTCATATATCAAATGGGGTTTGATGCCTTAAGCTCTCTATACAGCTTTAAAGCATCATCATACACTCTTTTTTCTTTTAATAGCGCAGTCAAATGCTCGGTCATATAATCATCGTAATTCACATATCTTTCGTCTTTTAGCAAATCATCAAGGCTTTTCTCTTGCAGATCGTATTTCACGCTCTCACATTCTTCTATACATTCTTTTACTATGTGTTTTGAAAGTATATGTTTTCGTGCTTTTAAGAATCTATCCTCATTCTCTTTCAAATATGCAAAAAAACTTGATACATCTGCAAATAATTTAATGTCATCTGGGTCTTCTTGGGGCTCAATGAATATATTCACAAATTTTTTTAATTCATGAAAGCGTGAGTAAATATTCTCTAAATCTCCACCGAGTGAAGCATAAAAACGCTCTAAGAGTTCATAAAACTTAAGCTCTGGCGCGTATGTGCCTAATAAACAATTAATCACAGAAGGGGAGGCAAAAGAGTATCCAACACCACTTTCTAGTAAATAGTAAATATACAATGCCTTTTCGCAAACATTATTTTCTTTAGCCTCTTTCTCTAGCAAATCTTTAAATTCTTTGTAGTTCATTTTACACTCCTTTTTTTTGGGTTTAATTTCTGCAAGCTTCATAATCTGCTTTATACCATTTGGCAAAGATTATGTTATCGATCTTGTTGTCTCCTGAGCCTACATCAAATACAACTTTAATCTCAAATGAATTGTCAAGCTCTTTTATTTCCGCTTCTTTCACACTTTTTTCTTTAAATAAGCCTTCTTTAAAACATTCGGCTTCTTGTAGGTTGTAAAAACCTGTATCTTTAACAAACTTTTTAAGTTTATCGTCATACTCGCCTGTCCTGCTAGATATTTCTTTGATTGTTTCTTTCATGCACAGGTAAGGGTTGAAGCCTAATCCCTGTATAATATTAATACACACTCCTATAAATCTTTTCAAAAATAAGCCTACACCATTGGTTAATATATCTGTAGGACGAGGATTAAAGTTATATGTCTTACTTACTACAGATTTGCTCAATTCTTCTAATAAAGAAGATGTATCTTTTTGATAACTAAAAACTCTTAATTCATCTGTTTTAAAAGCGTTTAAACAAAATACTACCATATCACACAAAGCATCAATTCTTTCTAAATCATCTTTAGCTCTTGCATACTCAGTTAGCTCCTCGAGTAAGTTACCAATTAAACCCTCTCTTTGGCTTTCCTGTGTTAAATGCCTTTCATCACGCCATTTTTTAAGCTCGTCTTGTATTTCTTGAAATTGTTCTTGTGTCATTGTAACTCCTTTACTTTTTTAAGTTCTTCATTAATCATTTTTTTGAACCTCTTATATATGAGATCTACATTCGTAGCTGAATGTATTGTATGAGCTTTACAAGGCTTTCTTAAATAAACCCAAGTAAAATTACCTGTTAATGATAAATCCCTTATATCACCATACTCGTGATACTCAATATTAAAGCTATTATGAAATAAATCAGCTACTTCCTCATAGTCATTTATATGAATATCATAGCCTTGTTGTTTTTTGTTCCTTGTATTCTTTTAAAACTCTTTCTTGTAAGTCTTTAAGTGCTGTGTCAATCTTAATTCTTAGATTTTTCATTTCATTTCCTTTAAATTTTGTGGTTTCATTGTTTTACTCCTCTTGATTTGCTTTTATGGCGGTATTATATAGGTCTTTAGTCTATGTTTCAAATGGGATTTGGCATCTTTGCGAAGAGCTAAATCTGTTATTATTGTCGGCTTATTTTAGGTATTTGTATTGTTCTTTTTAGATCTCCTCTTTTTAATTGGTCCAAACTTTTCACCATTTGAAAGATCCGATTTTTGTGCCTGTGTCAATTCTGCTTTCATTGTTTTTGTCCTATTGCATTTTGCAAGCACTATACGCTAAGAAGTGCTTATTTTCAAGTAAGCTGGTAAAAAAGGGGGAGCAAAAAGCTCCCTTTCCTTTGCTAGCCAAAGTTATCTATAGTAAAATTCCCACATAAAGCGTAGCCGCTGGGTATGTTTGCCTACTCATACGCGCATTATCGTGGTAGTGTGGTGATAGGTAGAAATTATATCCTATTTTGACTTCTATAGGATATGACTTAACGCCCAAAAATACATTCCCCTCATCAATTAGCCCGCCTTTATAGTATGAAGCACCTAAAAATAAGGCTAAATCATTTTTGAAATAATAGAGAAAGTTTAACTCCATAGGCACTGCGTAGGATATATAGGTTATATCCTTATAGTCTCTTTTTAGGTAGTTGTAGTCAAATGCCTGCCACGATACAAGATTTAAAAAATCATTTAGATTGCCACTTGTTACAGCGGCTTGTATTTGTTGTATTAATTGTGGGTCTGTAATCATTGACTGCAGTTTGGTTAGATCATCATTGCTTAAAGAAATTGGAATTCTTTGGGCATCAAATCTTGAAGTTTGCATACCTATGCCCACATAAGCACTTACGCCAAAGCTTTGTATTGGTCTATAAGTTAATCCTGCTTTTAGCATTAATGTCGTAGTGTTAGAATTTGAGTAATTCACCATATCGCTTTTAAACTTTGAAAAGTTCCCACTATAGCCAAAGCCTAGTTGCCACTCTATTTTCTTAAAAGCTTCTTTTTGCGATTCTTGTTCTTGCGTGTTGTTTTGAGCTTGAATGTCTTCTTTATGGATAGTCAGAGACTTTAGCTCGCTTTCTGCATGCAAAAAACCAAATAATGTAAGAAATGCTAAAATTATCTTAAACATAGATCCCCCTTGTAGTTTTGAGCTTGCAATTATAATCAAACTAAATAGAATTATCAAAAACCCTACAAGCTATACAGCACTTTCTTGCAGGTAGCTTTCCACCTGAGCTTCAATATCAATTTTTGTGTCAGTTTCTTTTTCGTTTAACACCATCATATTGAGTTTAAAGATACAATCCTTAATACGCAATTTTGCGATATTTGGAGTGTTGTGAGCTTCCATTTCTTTTAAAACCCGCTTTAGTTCCCTTGCAACAAAATCTACTTCCATTAAAGAAATCATGCGTTCCCCCTTTTCTTGTTTTTTTATGTAAAAAAGACAAGGGAGTATAGAAAAAACAAAAGTATTTCGCAAGTGTATAAAAAAGTAGAGGAGGAGATGACAAATTAATTATTGTTTGGTGAATTGTGTGAGAAGCGTTTTACTGCAACAAGCTATAGAATCCAATTTTCCAATTTTAGTTCAGCTATCCTTGAAAAATCTTTTTCATTATTTGTTACCAAGATTAAATCATTTGCAATAGCTACAGCCGCGATAAGCATATCCATGTTGCCTATCAGTTGTCTATTTTGTTCCTGTTTGGCTCTAATTGCGCCATAGGCTTTTGCTTCTTTTAGCCCAAAATCAAGAATGACTAAATTATTAAGCATTTTATCTAGGGCAATCTCGTTTTGTGTTTTGTATGTAGATTTTGCAACTCCAAAACAAAGCTCACTAGCCACTATAGAGCAAGTTGCAATCTCACAAATATCACATTTAGCAATTCTTTCTAGCACGCTTTTGTGGGTTTTGTTAATTGCATAAATTATTGTGTTTGTGTCAAGTAAATATTTTACCAAAATTACGCTCCTGTGGGACTTCATCATGCGGAATTTCTATTTTTTCAGCAAATTCATCTAAAGCTTCAAAAAATGCACCCCATTGATTTTTGTTTTTAATGGGATTTAAAAGTAAAGATAAGCCAATTTGCTTTATTTCAAACTCATTGATTTCTGATAAATTAATGCCTTTAGGTATGCGTATAGCCATAGAGTTACCGCTTTTAAACACTTTTGCTATCATTTTTTTTTACCCTTGTATATATTTTGATTGTAAGTATATACAAAATGTGTCAATATTGCAAATCAAAAAAGCAAATTTTAAGCTTTGAGCTTTAGAAACTTTTTGTTTTTGCGCTCATGATTATGTGGCTTTTCATAAAAAACAAAGATACATAGCTACCAAGCGAGCCTGCTATGCAAAAAAAGTGTATGGTTTGGTAAGGAGATAGAGAGAAAAAACATAAAAATTTTAGAGGGGGCGCGGGGTCTCCCCGCCAATCGATGTGGGTGTGGGGATACTTCCCCACGAAAAGAAAGGTTGTTTTGTGCTTAAAACTAAAATCTTAACAGCGTAGGAGTATAGTCGTAGCGAACTTATCACTCAAAGAAGTATATAATTCCTCACATGTCATTTGCTCGTCTTCTGCTTCTGGAATCTTTTTCATTCTTGATGCCATACCTGCCACACTACTTGTAATCGTTTCTAGCTCTTCTATCCACTCTCTTATTTTTGAGCAAACTTTCAGAAGCGAACAAAAAATTACAATTAAGAAAAATAGCACATATAAAATTTTTGTATCTATGTTGAGTATTGCTGTGAATATTATGGCGAATATCAATACAGACATGGTCAAATAAAGCTTACCACTAAGTTCTTTGAGATTAAGCATAATGACACTAATTTTTTTGTCATAGCATTTTAATGCTAGCACAAAAAGACACAGTTTTGCGATGAAGTGATAAAGACATAAACCTATTACGCAATAAACGAGGAGGGCTAATAACGCGCTGAGGTTCGGTAGAAGTTTCCCTGCCACAACAAAATAAGCAATTGTGATAGCTCCAAAATATAATGAAAGCATCAATGTTGCTTTAAGATTGATTTCTACCCATTTTAGACTTTCTTTGTTGTCGCGAATATTGCTAAACATACCCAACTCTTCTTCAACTGCTATGATTCTATCTGCCATATAATCGCCTGAAGTTGTCATCTTTCTTCTCCTTTTTTAAATCTTATTGTAGCTTCAGTTAAGAACCTTATCAAATTAATGCCCTATTTTACTTAAAGTTTCCTTTCGTAGTTCTTGTTCTAAGGAGATTTAAGGATAGTAAAATAAAAGACAAGCTAGAATCCCAACTTTACCTTTAATATTTTTAACTAAGGGCAGGCATCATGAGCGAAGAAAAGCGAACAGAGGAAGAAAAGGCACAGCAAAAAGATCTTTTTGCAAATGACCTAGATAGCAATCAAGAGCAAAATAAAATTTCTATTGAGGGTTTTGGCACTAAAGATATTGAAAATTTCAGAAAAGAACAGGAAGCCAAAGCGCAAGCGGATTTAGAGCGTCTCAATAAACTTTTTGATGAGTCAAAAGAACAAAAACTAAAAAATAAAACCGTTTTTGGCAATCCCGTAAAGCCATTGTCTAAGACAGATGAAGAAGGCATAAAAGATCCAAAGCGAGAAAATTACTCCTATGCGCACAATTACGACATATTAGAAATCGATATAGATGAGTTGATGCCAAGTATAGAACAACCAAGACTTGGTTACCCAGATAGATTTACTTTGGAGGAAGCAAAAGAATTGGCAAAAACTGATCGTGGTCTTCTTGAATTGGCTAAATCAATTGAACAACACGGAGTTTTACAACCCATATCATTTACAGAGATTAAATACAGAAAAAATGAGGAAGAGGAACCATCAATTAGAAAGATGGTCATAATGGGGCATAGAAGAATTATGGCTTCTCTATTAGCTGGTGCAACAACTATCAAAGCAATCTACCAAGTAACTCGATCAAGCAGATCAAATTTCCTCACAAAAGGTTTAATTGAAAACACACAAAGAAAAAAGCTTAATGCAATGGAAATAAGTTTGGCTGCACATGCTTTACTAAAAGAACATCACCCTGATGATGTAGCCAGAAAATTAGGAATAGATTTACCAACATTAACGCGCTATAAAAATTTAAGAAATTTAGCTCCAAGTATTAAGGATTCCATTAGAAGGGGAGAATGTGGTAATAATATTGCTATCTTGGATTTGATTTCCAAATTAGAAAATCGAAAAACACAAGCACAATTTTACAATTATTACAAAGATGGCAAGTATTCACTAAAAATGCTCACTGATATGCTTAAAAAAATTCTCAAAGGGAAAAGAAATGTAAAATATAAGTATGTTAGTAGGGTTAAGATCTCTGCAGAAGGTTCAATAAAAAAAGTATTAGTTGAAAATGAGGAAGAGTTTTTAAAGTTTATCAACCGCCAAATAAAGCGTTTTGTTAAGAAGCAATCCCCTGAGGTTTATGAGCAATATTTTGGAATGCAAGCCAAAGAAACCGAAGCAAATAAAGAAAGTGAAGACATAGAAGATATAGAAGAATATATAGATATGGAACAAGTAAATGGAGAAGGCGAAGACACAGAAGACAATACGGAGCAATAAGTCTCCGCTAAAAAGCGGAAACTTGTTTTTAAAGAGGGAATGTTAGAGGGACACTAAGTCCTATAGTATAAATTCCATCGGCATCAATCATTACTTTTTCTTTGCCACCGCTAAGATTTGTAGGCACTTCTACATTGATACCACCTGCAAAACCATAGCCAAGTTTAACCGCCATGGTGCCTGTGTAGAAAGTTACATAAAGTTCTGTTTTTGAAAATTGCGGAGAATAAGCATAGCTTAAACCTACAACTACCGAAGGATCTTCTTTTGTGCTATCAGCATATCCAACTTCAACACCAAAAGGTACATAAAATGATGTTATATCACCTGCTGTAAATCCAGCTCCTGTTAAAGCACGAAGCTCAATATTTTGGAATCTTTTAGCAATACCCACTCTTGGTCCAACTTGAAACATGCTGCTTGTCAATGAGCCACCGCTAACTTTATAGCTAAAAATATTTGCAGAAAAATCAAAGTCAGCCGCTATCCCCCAGCCACCTCTGCGCTCAATCCATCGGCGTGTATTGCCAATTTGCACATATTGTGTTTGCTCTTGCACGCGCAAAGTTTGTGCTTGCAAGTCCTCTGCGGCTTTCTGAAGTTTTTTGCCTTCATTTGCCCATTCCTCATCACTCATTTCAATAACACGACTTGAATTAGCATCCCAAGTGCTTTTATTTGTTTCTGCTTTCTGCTCGTTTTCTGCAAACAAGCCACTTACTAATGCCAACATAGCAATAAATGCTAATCCTAAATGCCTGCTCATTTTTCTCCTTTTTTAAATTTTTTAGAGTCCAGAGCAAAAGGACTCCATTAAGACAAAATGCTTTATCTTAGTGGAATCCTTCACAAACAACAATCACTATGCAAAATATGAAAAATTTTAGTATTATGTTGGGACAAAACACTATGTTTTGAGAAATGGTTATGTCAAAAAGAGTTGGAAGTATAGCAAAAATCTGCATCTTTCCAAATGCTCAAAAACGATCCTAATAAGGCTTAAAAAATGAAGTTAAAAACACCAATAACACTGCTGTGCGCATTTTTATTTACAGCTAATATGCAAGCTAGAGAGAAAGTGAATGCTTGGTTAAGCTATTCCTATGAAAATTATCGCTACGAAGAGCCTAATGTTATGCACACAAAAGGCGATATGGCTGGCTTCAATGTCGCATTTCGCTACAATTCAGACGAGCATAGACACACGCTAAAAGGTTCTTTTTATAGTGGAAACCTCACCTACTATGGAGCAGTTTGCGTAGTAGGTAACGCAAATGCCTGTCAAAATGTGGTCAATCCATCAAAAGATAAGTACTATTCAATCGAATATCTTGGACAATGGGCTTTGAGTATAGATGAAAATCCGCATGTATGGATGAATGGCGGAATCGGATACCGCTTTTTGGTAAATAAGGTTGATAATCCAAATGCTTACAAAAGAGAGCAGAGCTACATTTATGCTTTTCTTGGAGGTAGTGGCGAATACTTTGTTACAAGAGATATGATGTTTTATTTAAATCTCAATGTAAGAAAGCTCATAAGAGGGTACAATACAAGTTACATGACTGGTATAGGTTTTGATAAGGATTTAGACTTTCTTCAAAAAGATGGCTATGGAGCAGTGCTTGAAATAGGTGCCAAATATCGTTTGATCTATGTAGATTTTGGGATAGAAGGCTATGTAGATTATTGGAATCTTAAAGATTCTGATAATGTGCTTGCTACCATAAATGGTGCTTCTGTTGGGTATTATACGGAACCAAAAAAACTATACACTTGCTTTTGGCGGGAGAGTTATCATAGGATTTTGAAAATCTCCTGCCACAAAAAATTCTAGTTAGCTATCAGCAAACGCTCGGTCTCATGGATATTGCCAACAACATGCCTAGACAACATGTCGCAAAATCTCACTGTTGAGCCATCATCTTGTTCCACATTCCAATGAAAAACACTATTTATAACCACCCCCTTAATTTTTCTGCCAAACATATCTACACCAGCAATAATATCTTTGTCAAAGATCTTTATGCCATTGATGTCAAAATAACCACTCCAAAGCTCGATTTCTAAGTCTTTTGGTGTTGGCATATCTTTGCGTGCAAGAACTTTTTGGGTTTCTAAACGCCCCAACTCAAGAAAGCGACAAAAGTTTGTACTCTCACCTTTGTCAAACCAAACACTATTTTTTGTATCCCAAATCCTAAAGTCAAAATTTTTGTCCATTCGCATGCGTGTCTCCTTTGTGTGTTTTTGACGAGATAATTATATAGCTTAAGATTCGGGGTTTCAAATGAGGAAAATGGTTAAGCTTCTGCTAAGAAGCTATTGTGAGTAAGTGTGTGCTTTCTAAAGAAGCTTGCGCTTTGAGAGGTTGCGTAAGAACCTTAAGCCCAAACGCGGGAGCTTAAGGTGTTTATATCTTAGTAGGCTGACTTGACAAATACTATTAAAAGTAATATCATTGCTACTAAGATTTTTACCGAAATCTTACGCATTGCGTCCTCCTTATCTTTGATTTGGAGGAAGCCCAGCGGAGGCTACCACCTCTTTTGGGCAACCTCAAACATAATTCTACAAAAATCTTAGGAAAAATCAAGACAAGATTTAGATAGCAAAAACCGCTATTTTAGGAAGTTTTTGCTTTTAGAGCGGGGTTAGTGAGCTTTAAGATTTACACCTCCATTACGCCCTTGTCCTTGAAATATTTTTTCAATAACCCATTCACGCCATTCGTGATTACTGCGATCACAAGGCACAGAAATTTCATTACCATCTCGCAAGATCATCACGATTCCTCTTGGATGGCGTATAATTCTTTCAACCTCATTGTATGTAAAGGTTTTGTTGCAATGTGCCATATCTGTGGCATCATACATAACTGCGAACTTATCGTCAAAAAATTCAAAATTAACACCTCTATTGTTTTCCAAGCCCTCTCCTTATTCTCTTAAAAATATTTGGGATTATAGCATATTATTCTTTTCTGCCTCATATATCCAATTTTTGAATTAATGCTCTCATCTTATATTCTCGCTCTTGCTTTTGCTCTTGCTTTTGCTCTTGCTCAAACTTCTCAAACTCTTCCTTGTTCTTTAATTTTTGTGCTTTCTTTTTTGTATCATCGATAATATCATTCAGATAATCTATACATCTTTGGCTAGAATAGTCATCTCTGTTACAGATACGAAAGCCATATCTATTTAAACTATAACGCTCTTTAAATACCTCTTGTTCTGTTTCGTCCATTGAAGCTAGAATCTCATTTTTTAGTGTAGTGTTTATTTTATCAGGCAGGAATGAAAAATAAATAAATGCCACAAAAATAACAGGGATACCAACAAGTGCCATAGACTTAAAAAATCCAAAATCTGGAATTTCATCTCCAATATAATGCCCAATGCAAAAAATGTAAAGAAATGCTGGCACAATAAGAAGAAAAGAAAAAAGTGCGCTAAAAAAATTATCTACATAAGAAAGATTAGTGATTTCATTTATACACCACGAAATACCCAAATTTATAAGCACATAAATAAAGCCTATTATTACCGCATTTCTAATCTCGTTTGTCTCGGTTGTTGCTTTTATTTGATTTCTTTCTAGATTCTCTGCAAATTCTGTCCGTTCATTTGTATTCTCTATCACCCCTTTCTTGCGTGATAATTCCTTAGGCATTGCGTGTTTATAAAGTTCATGTCCTTTCATTTTAGCTCCTTGTTGCATCTATTTTTGTACTTTTTATCGTAGCGCGCTTACCAAGCCCATATTTTTTAAAGAGCTTGTTGAGTATCTTGTCTGTCTTTTTTAGTGCTTTTTTTAGCTTTTTATTTTGTTTCATTTATGTTTCCTTTGTTTATTTTTTGTGTTTCTTGCACTCGTGGAGTTTTAGAAAAAACTCGGAAACAAGAATCTGAATGCAAAAAACAGCAATAACATGGCTACAAAAAAACCAAGATAAAAAAGCGTAAAGTAATTATTTTCTACTGATGTGTTATTATCAAAACAAAAAAGTTTTTGAGGTAACAACTCGCTTATGCAGATTCCTATAAAATTCCCTATGAGAGCAAATGAGAAAAACGATACGCCACAAAAAGTCGCCCCAATCAAGAAACGATATTCCAAGCTAAATCCCGAAAATAAAGCTTCTTTTATTTCTTCTATTGCACATATTGCCAATGGTAGAATTATAAGTCCTATGCTAATGGCAAACACAAGCCCAAAAATAACACTAAAGCTGTCTCTATCTACAAAAATTCCCTTCTCGGTTCTTTTATTTTCTCCTGCAGAACTTATTTTTTTCATTTCTTATGTCTCCTTATTTTTTAGTTTTTCCAACTATTTCTCTATATTCTCCTTGTTTTCACCACCCCAAAGCTCAGGATTTTTTGTTCGCTTAGTTTTGGTAGCAGTATTATATGGGTGCTGGTGCTATATTTCAAATGGAATTGCACAAGCTGGTAACCCTCTCTACTTGGAAATGAGGGCTTTTAAAATTTCAGATCTCTCCTTGTCTCTATCCTTTAGCTCTCGTGCTTTTGTCTTTGTATTCTCAATGATTTGGTTAATATATTCTTTGCAATCCTGCCCAGAATAGTTATTTCTCTTGCATACACCAAAACCACCAGTGTCTTTGTTGTCGTATAGGTTTAGGAATACTTGCTGTTCTGTTTTGTCTAATATAGTTAAGATTTCTTGCTTTACATCAGAATCTATTTGTTCAAGCTTGCCTCCATAGGAAAAAACCGAAAAAGCAATAAAAAAACTTATCACAAAAAAAGGCGCAAGGAAAAAACTTACAACTCCAATAAAATCTAGCTTTAAAATCCCACTAAGCGTACATCCAGAAAGAATCAACACAATAGCGGTGAGTACAAACACAACGAAGAATGCGTGCATTGGTTGCAATTCTATAAATTCAGCTTCTATGGGTTTAATTTGAAGTTTAAAACTTAAATATGCTAACACAACAGGTATAAATATCCCCACAATAAATCCAACCAAAAGCACACCGCAACACTCAGATTCTGCAAATTTTTCTTCCATATTGTTACTAGCACATATCATGGTGTACAATCCGATAGGTCCGACTACAATAAGATCTATTACAAGCAGTTCAGAAAAAGCAATTGATTTAGCATTAAAAACATATAAAAGCGATCCAGATATTAAGAGCCACAAACCCAGCAAACAAAAAACATGAAATGCCATTTTTGAAGTATAGTCTTGTGGCGACTTATGCTTGTTTGCATCTAAATATCCACCCGCAAATAAGCAAAACAAGAAAAATGCGCAATAACCCAAGAAAAAGACAACAAAAAGAATAGTATAAAGCATAAGTCTTTTTATGCCTAAATATTGGTTCATCTCTAAAATAATGTATCCATACCTGCTACACAAAAAATCATCATAGATACACAAACAAACATTGTTGTAAAACAAATTACAAGAGGAGCCTTATTATTCGAAGCCTTTTTTTTTCATTTCTTATATCTCCTTAATTACTATTATTTGTGTTCCCGCTACCTAAAAAGCGGGAAGTTTTATACCTAATTAGGACGAGTTGCTCTGTTGTCTATATTGCTAAATATGCTAAAATAGCCCAAAATAATAGATACAATTGTGGTTGCAAGCAAGACACAAAAGATTGCTACTGTTTCCAAATTGACAATTTGTGTTTCCAAAAGTTCAGGTAGAAAGCTTTTTGAGATGTATAAAATTGTTGAAAACATCAAAAAAGCCGACACCAATGTACCAAATGCTCGAAGTCCAACTTTTGCTGATTCTGCGCTATTTATTGCATATTTCGTATCTGTATGCGTAATATAGTCCAAAAATGGCTTATATTTGCTTGCGTAGAATCCTATATATGCACCTACAGAGAACAACAACATAAAAGGTATCAGGTAAAAGGAGAGTACAATGGCACTTTCCTGCGGTTTTTCTGTATTTAAATGTTGCTTTGCTAACGACAATAGGCTGTCTAAAACTCCTATTTTTTCTGCCACCATACTTAAAATTATCGTAGTGATCACAGCAAACACAACACCAAAGACAGCACCAAGGTCATTTCTACTTTTAAAAATTGCTTTTTTCATATTTTTAACTCCTTTTTATTTTTAAATCCACGCATATATAACGCAAATGCTTATTTGCCCTTCATTTGTGAATGGGTAAAAGTTCAAATAATGAGTGTTATATGGTGGCAATGTCAAAGCATGTTTAAATACCATTTAAGCATTTAATGCTCGTATTTATTCCAAACTCAAGCTTCTGCATTTCTCAAAGAAGCACTCGTATTCCTCTAGTTTTGTCAATTTGCTTTATGTGTTATTGCGAAAAACAAATCATTGTGCTACCTCCTTTTGGTTTTTATGGTGGTATTTTATGAGAGTTTATGTTGCATTTCAAATGGGATTTATTTCGCAGAATTGCTTCATTTTGGTAGAATTTTTTAACTTTTTAAGCAGAAAAAACACCAAAAAAGTTTCCCAAAAGCTTCTCAAAAGATGTCAAGCACTCTCAAACACAGCAAGTTATTGAATATATTCCTAAAGGCTTCTTAAAATACACCCAAAGGAAACTCAAAAGCTTCTCAAAAAGCAACATTACTTCTCAAATTCGCATACAATTTCTTCAAGCTCTATGTTGTCTGGCGTGCTACCTTCTTTTATTATGGTAAAGGCTACGCTATCTTTGGTTTCCCTTGGATTGGTGCGGTAATTCCACGAATTATCTATTTTGGCAACAATTTTTCCATTGCAATAAATTGCTGTTTCATTGGGAAATACATTTTTTAATACAAAATATCTACTATGTTCTGCCACAAAAATTGATACAGCCAAATATACAATATAACCAGCGGCGAGAAACACAAAGGCTTTAGCAATCATTGAAATTAAATTGCAAACAGGCTTTAAATTTAAATAAGCTTTTTGCAGTCTTTCAAGTATTCTCTCTTTTATTTCTTTCAACTTTTTCATTGTTCGCTCCTTTTTATTGGTATAGCATTGGAAAATGCGCCATAATGACATCTGAGTTTCTGTAAAGATAAAAACCAGCAATTGCAATAAGTCCGTAGAAAACAAGTTTTACCGAACTTTGGACAATAAACTTGAGTAAATATATACCCACAGCGATGAATATTGGCAGATAGATTCCAGCATTTGCAGATAAAACAGCAAGAATTTGATCTGTATTCACGAGTTGCTTTCCTCGCAAAGTTCATGAGAGAGTATCTCTAAATCCTCATCATCATAGTATTCTGCTATCCTTTTGCACAATGCGATAATCTTTTGAATACGCCCGATTTCAGACTTACCTACTTCCTCTATAATTTCTTGCAAACTCGCACCTCTTGTTATCTCTAGCTTATTCAGGCAAGTGAGTGCATTTTGGTATCGTCTATCATTCATTCTCGTGCCTTATTGTTGTGATTTTGTCTCTTGTGTAGATACTTGTATTTAAGGTTCTTAGCAAACTCTAGGAAGTGTGCAATAAAAACAAATATCCCAAGAATCAAAAAGCTGGGGATTATAAGAAAACACACAACTATTGTGGACAAAGCCCATTGTTTAAATGTGCCAATAGGTTCTTTATCATACATTTATGCCCCCTTTCAGTATGATTTTACGACAGCCCAGATTTGTATCGCGAGAAGTATCACATAGCTATTTTTAGGCTTTTCAAATGACTTTAGAATCAACACTTTCATTTTGGAATACCTCTTCATTGGTTTTTTGCAAGTCCGTTTTTCTCTCTAGCAAATCTTTGTTTTCGTGGATATTGCCCATTACCTTGCACTCAAAATTTAAGCATAGATGTGCCACATTGATATTTGGTGGAATATGGAAAGTGCCAAATATATTCTGAAGCACAGTTGTCATAAGGTATCTATCATCATTCTTGCTAATAAGCCTAAGAATATCGCCTACATAGATTTTTACTCCATTGTCATCGTAGTAGCCAGTCCATTGTTCGATTTCAAGCTCAAGATTTGAACACTGGATTTTATTTTCTGCAACAAAACCTTTTGAATTATCCCAATAAAACCTCACATATTTTTGGGCTTTATTATCCCATACCCTAAGATCAAATTCATTTAGCTTCATCATGATCCTTTGTTTGGTTGTCAAGTAATTTTGTTACTTCTCTATGGATATTTCTTGCGCAAAAATACCCATAATTCCAATTAAGATTGTCTTCATTTTTCACATTAAAAGATAAGCCCAAATTTGTTCCTAGCAAACAACCATCATCAACATAGCCTACATTGTCTTCATAAGAGGGCAATAGGCTTTCTAGTGTTTCAAGTGTGGTTAATGGATTCATAAGCCTATCGCCAAGCACAATGTTAATTTTTTCGTATAAGGTATTGGCTTTAACATCTTTTAGCTTTTCATCTAAAATAGCTCTTTCTTCGTGCGAAATTTTCACATAAATAAGCAAGTAGCGATAAGGAAGTCCTGTATCAGCTTCGCATAAAAAACACTCTCTTCCTTCTATCTCATACATTTTTCCATTGGTTGTGTTAATCATAAAGTTTCCTTTCTAAAGTTTAAAATGGTATTTCTACTTTTTCTTCCACCCAGTTACCGCTTGGTGTTGGTCTTAGGATTTTTCCTTCTTCATAGAAATACACCCTTACAATATCTTTCGCCTCAATACTTCCACTCCAGCTTCTGCCATAGTAAAATACGGTAGCATGCACCCTACCTTGATTGATTTCAACTAAAGCTTCATATTCATAAATTTGCGTATTGCCTAGCTCTTTGTCAATCAAGCCAATCAAGCCAACTCTACCTCTTGTTCTAAGCTTGGCTTTTCTCATTAAAGAAGTCCTGCGATATTCTCATAGATTGTTCCTACTTCAAAAAACATGTGCGTAGAACAATCGCTCTTTATTGTGTCGACAAAAATATTGTAAAAACACACACAAGATATTACGCCAACAAGAAGGCTTAAGGTTAAGGCAAACACATATTCAAGGTAGTTTTTCATTCTTTTTTCCTTTACACTAAGATTCTTAAAACACAGAACACAACAAAAATCCAAAACAAAATTTTCAAAAAAATGCGTATCCTCTTTTTAGATGGCGGGATTCTTTGGGTTAAAAGCTTTTTTAAAAATTCTTTACTCAATATGCCTCCTTGCCTTTTTGTTGCCTTTTTTTGTTCTCTTTTCTATATTCCTGCGGATACACTGGGTTTTTTTCACTCCATAATCCCCTAGAATCAAGTCTTGCGCTTATTTCTTCGCGTATGTAATCAGTGCTAAATTCCTTGTATGCCCAAGCAAAGCCATCAACAACCTGTTTTTTATTGGCATCTACACCATTGCAATACACGACACCCACCAAACGCCCATATCTATCTTTTGATTTTACAGACACATTAGCTATGCTCTCAAGCGGACATGTAGCCAAAAGATTTTCTTGTGATTGTTTGCCAAAGCTTTGGTCAGATTCTGGCGCATCAATTCCATAGAGCCTAATGCGTGTCTTTTTAGAATCTCCAATATCTAGTGTGATAGTATCGCCATCATAGACTTTTATAATCTTGCCCTGTATATTTTCTGTGCTATTGATATTTAGCCCAAGTGAAGCTGAAATAATCGCCACAAACCCTACGATTGCTAAAATATTTTTCCTGCCCATTGTCTTTCTCCTTAATATTTTCATAGCTCAATCCCATCAAACAAAGAATTGCTCTGGTAGTGTTCTACTTTGGTTCTTTTGGCTTTTTCATTCTTTCGAGAAGCATCAGAAAGAGCCTTTAATTCTTTATCTCTTTCTGAGCCAGTAACTTCTGCCTCAAGTATCAAAACTTTTCTCTCATTGCCTTTGTAACAGAATGTAAAATCTTTTTCATTAAGCTCTATGCCGATAGCATCTAAAAATCTTTTGTTTTCTAGAATCTCGTTTTTGATTCTACGCCATTTCTGATCTTGTTTCTCTCTGTCAATTTTGTAGCCAATACGCTCAAGCATTGTTTCTAGTTTTACAGCCATATCATCATGAGTAACACTAGAGCGTATAATAGCTTTAACAACAGCACTTTTGCAAGCGATAATATCAGGAAGGATCTCTTTATGACAAACTACCATTTCTGTTCGATAAAGGGCTATATAGCTTGGATCAAACTCAATATGGCAAAAACTCCCATCTTCGGAATGCGCCACTTTGTGTAAAATATTAAAATCAACGCTAAAGCCATCAACTTCAATCTCTATGGTTGTATCTCGTATTTGCTTTAGCATTTCAAGGAGCCATACACCATTACTGCCAGAATTTAACTCTTCACTATTTTCGTTGTAATATCTTAATACTTCTCTAGCAGAAAATGAAGCGCAAATAGTCATTTTATCCACCATATAAGAGAGTTTAGCGCAAGCTAAGACACTATCGAGTATGTCTCTATGAAGCTGAGTTAGCAAACACCTTCCCCTCACAAATCCCTTTCCCCATTTGGTGTCCATTTTTCTTATGTTTCTGCCTTTTTTAAATTCCTTAACCAAATCAGAAGTTGGGCTTGCTTTAAGAATCGGAGCAAAAATAGGCACTCTACATTCTAAGAGTGTTGGCGCAACCTTTGAGATTTTACTTGCAATATGTTTTAGGCATTCATTCTTTGTGTTATTATTTATGCTTAACTCATCAATGATTTCACTTAAAATAGTTTGTTGCTTTACAATTTGTTTCAAATGTTGCTCCAAAGGTATGATTTTGAATATAAAATACTTAACATTTCCCCTAAAATTATCGTGCTTTTTTTGAGGGGTGCAAAAAAAATCGCTGTAACTCCCTAGCATAGGTTGAAAGATAGCCCTTGTTTGAAACACTTCATTTTCAAAAAGTGCAAAATAAGGGACAGCAAATATCCTCTGTAGTCCCCTAAGGTAGGCAAATATTGCAAAAAAATTGTAATATTACAATTTTTGCGTATTTTAGGGCTTTTCAGGGGTTTAGCTAGGATTACAAATTTTATCACAAGGGTGAAATATCCTAAATCTAAAAAACGCTGTAAGTTTAGTAAAAAAGCAAAGCCTTGTCAAATGGTTTTCTAAAAAATCATTAGGAATTTTGCTAAGATACTTTTACCATTTTTTCAAGCTTCTTTTAGGCTAAAAATTAATTTTTTCAATCTTATCGGTACCTTTTAGGCTATGACTCCCTAAAATTGAATTTTAAGCCCTTATACGAATGCAAATGAAAAATAGCTTTTTTCCATTCCTGAAACTTTGTTCTTTTTGCCATTAAAAAGAGGAGAGGCTACCATTGGCTTGGCATTTTTACCATCTCCCTATCTTTTTAACCAAAAGCAACCAGCCAGCACCTATCCTCGCCAAGAGAGCAGAACAAATAAGCTCCTTCTTTACCAGCCCACCTCTTAGTGCAAAACACAAAAATACTTCGGGAGATTTTTTAAGACATATTTTGCACGAATGAGATCCTGCATTTTGCTTTCTGAAAATTTTGCCTTTATCTATAATTTATCTATAATCTAATGGAATTATGAATTAAATAATCTATAAAATATCTATAAATTAAAAAACATTATATATAGCCCTCAATTTCTAAAAAAATAGCAAAAAAGGTGCATTAAATAATGACCAAAAGTGCATTAAATAATGATTGCCTGCATTAAATAATGACCAAAAGTGCATTAAATAATGATAAAGCTCGTGTGCATCGTTGTTTGAAGCGAACCTTGAAACGCCCTGCTGTGTTCGTTCCATCATATTGGGGCGTTTCAGCGTTTTTTATTGAAAAAAATCAATGCAGAAGCCTTAAATGCGTTGATTGAGACATCTAAAGACACTTAAAATAAAAAAATGATGAGTTAGCACAGTGTGGAAATAAAAGCTCTTAAAGGGGTGCATTAAATAATGACCAAGCCCATAACACAGGTGCTTGTAGCGACTGCATTTTGGAGCAAAAAATTGAATTTTGAAAGATTTGGCTATTTTGGAAAAATTTAAAAATCCTCTGAAGTAACGCATGTAGCGATATTTTTTGGCATTTTGCAATTTTTAGATTTTTTGTTTTATGTGAGGTGCATTAAATAATGACCAAAACTCGAGTAAATACGCACAGAGCTTGTTTGTAGAGATTTATTATTTTTTGTGTATTTTTGAGAATATTTTAGACAAAAATAGCTTTTTTCTTTGGAAAAGAATCTTGAAAATTTGTATTTTGAATCTTTATTTACTTTCCCAAACTATAATAACCCCATAATTTTATTTTCATTTCATCATTTGATGATTTGCACGGTCTCACAAATATTTCTTTTTGAGAACCCTA
>NZ_NXLL01000018.1 GCF_003364115.1 Helicobacter sp. MIT 00-7814 | reverse complement strand
GGGATAAGGGGAGCGACTTCGCAATTCAAGCCCCCTTGTCCCCCTGCAAAAAAGAAACTTTAAAACGCAGAGTGGGGTTGAGCTAAACAAAAGGATTCCGAAAATTCTAAAAAATCAGAATCTTGCAGAGTCTAGGTCATTGCAAATGTTTTTCAAGATTCTAAAAAAGCTGGATTCTAAAGCTAAAATAAACGGATTGTTTCACTAACGCTCGCAATGACTCAATTTTTCAGAATCCCTTGCTTTCGCTTCTCAAACTTCTTTAAGATTCTCTAAAGTTGTTTTTTCACGCAAAAGGTCGCTACCCCCTCCTCACTCCCCCCGAGAGAAGAAAAGCGCGGAGCTTTTCTTCTCTCGGGGGGAGAGCCTCGCTGTTTCCCTTGCTAGAAAAAAATCGGGCATTAGCACTTCTGCTAATGCTAAATCACCGCTTTTTTTCACCACGCAAGGGGCGAGAATAAGGGTTACGCTTGCGCGTAACTAAAATTCCTTTGATTGAAAAATTTACTGCCTAAATTTTTATTCCATTTTCACTTTTCCCCAATAAACAACACAATAAGCGCAGGGAGGACAAAGAGTGCGGCAAAAAGCGGGTTAAAGGTAATGCCAAGTGCGGGCGCGATGACGACAAGCCCGCCGATTTGATTAGCAAGCGCAATGCCCACATTGAAAGCCGCCTCATTCACGCTCACCGAGCTATCCATAAAATCCGGCGTGTATTTTTTGGCGTTATTCATCGCATTGAGCTTAAGCGGTGAAATCCCCGCAAACGCGATAAAGCCCATAAGGCAGAGATTTACCGCCAAAAGCCATTCCCAATGATAGCTCACGCCCACAAGCGCAAAAATCAGCACCTGCGCGATAAGGATAATTTTGAGCGAAGCAATGCTCCCTTTAGAATCCGCAAGGCGCCCACCATAGAGATTCCCCAAAATCGCAAAGCCACCATACGCCAGCAGGATAAAGCCCATCGCGCTTTGAGAGAATCCAACCTTTTTGACAAGTAATTCGCTCAAATAAGTATAAAGCACAAATGCCCCACCACAGGTGCAAATCGTAATCAAATACACCTTAAGCAGTTTTGGGACTAAAAGCGCTTTAAACACATAAATAATGCGCGTTTGCGCGCCCTTAATGTCGCTTGACATAAAAATAAGCGCGCTTGTGCCAGCGATACTTGTAAAAATAAAAATAAGCAAAAAAATCGCCTTAAATCCAAACGCCTCGCCAATGAAAGTACCTAGCGGGACACCGCTCACAAGCGCGATAGTGAGCCCTGAAACCATAAGCGCGAGATTGCTAGATTCTTTGCCCTTTGGGCTTACCTGCAAAGCTGTGAGCGTGGCAATCACAAAAAACACGCCATGTTGCGTGCCAGCCACGAAGCGTGCGAAAATATTCAGCGTGAAATTATCGCTCAAATAAATCACAAGATTTGCCATCGCAAAAACAAAGAGATTGAGCAAAAGCTGAATCTTGCGATTAAACGAGCTTAGCGGGATTGTGAGTATCGGCGCGCCAATCACCACGCCCACGGCATACGCAGTCGTAAGATAGCCAGCCTTATGCGCGTCAATGTGAAAATACTCCTGCACCTCCAAAAGCACGCCCGAAATGATAAACTCCGTAACGCCCATACAAAAAGAGCTAAGCGCTAGGATAAGAATCGTCTTAGCCGAAGAATCCATATTGCCAAACTTCCTAAAAAGCCCAAAAATGCGTGGTTTCATCTGTATTCCTTATTGTGTAAAATATGTCGTAAATGATGTGTGGATTTCCTAAAAAAGCGCGGATTCTACCAAAATTTGACTAAAAAATGCTATATTTGCGCGCTTTAAGTCTTGCGCGATTGCGCTAAGAATCTAAGGTTTTTTGCTTTTAATTTGGAGGTTTATATGTTGCTAAAAAAATTATGCAAAAAAATGCTTTTGGCGCTGCTTGTGTGTAGCATGGCTGTGAGTGCGGAAAATTTTGAAGATTCCCAAGATTTCTATGAATATGAAGATTCATACGAATCCTCATACACAGACGAAGAGACGAAAATCAGCGCACACCACATTTATGTTGATACAAGCAATGAGGTTTTGATATTTGAAGCACTTGGGAATGAACACTGCGTGAGATTCCCACAAACTGGAGGCTTGGCGTATCTGGCAGAATATGGTGTGTGGCCTTTGCTAGAAAATATCATTTTTCCACTACGCAAAATTATGGGGCAAAATATAGATGAAGACACGCTAGGGCTTGATTTACTCACTATTTTGAAGCATTATGATGATGGCAGTGTGAGATTTTACACGGATGTAGCGTTTTCTAGGTATATTTCTAATGATAGTTTCATAAAAGCAGTAAGCGTGCAAGATAGAAATATGGGTGAAAAAGTGGCGATTGAAATCGGGCTTGATTTTGGCGATTCTTCTAATGCCTTTTTAGTGGAAAGCAATCAGGATATCATACCCACTCCAAACAAAAATCGCTACCTTACTTTACATATAAATTTCCCGCGGATTCATAGAGAATTTAAAGAAGCTAAAGATTTCAAAATCCTTGTGCCAAAAGCTATCAATTATGTCCCTTGCGAGGGAGTGGGGATTTTGCAAAATAGCTCAAATTTGTAGGGCAAAATTTAGGGAGATTTTATATTTTTTAACTATACTTTTGGGCTTTCAAATCAAAAATTAAGGGACATAATTATGAACTTTCAAGAATCTAAAACGCCTAAGGAAACGCCGCTTGATAGCTTATTGCGTGTTTTGCGCCTGCGACAAGTTTTGCCGAGTATTAAGCAGTTTAATAATCCGCGTCTGCTTGATATTGGCTGTGGTTGGGAAGCGCGCTTGCTAAAAGAAGTTGAGCCATATATCGCACAAGGCGTGGGGATTGACTTCAAAGCGCCAGAAATCAACACACCAAAAATCCGCACAATAAGCCATTATTTGGAATCTAAGGATTCCATGCCTCAAGCCTTAAATGGGGGGGGGGGGCAATAACGCTTCCTTGCAAAACCAGAATCCTACAAAACATATAGGCCTACCATTTGAGGACGCAAGCTTTGAAATCGTCACAATGCTCGCTGTTTTGGAGCATATAACCCACCATATAGAAATGCTTTCTGAAATCGCGCGCGTATTAACGCCAGGCGGAATCGCCATCCTCACAATGCCTAGTCACTTAGCCAAGCCGGTGCTTGAGTTTCTAGCCTACAAATTACATGTGATTGATGAGGCTGAAATCCGCGACCACAAACGCTACTACGACAAAGCTGATATGCGCGAGTTTGTCGCGCAAGTGCCAAATCTTAAAATCACCTGCCACAAATATTTTCAATTTGGGATGAATAATTTTATCAAGCTTACAAAAGCGCAGTCCTAATACCTCGCATCGGCGAGGGTGAGGGCGTAAAGCACATTTACGCCACTTTTTGCAAGGCATTCATGCGCTTGAGTGAGGCTTAAGCCCGTGGTAATGATATCATCAATAAGGACTGCATCGCCACGCGCGCCTTTGTAGATGAAGTTTCTAGGATTTTTAAGGCGGTATTCTAGGTTTTTGCCCGCATAATTGACGCGATTTGTGGCGATGAGCTTGCTAAATTGTGGGATAAATGCGCCTTTTGAAGCCCTGCAAAAAGCCTTTGTGATGATTGCTGTATGCGAGTAAAAGCGCTCTATATTATCATCTACACTAATAGCAAGAATCTTGCCTGAGGAATTGTGCAAAATCTTAGAATCCTCGCTCTGCCTAGATTGCTGGATTCTGCCCTGCTGATTGGCAGTTTGCAACTCCTTAGAATTTTTTACAAAAAAATATTCTGCGCATTTTTTGGCTAATATTTTTAGAATCTTTGAGCCGATAAGCTCGTATTTTGTCTTCAAAAGATACTCTATGTGGCTGTGCGGGTAGAAGCTATAGACTTGAAGCCCGGATTGCGTAGTGCGCGAAGTGGGCGTAATAGGCATAGAATCTAAGCATAATTTACAAATCACAAAAAAGCTTAGATTCCCACACACAAGGCATTTCATTTAAGAAATCAGCATATCAATGTGGCTTGTGATGTTTTTGGTAATCATCGGAATTGGAAGCGTGGCGTCAATCTTAATCGTGCGCACTTCAAGCAAATTTGCGTAAAATTCTAATCGCTTTTGGATTTCTAGCATATACGCTACACCGCGCTTTTCGATGCTGTCATGCGCTTTGTCGCCAAGGCGCGCTTTAAGATTCTCTTCATCAAGGTAAAATAAAATGCACAAATGCGGTTTAAGCCCGCGCATAGCGATATGATTGCAGTCTAAAAGTTGCGCATCGCTAAGGTTTTTCGCATACGCCATATTTGAGATAAGGCTCCTGTCGGTAATAATGAGCTTATGTGCTTCTAAATTTGGCTCCAAAACCTCGCTGTAGTGTTGCGCCCTATCAGAGAGAAACAAAAAAAACTCACTCATAGAATCAAGCTTATCATTTAGCACAATATCGCGCACCTTTTCGCCCAAAGGCGTGCCACCGGGCTCTCTGCTAAAAATCGCATGCGGATAGTAATTTGCAAGATTCTTAATCTGCGTGCTTTTGCCTGAAGTATCAATCCCCTCCAAAGTCACATAAAATCCACTATTTGAAGTCTGAAAATCCATAATCACTCCTTTTTAAGACTTTGTATATACTCGCTTATACCCTCCGGCACGAGATGAGCAAAGCGCCCATCATACGAGATAATCGAGCGCACGACTGATGAGCTAATAAAGGCATTTTGCAAATGTGGCATAAAATAAATTGTCTCTAGCGCGCTATTTAGCGAGATATTGGCATAGCCCATTTGCAATTCATACTCAAAGTCGCTCACCGCGCGCAGTCCGCGTATAAGCACTTGAGAATCTTTAAGCCTCGCAAAATCCGCAAGCAAACAATCAAAGCCCTCAATCACCACATTTTCAAGCCCGCGCGTTGCGATTTGAAGCATTTCTATACGCGCTTGCAGGGGAAACATAGGATTTTTGGAATGGTTTTTTGCCACCGCAATGATGACTTGTTCAAAAATCCCAATTGAGCGCTTAATAATATCCAAATGTCCGTTTGTGATAGGATCAAAAGTGCCCGGATAAATAGCGACTTTTTTAGCCTTGTCTTTCATTGTGAGCGCGCCTTTTTGTCAAAGTTTAATAAAGCTTGTTAGTAAATTTTGCCTTAAAATCCGCCATTGTAGTATAAAAAAGTTTAAATCCTAAGCAAAGAGTTTTTGCACGCGAGATTCGCTTCTTAAAATTTAGGGAATCTGGCAAATATGTTACTTTTCTAAAACTTTTAAACTTTTCCCATACTTTTTTTGCTCTCTGTTATCAAGCTATACTAAGCTAAAAGTTAGCGCACATAGCGTGAAATACTAACTGAAAGGGAAAAAATGAACAAGCTTCTAAGCATTGGAATCTGGGTTATCATCGCATTTGTTGGTGCGTGGTGCTTTGGCGTTTTAGCACTTCACACAGGGGAAAGCATTTCAGCAGTGTGGATAGTGGTAGCAGCAGTGTGTATTTATGCTATTGCGTATCGCTACTATTCAAAATACATTGCGTATAAGGTTTTGGGGCTTGATGATAATCGCGCCACGCCCGCGATTACGCAAAATGATGGGCGCGATTTTGTGCCGACAAATAAAATCGTGCTTTTTGGACATCATTTTGCTGCGATTGCTGGGGCTGGTCCGCTTGTAGGTCCGATTCTCGCGGCGCAAATGGGCTATTTGCCTAGTATGATTTGGATTGTCGTTGGTGTGGTGCTAGCAGGCGCTGTGCATGATTTCACCGTGCTTTTCATCTCTATGAGGCGCAATGGCAAAAGCATTGGCGAGATTATCAAGCTTGAGCTTGGCAAAGGTGTGGGAAGCATTGCGATGATTGGGATTTTGGGCATTATGATGCTTATCATCGCGATTTTAGCCCTTGTGGTTGTCAATGCCCTTGCAGAATCTCCTTGGGGGCTTTTCACCATTGCAATGACAATCCCTATCGCAATTTATATGGGAATCCACATGCGCTTTTTGCGTCCGGGCAAGATTGGCGAAGCGAGCATTATTGGCTTTGCGTTGCTACTTTTGGCGCTTTATTTTGGACGTGATGTCGCACAGAGCGAGACTTGGGGCGCATTTTTCACGCTTGATGCAGTGACGCTTACTTACATTATGATTGGTTATGGCTTTATCGCAGCGATTTTGCCTGTGTGGTTTTTGCTCGCACCGCGCGATTATTTAAGCACATTTTTGAAAATCGGCGTGATTGTGCTTATGGCAGGCGGGATTCTCATCGTTGCGCCAGAAGTGAGATTTTCAAGCGTTACGACCTTCATCGATGGAAGCGGTCCTGTGTTTAGCGGGCAACTTTTCCCATTTTTGTTTATTACCATTGCATGTGGCGCGATTAGCGGATTCCACGCGCTTATCTCAAGCGGGACGACGCCTAAGATGCTAGAGCGAGAATCTCACGCGCGCATGGTGGGCTATGGCTCAATGCTTATGGAATCTGCGGTGGCTGTAATGGCGCTCATCGCGGCAGTTATCCTTACTCCGGGCTTGTATTTTGCCGTCAATGTCGCACCTGCGACGCTTGGCACCGCTGGTATTGGCGATGTGAGCGAGGCTGCAGCCATCGCAGCACAGACAATTAGTAGCTGGGGATTCCAAATAAGCCCGCAAGATTTACTCACCACCGCAAATGAAATTGGCGAAAAAAGCATTCTTAGCAAAACCGGCGGTGCGCCGACATTTGCACTAGGATTAGCACACATCATCTCACAAATGCCATTATTTAACGCCGGCTCGATGGCGTTTTGGTATCACTTTGCGATTTTGTTTGAGGCGCTTTTCATTCTTACAGCTGTCGATGCAGGCACGCGTGCTGGGCGCTTTATGATGCAAGATGTGCTAGGAAATGTGTATAAGCCTATCGGGGATATCCACTCGATTTTTTGGGGCATTGTTGCGACGATTCTCTGCGTGGCTGGCTGGGGCTATATCTTGTATCAAGGCGTCACAGACCCGCAAGGTGGGGTAAAATCGCTTTGGACACTTTTTGGCGTGTCAAACCAAATGCTTGCTGGAATCGCGCTTTTATGCGTTATCGTCGTGCTTTTCAAAATGGGCAAAGCAAAGCTTGCATGGGTGGCAATCCTCCCAACAATTTGGGTGCTTGTAAGCACGCTGTATGCGGCTGTCTGCAAGCTATTACCTGCAAATGGCGAAAAAATCCATGACGCAGTAAGCCATGTCGCGCTTTGGCAAAATAACAGCGCAAAGGCAAGCGCAAAGCTCGCAGAAGCAGCGACAAGCACGGATTCTGCTGTAATTAGCACGCTCACGCAAGAAGCAGCCAAGCTTTCAACCATCGCTACAAACAACCTTATCAACGCTGTTTTGTGCGCGATATTTATGTGTATAACGATTTTGGTGCTTATCCAAACCATCAGAATCTGCGTAAAATGCGTGCGTGGCACAAACACACTTCCGCTTAGCGAATCGCCTTATATCAAGCTTAGCGAAGTAGAAAGCAAGGGCGCTCTCAAAGGTAAAATCAATGCCGCTCACTAAGGATTCTAAGTCTTGCAAAAAGTCTTGCGCGCCACAAGCGCGTGAGACAGGGACTTTTCGCGCGTATATGAAAAATGTATGCAAAAAATTGAAAGCGCTTTATGCTAAAAGCGATCGTTTTACGCATTTGCTCGTTGGGATTCCAAGCTATTCAAAATATTTAGAACATATCAAAACTAAGCACCCAGAGGCAATCCCAAAGACGCAAAAAGAGTTTTTTAAGGAAGTGATGGCGCAAAAATACGGCGCTGGAAGCTCAAAATGCTGATAAAAGAATAAGATGCAAGTTTGCATAAACAAGGTTCTTTGGTATTCAAGTTTTTAAGCGCTTTTAAATAAGTGTTTCTTTACGGGCTTCTGGTTGCTTTAAAAGACTTCTTAATTTTGTTTTCAACCTCCTAAGGATTTTTCTTGGAAGTGTACATGTGTAGCGCCAAGTTTTAATATATATCTTTTTATTCATTATTGCAGATTCTTTATATTCCTCCAAAAACTCCAAATACTCATCAACCCTCGGACAAAGCAAAGCGCTCAAATCGCCCTTTAGATTCTGATTGGATAGATTTTTTGCTTCAAAATCAACAATGCTCCCTTCATCAACAACGAGTAAAAATCCCACCACCCCAACACAATCTAAGCGCTGATAGGCTGGATTATTGATAAATGGCGCCCAATGCTTTTGAATAGAGATTTTGCTATTAAGGGGGGGGGCAGTAATGAGGCATTATTAAGCGCACTTAGAGGAATCTCCTCGCCTAATCTCACAAATGTCTGTGCGTCAATGCAAAAAGAATCTTTCATGCTGAACACGCAATTTATCGCACTTGTTTCATACACCATACTCGCTTTTTTATTTTCTATCAGCATTGGCACACCAAAAAGGCGGAAGTTAAAATCCTTCAAACCCCTGCTCCATGTGTGGATTCCAATAATTTTCGCACCATTACATTGTGGCGGGAAAGTAAGAGAATCTCCAATATAAAGCATGTAAGTTTCCTCGCTATAGCGGGAATTTTGCATAAGTTTGAGGTTAGATTCCTTAGCGCAATCTTGCATTTCCCTAGCCGTAAGTATTTGAAATTTCGCGCCTGTATATTTTGGCGTGGCAGATGAAAGTGAAAAATCCTCAATATACTGGGCTATTTTGCGCCCTAAAATTCTCATTATGACAAGTGGTGGATGCACGCTATCAGCGCTTTTTGCGTAAGCCTCTAAATTATGCTCCTCATAAAAGCGCGCCATATCGATGAAATTAAAGCCAAACTCCACGCACAAGGCGCGATAAAAGTCATTTATAGGTTTGGCGTAGGATTGATCGCAGTCATAGCGAGGGAGTAAAAGAATACACACTTTTTTATTTAGCTTGTGCAATGTCTCAAAACACCAGCGAGCATTGCGCTTTAGCACTTCCAAAGATGCGCATTCTAGCTCATTAGCAAACGCACCAATATCATTCAAACTCTTTTCAAGCACAATCAAATCCGCATTTTGCAGAATCTGTGCATTGCGAGGACGCAGCAACTCATACAACGCTTGGATATTATTTGTCCCGCCAAGCGCGAGATTATGCACCTTATCACCAAGCTGTGCCAAACCATCAGCCAAGCCCTCCTTTAGCACAGCGTTGCTACCACCTAGCAAAATGATTGATTTTTGCGCGCGCATTGTTTGCCTTTCAAAAATTATTTTGCGGATTATAAAATATTTTTCTTAAAAAGAAAATTTGAAGTAAAAGGTAAGAATTAAAAGTGGGCAGAATCTAGAGCTTTTCTTAAAAATCAAAGCCCTAGATTCTAAAAATTAAATCCCAAAAATCAAAATCCTAGAAATGCAAGCCTAGCATAAGCTGCACATTGTGCATTGTAGCGCTTGAGTTTGAGCCGATTACATCAGGATTTTGGTAAGTGTATTGCAAGCTCACTGCCAAAGGCAAAACCGCGGGTTTTAGCTTAATACCGGCATTGTAAGCCACCGTATCGGCAAAAAACTTATTAAAATGCGAGTAGTTCGCGCCAATGTAAGGTGTCAAGCGAAGCACGACAAGCCCAAAGTTTGTCCCAATAGAAGCGCCATACTGCGTATTGTTAAAAGAATCTATGCCACTTTGTTTGGAATAGTAATCAAACTTCGCCTGTGGCGCAACTACGATGCCAAGTGTGCCTAGCCAAACTCTCGCATAACCGCCATAGTTTGTTGGGTTGTAATTAGCAGGATCTCCAATCTTTGCTTTACCCGCTGCCACGCCTATTTCTGGGCTAATCTCAAGGATACCCAAATCAATTGCTGAGCTTGCGCTAAATGTGCTAAATGCGCCAAAAACTAGTGCTAAAAGCGTTTTTTTCATTTTTTCTCCTTTGTGAAAAATCTTTCAAAGTAAATCAGGCTTTAAAGCTAGAGGCTTTTAGCAAGATTTAGGACGATGAAATCGGCAAATCATAGCATAAAAGTAGAATCTATTTCTTAAAATCTCTCATTTACCAAGGCTAAAGCTCGCTACAAACCCTGCTCTTGCTTCCTTTTTAAAGAAATTATTGAGATTCCCTCGCCCTCAATTTGGCTAAAAAAATAAATCGATATTTTAGTTTTCTTTTGCTACAATCGCAGACTTCCTTAAAAATTACCCAAAAAATATCGCACCACAAAAAAGGAGTTTTTCACATGGAAATTGATTATTACGAAGTCTTAGAAGTTACGCGCACAAGCGACAAAGAGAGTATCAAAAAATCTTACCGCAAGCTAGCACTCAAATACCACCCTGACAGAAACCCTGATAATAAAGAAGCCGAGGAGCGCTTTAAGCTCATCAATGAAGCCTATGAGGTGCTAAGCGATGATAATAAACGCTCAATTTATGACAAATACGGCAAGCAAGGCTTACAAGGCGGGGCTGGCGCTGGCGGATTTGAAGGCTTTGATGATATTTTGGGCGGTTTTGGCTCGATATTTGAAAACTTCTTTGGCGGGGGCTTTGGTGGTGGCACACAAAAGCGCAATACACAAAATCTAGATTCTATCCAAGAGCTTAGATTAAGCTTTAAAGAAGCCGTGTTTGGTTGCAATAAGCAATTTACCCACACTTACAGAGTGCTTTGTGAATCTTGTGCTGGCAGTGGGGCAAAAGATGGCAAACTGCAAACTTGCGCCACTTGTGGCGGTGCAGGCAAAACCTATGTAAGGCAAGGCTTTATGACATTTGCACAAACCTGCTCTGCGTGCAAAGGTGAAGGGCAAATAAAAGTAGAATCCTGCTCTACATGCAAAGGCAAAGGCTACAAAACAAAAGAAGAAAGCTTTGAAGTGCCAATCCCTGAAGGTGTGGATAATGGCAACAAACTACGCATACAAGGCAGAGGAAACGCCGATACAAAGGGTAAAAGAGGCGATTTATTCTTAGCATTACGCGTTGAAGAGGACGAAAACTTTATCCGCGATGGGGAAAATATCTATATCCAAGTGCCGGTATTTTTCACCGCTGTTTTACTAGGGCAAAGCATTTCTATTCCATCGCTGCGGGGCGAGCTGGAACTAAAAATCCCAACAAACGCAAGAGATGGCGCGCAGTTTGAGTTTAAAAATGAAGGTGTGAAAATCCTTAATTCAAAGCGCTATGGGAGTTTTGTAGCTGAAATCTCTATCGTGTATCCAAAAAAACTCACAAAAGAGCAAAAAGAGCTTGTGATGAAGCTCAATGAAAGCTTCGGGCAGGAAAGCACACCTCATAAAAGCGCGCTAGAGCAATGCTTTAAGAAAATAAAATCATGGTTTGATCGCTAAATGAATTTGCGTGTAATGTGGGCGCTGCTACTGCAATGCGCGGTATTTGTGGCATGTAGCGATGTGCGCAATACCTCAATGATCCCAACCACAAACACCCAGGATTTAGAGCTAAGCAAAAAGCTAGAACGCAAGGTGCAAAACTCGCGCAAGGCTGAAATTGTAGAGGGCAAAAGCACGCCTTATGTTGCGATTGCGACTTATTTAAACGATGTGGATTATATCAAAGAGCCGCGCGAGGTGTTTTTGGTGGAATTGTATGAGAAAAAGCCAAATCCAAATATCCAAAAACTCCTAACTTTCAAGCTTAGCTCAAGTGGCATTAGCCAAGATTCTCTTTTTATCACGCGTTTAAAGCCATCGCAATATACTGATATTTTGCGTCCTAAAAATTCCTACAACGCGCTTTTTATCGTGGAATTTGAAAGCATTAGCAAAAAGCACAGAGAGACGATGAATCTGCAACTCTCCATTAAAGATGGGAATAAAAATGTGGGCGTGATGCTTTTTGACTTCGGCTACGCTACGCTAAAGAGCAAACTACGCTAATGCGACTAGATAGCGCGCTATTTTCATTAGGGCTATTCCCCAGCCGACAAAAGGCAAAAGAAGCGCTGCTTGAAAAAAAGGTGCGCTACAAAGGACAAATCCTCTCAAAACCAGCACTCGAAGTTACAATAGAATCTGCAATAGATTCTCAAAATTTAAAAGAAAAATCTGAAATAACAATCTCGCCTAAAGACTTGCAGATTACAGATTCTCTTGTGGGGCGCGCAGGATACAAATTGCGTGCGTTTTTAGATGAAGGGATTTTAACACAAAGCGGACTTAGCTTAAAAGGTGCGAGTGTGCTTGATATTGGCTCAAGCACGGGAGGTTTTGCGCAAGTTTTATCACAAGAAGGCGCAGAGTCCATTACCTGCGTAGATGTAGGAAGCAATCAATTGCATAAATCCCTGCGTGAAAATGAAAAAATCACGCTATATGAAAATTGCGATGTGAGGGACTTTGCCAAAATGCCTAGTCAAAAAAGCGCGCATTATGATTTGCTGACTTGCGATGTGAGCTTTATCTCGCTTTTTTGCATATTAGATTCTCTTTTAAGCTTTGATTGTCCTTATTTGCTATTACTTTTTAAGCCACAATTTGAAGTCGGCAAACTCGCAAAGCGCAATAAAAAAGGCGTAGTGATAGATGAAAAGCTTATACAAAATGCGCTGGAGAATTTTTGCGCACATTTAGCCAAAACGCACACCTTAAGCACGCACAAAAGCCAAATAAGCGGAAAGGAAGGAAATAATGAAATCTTTATCTTTGCCAAACGCGCATAATGTCACAAGCCTTGCCATTGGGAAGTTTGATGGCATGCACTTAGCCCATAGCGCGCTTTTAAAAAGGCTAGATTCTCAAGGTGCGTTGCTTTGCATTGAAACTTCAGAATCCTGCGCGCTCACGCCAAAGCACACAAAAGAGCGCTATACAAAATATCCCATTTTTTACCTTCCGCTAAATGAGATAAAAAACCTCAGTGGCGCGGAGTTTGCGCGCTTTATCACGCAACATTTTACAAATCTTAAAAAACTTGTCGTGGGCTATGACTTCCGATTTGGGAAGGATCGCGCGTTTGGGGCGAGTGACTTGGAATTTTTATTGCCACAGATAGAAATTGTCGTTGTGGAGGAGTTTTGCATCAATGAGATTGGCGTGCATTCAAGCCTTATAAAGGATTTCATCGCCACGGGGAATCTCAAAATGGCAAATGCGCTTTTAGGGCGCGCGTATAGCATTTTGGGCGCAAGCGTGCAAGGGCAAAATCTCGGCTCAAAAGAGCTTTTTGCCACGATAAACATTCGAAGCGAGGGCTATTTTTTGCCAGAAAATGGCGTGTATGCGACTTTGAGTAAGATTAGTTGCGATGATATGCAAGATTCTAAAACGCGCGCTTTGCTTGCGCCTTTTGAAGGGAAAAGCCTTAAAAGCGTGAGTTTTATTGGTAATCGTTTAAGCACAGATCGGGCATTTAGCGTTGAGACGCATATTTTGGATAGCTTTATTCCCGCTCTACCCCCGATTTTAGAAATCTCTTTTATCCAAAAACTGCGCGACAATAGGCATTTTCAAAACTTAAGCGAGCTAAAAAGCCAAATCGCCACTGATATCGCACAGGCAAAAAATTTGCTTGAAAAGTTTTAAAGGGTAAAATTAACGCGCAAAATTTAAAAACTTAACAAGGAGAATCTATGCAAAAAAGTGTAATTGTGCCTGTGGCAGAGGGTTTTGAGGAAATTGAGTTAGTTAGCATTGTGGATATTTTGCGCCGTTGCGGGATAAAAGTCACGCTAAGCGCGCTAGATTCACGCTTAGAAGTGCGTGGCGCGCATGAAATCACAATAAAAGCGCAATGCACGATTGATGTGATTAAGCCAAAGGAATTTGACGCAATTGCCCTTGCTGGCGGGTATAAAGGCATGCAAAATATGTGCAAAAGCCAAGAATTGCGCTCGCTAGCTCACGCGCTTAGAGCTCAAGGCGCGCTTATTGCGGCTATTTGCGCCGCGCCCATTGCGCTAAAGAGTTTTGGGCTATTGCAAGGGGCATTTACTTGCTATCCGAGTTGCAAGGATGAAGTGGCACAGACAAAGCCAGCGCGAGAATCTATGCAAGATTCTAGCGCGCATTTTGTGGATTCCCACATTGTACTAGATTCTCACATACTCACCGCGCAAGGTCCAGCAAATGCGATGCCTTTTGCGCTTTCTCTAGCGGAATTGCTCTACACAAGCCACGTGCAGAGCTTTCAAAGAGAATCTACCTTTTACCAAAACGCGCAAAATTTCGTCAGCCAAATTGTCAAAGAAGTCGCGCTTGACTTGCTTTATGCAAAATAAGCGCAAATTTTTGTAGTATTTTAAAGTTACATAAGCATTCTTAAGCTACAATTGCGGTTTTGTTAAAACTTAGGCAACACATTTAAGGAGAAATTATGGAGCAAACACTCTCAATTATCAAGCCTGACGCGGTTAAAAAGGGCGTTGTGGGGAAAATCATTGATAGATTTGAAAGCAATGGGCTAAGAATCGCAGCGGCAAAAAAATTGCAACTCACAACAAGAGACGCGCAAGAATTTTACGCAATCCACAAAGAGCGCCCATTTTTCGGGGATTTGGTGGAATTTATGATAAGCGGTCCTGTGGTTGTTATGGTGCTTGAAGGCGCAAATGCAGTGAGTAAAAATCGCGAGCTTATGGGCGCGACAAATCCAAAAGAAGCAGCCAAAGGCACAATCCGCGCGGACTTTGCAGATAGCATTGACGCAAACGCGGTGCATGGAAGTGATAGCTTGGAAAATGCCAAAAATGAAATCGCGTTTTTCTTTGCAGCTCGCGAAATTTGCTAAATTTAATAGAATCTTTGGTTGCAAATAGTTAAATTTTGCAATGAAAATCGCGTTTAAAAAACTCACCAAATCCACCCCAAAAGAGTTTGAATGCCTACAAAGTGGGGCAGATGGCGAGCTAGAAAATGCGTTGAAACTTAGTGGCTCGCTTGTAAGGCTAGATTCCCAAATTGTGAAGTTAGAAGGGACTTTACGCGGGGATTTGGAGCTTATTTGCGCGCGTAGTGGCGAAAGCTTTATAAAAACATTTGATGAACCTTTGGTTTTGTATATTTCAGATGGAATCTGGGATACACAAAGCCAAAGTGTGCTTGATAGCTTCGATGTTATCGAGTTTTTCGATGGTTTTATTGATGTAGATTTTATCTTGCACAGCGAGATAGAATCCATAAAATCCGACTACCACATAAAAGGAGAATAATATGGCTGTTCCAAAAAGACGAGTAAGCAAAACACGCGCAGCAAAGCGCAGAACACACTACAAAATCACTCTCGCGCAACCTGTGAAAGATAAAGATGGAAGCTGGAAAATGCCTCATAGAGTGAATAAATTTAGCGGTGCGTATAAAGGCTAAAAAGCTAAAAATCACTTCCGCAACGCGCGGGGCTACTTGCAATTGCAAGCACAGAATCTACTTTGGCAAAATCTACTTTATTTGAAGGGGTGGTAATGCAAAAAATCGCAATTGATGTAATGGGCGCTGATAATGGCGTGCAGCCCATTGTGCTGGGAGTTGTCGCGGCACTTAAGGCACGAGATTTTCAGGCTATCATTGTGGGTGATGAAGAGCAAATCCTTCCGCTTATCCCGCAGGATTTAAATACGCGCGTGGAGATTATCCACTGCCTTGATTACATTAGAATGGAAGAAAGCGCCTCTGGAGCCACAAAACGCGAGACTTCCTCTATCTATATAGCTACTGAACTTGTGCGCAATGGTTTGGCTGATGCGCTTGTTTCGCCCGGACATAGTGGCGCTACGATGAGTTTAGCCACCTTGCGACTAGGCAGGATTAAAGGCGTCTCGCGCCCTGCTATCTGCACCACAATGCCTACAATCAATCAAAACCCAAGTATGATTCTCGATGCAGGCGCAAATACCGACTGCAAACCAGAATATTTACTTGATTTTGCGGTGATGGGCTATGAATATGCAAAAAGCGTGCTAAACTTCCCAGCCCCACGCGTTGGTTTGCTTTCAAATGGCGAAGAGGACACGAAGGGCAATGAGCTTACAAAAGCGGCTTTTAGCTTGCTTAAAGAGCTAGAATATTTCAAAGGCAATGTCGAAGGGCGCGATATTTTCAATGGAAGCACTGATGTGATTGTGTGCGATGGCTTTAGCGGGAATCTTGTCCTAAAGGCAAGTGAAGGCGTAGCAAGCGCGATTTCTACAATCATCAAAAGTGAAGTGAAAAAAAGCATTTTGGCAACCATCGGCGCGCTTTTGCTTAAGGGTGTCTTTGGCGCGTTAAAGAAAAAAGTTGATCACAGCGAATATGGTGGCGCGCCACTTTTGGGCGTGCAAAAAGTCGTCATTATAAGCCATGGTAGCTCGAATGCGCGCGCGATTGAATGCGCAATATATCAAGCCTTAAATGCGCTAGATTCTGATATTTGCTCAAAACTCGAAGAAGTCTTTGCGAAAAGAGTCGCGCAAAAAACCAAAGATTCCTAGTGCTTGGTAAATTTAAAAGGTAAGGTATGAGTAAAAAAATCTTTGCGTCGTTAATATCTATAGCCTCCTATGTGCCCAAAAACTGCGTAAGCAATGCGGAGTTTGAAAAACATCTCGACACAAGCGATGAATGGATACGCAAGCGCACAGGGATACAAACGCGCTATTTTGCGGATTCTACACAATACACAAGCGATCTAGCCTATGAGGCAGGCAAGCTAGCGCTAAAGCGCGCAAACCTTGAACCAAGCGCGATTGATGCTGTGATTGTAGCGACTTTAAGCCCAGATTATCTCACAATGCCTTCCACCGCGTGCCTAGTCTCTGCAAAATTAGGGATTGAGGGCAAAACCGCCTTTGATATCAGTAGCGCGTGCAGTGGCTTTATCTACCTACTTGGCGTTGCAAAATCTTTCATAGAATCTGGCGCATATAAAAATGTGCTTATCATCGGCGCAGAAAAGCTAAGCTCGGTGATTGATTTTAGCGATAGAAGCACTTGCGTGCTTTTTGGCGATGGGGCGGGCGCTGCGGTTATAAGCGCGACGCAAGATCCAAAAAAAGCCATTGTCGATGTGCATTTAGGCGCAAATGGCAATTACAGCGATTTCTTGCTCACACCGCGCACGCAAGCATTTAATCCCTACATTGAATCTAGCACGCAAGATTCTAATTTGCAAGATTCCAACGCAAATCCTTTGCAATGTATCCAAATGAAAGGCAATGAGACCTTTAAGCTCGCGGTTAAAACGCTTAGCGATGATGTTAAAAAGATTCTAAAAGCAAATAATCTTAGCTCCAAAGATATTTCATTTTTTATCCCACATCAAGCAAATTTGCGCATTATCAACGCTGTTGGCGCGAGCTTAGAGTTTGAAGAAAAACAAATTATCATCACCGTGCAAAAATACGGCAATACCTCAGCTGCGTCTATTCCAATGGCGATTGATGAAACCTACAAGCAAGGGTGCTTGAAAAATGGCGATTTACTCTTGCTTGATGCCTTTGGCGGCGGGCTTACATGGGGTTCTGTGCTTGTGTATTTTAATGGTGCATAAAAACACCTATGTCGCAAAGCCATAAGCGCATACAAGATTCTAGCGAGCTTTTGGGCTTCACTCCACAAGAGACAATACAGGGCTTTTATGAAGTTAAAGGCTCAAAATTCCTAAGCTTTCTCACCCCAAGCGCGCAAGAAGATTCCCTTTTGCAATCCCTAAAATCCGCGCACCCAAAGGCAGTGCATTTTGTGCGCGCAAGCAGGATTCTTAATCATTGCAACCAAATCATAGAATCTTTTAGTGATGATGGCGAGCCAAAGGGTAGCTCTGGCGTGCCTTGCTTAAATGTTTTGCGCGGGGAAAATTTGCTTAATTGTGCGTGCATTGTCGTGCGCTATTTTGGCGGGACTTTGCTTGGCGTTGGCGGGCTTGTGCGCGCTTATACAAATGCCTTGCAAAATTGCGTGCAAGAAGCTAAAACGCGCAATCTCTTAAGCCCGCTCATTCCTCAAGGTGCGCTTTCTCTCACCATTCCCTATTCTCAACTTTCAAAGCTAGAATACGAGGCAAAAAAGCTTGGGCTAAGCCTACAAAAAAACGCATTTTTAGAATCTAGCGTGCAAATTTCACTGCTAGGCGCGCAAAATTCACTAGATTTGCTAAAAAATAAGCTATAATGCGCGTTTGCAAGAATCTACGCTTAAGCATTTTAAGGAGAAAAGATGGAGTTTTTTAGCGAGCATTACTTGGGGATTAAAGCCCTGCATCTCATCGCGCTTATTTCATGGATGGCGATGCTTTTCTACCTTCCGCGCTTGTTTGTCTATCATATTGAAAATATCCACAACAGCGAGTTTGTCAAAATCGTGCAGATTCAAGAAAAAAGGCTTTATACTTTTATCGGTTTGCCCGCACTTATAGTAACTTTTGCAAGTGGCGCTGGGCTTATTTTGGCTGATTTTCCACATATTTTTCAGGGCGGTGGGTGGTTTCACGCAAAGCTTAGCATTGTGCTTTTGCTTTTAGTGTATCATCTTTTATGTGGCGCGTTTATGCGCTCTTTGGCTAATGGCAGCTGCAAAAAAAGTGGCAAATTTTTTCGTATTTTCAATGAAGTCCCAACCCTCGCGCTCATCATTATCGTGGTGCTTGTGGTATTGAAACCTTTTTAAAATTTCACAAAGCAAAGAGGAGCAAATATGGCAAAGCTTTGGGGCGGACGCTTTGAGTTAGAATCAAGCAAGCTTTTGGAGGATTTTAACGCCTCTATTGGCTTTGATCACCAAATGTGGGAGGAGGACATTCAAGGCTCACGCGCGCACGCTAAGATGCTTCATAAGATTGGAATCTTGCAAAAAGATGAGCTAGATTCTATCTTGCAAGGTTTGGAGCAAATCGCGCAACGCTTTAAGGAAAGCACTTTTCCGCTTAATAATAGCGATGAAGATATTCACATGGCAATAGAATCTGCGCTTACAAATCTCATCGGCGAAAGTGGCAAGAAACTTCACACCGCGCGCAGTCGCAACGATCAAGTAGCACTTGATTTCAAACTTTACACGCTCAAAGCAAACGCGCAATTGCGCGCACAAATTTTGGAGCTTATGCAGACTTTGCTTGATATCGCGCGCAACCACACCCACACGCTCATGCCCGGAATGACGCATTTACAGCACGCCCAGCCTGTGAGCCTTGCTTTTCATCTCGTGGCGTGGTGTTGTAATTTCTTGCGCGATGTCAAGCGTTTGGAATCTACCTTTGCGCGCAATGACACTTCCCCGCTTGGCTCTGGCGCGCTGGCTGGCACGCCGTATGGGAACGATAGGGAGTTTGTCGCGCATGAGCTTGGATTAAGCGCGCCTAGCCTTAATGCGATGGATTCTGTGAGCGAGCGGGATTTTGCGCTGGATTTGCTCTATGATATTGCGATGGTGATGATGCATATTTCGCGCGTGAGCGAGGAGCTGGTGCTATGGAGTAGCGCGGAGTTTGGCTTTGTGACTTTGAGTGATTCTTTTTCAACTGGAAGCTCGATCATGCCACAGAAAAAAAATCCCGATGTGCCTGAACTCTTGCGCGGGAAAAGTGGGCGCGCTTTTGGGAATTTGCAAAGTTTGCTTGTGGTGATGAAAGGCTTGCCTTTGGCGTATAACAAGGACACACAGGAGGATAAAGAGGCGGTTTTTGATAGTATTAAAACCGCGCAAATTTGCCTTGAGATTCTCAATGCGTGCTTAAAAACTACGCAATTTAACCCGCAAAATATGCTAAAAATGGCGCAAAGCGGGCATTTGAGCGCGACTGATTTGGCGGATTTTTTAGTGAAAAAATGCAATATCCCCTTCCGCGACGCGCACCATATCACCGGCAGAGCCGTAGCCTACGCGCAGTCTCAAAATAAGGATTTAAGCCAGCTAAACGAAGATGAGTTAGCAAGTGTAGATTCTCGCATTCCCAAAGAGGCGAAAAAAGTGCTTGATTTGCAATCCAGCATGCAAGCGCGCAACTCACTTGGTGGCACAGCAAGCGCACAGGTGGAATCGCAAATTAAAGCGTTGCAAGATTCCTTAGCTTACGCGCAAAAAAATCTCGCGCAAACTAAGCTTGTGACATTCAATCTCAAAGGATAAGCGTGCAAAATAAGCAAGAGCAGATTATCGGAATGTTTGATGCCATCGCGCAAAAATACGACAGGGCAAATCATGCGCTAAGTCTTGGTATCGATATTTCTTGGCGCAAAGAGGCGTGTAGAAGGGCTTTTGACGCGTTGCAAGATTCTCTAAATCGCCCGCTTACCATCCTTGATGTGGCATGTGGAAGTGGCGATATGATAAAGCACTGGCACAACGCCGCAGATACGCAAGGTGTGGAAATAGCGCAAATTTGTGGCTTTGACCCATCGGCAAATATGCTCGAAGTCGCAAAGGCAAAGCTTGAGGGCTACAAAGACACGCATTTTTTGCAAGGCGAGGCGAAGGCATTGCCCTTTGAGAATGAAAGCGTGGATATTCTCTCCATCGCCTATGGTTTGCGTAATGTGCTTGAATACAAGCAGGCATTGAGCGAATTTGCGCGCGTGCTGAAAAAAGGTGGCGTTCTTGTGGTGCTGGAATTTCTCAAAAGCGAAAAGCCCACGATTTTGGGGCGCATCGCGGGCTATTACACGCGCAAGATTCTGCCTTTGCTCGGTGGCGTGATTACTTCAAACTTTAAGGCGTATCAATACCTACCAAATTCCATTGAAAGCTTTATCACCGCGCGCGAGCTTGAGGAATTATTACAAGAAAGAGGCGTGCAAAAAAACTTCTGTAAAACCTACAGCGCGGGAATCTCCACGCTTTTTATCGGGGTAAAGGAATAATCATGCGCCTTGATATGCATAATCACACGCCTTTGTGCAACCACGCCAGCGGTGCGCCGCGCGAGTATTTACAGCGCGCTGTGGAGCTAGGCATCGATATTTATGGCTTTACTTGTCACGCGCCCATGGAGTTTGACAAGGAATACCGCATGTGCCTAGAAGATGTGGAAGGCTATATCGCGGATATGTGCGCGCTGCGCGAGGAATTCCGCGATAAAATCGATGTGAGAATCGGACTTGAGGTTGATTTTATTAAAGGGCGTGAAGATTTGCTAGAATCTAGCCTTTTGCGCGCCCCGCTTGATTATCTCATCGGATCGGTGCATTTTTTGGGAAATTTTGGCTTTGATAATCCTGCATTTTTGGGGCATTACAAAAACTTAAGCCTTGAGAAATGCTGGGAGGAATATTTGGATTCTATCACGCTTTGCGCGCAAAGTAGGAATTTTGAAGTTATCGGACATTTTGATTTGCTAAAGGTTTTTAACAACCCACCGCCCAAAAGCGTTTTGCCAAAACTTGCCAGCACTTTGGAATCCATCAAACAAGCGCAATGCGTGATGGAAATCAACGCCTCTGGCTTACGCAAACCATGCAAAGAGCAATACCCCTCTAAAGAAATACTTTCCCTTGCCTTTGAAATCGGTGTGCCAATCACCTTTAGCTCCGATGCGCACGCAGTCGAGCATGTGGGCTTTGGGTATGAGCATTGTCGCGCCTTAGCCAAAGAAGTGGGCTACACGCACGCCTTTGCCTTCAAAGACAAAATACCGCAAGAATACGCTATAGATTAAAATCTTAAAAACTATGAAAAATGCTCAAAATCCTCAACTTGCGAAATCATCGCAGAATCTTAAAGACGAACTTTTTGTAAGTGCGCCTAACAAGCAGTTTGAGTTTGACGCGCAGGTGGCAAGCGTCTTTGATGATATGCTGGAGCGCTCGATTCCATTTTACAAAGAAAATTTGCAACTTTGCGTGGATTTTTTGAGCGTAAATATCAAAGATGGCGTGGTGTATGATATTGGTTGCTCACTTGGGAATCTGCTTTTAGCGCTTTCTCCTCGCCTGCCTCACGCAAAGCTCATTGGGCTAGATACTTCAAGTGCGATGATTGAGCGCGCAAAGCTAAAGGCAAGGGCTTATAATGCGGATATTTGCCTCAAAGTCGCGGACTGCACGAAAGAGGAGTTTAGCGAATCTAGCGCGATTGTGAGTAACTACACTTTACAATTTATCCGCCCGCCTTTGCGCCTAGAGCTTGTCAAAAAACTTTATAATTCCCTAAAGCGCGCAAATGGCGTGCTTATTATTAGCGAAAAAATGGTGAGTGAGGATAGCCTTTTTGCAAAGCAGATGATTGAATACTACCATCAATATAAGGCGCGCAATGGCTACTCGCAAAGCGAAATCGCCTCAAAGCGCGAGGCGCTGGAAAATGTGCTTGTGCCTTATAGTTTGGAGGAAAATATTGCGTTGCTTAAAAGTGCGGGATTTAGCGCGGTGGAGGTTTTGTTTAAATGGGTGAATTTTGGCACACTTATCGCGCGCGCATAGAATCTTGCCGGGCGCTTTCAAAAGATACTAAAGGTTGCAAATGGCTACAGAATCCGAAATTTTAATCAATTAAAATAGCAATACGCACAAAGCAAAACTCATAAAAGGCTTTATCCTTGTGAGTGATACAATGAAAAAAGAAAGGGGCGACACTCGCCCATGTAAGAATAAGATTAATCTTGCTGTTTGCGGATATAAGAAGGTGTGTCAAGATTGCTTCTATCGTAAGTGTTGCTTGAAAAAAGCGTGCTTTCCCCGCCACTTACGCGCATTGATGAGACAGGCGCTACAGAAGTCATATTGAGATTCTTATTTTCTGGTCCATCGGTGATTTCATCTTGGAATCCTGTTGCGATGATTGTGATACGCGCGGCGTCAATGGGGAGATTCTCATCATAATAGCTACCAAAAACAAAATCCGTCTCATCTGTCTCATACGCGAGCATATCTGAGCGCGCCGCATCGACTTCTTTATAAGGATAGTCTGGGTGAGCTTCTAAGCACACAATAAGCCCTGTCGCGCCATGTATGTTGATATTTCCCAGCATTGGGGAGCTTAGAGCTTTGTTCAGTGCATTTTTTGCCGCATCTTCGCCTATATGCTCGCCAACGCTCATAATCGAAAGCCCCTTGTTTTCCATAGCTGTTCTCACATCGGCAAAATCCACATTTGTATCATCTGCTCCACCGCCAAGGATAATGTTTGAAAGCCCTATCACAGCGTTTGCAAGCACATCATTTACCATATTCATCGCCTCGCGTTGCCCATCTTTGTTGCCGATAGTTTTTACCATTCTATCATTAAGCACGACGATGATACAATCGCTCTCTTCGCGCAATTTTTTCAAGCCCTCTTCTGCGATTCTCGCGCGCTTTCTGCCTTCAGATTGAAAAGGCTTAGTGACAATGGAAACTGCAAGTGCATTATTTTCTTTCACCGCTTTTGCGATAAGTGGCGCAGCGCCCGTGCCCGTGCCACCGCCTAATCCTGCCGCGATAAAGACGATATCAAAACCACTTAGCGCCTCTTTTATCTCTTCATAGCTTTCAATGGCTGCTTGCTCGCCGACCTCTGGCTTCGCACCCGCACCTAAGCCTTTTGTAAGTTTTTTGCCAAGCTGGAGTTTGCGCTTTGCGCTATTTTTAGAGAGGTGTTGTGCGTCAGTATTTGCTGCAAAAATCGTGATTCCATCTTTTGTATTTTTGCGCACGAGGTAGTTTATCGTGTTGCTTCCGCCACCACCTACGCCAATGGCTGCAATCCTCGCGCCTCTGCATTCATTGTAGCTGATATCATCGCCGAGTTCTTGAATGTTTAAGTCTTTTATTTCTTCCATGGGTGTTTCCTTGTCTTAAAATAGTTCGCTAAGCCATTTATAAAAGCGCCTAAAGTAGTTACCAACGCCATTAGCTCGGACATTGGAGGTCAAATCGTCAGAATCCTTTTTCTCTTTAGGAATAATTTGCTCTTTTATTTGCAGATTCTGCACATCTGCCTTTTCTTTTGTAGTATCAACTTCTTGAATAACGCGTTGAGATTTTTTAAACTTCACCTCATTATTTACGCCCACTTCATAATTTGTAAAGCCCCCTGCTGCATGCAATACAAGCCCGATAATCGTAGCACTTTCTGCACCTTGAAGTTTATCTGTAATGCCATCAAGCGTTTTTGGCAAAGCCACGCGCACAGAGAGCTGATTATTCCCCGATGGATTGTAAAATTTCCCATTTTGATTGACATACTGCTCGAAGTTTTTGAGCTTCACCATACCGCCGGTTAGCACAATGCCAGATGTGAGGATATTTCCAAGCGCGCTTTTTTCTAAAATATCACCCAAAAGCTCTAAAGTCTCATCTACGCGGGCTTTTATAATGCTATAAATATTTTGCAAAGGGATTGGTTGCTTTTCAGAATTTCCCTTAATTGGCGCATTTAAGCCTTTATCTTTATCCTCTTGTGTGAAAATAAGATTCCCATATTTTGTTTTAATCTCTTCGCTTATGCTTAAAGGCAGATTAAATACCTGCGCCAAATCGAGCGTGACATTGTTTGAGCCGACATTGAGATAATCGCTGTAGCACATTGATTGTCCATTGTGAATCATAATATCACACAGCCCGCCACCCATGTCAATGCACGCCACGCCACCTTTGCGCTCATCATCGCTCAAAGTCGCGATTGAAGAGGCATACGAGCTTACGACAATATCGCTAATTTCAATTTCACAATTTTTGATAACTTTTTTGAGATTCTCCAAATGCGATTTTTTCGCCATCACCATAAAAACACGACAATCTAGCCTGCGCGCGCTCATATTAATCGGATCTTCAATAGCCACTTGCATATCATCAACGATGAATTTATAAGGCAGTGCGTGGATAAGCTGATGGTCTTGCGGGACGGGATTATAATGTATGGCTGTTTGCATTGCGCGCTGAATGTCTGTCAAGCGCACTTCGCCATGTGGCAGATTTACCGCGCCTTTAGAATCTGCGTTTATCGTGTAATTATTAGGGATTGAGATAATAGCCTTTTTCCCCTCAATGCCCGCCATTGTCGTGGCTTCAGCGATTGCAGCGCGCGTGGCGAGGCTGGCGTGATCGATATTATTAATCATACCTTTTTTCACGCCTTGAGATTCTCTAATGCCTACGCCAAGCACGCAAAGTTCGCCATCTTGCTTAATCTCTGCGATCACCGCGCAAATCTTGCTTGAACCTATATCAATCGCTAAAATGGGTGTCTTTGCCATATCCGGGCTCTCCTAATCTAGTTTTATAAAAATTTGTGGCTTGTAATGCGCATTCAGATACTCTTCAAGCACGCTCATATAGGCATTTTGCTTTAATGCTGTGGCTTCTTGCTGTGTATTTACTTCACTTTGGAAAAGCCTTTGGTTTGTGATTTTATACAAAATCGCCTGCGTGTCATTCAAAACAACACCACTCTTAGAATCTCCCTTTAGCGCTTGAGTGAGAATCGTGTACACATCAGAGAAATTAAGCCCAGCACTTTGGGCGAAAGAGCCCTTTCCAGCGACAAATACTGGCGAAAGAGTAAGCGGCGCAAAATAGCCGATATTCACACCCTTAAAATCCGCTAACTGCGCTTTGGATTGAGAATCTAGCTCTTGGATTTGCTTTTGGCGTATCAATGCTTGCTTTGCAGATTCTTTAGCAAGCGCGTATTCTAGCGGTTTTGGCGGGATTTTTTCCACAAGCTTTATTAGCACATAGCCATTTTGTTGCTCGATTGGCATTAGGATTGAATCCACCTCTAGCGCGCTTATACTCGCTAGTTCCTCTTTAGATAAATCCAGATTCCCGGCATTTGCGCCTTCCTCAAATTCTATAATCTCACCTTGCATTTTCCCATCGCGGAAAGCTGAAAAATTCCTTTTTGCCTCCAGCAGTGCCTTGTCTTTTTTAAGCTCAAACTCCACCTGCGCACGCACTTTTGCCAACTCGCTAACATTGCCTTTTTCATCTTTGTATAAATCTTTTGTACGCTCATATTGCGTAAGCACCTCATCTTCACTCACATTTTGAGAATCTGCCAAAAACCACACAGGCATAATTTTGTAAGTTTGCTTAGACACCCACTTTGTTTGGTTTTGCTCCCAGTAGGTTTTTATCTCCTCTTCACTCACGCTCACTTCTTTTGGCTTTAGCACTTTGACTTCAAGCTCATCATTGATTCCAAAAGGCACGCTAAGGCTTAAGTTTTCCACCACGCTTGGTTTAGAGACTCCTAAAAAAAGTTGCTCGTAAAATTTTCTCATCAACAAATCTTTTCGCAAATTCTCTTCAAACTCATCTTTACGCATTCCTACATTTGCTAGCGCGCGCTCATACACGCTTTTATCAAATGCGCCATTTGCTTGAAAAGCCTCTATTTGCAAAAGTTCATTTAATACCTCTTCATCGCTCACACGCACGCCCAAATCCTTTGCAAAAGATTCCACCTGTGCGCGCGCGATGAGCATTCTTAGGACTTGTGCTTGCAGTCCCATAGCCTTTGCTTGCGCTTCATCAAAGTTCCCGCCAAAGTTCTGCGCCTGCTCGTTATAGACATTTTGATACGCTGTTTTATATTCTCTTAAGCTTATTTTCACATCGCCAACTTGCGCTGCTTTATCCGCATTAAAATCAAACGCCCCAGTGCCCCAGCCTACGCCACCAGCGCCCACAAACGCAATCACGCTTATCCAAATTGTAATCACAAGCCATTTTCTATGTCTTTGCATCCACTCTAGCATTTATTACCCTTTTTCAAACATAAAGCCACGATTTTACCTTATTACGCTTTAAAGTTGGATTATTTTTTAAATTTTTGCGCGTATTTTTGCCCCTAATTTGCAAAATTTATTTTCCTAAAAAAGCCCAACATTTGGGAATCTAAGAAGTTCATAAGTCTTATTTGTCGCAATTCTCCCGCGCGCGGTGCGCTCCAAATAGCCATTAGCCAGCAAATAAGGCTCAATCACATCTTCAATCGTCCCCTCATCTTCGCTCATTGCCGCAGCTATGGCATTAAGCCCAATAGGGCGATTTTTACTCTGTGCCAAAATCTCCAAATAGCGCAAATCAAGCAAATCAAAGCCCAAATCATTCACACCAAGCTCATTAAGCGCGTATTTTGTGCGCTCTAGCGTGATGGTAGATTCTTTTGCCACTTCTGCAAAATCACGCACCCTTTTTAAAAGCCTTAGCGCAATTCGTGGCGTGCCACGCGAGCGTTTAGCAATTTCTAGTGCGCTTAGCTCCTCTATGTCTTTCTCCAGCTTCCGCGCTGCGAGCAAAATAATACTTTGCAACTCCTGCGGGCTGTAAAATTGCAGTCTAAAATTCATTCCAAATCTATCGCGCAATGGATTTGAAAGCATGCCCGCGCGCGTGGTTGCGCCAATCAAACTAAAGCGCGGTAAGTCAATTTTTAGCGTTTGAGCCGCTGGACCAGAGCCGATAATAATATCAAGGCGAAAATCCTCCATCGCCGGATAGAGAATCTCCTCAATCGGCGGACTTAGGCGGTGGATTTCATCAATAAAAAGAATGTCGCCATCATTTAAATTTGTCAAAATCGCGGCTAAATCGCCACTTTTTTCAATCATGGGCGCGGCGCTCACTTTGATATTTGCGCCCATTTCATGTGCGATAATATGGCTTAGTGTCGTCTTCCCAAGCCCGGGCGGTCCAAAAAAAAGAATATGGTCCAAACATTCATTGCGCAGTTTTGCAGCTTCAATAAAAACCTTAAGATTTTTCTTTATCGATTCTTGCCCAATGTATTCCTCCCACACGCTCGGACGCAGGGAAGATTCTAAATCTCTAGATTCTAAATTCACAGGCTCTACTATGCGCTCAATGCTGATTTTTTCCATTTAGTAGCTTTCCTTTTCGCTCGGAAATACGCCGGTTTTAATATCCTGTGCATAGTGCTTCATCGCCTCTTGCAAAAACGCCTTGCCATTTGCGTAGGTGCGCACAAATTTTGGCTTAAATGCATCAAAAAACCCAAAAGCATCGCTCCACACTAGAATCTGCCCGTCGCATTGCGCGCCTGCACCTATGCCAATGGTTGGAATCTTCACTGCTTGCGTGATTTGCGCGCCTAAGTCACTTTTCACACCTTCCAATAAAAGCCCAAACGCCCCAACAGATTCCAAATCTTTTGCAAGCTGCAATAAGCGCGCTTTTTCGCTCTCCTCTTTTCCTTTGACTTTATAGCCGCCTTCACCTCTCATAAATTGCGGCTGCAAGCCAATATGCGCCATAATCGCAAAGCCTTCTTTACAAAGAGATTCAATAAGTGGGATTTTATCCTCATTGACTTCAAGTTTGAGCGCATCACAAGGCGTTTGCGCGTAAAATTTAAGCGCATTTTTAAGCGCACTTTTGGTATCTTGATAACTACCAAAAGGCATATCCGCTAGCACAAACGCCCTCTTCACCCCCGCACAAACTGCGCGTGTATGGTAAATCATCTGCTCTACGCTTAGCCCCAGCGTATCATTTTTGGCATTAAAGCTCATATTAAGAGAATCTCCAACCAAAATAATTTCTGCAAATTCATCAAAAATACTCGCCATAAGCGCGTCATACGCGGTGATTGCGACGATTTTTTCTTTAGATTTTTTTGCTTGCAAGGTTTGTAGGGTGATTTTTTGCATTTTTATTCCTTCAAAAATATTATTTTTTGTGCTTTTTGGCTTTTTTGTTCTGATTTGTAGCAATTTTTTGAGAATCTTTACGAAAAAGAAATAATAGCATACAACCCACAAACATTACAATGCTTAAGATTTGCCCCATAGAAAGCCCAAGCGCGTAATATCCCATCTGCAAATCCGCCTCCCTTGTGTATTCACAAAAAAAGCGCGCAACGCTGTATCCCATGCCATACACGCATGCGAGCTCTCCGCTTTTTTTGCAGAATCTTAGCGCAAAAAGCATCACGCCAAAAAGCACAATGCCTTCAAAAAACGCTTCAAAAAGCTGGCTGGGATAGCACAATTTTTCTCCCACTAAGATTCCTAAAAAGCTAAAAACAGAATCTGGCTCAATCACGCGCCCATAAAGCTCTTGATTTAAAAAATTCCCAATTCTACCAAAGGTGTAAGCTAGGGGAATAGAGATTGTCGCTAAGTCGAGATAAGAAAAAAGCGGAAGTTTTTTTAGCTTGCAAAAAGCAATTGTAGCAATTAAGAATCCAACCACACCGCCATGGTAGCTAAAGCCCGCGATTCCGATAAAATTGCCTCGAGAATCAAAGGGATTAAAAATATCCCATGGGTGCAAAAGATAATGCGCCCCATCGCTGTAAATCGCCAAATAGCCGATGCGCGCGCCCAAAATCACGCCAACTTCCGCCCAAATAAAATAAGAATCCAAATCCTTAGAATCTATACCAAAATTTTGCGGATATTTTTTCAAAAAAAACTGCGCGATAAAAAGCGCAAAAATAAGCGCAAAGACATAGCAAAGCCCATACCAATGCACCTTTAAGCCAAAAAGGCTAAAAGCGATCGGATCATAATTTGTGTAAAAAAGATTCCAAGCATTAAGCGTCATTTTCTTTGGTCCTTAATTTTAGTCCTCTTCGCGGATTTTCACTTCAAAAAGATTCACCAAATCCACCTCTTCAAAAAACGCAAACATACGCAACGTATCAACGATAACCTCCACGCGTATCTTATCTTCAATCAAAAGTTTGCACAAAAAGCCAAGCGTGTAGGAATTAAGCGGATAGGCGCGCACAAAGTAGATTCTAAAAGTCTCGCCATTAAAGCTGTATTTGCCCTCTTTTTCCTTGTTTTGGTAAGCCTCAAGGTAAAATTCGATTTCTTGCTTAAACTCTAAAAAAACCTTGTAGGTTTTGATTTTCCCCACCACCTTGAGCGCATCGCTTCCATCTTGCAGGGTTACTTTTGAAATTTCCATTTTGCGTATCCTGTGCTTTGGCTTTTATCGTTAGAGAAAGTTTGTTGTGGCGCATTGTAGCAAGTTTTGGTTGAGAGTATGTAAAAATGAGCACCATTCCTCTGCCACTTTGGCGCAGTTTTTGTTTTTGGCGCCTTTTGGCTTTTTGGTGTAAATTTGGATTACAAAATAAGCGCAAAAATGCTTTGCTGGGCGGGATTTTTGGATTAAAGCAAAGTGTGAGTGTGGATTTTTCTAATTTACAGAGAATCTTATTTTTGTGAAATTGTATTTTTAAGCGCTTGTATTTGCGCGGGGCGCAGGCTGGAAGCTTTAAACCATAAAAATTATGCTCGATAACATTGCTAAAAAGCTCAAAAATGCAAAGCCAAAATTGACTTGATTTTTTATCAATGCTTTTTTGCAAAATCTCTAAAGATTCCATATCTGCGCTTACATTCAAATAGCGCATATAAATAAAATCCTACCAAACCACCACGCGTGCAAAGCTGGCGCTATGTATCAGTGCGGAGATTGTAAGCAAGCGGTATTTCTAAGCGCAGATTTTTTTCCACACGCGGGAAATGCTTTGATGCTTCCTCTACAGCGCGCACAGACGCACGATTGAAGTCCTCAAACTTAGAAGGCTGGATAACGCGAATATTTGTCACGCGCCCATCGGTGTAAATCACAAATTCTACGAGCACTTCATTTTCCTCAATCCTGCGCTTTTGCATCATACGCGGATAGCGCTGCTTTTTTTGGATTGCAGATTGAATCTGCTGGTAAAGCTCATTATGCTCGCCATCTTTTTGGCTTAGCGTCTCAATCACATCGCCTTCATTTTGCTGATTTGCCTGCGCAGCGAGCACGGATTCTTCAGGTTGGGATTCTTCTAGCTCTTCAGGGATTGGATTTGGCACGCGCTCAATAGGTTTTGGCTTTGGCTTTTTGTGCGGTTTTTTAACTGGCTTTTTGGGCGTTGGCTTTGGCTCAGATTCATTAGGAGAAGGGTTTTGAATCGTCGCAAGGGAAAGTGTTATCGCACTTACGCCATCTTCGCTAATCTCAATCTTATGGAATCTCTCTATAAGCAAGCACAAAAACGCCGCGTGTATAGCAAATGAGATGATGAAGCCTATTTTCATAGGCGTGAAAAAGCTATTGTTTTTTGGTTGTTGCAATACTGACATTTTCATGTCCTTTTTCCTTCAAAATATCCGCAACCTGCACGAACACATCAAAGCGCGCATTTTTATCAACTTCAAGTTTTAGCATTGTTTTTGGATCGAGCGCAAAGATTTTTTCGCGCAAAACTTCCATATTTACCAACTCGTTTTCAAAGAAAATCTCGCACTGCTCGTTGATTGCAAGCAATTTCGTTGGAGAATCTGTAGGCACAGATTGACTTTGTGAGCTAGGAAGATCGACTTTGATTTGCCCCTGCACGATGAAAGTAGAAACACTTAGCACAATGGCTAAAAGCACTAACATCACATCGATGAGCGGGATAACATTAAGTCCGTCTTTTTTTGGCAGTCGCATTTTTCACTCCGCAGGATTCCCATTTTTGCGCGCACTTAGCAAGGCTTGATAGCGGTTGATATACACTTCTGCTTTGCGCAAAAAAATGTTATATAAAATAAGCGTGGGAATCGCCACCAAAAGCCCAAGCGCGGTAGCTTTGAGCGCGAGAGACAAGCCAACCATAATGCTTTTTGCATCAAGTCCGCCACTCACACCCATATCATAAAAGGTGATCATAATCCCCACAACCGTGCCAAGAAGCCCGATATATGGCGCGTTTGAATAGATAATATAAAGCGTGGTGAGATTCTTACTCACTGCTTCCTCAAGCTCTTCTTTCGTACCATAATCCTTGATATTTAAGCGCGCATAAAAAATCACGCGCTCAATGCTAAACCACAGCACCAAAAAGCTCATAAAACCTAAGATAAAGAAAATAGCATGATCGATATTGTGTTTTAAAAATTCCATTTGCTTGCTCCAACCCGAATATAAAGTGGCGCAATCTTATAGTAATAATTCTTAAAATAACTTGATACCATTTAGCTATGAAAAATGAGAATAGCGGGCGTTTGTGAGTGTTTTTAAGGTTAAAATTACAAGCAATCGAAACTTATCGCTTACTTTTTCTTTTTAATAGGATGCCTTATGATGGTTTTTAGCTTGGCTTTATCGCACTTTCTTGGATCGCTTAGGTAGATTTCATGGTGGTATCTTGTATTGGCAATGTCTATTTTGTATCCCTTAGATTCTGCAAATTTATGCATTTTTTCAATCGTTGCAGGCTCATTATCATAAGAGCCTATATGCATGCATTGGACGCAAATTCCCTCATTGTAGGTAAGAAATTCAACCTTTGAAAAATCTTGCTTTTTCTTTTTTGTCGCTTCCTCAATCGCCCATTCAAAGTCTTTCTTTGTCACAAAATCCGGAAGTCGGATAATCGCTATAAAATGCATATCTTTTTTTCTATTATAATCAAACCCATCTGTATTTTCCTGCCACCAAAAGCCCTCAAGTGGCGACACTACAAATTCAAAAAAGCCCTCAATTTTATGCGCGCCCTTGTAGCTCATCTTTATTGTATAAATAACTCCATACAGCAAGGCTATCGCGTTTTTATATGCGCCATTTTCTTCGTTTGGATCGCCCTTCCCTCTTAGCGCGATGAAATTCATTGGCGGGATTTCTATGATACTAGGCTCACTTTTTGGTAGATAAAGTTCCCTATATGCCTTCTTGTAGTCAAAAGCCATTTTTTTAGAATCCTACGCTACTTTGAGAACTCAAATCACGATGCGATACGCAAGGCAGTGCGGATTTTCTCATACGCTTCTTGGATACTTCTAAAGCGCTCATTATAAGATTCCACAACTTGGGAATCTTGTCCAAAAACATTATCTGGGTGATATTCCTTTGCTAGGCGCAAATAGCGCTTTTTAATCGTATCAAAATCATCATTTGGGCTAGATTCTAAAATCATATAACTTTGGCGTAATTCCCGCTCATGCGCTGTCAAAAAGCTCTCTCCAAAGCCCCCTAGCCCGCCACGATTATGAAAGCTTTCATAATCAAAGTCCAAAATCACATTATGCACGACTTTAAAGCTCACAAGATTAATAATGCTCTCCCAAAAATAGGGCTTTGTAGAATCCAAATACACCTCATCTCTATCGCAACCCAAATAATATTCCTCAAACAAATTCGCAATATAGCGCCTTGCGGTGGCATTTACCTTGCTCATTTTGAGCATAACGCGCTTGCCATTGAGAATCCTTAGCGCGATTTTCACACGTTCAACGAGGGAATTTTTCCCAACAATTTTAATGCGTATTGGCAGATAAGTAAAATCAAGCAAATACTCTAAATCCGGCATTTCGCCAGATTCTTGGGATTTAGAATCTTCAGATTTAGAATCCGCGCATTTAGAATCCTCTTGCAAGCACACATGATACGCCCAATTAATCAAATAATCCTTCTTAAAGCGCTCTCCATCGTCCAAAATAAGCACGGTGCGCGACAATCGATAGCTTTTGGAAAAATATTTTTCTGCATACGCGATCGCCTTATGCAAAAACGCATTATCATCTTCTACCATAATCTGCAAATATTTCTGATTCACTGATACATTCATAAAATCCCTCGTATCAACTTACAGGAATGCCCTGCTTTGGTCTTTGCGCACATATTCTACCTTTTTAGATTCTTGTTTTCAAGCCCCTTTTGCCTTTTTAGTAAGCAAACATAGTTCCGCATTCCGCAAATTACCCCCACATTAGCTTTTGTAAATTGTTAAAAATTTACACAGCACAAGATAAGTTTGTGGGTAAGTTTGTGCTAGACTTTTGCCTACATTTTACAATGATACTTTTAAAGATTCAAACTACGGAGAAAAATATGCCAGAATTACTGCAAAATCAAGAGATTATTTTTGGCGTGCTTGGCTTTATTAGCGGGATAGCAGCGGGGTTTTTTGGCATTGGCGGGGGTGTGATACTTGTGCCTTGTCTGCTGTTTTTAGGTATGAGTATGGAGGGCGCGATTGGGATTTCGATTATGCAGATGGCGTTTTCCTCTGTTTTTGGCAGTTTGCTAAATATCGTGCGCAAAAAGCTTGAAGTACAAGTTGGCATTTTTGTAGGCATTGGCGGGCTAATTGGGGCGAGTTTTAGCGGATTTATCGTTGCAAATTTGCCCTCAAAGCTCTTGCTTGGCGCGTTTATTATCCTTACGCTTTTTAGTTTTAAAAAATATGTTTTCAATACCAAAACCTTTGCAAACCCAAATCCCCCCATCACAGATCCTACTTTGCAAAAGCTTGTGATGATTGGCGTTGGGGCATTGACAGGGATTTTTGCCATTAGTCTTGGCATTGGCGGGGGGCTTTTAATTGGTCCGCTTTTGGCGTATTTTTTGGGGCTAGATTCTAAAAAAGTCGTGCCGATTGCGCTGTTTTTTATTATTTTTGCTTCGATTTCTGGCTCGATTTCGCTCTATTCGCATAATCTTATCGATACGCATAGCGGGCTTATTGTCGGGCTTAGCGCGATGGTTGGCGTGGCGCTTGGCACCAAAATCATTGATATGGTGAGCCTTGCAAACCACCGCTACGCGCTTATTGTGATTTATGCCTTTAGCCTTGTGGCAAGCATTTACAAATTTTTTGCCTAAGACATTTTTATGAGTAGCAAAAAACCGCATTTTGGCTTTATCGCGCTGACTTTAATTGCAGAATCTTTTCTCATCTATGCAAGCATTTTGGTAAAAATCTCTGAAGTCTCGCCCATCATGCTTGGATTTTATAGAATCTTCCTTGCCTTGCCGATTTTTGCGCTTTTTAGCATTAGTAAAAAAGGCTTTTGCCTCCCGCAAAAAAGGGATTTGCTTTTTATGATCCTTTCCGGCGTATTTTTTGGCTTGGATTTATTGTTCTTTAACCTCGCCTTGCGCAATACAAGCGTAGCAAATGTCAATCTCATAAGCTCGCTTGCATGCTTTGTACTCGTGCCCATAGGTTTGATATTTTTTGGTGAAAAACTGCGCCTCTTTTTTGTGCTAGGCGCGCTCATTGCTATAATTGGCGTTTTTGTGCTTATCAATGGCAAAAACGCACTTAGCGTGGCAAATCCCTTTGGCGATATGCTCGCGTTTTTAAGCATGGTGTCTTATAGCGGATTCTTAGCGCTTATTTATAACCTTCGGCGCAAATACGAAACATTGCAGATTATGTTTTTCTCAGGGCTTGGAGCTGGGGGATTTTTGCTTATTGCTGGAAGCGTGATTGAGGGATTTTCTTTGCCTAGTGATTCTAAGCAATGGCTTATAGTTGCGCTCATTGCACTTTTTGGGCAGGTTTTGGGACAGGGCTTTTTTGGCTACATTATGGGGAAAATCTCTGCGCAACTCTCTTCGCTTTTACTGCTCTTTTCGCCCGTGATTGCGGCACTTATGGGCTATGTGATTTTGGGCGAATACATTAGCGCTATGGAGATTCTAGGGATTTTTATCATTCTTTTTGGCGTATTTTTAGCGCAAAGATAATGCAGAAGTTTGCAAGAAATTTAATCTTTATTAACACAATAGCGCAAAGATAAGCTATTTGTTTTGAACTTCAAACTTAAGGCGCAAAGATGAATCCACACAATCAAGCCCAAATAGTTCTTGTCGGCGGGGGCATTATGAGCTTAACGCTAGGTTTAATGCTAAAAGAGCTGGATTCTACATTTGAGATACATATTTATGAGACTCTTAGCGATGTCGCGCTTGAAAGCTCGATGGCGTGGAATAACGCAGGCACAGGGCATCAAGCACTTTGTGAGCTAAACTACACACCACGCCGCAAAGATGGAAGTATTGATATTTCAAAAGCACTTACGATAAATCAGCGCTTTGAGCTTAGCAAGGAGTTTTGGGCGTATTGCGTGGAGCAAGGGATTTTGGGCGAGCCTTCAAGCTTTATCCATCCACTGCCACATATTAGCTTTGTGACAGGCGCAAATGTCGAGTTTCTCAAAGCGCGTTTTGATGCGCTCAAAACCTCGCCATTTTTTAAAAATATGATTTTCACACAAGAGAGGGAAAAAATCGCCGAATTTGCACCACTGCTTATAGAAGGGCGTAGCAAGAAAGAAAAACTTGCAGCGACTTTTATTGATGGTGGAAGCGATGTGGATTTTGGCGCAATCACAAGACAATTGACAGAAAATCTCAAAGCGCGCGGCGTGAGCGTACATTTGAAACACAGAATAACAGATCTAAAGCAAAACGACAAAGGCTGGGAGCTAAAAATCGAGGACAAAACCCAAAATATCACAAAAACAATTCAGGCTGGCTTTGTATTTTTAGGCGCTGGTGGCGGGGCATTTCAGCTCGTGCAAAAAAGCGGGATAAGAGAGGCGCGCGGATATGCGGGATTCCCGATTAATGGCTTGTGGCTGGCGTGCAAAAATGAAGAGATTATCGCTAAACATAGCGCAAAAGTCTATGGCAAGGCATCTGTGGGCGATCCACCTATGTCTGTGCCACATTTGGATACGCGCGTGATTGATGGGAAGCGCGAGCTTATGTTTGGACCATTTGCGAGCTTTAATACGCGCTTTTTGAAATATGGAAGTTTGCTTGATTTCCCGCTTTCCGTGCGTCCGAGCAATCTTTTGACAATGCTTCAAGCTGGGATTGATAATATCCCGCTGACAATTTATCTCATCAAACAGGTATTTTTAGATAAAAATGGGCGTGTGCGCCGACTGCGCGCATTTATGCCAACAGCGGATTCTAAAGATTGGGAGATTAAAAACGCCGGGCAACGCGTGCAAATTATTAAGAAAAACACGCAAGGGCGCGGAAGTTTGCAATTTGGCACAGAAGTAGTCGTGGCGCAAAATGGCTCGCTTGCGGCAATGCTTGGCGCATCGCCGGGGGCTTCAACTTCGGTAGATATTATTTTGGAAGTGCTAGAGCGCTGCTTCAAAAAAGAAATGAGCTCGCCAAAATGGCGCGAGAAGATTCAGCAAATACTGCCTTCCTACCATCACACGCTGGAGGAAAATATCGCAAGCTTTAATTCCTTGCGCTCAAAAACCGCTAAGATTCTCAAGCTTCCATTTGAAGGGATTTAAAGGCTTTTGGCTCAAACTTTGCGCCTATCCTTTCACATTCAAAATATGCTCTTCTGGCATTTCAAAAAATGGCTTAAGCGCTAAATCATGCTTGAAACTCACAGATTCAAACGCACCTTCAGTATTGAGCGCGCTAAGGTTTTGCTCCAAAAGCTCTAACGTGCTTTTAAAATTCGCCTTAATCTCTAAATATTTTTGGGAATCCACCACCCACACAGCGCCTTCAATCAGCCCGAGACTAGGCATAACCGCGGAAAATAAAAGCTTTTTTGGCTCCAACTTTAACTGCAACAAACACTGCTTTTTGCCCTTATCCTCAAAACTTAGGCTAATGACTTTTTGTCGCAAACCTAAAAGCAAAAATCCTAAATATTCAAGCTCCTGTTTGCTTTGTGCGAGGGGCATTTTCTGCAAAAGAAGCGCGCTAAAATCCTCCAATAAATTCTCGCTATGCTGACTTAAAAGCTCTTGCAACTGCGCGGATTCTAAATTAAGCGGGCTTTTTTGCGCAAAATCTAAAATCTTTGGATATGGCGCGAGATTGCTTAAAACTATCCCGCCAAGCGAGTTGCTACTCATTTGCCCCCAATATTTTTGCCCGATTTCTAGGGGCTTGTGGCTGGTTGTTTGAAGCGTTTTCGTGCCAATTTGCAAGAGATATTTTGCACCCTCAAGCTTCCCTAGCACTTTTAAAATAATGGGCAAACGCGCATTAAAGCTCACATCGCCCTTTGATAGCGCGCTCAAAGCCTTGCTTATTTGAGAGACTTTTTCAATCATGTTATGATTTATAAAATGAGATTTACAAAGCAAGCTTTTTTGCAAATTGCACGATTTCAAAACTTAGCGCAAACTTGCTAAGCAAAGGCGTTTGCTTCATATCGCGCGCGCTTAAAAGCGTCATTTTATTATTTTCACTTCCAAAGGCATTGTGAGAATCCAAAACATTCAAACACACCGCTTGCAGGGATTTTTTCACAAGCATTTTTTTCGCGCATTCAAGCGCGCTCACCTCCTCGCTCTCTGCTTTAAAGCCAATTTTTATAAAATCCTGCGCGCTTAAAGATTGCAAAACATCGATATTTTTTTCCAACTCAAGGCTAAAAACTTCAGGCAATGCGTCTTTTTTGAGCTTTTTTGCGCTCACTTGCTTTGGCTTAAAATCCGCTAATGCTGCCGCCATAAACAAATAGGGCTTTTGTTTGCAAATTTTGCGCGCCTGTAGTATCGCTTCTTTGTATTCCTGTGTCGTTTGCGCCTCTATGCGCTCCACGCCCTTTGGCAAAAATGGCAAAAAATTTGACCCCACAACGCGCACTTTTGCCCCAAGCACAAATAATGCAAGTGCCAAAAAATGCGCCTGTTTCCCGCTTGAAAGATTACTTAAGATTCTCACACTATCAAGTGGCTCTTTGCTCCCGCCACTGGTGATAATTACCTCTTTTCTCTCACCTTCTCCGCCCCAAAATTCCGCCAATTCCTTATAATCACTTTGCAAAAATACACTTAAAAGCGCATAGAGAATCTCCTGCAAATCTGCCAGCGCGCCCTGTCCTCTATCACCGCACGCAAGCAATCCCTCTTTAGATTCCACCACGCGCACGCCTTGCGTTTTAAGCGTCGCAAGATTTGCCTGCGTTTGGGGGGCTAAAAGCATAATCGTATTCATCGCAGGCGCGAAAATCTTTGGCGCGGGTGATGCCAAAAGCGTGCAAAGCGCGATATTATCCGCAATCCCGCAGGCAAACTTTGCGATGGTATTTGCACTCGCAGGCGCGACAAGCACCACCTGCGCCCATTTAGCATAGCTTATGTGATTTGGAGAATCCGCACTTTGCCAGCTCTGCGAGGATTCACTAAGCACACTATTTTTGCTCATCACTTCAAAAAGAAGCGGATTTATTAGCTCAGCGCTTTTCTCACTCATCACCACGCGCGTTTGCGCGCCTAGCTTATTAAGCGTGCTTAAAAGCTCTAGAATCTTATATAACGCCACAGATGCGCTCACCACGATTAAAATACGCTTATTAGCAAAAAAAGGCTGCAAAAAAGAATAAGATTGCATAAAAAACCTTTATAAATTTATGAGAAATTTTGGATTGTATCAAAAACGCTAGGACTTTTCAAGCAAAGACTAGCACTAATTTTGGGGCACAAAATAGTTTCTTAATAGATTGTAATATCTTGACTTTTGAGAGATTTTAGCTTATAATGCGCGCTTTTTATCACTACCCATGAAAGCCTTTTGGGCTAGATTCCGGATTAGCTCAGCGGTAGAGTAGGCGGCTGTTAACCGCTTGGTCGCAGGTTCGAATCCTGCATCCGGAGCCACTTTCACACTTCTTCATTTTAAAATCAAAATCCAAAAATCCCTGTTTAAAACCCCATATTGAAATCCCGCTTCCCCAAATTTTCATACAAAATTTCAGAATCCACCCCGTCATCGCCATTTTTTAATTTTGCCTTAAGGGGGGGGGCTATAATTGAGCCTTTAATTTTATAAAGCGAGATTTTCAATGCACCCACAAAATTTAGAGCAAAATATTTCACAACAAAACGCCCCACAGCAAAACGCCCTGCAACACATCATCATCCAAGCTGGTGGCAAAGGCACGAGGCTAGAGGGACTTACTAGAAATAAGCCAAAATGCCTTGTGCCATTTGAAAATCTACCAATTATTTTTCATCTTTTTGCGCGCTTCCCGCACGCGCATTTTACAATCATCGCTGATTACAAAATAGAAGTGCTTACGAAATATCTTGCAATCTTTGCTGTGCAATATAATTACTCCATAATCCACGCGCAAAATGAGGGGACAATCTCTGGGATAAAAGAGGCAATTGCGCCTTTTGGCGATAATGAGCCTTTTATGATTATTTGGTGTGATTTGATTTTAGCAAGTGATTTTGAGATTCCACCATTAACGCAAAATTATATTGGAATCTCCCAAAGCTTTGAGTGTCGCTGGAGCTATGTAAATGGTGAGTGCAAAAAAGAGCCAAGCATGCAAAATGGCATAGCTGGGCTTTTTATCTTTAAAAATAAAATTGAGCTAGAAAATATTGCAGAATCTGGCGCATTTGTGCGCTGGTGTCAGATTCAAAAAATCCCTTTTACTCCCTTACCACTTATAAATTGCAAAGAAATTGGCACACTTCTTAGCTATAGTGATAATAATCCAACGCCAATTTGCCGCCCATTTAATCACATAGAATTTAGAGGTAATGAAGTTATCAAAACGCCTCTAAGCGCGCAAGGAGCGCAAATAGCGCAAAAAGAGATTGCATGGTATAAATTCGCACAAGCAAAAGGTTTTGAGAAAATCCCGCAGATTCTAAGTTTTGAGCCACTTACAATGAAGCGCGTGCAGGGCAAAAATATTTTTGAGTATGATTGTTTACTGCCTTCACAACGCAAAGAGGTTCTAAAAGAAATCCTAGATTCTCTTTTAGAGCTTCACAATCTCGCCCCAAAAATCCCAGCAAATATGCAAGATGTAATGCAAACCTATATCACAAAAACTTTTGAGAGAATAGAAAAAGTGCGCTCCCTTGTGCCATTTGCAGAAAATGAATTTATCAAAATTAATGGGCAGTATTATAAAAACATTCTTTTTGATAAGCAAAAAATTATTGATAAGATTCTAGCTTTGGCACCAAGTGAATTTTGCGTGATACATGGGGATTGTACTTTTTCAAATATTCTTTTTGATACCTTTAATATGAGGGCGATTTTAATCGACCCGAGAGGCTATTTTGGAGAAAGTCAGATTTTTGGCGATGCAGATTATGATTATAGCAAGGTATATTACTCGCTAAGTGGGGATTATGACCAATTTAATCGCAAGAAATTTACCCTTGTGATTAAAGAAAATGAAGTGGATTTTGCTATTAAATCAAGCGCGTGGCAGGATTGCGAGGAGTGGTTTTTTGAGTATCTGCACTTAAGGGGCGAGCGTGTAAATAGGGAAAAAATTGCGCTTTTGCACGCGCTTATTTGGCTTGGGCTTAGCACTTATGCGTGGGAAGATTATGATTCTATTTGCGGGGCGTTTTATAATGGGATTATTAAGCTAAAGGGGATTTTATGAGTGGGAAATCTTTGGATTCCAATCAACAAAAAAGAATCTCACAATCTCACAAGACAAAAAACGCCGAGTATGGACGCGAGCAAAGCGAGGCGGAGGCGAAGCGGGATTTATTCCCGCGAGATGATACAATCAATGGAATAGAATCTTTGGATTCTGGCGTGCTTAGATTATCCAGCCTGCCTAAAACTTGGCTTTTTGATATTGATGGTACGCTTGTAAAACATAATGGATTTTTGGAAAATGGTGAAGAATTGTTGCCCGGGGTAAAAGAATTTTTTGAGAATCTGCCAAATGAGGATATTGTAATTTTACTCACAGCACGAAAAAATTCGCAGATTCCAGCACTTGCAAAATTTTTGCAAGAAAATAATATTAGATTTAATCATATTTTACCAAATTTACCTGTGGGCGAGCGGATTTTGATAAATGATTGTAAACCTAGTGGGCTGAAAACTGCATACGCAATAAGCACAAAACGTGATGAGGGGATAAGATTCACGCTAGATATTGATAAAGGAATTTAAAAATGAAATTTGAGGATATAGAGCCGCTGTTGCAAAAGGATAGATTCTATTTTGCTAGTCCTTGTGGTTTGGGGGATACCTATTTTCTTTGCGCTCTTAAAAATGCATTAGAAAATAAACTTAATGGAAAGATTGTTTTTATTATTCAAGAGAGCCATATTCCTGTGCTTGAACTTTTTGATGATACTGATTTTATTGCGGTTGAAAATGATAACTTTAGAGGTAATGCTGATATTCTTAAGACTTTTTCTTTTTGCAAAATTACCCCAACACTTGGCAAGGTATATCCAGCTCACCCAATGTGTGTAAATCAAAAGGAAGTTTTTAAGAAAAATTTTTTGTATTCTTACATAATTTTTTTTGGATTACCAACACATTGCAAAATACTTACCCCGAATAATATTCCTAAGCTAGATTCCAAACTTCAATCACAGATTGAAAAAATTGCCCCATTACATAAATTATGTCTTTATGTTCCAGAATCTCAGACCCTAGATTCTCTTACTCAAACATTTATACAATCTGATATTGAAGATTTGCGAGCTCATGGTTTTGAAGTTATCATAAACACTTTCAAAAAAACCTACATACTTAATAATGCTCATTTTTTGAATTTAAATCTAAAAGAGCTTTTGGCACTTGGAGCAAATGTAGGTATGGTTTATTGCACGCGCTCTGGCTTTAGTGATGTGATTGCAATATATGCAAAAAAATTGCGTGTGTATTATCCAACACATGGAGCTTTAAGATTTTATAGTTTGAAAATTAATAAGCTTTCAATAAACGCTACAGAAATTCCATTACAACAAGAAGGTACAATTCATTTGGCATACCGCATAGGCTCTCTTTTACTTGCCTATCAAAGGAAGGATATTTCATTTTTTAAGCTTTTATTTTGCATGTTTCAAGCATATAAACACACTCCGCTAAATACACAATATATTGACGCAATCTACCCTATAGATCTTGTAGAATCTGCCCCCTACAAACTTGGTTTGGCTTTTATAGAAAATAATGGCAACCTTACGCGTTTTGGCATTTTAGCTTTTGTATTAAGATTTTGCGCTACAAAAAATCATAAATTTTTTACTAGAAAATACCAAAATGAATCTCACAAACCCTCTAACATTTAACTTCCCTATATAATTTTTTGCTAAAATACGCGCCGAGCAAAAAGCATACTTAGCAAAACGGAGAAAGATATGGAAATTATTTTATTGCTTATTGGCGCGGGTGTGGCGTATTTTTTGTATATCACGCTGCAAGATTATTTGAAAAATCCGCTTCACCAACAAAGCTTCGTGCAGCCGGTGAAAAGTCAAAATGTGCCACAGGTAAATTTTATCGAGGACGAGCAAAATCGCCTGCAAAATAGAATCAAAGAAAGCGAATATGGCTTGCTTAGCGCGATTTTAGGCGTGTTTGCCAAAAGCGATGGGAAGGTGTGCGAGCAAGAGGAGATTCTTATTGAGGATATGATTGATGAAATGCTTAAAGATCCAAAAAGCACGAAATTCACAAAAGAATCTTTGCTAGAAATCTACCAAAATGCCAGCGCTCAGGATCTTGAGATACTTTGTGAATCTTTTACAAACGCCACAAAAGGCGAGTATAAAAAGCGCTTGAAAGTCGTGGAATTCCTTTTCGTGCTGGCATATGCAGATGGTGAGTTCGCGCAAGAGGAAAAAAACATGCTCATTGATATCGCGGCATTTTTCGAGCTAAGCAATGAGGATTTTAACAGGCTCTATGATGAGTTTGAAACCTTGCACGAGCAAAAAGAGGCGCTAAGCAAGGAAAAGGCGCTAGAGCTTTTTAACCTAAAGCAAGACTACACGCAAGATGAGTTGCACGCGCGCTATGTCGAGCTGACAAAGGCAAAAAAGGGCAATATTTTGGGAAATAAAAATGTCGGAAAATCCCTGCTAGATGGCGGTGCAAAGGATTTACGCGAGATTGAGGAGGCTTACAAAATCCTGCAAACACAATCCGCGTAAGCGTAGATGAAAAGTTTAGAGCAGATTTACCCCCTACACGAGAATCTAAAGGAATGCAGTGTGTGGCACGCACTTTCTAGCGTCGTTGGGGGTTAGGGGTGCAG
>NZ_NXLL01000017.1 GCF_003364115.1 Helicobacter sp. MIT 00-7814 | reverse complement strand
TCGCAATTCAAGCCCCCTCCCCCTTATCGAAAAAACCCATTTTAAGAATCTAAGTGGTATTTAGGCTAAAATATTTGTTTTTTGTTTTTTCTTATTATAAAATCCGCGATAGATTTATTTAATGAAAATAATTCTTAGGTTAAAAAGGCTTGAAAAATGAATTTTGATGAATATTATTTCAGTGTGTTTAAAAAAATTGGCGCAAATCTTTGCTTTAAAAGGCAGGACTGCGCGCAAGATTCTTTTAGATATGCGCGCGCAAAGAGTGAAAAATTTTTCGTTGAGATTAAAAGCATCGAGTTGCTTGATGGCGTGAGGTTGGACTTTGGGGAATATAGCGGGGATTTTAGCGAGGTGTTTCGCACGATGAGATTCCATGCGCTGCACTTTGGCTACTGCACTGCGGGCGGATATAATGGGGTTTTTGATAGGAGCGTGGATTTTAACATCGCGGCAAATGACATTTGGTCCTGCTCGATGGAGGTGGAGGCTGGCACGCTTGGGAAAATCCAGTGCAAGACTACGAGTCTAAGCGTTGATTTAAAAAACTGCAAAAATGAGCTGGGGCGCTTTTTGCGTAACATAGATTTTGAAAAGTTGCATGATAGGATGCTTTGCGCCCCGCTCGTGGTGCAGGCGGATATGCGCTCAAAAATGCTTTTTAACAAAATGCATGAGAGGCAAAATGTCGATATACTGCGCCTTAGCGTGCTGGAGTCGCTTATCTTTTTGGATAATCTCTCAAAACGCGCGGAGCTTGGGGATATTGGCGAGAAAAGGGATGGCTACCTCAAAGCGCTTGGCGTGTATTTACAAGAAAATTGCGAACAGGAGCTGAAGCTCAAAAGTTTGAGCGAGCGCTTTGGTGTGAGCGTCAGCAAGCTCACAAAAGATTTTGGGAATCATTACAAAACAAGCATATATCAATTTATCAAAAATTCGCGTATGAAGCGCGCACAGGAGCTTTTCAAAGAGGGTAAAAGTATCACACAGGTGGCAAATGAAGTGGGCTATATCAACATTTCGGCTTTTAGTAAAAATTTCAAGCAATATCTTGCGGAGCAAAACACTCTTGCTTTGCCACTAGGGGGGGGGATTAAGAAACTTTCCCTTATAAATGCGCTTGCCTTTTGTAATCGGCTGTTTGTTTTAATTGACATCAATCACCACCGCACATTTGCCTTAACTTCAATAAATAGTAGCACATTTATGCGCAAACCGCGATTTTGCGAAAGCAAAATCCCTAAAAATTTGCGAGGCAAATTTTTCAATTAAAGGAATTCAAGTTACGCGCAAGCGTAACCCAATCTCGCCCCTTGCGTGGTGAAAAAAAGCGGTGATTTAGCATTAGCAGAAGTGCTAATGCCCGATTTTTTTCTAGCAAGGGAAGTAGCGAGGCTCTCCCCCTGATTGCCGAAAAAGAAAAGCGCGCAAGCTTCTTTTTCGGGGCTAGGGGGAGCGGGGAGGGGGTAAACCCCTTTTTCTTTTGCGTAACAAAATTAGAAAATCTAAAGAGTTTTGAAAAGCGAAAGCAAAGGATTCTAAAAAAATTAAGTCATTACGAGCACAAGCGAAACAATCCATTTTAAAATCTTATTTTTTAATTCCTTTTAAGGATTCTATTTTTCAGAATTTCTCAATTTAGCCTAAATTTTCACTTTATAGAGTGTAGATTCTACACATTTTTTGACTATTTTTACCATTTTGCGTGTTTTTACCATTTTGGAATATTGCCAAAAAATGATTTTTATTAGGATTTTAAGCTTGATTATCAAAATTTAAGGAGCAAGTTTTATGAAAAAATCATTTTTTCTCATCGCATGCGTTAGTATCGCCTTAAGCGCGAGCCTAGCGCAAGAATCTCAAAATCAAACAGAGGGCGGAAGTCAAGCAGGAAGTCAAAGCGCCACAAACAGCGCAAGTAGTGTAAATAGTGCAAGTAGCAACGCTAGCAAAAACTATGAAGAAAGCTATCGCTTAGAAAAATCCACCATTACTGCAAACAAGGCAAATGAAGAGATTTTTGAAGTAAATGCTAGCGTGCAAACCATAAGCGGCGAGCGCCTAGAAAAGTCCGAGATAAAATCAACCGATCAGCTTGCAAATGCTTTCGCAGGATTCCAAATCAATCAAAGTGGTGCAAGTGCCTTCCCGCAGGCGACTTTGCGCGGGCTTTCAAGTCCGGATTTTTACACCACGACTTTAAATGTCTATGTCGATGGCGTGCCACAAAGTCCAAATTTCCTTATTCAAGCATTAGGCGATGTGGCGCAAGTGGAGCTTTTGCGTGGGGCGCAAGGCACACTCTATGGGGAAAACTCGCAAGCAGGGCTTCTCTCTATTATCACGCGCAACCCGATGCATGGCAATTATGCAAATATCTCGCTTGGGGCTAGCATACTAAATTACGACATAAATGCTTATGGTGGCGGGGAGATTATCAAAAACAAGCTTTGGGGCAAGGCGAACTTCCGCTATTTGCATGATAATGGGTTTATCAAAGATCCAGATTCTTCAAAAATGCTAAATACCGCGGATACCTTTATCGCGGGAGCGAGCTTGTATTATGCGCCTGTAGATTCTGTGTTGGCGACTTTGAGCTACAGCTTCTATCATGCAAATTCTCATAAAAACTTCTATCTTAGTAAAAGTCAGTATGAAAATGGCTACAAGCTCCCAAATGGCGCGTTAGAAGTGGATAATTTCATGAATATAGGCAATCCAAACTATGTTTATCTTAAGAATCCTTTTGACAAAACCACCGCGCATAATGCGAGTTTGAAAATTGATTATAGCTTTGGGGATTCTATCCTTAGCTCGATAAGCGCGTTTCAAATGGCAAATACGCTTAATAATAATTACCCGATCGTGCGCTTGCTTCCGGGCAAGGACAACGGCTACTATTATGACAGCACGCAGTTTATACAAGAACTGCGCTTAGATACAAACTACGAAAATGGCGCGCGTAGCGTGTTTGGTGTGTATTATAAGCATTTAAATATCACAAATGGTATGCGTGGCTATGAAGGCACAGAGCAGACTTTTGGCTTTAGGGATACTTGGGAAGCGAGCGAAAAGGTAAATACAATCGCGCTTTTTGGTGATGGCAAGATTCCGCTAGGGGAGAGTTGGGATATAGGATTTGGCGCGCGCTATCAGTATTATCATGCAAATATCATCACGCAAACGCCACCTATAGCAGCTTTGGGCGCGTATGATAAGGCGCAAGGATTCCATATTTTAAATCCACGCCTTTCACTTGGCTACACACTCAATAGCAATGCAAGATTTTATTTTAATATCGCGCAAAGCACCAAAGCCGGCGGTTATGCGAAATTCCCTTATGCAAATGCAGACACGCAGGGCTATAAAAACGAGCAGATTTATAGCAGTGAGCTAGGAAGCCACTTGCAGTTTTTAGATTCCAAACTGCGTGCAAATACAGCGCTGTATTATATGTTTATACAAGATAGGCAAAGCTATGCAGGCTCTGGACTATTGCAAAGCATACGCAATTTGGGCGATGCGTATAGCTACGGGTTAGATACGGATATTGGCTACTATGGCGAGCGCGTGAGTGCAAGTGTGGGTGCAAATATCGGCGAGGCAAGGTATTTTAAAGGTGGGGATAATGTAGGTGCGATTACGGTTAATGGCACAACAGTGAATTATAATATAGGTGGCAATCGCTTGAAATTTAACCCCACACTTTCACTTGTAGCAAATGTAGATTGGAATTTTTTGCGTCTAAATGCGCATAGATTCTATATTGGTGCAAATGGGCGTTACTTCACAAAGCAGTATTTTGATGACTTAGATCAAACTGATAAGATGATATTACCGGCGTATTTGTGGCTTGATCTCAATGTGCGCTATGAGTATAAAAACTGGAGCGTGAAACTCTATACACAAAACACTACAAATAGTAAATCCGCTGTGTATATACGAAATTTTGGCGGGGCTGAAAACTACTACATGCCAAATAATCCCTTCAACGCGGGCATAAATCTAAGCTATCGCTATTAAAGATTCTTAAGATTATTTTAAGGAGGGGGGCGATGAATTTTAACGCTGTGTCTGAAACGCTACTTATCCCGCTGTATTACCGCGCGCTAGAATCTATGCGTGCGGAGCGTGGTAAGCGCGTGATTTTGCATGATAAATACGCGCAGGATTTGGTTGCGCGTATTCCTTATGATTATGCAAAGTTTGATAAATCAAAGATGTCAAAAATCGGCTGTATTGTGCGGGCGCGGTATTTTGATGAAAGTGTGAAGCGCTTTATTGAATCTCATAAAAATGCAGTGGTGATAAATGCGGGCTGTGGGCTAGATACGCGCTATGAAAGATTGAGAGAATGGAGTGAGAGCAAGGGCGTGGCGAACTTTGAATCTGCGCGCTTTTTTGAGTTGGATTTGCCCGAAGTGATGCAAAAGCGCAAAGAGCTTTTGCAAGAATGCGCGCAGGATAGATTCTTAGCGTGTTCGCTTTTAGATTCTAGCTGGGTGGAGGCGGTGCAAAAAGAGCTAGAAACTCTGACGCCTAAGCAAAGCTTAAAAAGTGCGCCTTGCATTATTGTGATTGAGGGCGTGCTAATGTATTTTAGCGCGCAGGAGATTCTAGGGATTTTCACGCAAATTGCCAAAAACACTACGCACGCGCAAGTGTGGTGCGACTTTGTGGGAAGTATGTTTGTGCGCAAAAAATCTATCCACGATGTGCTAAAGGATATGCGCGCGGATATAAAAAGTGGCTTTGATAGCACAAGCGAGGTGTTAAACCTTGCGCGCCAAAGTGGGGCAGAGGTGGAATTGATAGAATCTAGCCTTTATTTTCGGCATTTTCCCACGCGCTGGGGGCTTTTTGGCATGCTTATGTCTCTAGCGCCACGATTTATACATGAGAAGTTTTCGTTTATGTGCGGATTGAGGCTATTCCATTAATTGTATCGCCTGCGCGGGAGTGAATCCCGCTTTGGCTCCGCTTCGCGCGCATACTTAGCGTTTTTTGGTTGATGGGATTGCGAGATTCTGTAACGCTGTTTGGCGGTTTAAGGTTTTTGTGGATTCTGTCATTGCGAGCGTGAGCGAAGCAATCCATTTTGAAATTTGAGAATCTAAAAGGAGAGTGAATGACAAAGAGGCTTTATGTTGTGAGTTTTTGTGTGTATGTGGTGGTGAGTATTTTTACATTTCTTATTTATGGCGCGATGCCTGCGATTTTGGCAAAAAATGGCATTAGTCCGCGTGAGATAGGGCTTTTGTACATGGCGTTTTTGCCTTTTAGCTTGAGCTTTTTTTATTCTGGGTTTGTGGAGAGTTTTCGGAAAAAATACGCGCGCGGATTTCAGATAATTAATAGCGTGGGCGTGATTGGTATTGGTTTGTTGCTGTTTTTCTCAAGTGCGCTAGATTTGAGCGAGCATTTTATGCTTTGCATTGTTGCGTGCTTTCTTATGAGCGTGCTTAGTGCGAATATGCTTATCGCGCTTAATGGCGTGGCAGTGGAGCAAACCACAAGCGCGCAAAAGCCCATCATAAATACCATTATGCTTATAGCGTGCGGGCTAGGTGGCTTGATAGGCATAGTCGTGGCGCTTATTATTTTTGACTTTTTTGGCTGGAGTATGGCAAATATCGTGCTGGGCGTCTTTACGCTACTTTTTGGCGTGCCGATTTTGCTGATAAAAATCACGCATACAGATTCCAAAGTGCATGATAACTCGATTTTAAAAGCGCTCAAAAACAAACGCCTTTGGGCGCAGTTTCTTATCCTTACAAGCTTTTTGCTTCCACTGGTTTTGACAAATAGTATGAGTAGCGCGCTGTTTGTGTATATGGGCTTTTCGCTGTATGTGGTGGGATTTTTGAGCGGATTTTTGCAGATTAGCGCGCTTTTGCTGGCTGCGCCTGTGGCGTATTTTTTTATTAAATTTTTTGGGTTTAAAAAAGCGCTTATCCTAGCGCTTGCAAGCGAAGCCTGCGTGCTGGTGCTTTTGGCGCTTAATATGTGGGTGTGGCAAAGTCATTTTTTGGTGATTATTTTAATGCTACTCAATGCACTTTTCTTTGGCTCGCAGTTTGTGTTTATGTATAGCGTGGGAATGCGCTGGTGCGAGGGTAGCACACAAAGTGGTGTAGATTTTTCATTTTTGCGCACGAGTGAAAATATAGGCTTTGTGGTGGCGGGGCTTGTGGCTTCGCAGATTATCGGGCTTTTTGTCTCGGAGGAAAAACTTGCAAGTTTGCAGGGCGGAAATATGGAAGCAAGCACGGAATCTAGCGTAGATTCTGCAGTAAATGTGGAATCTGGCGTAGAATCTATCGCTGGCGTGGATTCTATCGCGGGTGCAGATTCTCTAGCTGGAAGCAATGCAGAATCTAGCTTTAGCTGGATAAATGACGCCTTTGCTACTTTGCAAGAAATTTTTAATCAAAGCGGCATTGATAGCGCGGTGGCAAATGGCTATGGCTGGGTGTTTGTGCTGGGTGCTGTGATAGCGATTTTAAGCGTGGTGATTGTCAAAAAAAGCAAGACAATTTAAGCACACTTTTTAAAAAGCATTTTTAAAGGAGTTTTGAAAGGTTATAAATCCCAAAGGCGCTCATACTTAGCCCGCAAAGGAGATGAAAAACGCGCCTTTTTTGGCTCAAAAATCCTATAAAGCTTGAGGCAAAAAGGCTAAAAGGCAGCATTACGCACATTGTGCCAAGCCCAAAGACGCCCATTACTGCGATCCCACCAAGTGCGCTCTGCGTGCTAAGCGCAGTAAGCAAAAAATAATACACAATCCCGCAAGGCAAGATTCCATTAAGCATACCAAGTGTGAAAAAAGAAAACGCACTTTGTGAGTGCAAGAGCCTTGAAAACAGCGCAGAAAATCGAGGGAATGCGTGAATCTGTGGCTCAAAAAAGCGCAGAAGGCGAGGGGCGAAAATAAAGCAAAGCCCAAAAAGCACAAGAAGGCTATTTAGCGCAAATAACAGCGCGCTTTTATACTGCAAAATCGCGCTAAAGCCCATACCAAGCGCGCCAGCAAATGCGCCTAAAATCATATAGCTACAAATGCGCCCAAAAATATAAAGGCAATGCGCGCGCAGTTGGTGAAAAAGCGCGGGTTGTGTGGGTTGCGCGGGAATCTTTGTAGAGGAGGAAATCTGTGTGATGGGTGCATTTGTAGGGGAGGGCGTGGCAGAAGAGTTTGCGGGTGTGTTTGCAGTGGCGTTTGTGCTGGAGAGTTTCGTACTTGTATAGGCAAGCACAAGTCCGCCACACATTCCCACGCAATGCCCTAGCGCGCTTAAAAACGCGATACTAAAAACGCTCAAAAGCTCGATATATGCCATTTTACGCCCTTTTTATTTTAAGGCAAAATCTGCGCGGATTTAGAGTCTAAGGCGTCTTCTAGGCTTATCACATCGCCATTTTTAAGCGCGCCTAGTGTGATATTTTTGCCATCTTTGCGTAATTGCACGAAGCCCTGTGCGATGAGATTTTGCGGATTTTTGGAATTGAGTGCGTATTGTAAAGACTGCAAAAGTGCGAGTTTTTGCGCGTGGATTTTTGGAATCTGTATTTTTAATTCCGCCATTAGAGATTCTAAATCGCGCGATTTTTCCTGCAGTAGCGCGTTCATTTGAGTATCAAGCATTGTTTTTAGATTTTTAAGATTTTCATTTTGCAAGGCATTTTTAGATTCAAAACTTTGCGCGTGCAAAAGGGCTTTTAAATTTTGCAATTGAGAGTTTTTCCCCGCCAAAGTCCGCAAAAAGCTTGTGGATAGAGAATCTAGCATTTCATCAACGCGCAAAAGCCACTCTTCTTTATCCGGCAAAAGTAGTTCCATCGCCCCGCTAGGCGTTGGTGCGCGCATATCCGCCACAAAATCAGAAATCACCACATCGCTTTCATGCCCCACCGCGCTAATAATCGGCGTGCGTGCGTTGAAAATCGCTTCTGCTACGCATTCAGTATTAAACGCCCATAAATCCTCGATACTTCCCCCGCCACGCCCTATAATCATCACATCAAAGGCGTTTTTCGTGCCAAAAAAGCTATCGATATATGCAATGTTGCGCGCGATAGATTCTGGCGCGCTATCGCCTTGCACGAGTGTATCAAGGAGGGAGATTTGGCAGAGATTCCAGCGTTTTGAAGCGATTTTTAGCATATCATGCACTGCCGCACCGCTTAGAGAAGTGAGAATGGCGATTTTGTGCGGGAATCTTGGCAGTGGCGTGGCTTTGTCAAAATAGCCCTTTTCTTTTAACCGCGCCTTTAGCTGCTCATACGCAAGGATAAGCTCGCCTAAGCCTTCAATGCTTAAATTCACGCATTGGATTTGGTATTCCCCACGCGGGACATAGAGGCTCAAGCTTCCGTGCGCGATGACTTTCAAGCCATTTTCAAGTTTAAATTTCACATTTCTTGCATTGCCTTTAAATAACACACAGCGGATTTGAGAATCTTTATCTTTGAGGCTAAAATACACATGCCCGCTAGAATGGATTGTGAGATTGCTTATCTCGCCTCTTATGCTTACTTGCAAAAAGTTGCTTTCAATCAGCGCCTTGATTTGGGTATTTAGCTCGCTTACGCTTAGTGTCATTACGCGCTAGCCTCGCTTTTTGATATTAAGCTTTTTCTTATATTCATTCATCACAGATTCAAATTTGCTCAAAAAGAAGGGATTTTGTCCGCTCATATAATCCACAAGCATCGCAAGTTGCTTGTTGCTTAGGTGCGTTACTGCGCGCGAGCATACTTCGTTAAACGCCTCATCATCATTGCTGTAAATACTCTCTTGCAAGGCAGAAGAATATTTAAGAAACATTTTTTTGTCTTGTTCCTCTTGGCGGTTGTATTCAAGAATCTCATCATACATTTCTTGGAGCTTTGGCAAGGGCGTTTCTTTCAAATATTCTTTTGTGTAAAGCCCGGTTAGCGCCATGAGCTTTGAGACAAGCTCGAGCTTTTCTGGCGTGTTGTTGTAGTAGTCTTTGTAGGTGTCATTGAGGAGCTCTGGCATAAATTCTTTCATCACAAAAAGCTTCGTGCGCGCCATGCTAAGAATCTGCTCTTTTGTCAGCGGATCAGCGAGCTTTTCTATCGTCTTGTGAAGTGCGTTTAAATCCTCTCTTTGGCGCTCATAATGTTCTTTTAACATCTTAAATTCCTGCTTTGGCAGTTCTTTAAGATAACTTTCAATTTGTGAAAGCAATTTTTCTTGTAAAAGATGATAAGCAATGTGCGAGATTCTCTGCATTTTGTGCGCGGATTGATTTTTTGCCACGATTGCTAGCATATCATTGACTTCGACAACATCAAACTTTTCATAGCCTTCCATAAGGACTTGCAATAGCGCCACGACATCTTTCACACAGGATTTGAGCTTTTGCTTGTAGGTGTTGATTTCATCAGAATCCAAAAACGACGAGGAAATTTTATTCGTTTTATTTTCGCTATTATTTTGCAAAAATGCGCTTAAAAATTGCTTTGTGATTTTCTCATACGCTTTTTTTATCTCGCTTGTAGGCAGGGCTTGCAATTGCTCTGGGGTGTAGCCGTGCGATTGCAAGAGGAGTTCCATTGTTTGGCGATTAATATCAAGCACTAGATTAGTCCTTGTAAGTGATTATTTTTGAGCGCATAATGCACGCACAGCGCGTCGATATGCTCTCTCTCATCATGCACGCGCAGGATTTCTGCACCATTTTGCAATCCTAGCAAATGCAGTGCCAAAGTCGCGCTCAAGCGATTTTGCGCGTCTTTATCTATCAGCTCGCCAAGTGTGCTTTTGCGACTAGCGCCAAGCAAAAGTGGATAACCAAAATGCTTGAAATGGCTTAGGTGGCTTATAAGCGCGAGATTCTGCTCTTTTGTTTTTGCAAAGCCAAAGCCAATATCTAAAATGATTTTTTCCCCGCCAGCGTTTAGAATCTCCTCGATTTTTTGCGTGAAAAAGTCATCAATTTCGCTAAAGAGATTCTTATACTGCGTTTTTTGTTGCATATTTTTTGGCGTGCCTTTTGAGTGCATAAGAAGCGCGATTGAGCCAAATGAAGCGTTGATTTTTGCCATGTCTTTGTGCTTAAATCCGCTCACATCATTAATGATTGAAAAGTGAGAATCTAGCGCAAATGCCGCAGTTTGCGGATTGTAGGTATCGATGCTGAAAAGCGCGTGTTTGTAGAGATTCTGTGATTTTATTTCAGCGCAAATTTCCCTAAGGCGCGCAATTTCTACGCTAGATTCTATTATTTCAGAACCCGGACGCGAGCTAGCCGCGCCAATGTCAATAAACTTCACGCCAAGCTCAAGCAATTCATACACGCGCTTAATTGCTTGTTGCGCGTTCTTGCGACTTCCTTCATAAAAGCTATCAGGCGTGACATTGATGATTGCCATGATATTTTGGCACGCTTGTTTTTTGAGATTTTCACTTGCAAGCGCATTTGAGCCTTGCGCGCGGTTTTGGGCAGAATCTTGCGCGAGATTCTGCATAGGTGCGAGATTTTGTATAGATGAAAGAATATCTTTTAGCGTGCAAAAAACCTTTGGTTTGAGATGAGATTGCAGGATTTTAGCAAGTTCTTTTAAGCCAAAGTCTTGCTTTGTGAGCTTTTGACTTAAGCGCGCTAGATTTGTCTTTGAGCCAAAAAGTAGCCCGATTTTTTTGCCTTTGTAGAGAATCTGTTTCTTTGGGCTGGCGTATTCTGCGCCCACGCTTAGGGCTTCTTGCTTTAAAATCGCACTTGCAATGTAGCTTAAATCGCTCACCTCAAAATACAGCGTTTCTATTTTTTGGGACATAATTTTTTCGCCCATTTTTTCCGCACCTACGCGCTTGAGTGCATTTTGTGCGTGAGTGGGGCAGAGGGCTAGCGCATTCATAGCTTTTTCCTAGCACTTGCTAGCGCGCGCACTTTTAAAAGAAGTGGAAGAAAAATATAGCTTTCTTTCACAAAACTATCTGCTTGCTTTATGGCATTATCAAAGGCTTTTAAATCGCGCTCTTTAAGGCTTATACGCGCTTTGTGCAGGGCAAAAAGGAGGGATTGTACATGTTCTTTGACTTCATGCACGCTTTTATTTTGCTTGTCGCATTGCTGCAAAAAGTCATAAATCACGCCAAGGCTTAGGTTATTAACATTAAGTTCAAAATAGGGGAGCTTTTTAGAATCTTTGTGGATTGTCGTCCTAAGGCGCGAAATGATGGTTGGCAAAATGGCATTTTTACTCGGGGCGATAAGGATAAACTTCGTCTTAACCGGTGGTTCTTCTAGGATTTTTAGCAACGCATTTTGAGCCTCTATGCGGTATTTTGGCGCGCAAAGTATGAGCGTTTTTGTCTGCGCGCTTGCCATGTAGCTCTGTGCGATGACTTCGCGTGCATCATCGATTTTGAATTCTAATTCCTTGCCATTGTCATCTTTTGGGTGAAAGATTTTGAGATATTCTTTGCTGATATCTTGTGTGAGCGTGGCGATGAGGCTTTCAGATTCTGCGCTTATGTGGAGCTCGCCGATGAAAAAATCTTGGTTTTGAGAATCTATTTGCGTGGAATCTGCCATTTTGCGCCCTCTTTATATTTTTTGCCTTTTTACGCTTCTAGCGTGAGCTGTCCTAGCATTGCCGCACACAGGGCTTTTTCAAAAAGTTTGTAGAGTTGCAAAAGTTTATAATCAAGCAATTCATCAACCGAGCTTAGAGAAAAACAATGTGGCATTTGCTCATCTAAAAGCCACACAAAAGAATTTTCTTGCGCAAGTGCAAACTGCCCCCGCGCGGTTTTTTTGCCAATATACCAAAGCGCGTAATTTTTATTAAAAGAATTTTCTAGCATTTTAGAAATCGCCAAAAACCCCCTGTCTTCAGAATCCCTATGCACGGAATCTATCATAAACCCAAGGGAGCTCACTTCAAAAATAGGAAAAAATGGGCGCGTTTTGTTTGGCATATTGATATTTTGCGCGATGTAGCGCGTGAGCCATTCAAACTTTAAATCACTTAGCAAAATAAAGCTTCCGCGCGCGAAAAGATGGCGTAGCGCTTGACGGAAAAGCGGCACAAGATCAAGTCTGCGTTCCTCAAGCCAGCCACTCATAATGCCCTTATTATCCTCTTGTCTAATCGCCTTAATAAGCCAAGTATCGAGAATCTCCATAATTTTAGCAATCCTTTATTTGTCCAAATGATACACATCATGTAGCGTGCGCACCGCAAGTTCAGCGTATTTGATATTTACGATCATTGAAATTTTTATCTCGCTTGTGCCAATCATCATAATATTGATATTATCCTTTGCAAGCGCGTTAAATGCGGCACTTGCCACGCCTGTATGGGATTTCATACCAACGCCCACGATTGAAACCTTTGCGATATCGCAATCATACTCGATACTTTCCACATCATCTTTAAAGCGCTCTAGCACCTTTTTTGCAAGTTCGACTTCAGTTTGGGGAATTGTAAAGTCAATATCTGTCTTGCCATCGCGCCCTATGGTTTGGACGATCATATCGACATTGATATTGCTTTGAGCTAAGATTCCAAAGATTTCTGCCGCGATACCCGGGCGATCAAGCACATCAGCGATACTCACCCTCGCTTGATTTTTATCTAACGCCACACCGCTAACGATAGGCTTTTCCATTATATCCTCCTCATTTGTGATTAGCGTGCCTTCATTTTGGCTAAACGAGCTTTTTGACACCAGCTTGACATTGAGCTTTTTTGCAAGCTCTACGGATCGATTGAGCAGGACTTTTGCACCCATAGAAGCGAGCTCTAGCATTTCATCGTAGCTGATTTTTTCTATCTTTTTGGCTTTAGATTCTATGCGTGGATCGGTGGTGTAGATCCCATCGACATCGGAATAAATCTCGCATTTATCAGCCTTGAGCGCGCCAGCTAGCGCCACTGCGCTTAAATCACTTCCACCGCGCCCAAGTGTGGTAACCTCTCCATTTTCATCAACACCTTGGAATCCCGCTACCACCACAACATAGCCTTTTTTTATGAGCTCTTCGATGTTTTGCGTTTGAATGTATTTAATGCGCGCTTTTGTATGTGTGGATTCTGTGATAATGCCTGCACCACGCCCGCTTAGGCTTATAGCTTTGATACCTTTTGCATTAAGCGCAATGGCTAAAAGTGCGCTTGTGATGCGCTCCCCGGCACTTAGCGCCATATCAAGTTCCCTACTTTCGGGCAATGTGCTAAAAAAATGCGCGTATTCTAAAAGCCTATCAGTCTCCCCGCTCATCGCAGAGACGACAACTACAAGCGCGCAATTTTTTTGCTCCTTAGTCTGTATAATGCGTTCAGCGACATTTTGAATCCTCTGGCAATCGCCCATACTTGTGCCGCCATATTTTTGCACGATTAGCATAGATTGTGTTCCTTAGGTTGCAGTTTTGGTAAAACAAAAACGCTAATAATAGACAAAAAATGCTTAAAAAGCATTAATAATTGTATCGCCTTTGTGCGAGTAAATCGCACTTGGGCTCCGCTCCGCTTCGCGCGCATATTTGGCATTTTTTGGTTGATTAGATTCCGTGGATTCTGTAACGCCGTTTGGCTGTTTGGGGATCTTTGTGGATTGCTTCGGATTTTATAGAATCCTCGCAATGACAAAAAACCCTCCGTCATTGCGAGCGTAGCGAAGCAATCTATTTTTGAGGAATTGCACTAAGGATTCCCAAAAGCAAATTTTTATACAATTGCCTAGATTTTTTGGAATTTGCAATGCCCTAAACTTCACGCACAAGGATTTTCAATGACAAAACCCCTAGCAAATAAAGCCCGCCACCTTATTCGCACGAGTGATTTTAGCACGCAAGAGATTTTGGATATTTTTCAAAAAGCCCTGCATTACAAATCGCTTATCCCAACGCAAACGCCCACGCATTTTCCGCTGAAAAATAAAAAAGTCATTACGATTTTTTTTGAAAATTCCACGCGCACGCTAAGTAGCTTTGAGCTGGCGGTGAAAAATTTGGGGGGCGAGATTTTGCGCCTTGATGTTTCGCGTAGCTCGACAGCTAAGGGCGAGACGATTTCTGACACAGCTGCAAACCTCAATGCGATGAATCCAAATGCGATTATTATCCGTCACAAAAACGCTGGGGCAGGGTATTATCTAAGCTCTAAGGTGAATTGTCCTATTCTCAATGGTGGCGATGGCGCGCATTCTCACCCGACGCAGGCACTGCTTGATTTGCTAACGATTATTGAGCATTTTTGTTTTGATTCTAAGAATCTGCATTCCCAAAATGCAGGCGCGGATTCTGCAGATTCTGCGGATTTTAAAGGTGGAATAAGCAACTGCCTAGAAATTTTAAAGGGCAAAAAAATCGCCATTGTCGGGGATATCATCAATTCTCGCGTGGCAAATAGCAATATCGAGCTTTTGAGCCGCTTTGGCATGGAGGTGATTTTGGTGGCACCTCCGCATTTTTTGCCTAGCACTTCGTTGCGCGTGAGCGATGATTTGAAGGCGATTGCTAAGGAAGTTGATGTGATAATGAGCTTGCGCACGCAAACTGAGCGCCATAATCAAGTGATTTATGGTTCTTTGAAAGATTATGCGCATAAATTTTGCGTGAGCAAGGAGATTTTAGGTGATAATAAATGTATAGTCCTGCACCCCGGACCTGTGCATAGGAATATCGATATCGATGATGAAGTCCTCAAAGATCCGCGTTCCAAGGTGCTAGAGCAGGTGACAAATGGCGTGTGTGTGCGCATGGCGGTGCTTGATTTTTTGATTCGCTAGATTGCGCGCTTTTGCATGCCTTATTCGATATAAAGCAAAATGTTTTTATGTGTCTCTCACTTAAAAGTCGCGCTTTTCACTTCCCTTCGCAATCTCTCAAACCCACGATAATGCTTTTAAAGCTCATATTGTTGGGTTTTTAAGCTTTTATTAATTTCTCATGCAACGCGTGGGCGCAGAGGATTCCATCTTTTATCGCCCATACGACTAGACTTTGCCCACTGCGCGCATCTCCGCACGCATAGATTTTGGGATTACTCGTGGCGTAGGCATGCGTTTGTATATTGGTGCGTTTATCAAGCGCTATGCCAAAGTTTTTGCTCAAATTATCTTCCGCGCCGCTAAAGCCCATCGCCAAAAGCACCAAATCTGCTTTGTATTCTTTCTCACTTCCCTTTACCTCGCTACTTACGCGCTTGCCAGATTCTATGCTCCAGCGCAAATCGCACGCCACCACGCCACTTACTTTACCATTTTTACCGACAAATTTTTTGGTGAGTTTTTGGTATTGACGCGGATCGTTGCCAAAGTGCGCGATGGCTTCTTTAAGCCCATAATCCGTGCTAAATGTCTGCTTTTTCAAAGGCCATGGGTTTGAGCTTGGGCGAGAATCCGGGCGTTTGGGGCTTCGCTCAAAGCGCGTGATGGATTTTGCCCCTTGTCTAAGCGCTACCGCCACGCAATCCACGCTCGTATCGCCACTTCCGATGATGAGCACATTTTTGCCCTTTGCTAATTCCGCGCCTTTGTGAGAATCTAGCAAGCTTTTGGTGCTAAGGGTGAGAAAATCAAGTGCAAACATTACGCCTTCTAGCTCCCTGCCCTCAATCTGCAGGTCGATAGGCTTGCTCGCACCTGTGGCTAGCACCACCGCGTCATATTTTTGTTCCAGCTCTTGGGCTTTTTTGGGCGTGTCGATGTTTTGGCTAAGTTTAAACTCTATCTCGCTTTGACGCAAAATCTCAATCCTGCGCTCCACAAAGCTTTTTTCAAGCTTCATATCCGGGATCCCATACATCAAAAGCCCGCCCGCGCGATCACTGCGCTCATACACCACCACGCTATGTCCCTGCGCGTTAAGCTCCCACGCGCACGCCAGTCCCGCAGGTCCGCTACCGATGATCGCTATCTTTTTACCACTGCGTTTTTTGGGGATATATGGCTTCACAAGCCCGGCAGAGAAGGCATTTTCGATGATTGCAAGCTCGTTGTTTTTTATCGTCACGCTATCGGTATTTATCGCGCACACGCAAGAATCCTCGCAGGGTGCGGGGCAGATTTTGCCCGTAAAATCGGGGAATGGATTAGTAAGACTTAGCCTATCATACGCCTCGCCCCACAGCCCGCGATAGATGAGATCATTCCACTCAGGGATAAGATTTTGTAGCGGACAGCCCACCTCACCACCGCTGATGCGCTCGGCTTTTTCCTCCACGCAACCAATCGCGCCATGATTTGCAGAGTGTGATTCTTGCGCGTATCGTGCATCGTGCGCGGTTTGAAACGCTGTTTGCATGGGATTTTGCTCGATTTTTTGCCCTTGCGCGATAATGCCCGTTTGACAAAACGCCACTCCACAATTCATACAGCGCCCGCCCTGAAGCTCTTGCACGCTTTTTGCTAGCGGTTTGTAAAACTCTTTATAGTTTTCGATGCGCTTTTGTGGCGCGATCGTCTCCAAATCCTCTCTTTTATAGTCTAAAAATCCGCGTGGATTACCCATTCTTGCCTCCTTTAGTATAAAATTTCAAATCGCTAATTTTAGATTCTATAGTTTTCCTATTAGATTCTAGTTCTTTTAGCCTATTTATGGATATATTTATAAAATCTTTTTCTTTTTCTATGCCAATAAATTTCCTGCCCAAAATATTTGCCGCTATTCCTGTAGTGGAGCTGCCGCTAAATGGATCGCAGATTATGCTATTTTCATCACTCGCCATAAGAAGCAGTCGCACGAGCAGATTTAGGGGTTTTTGTGTAGGGTGCTTGCCACAAGTCTTTTCCCATGGTGCTATCGCTGGGAAACTCCATACATCGCGCATTTGCTTGTCGTCATTAATTTTTTTCAATAATTCATAATTAAATATATGCTTGTGTTTTGGACTTTTGCGCGCCCAAATAATCTGCTCGGTAGAATGCGTGAGATATCTACAACTAAAATTTGGCGGAGGGTTGGTTTTTTGCCATGTAATGATATTTAATATTTTAAAATTGAGCTTTTGCAAAGTGCGTCCGAGAGAAAAAATATTATGATATGTGCCGCTAATCAAAATACTTCCTGTGTCTTTGAGCGCGATTTTTGCGTTACTTATCCAGCACTCATTAAATGCATCGATATCATCTATATTTTCGCCCTTGTCCCATTCGCCCTTATTTACGCTAACTACCTTGCCGCTTTGTATAGTCAAGCCATCATTTGAAAGGAAATAAGGTGGATCTGCAAAAATAAGATCCACTTTATTTTTTAATAAAGGCAGAATCTCATTACAATCACCTTGATAAAGACTAAACAAGGAATCTTTGCTGATGAAAGTTTCTATTGGGATTCTAGCGTTCATTTTTTACCTTTGCGACAAAATCATTAAGATTGCCTAGATTGTAAATTTCAACGCTTTTGTAAGCTTCTGCTAATTTATTTTTAGATTCTAGCCAGCCTTGTCCATCAGTTATCCAAATAAATTCATAATCAGCAAATCGCTCAAACTTTGTCCCAAGCTCTTGATATGCCCTTGCTGTTTCATTTAGCTTGCTGCCACCGCTTGTGTAAAAATTGCATTCCAAAAAATAAATCTTTTTTGCACCAAAAATTACAAAGTCAAATTTTTTAATATCATCACCAAAAGCCTCGTGCAAACGCGGAAAATCTTTGATATTTACTTGCTCTTTGAGGTTAAGTTGATTGTCTCTAAAAATTTGTGATAAATATGCTTCCATAGTGCTGCCACTACGATTTTTTCGTGCATTGCTATCAAGCCCCACTTCTATCCCAAAGACAAAGTCATTTAAATCTTTAATATCCCCACGAGTAAAAATATCAACAAGCCCACTTTTGCATAAAAAATCAAAAACACTATCTGCATTTTTCAAATAGCTATCCAAGCGACACTGCGCACCACTAGAATCTAAAACCATACTGCTACCATCTCGCACAGCAAGCAGCAAATACAACACGCCAAATGCCTTTGGATATTCATCAAAAAGTAAGGCAATATGTGCTTTTATAGAATCCTTGTCTTTACCTAAAAGAAAATTAAGATGATTTAGGCAAATACGGATTTTATTGACATTCTCTAGGCACTTTTCCCAATCCACAAAAAAACCAAGCCCACGATTGCTGGCTTTGAGTGTGTTTAAAAAATGGCTAAATTCAAGGGTATTTTTCATTTTTTTCGCTTTATTTTATGTGTTTCTCTTTGAGATATTTTTCAAGTTCGTCATCATCTAAGACTTTGTCAAAGCTTAAATTTATCTCGCCTATATTTTTATAGTGTGCTTTTATTTTGCGATTTATATCGTTAATAAAGTCTTTGAAATCGCTATTATTTCGCACCAAAACATCGATAGTTTCGACATCTAAAGCTTCAGGTTCTCGCGCTTGTATTAGAATCTGTGAGCTTGCTATGTCACTTTCAAGCTTTATAAGCCCTATACCAAAGCTAGCATTAAGCCGCCTAAGCACCGATAACACTTCGCTATCGACTTCCTCATACACGACTAGATAGCCCTCATTCGCCCAGCTAGAGTTTGATACCGCTTGAAAATAACATTCTTTGAGATTACTAAAATTTAGCGCAATTTTTAGCTCAAAAGAGTAAAGTCTATAATCTGGCCTATCAATATTTTGAAGTAATTCCAAAGTCTCATTTTTATAACTTCCAAAAGGAAAGGAAACAGCGACAATATCAGGATGATCCCACTTGTTCTTACCGCTGACGCTTTTGGTGCTTTTTTCATGGTAAATCGTTTTTGCATAAGCATTAAATTCGCTCTCATATAAAAATTTCACAAGCAGAGGGTGCAAATCGCGCTCGGTAAATTTTTCTTTTGTTGGCTTTTGTGTTGATGATTCTTGTATAAGTTGCTCGGGTTTTTTGTTGTCTAGTTCAGCAATTCTACTTTTTAACCAAAAGGTATTTGGTTGCTTTGATACGATAACAAAAATTGATTTCTCGCCTTTTTTTATGTTGCCATAAAGTATTGCGGCAAGAGTTTGGCTAGGTGTTTTTCCAAGGTTTTGAAGCTTTTTGTCTATACTTTGCCTTGTGATTTCATTCCAAATTTGCGTAAAGGTAAGCGGTTTTTCCGCTTTTGTCATTACTTCTTGTGCTGCCTGCAAATAAGTTAATTTTTCTGCCATTTTTTATTCCTTATTTTTTGCCTCTTTTTTAGAATCTAGATTCTACTTACTCCCCTTTGTTATCACCTCAAATGCCGCAAGTTCTGGGTCGGATTCATTTTTACAAGATTCTAGTGCTTTAAGCGCGCGCTCATAATCGCGTGGCATTACCTTAAAAAAGTCGTTTTTGTTAAAGCGCTCTAGCACCTCGCGCGCCTTTTTTGACTGCGTGTAGGCGATATGCGTTTCAAGCCACGCACGCACCTCTTTTTCATCATCTTTGTTTAACACGCGGATATCCACTAGCTCGGTGTTGATACGCGGGATATTGTGCTGTCCGAGAATGTATGCGTAGCCCCCGCTCATGCCCGCTGCGAAGTTTTCGCCCACATCGCCAAGCACGAGCACGCGCCCGCCGGTCATATACTCACACCCATGCACGCCCATGCCTAGCACGACGGCACTTACACCAGAATTTCGCACACAGAAGCGTTCCCCCGCGATTCCATCAAGATACACTTCGCCTGCACTCGCGCCATAGAGGCAGGCATTCCCCACGATGATATTTTCTTCCGCGCTAAAGGTGGATTCCGGCGCGCTTTTGGCGATGATTTTCCCGCCACTTAGTCCCTTGCCTAAATAGTCGTTTGCATCGCCGATGATTTCTAGGCGGATTCCGTGATTTAAAAACGCGCCAAAGCTGTTGCCCGCATTGCCAATGGCAGTGATTTGTATGCTGTCTTCTTCTAAGCCCTTTGCGCCGTAGGTTTTGGTGATTTCACTTGAAAGTGTGGTGGCAAAGGTACGGCTTAGGTTGCTGACTTCTAGGGCGAGCTTGATTTTTTTGCCTTGACTTAGCGCGCGCGTGCATAGCGGAAGTAGCACGCGAGAATCTAGCGTTTTTTCTAGCTTATTATCTTTGAAGCCCTTGAAATGCACCGCGCTTTTGTTGTAAGTGCTTAGATCTTGTATCATGCGATCCAAGTTGATATTGCTAGCTTTGCCGGTGAGTGGTTTTTGGCGAAGTTTATCCACGCGCCCCACCATCTCATCGACACTTCTAAAGCCAAGCTTTGCCATATATTCGCGCAATTCCTGCGCGATGAAGCGCATAAAATTCATCACATGTTCAGGCTTACCTTTAAACCTATCGCGCAACTCTTTGTCCTGCGTGGCGATACCAAAAGGGCAGGTGTTGAGATGGCACACGCGCATCATCGTGCAGCCCACCACCATAAGAGGCGCGGTGGCAAAGCCAAACTCCTCCGCGCCAAGCAATGCCGCCACTGCCAAATCGCGCCCGCTTAGAAGCTTGCCATCAGTTTCGATTCTCACCCTATCGCGCAAACCATTTAAGATAAGCGTTTGGTGTGTCTCTGCAAGTCCTAGCTCCCAAGGGATCCCGGCATTTGCGATACTTGTGCGCGGGCTCGCACCCGTGCCACCATCATAGCCAGAGACTAGGATAATGTTCGCCCCAGCCTTTGCCACGCCCGCCGCCACGGTGCCAATGCCAGATTCTGCCACAAGCTTGACAGAGATTTGCGCGCTTGTGTTGGCGTTTTTGAGATCATAGATGAGTTGCGCGAGATCCTCGATAGAGTAGATGTCGTGGTGCGGAGGAGGGGAGATGAGCGTGACGCCGGGCGTGCTGTGGCGCGCGCGTGCGATCCATGGATACACTTTAAAGCCCGGAAGTTGCCCGCCTTCGCCCGGTTTCGCGCCTTGCGCGACTTTGATTTGCAATTCTTTTGCATTGACAAGATATTCGATATCCACGCCAAAGCGCCCGCTTGCGACTTGCTTTATCGCGCTTGATTTAGAATCTCCATTTGCCAAAGGTGCGTAACGCTCGGGATTTTCCCCACCTTCACCAGAATTGCTCTTGCCACCTAGGCGATTCATTGCTATTGCTAAGCATTCATGCGCTTCTTTTGAAATAGAGCCATAACTCATCGCGCCAGTTTTGAAGCGCTTTACAATAGAATCCACGCTCTCAACTTCCTCTATCCCAATCGCCTGCGTGGTATCAAACTCGAGGCAGTCACGCAAACTTACAAGCTTAGAATCCACAAGGTTTGTGTATTCTTTAAACAGCGCATAATCCCCGCGCCGACAAGATTCTTGCAGTTTGAAAATCACAAGCGGATCAAGCAAATGCTCTTCTTTCCCCGCGCGCCAATTATGCAAGCCTTTGGAATCAAGGGCTCGCGTGGTGGATTCAAACGCACTTTTATGCACGCGTGCATAATCACTTGCAATTTCCTCTAAGCCAATGCCTTCAATCTTGCTAGGCGTGGAGGTGAAGTATTTTTCTATCACGCTAGATTTGATGCCCACGCATTCAAAGATTTGCGCGCCATTGTAGCTTTGCATCGTGGAGATTCCCATTTTGGAGGCGATTTTGACGATACCGCCCATGCTCGCGTGTATGTAGTTTTCCACCGCTTGCTTGTAGCTTATGCCTAAATCATTGCGCGTGATGAGCGCGTTTATGCTTTCATACACGAGGTAGGGGCACACAGCAGTTGCGCCATAGCCTAGCAAGCAAGCTAAGTGGTGGATTTCGCGCGGTTCGGCGGATTCTATCACAAGGCTTGCATGTGTGCGACGATTGCAACGCACGAGGTAATTATGAAGCCCAGATACCGCTAGCAGTGAAGGGATCGCGCTTTGCTCCTCATTCACGCCCCTATCGCTTAGGATTAGGATTGACACGCCTTTTTCGATTTCTTTTAATGCCTTTTCAAAAAGCGCCTCAAGCGCGGATTCTAAACTTTGCTTTTTGTGTGAAAATGTAAGATTTAATCGCGCGACTTTGAAGCCTTTGAGATTTTCAATCTTATAAAGTTCCTCGTTGCTGATGATTGGCTGGGCGAGTTTCACGCGCTTGCAGTTGCTCTCATTTGGTTGCAATAGATTACCCTCGCGTCCGAGGTAGATTCTCTGGCTTGTGACGATTTCCTCGCGTATGGCATCAAGTGGCGGGTTGGTGACTTGCGCGAAAAGTTGCTTGAAGTAATTAAAAAGATTTTGCGGTTTTGGATCTAATATTGCTAAAGGCGTATCTATCCCCATGGCAGCGAGACTTTCCTTGCCATTTTGCGCCATTGGCAGCACACTTTGAGACACCTCATCATAGCTCCAGCCAAAGGCTTTTTGCAAGCGTAATAAACTTTCAGAATCCAAAAATTCCTCTTTAAAGCCCTTAGATTCTAGCTTTTCTAGTTTGATAAGATTTTCTAGCCATTTGCTGTAGGGCTTTGCGTTGGCGTATTGACTTTTTAGCTCCTCATCAGAGACAAGTCGCCCGCGCGCGGTATCCACAAGCAGGATTTTGCCCGGCTCCAAGCGCTTTTTGGCTAGGATATTGCTTTCATCAAGCTTTAGTGCGCCTGTTTCGCTAGCAAGGATCAAAAAATTATCCTTAGTAATATAGTAGCGCGAAGGGCGGAATCCATTCCTATCAAGGCTCGCGCCCATCATCACGCCATCAGTAAAAATAATCGCCGCAGGTCCGTCCCACGGCTCCATAAGGGTAGAGTGGTATTCATAAAAGGCGCGCTTTTTGGGATCGATATTTTCATTTTTGCTCCATGGTTCTGGGATCATCATCATAAAGGCTTCTTCAAGGCTTCGTCCATTGAGGCTCAAAAACTCCAGCGTATTATCAAACATCGCAGAATCTGAACTCGGCTTTGCAATGATAGGGAAAACCGCGCTCAAATCATCGAAATATTCACTCTTGCAAAGCCCTTGTCTTGCGGTGATTCCATCGACATTGCCTTTGATGGTGTTTATCTCGCCATTATGCGCCATGTAGCGATTTGGGTGTGCGCGCTCCCAGCTAGGGAAAGTGTTGGTTGAGAATCTAGAATGCACCAGTGCAATGGCACTTTTAAGATTCACATCTTTAAAATCTAGGTAAAAATCGCTAAGTTGCGTTGAAAGCAACATTCCCTTATATACAATCGTGCGTGAGGAAAACGAGCAGATATAAAACTTCGGCACATTGAGCGCGCGCTTTTCTATCGTGCGCCTTGCGAGATAAAGCTTGCGCTCAAACTCTAAGCCACGCGCGCTATCCTTTGGACGCGCGACAAAGGCTTGTAAAAAGTAAGGCATCGCATTGCGCGCGCTTTGCCCGATATCGCTTGGGTTGTAAGGCACTGCGCGAAATCCGAGAAATTGCAGATTCTGCTCTTGCAAAACCTCTAGGAAAATCCTCTTGCCTTCTTCTTTTGCCTCGTAATTTGATGAGAGAAAAATCTGCGCCACCGCATAATCACCCTCTTTTGGCAAGGTAAATCCCAGCTCCTGCGTGGCAAAAAATTCATGTGGAATCTGTATCAAAATCCCAGCACCATCGCCGCTATTCTCCTCTGCACCTGCACCACCGCGATGCTCTAGCTGCATGAGAATCTTTAGCGCATCATCGATGACTTTGTAAGATTTTATCCCCTTGATATTCACCACCGCGCCAATCCCGCAAGAATCATGCTCAAAACGTGGTTCATAAAGCCCGATATGCTTAGATTCTAAGGAGTTTATGTTTTTAGATTCTAGAGGGCTAGATTCTAGCGGATTTGCGCTTGTGCTTTGCTCTGTGTTTTTATCAAAATTGTGCTGGCTCATTTTCTCTCCTTAAGGTTGTGTTGGTTTATTTGTGGCGGTTTGTAGGAATTTGCTTATCGCATTATAAAGGCTCTTTTTTATATCTGCTGGCTCCATATTTGGCAGCTCCATATTTGATGATTCTATATAGTCGCCTGTGTCGGATTTATAAAGAATTTTCTTAGTGGAATTTATTTTGTAATAAAAAGTGTATGTGTCGGTTTTTGTTGTGTGAGTTGTTGTGTAGGTTATTGTGCTGGTTGTCTGGGCAAGGGCATTTTGCGCCATGCCTTGCAGGCAAAATAAACAAAATGCACTAAAAAATTTCCTTCGTGTTGTTGTCATTTGTTGCAAAATCCTTCTTTTGTGGGAATCCATGCGGGAATCCCAGCGCGCGATTATTTCACTTTTTCTAAATATTCCCCACTTTCGGTATTAACGCGGATTGTCTCGCCTTCTAATACATGGAAAGGGATTTGCACCACTGCGCCTGTTTCAAGCGTAGCGGGCTTTTTACCAGCTGATGAAGTGTCACCTTTGAAGTTTGGCGCGGTTTCGATGATTTTTAGCTCGACAACTTGTGGCGCATCGACAGAGATCGCCTTGTCATTGTGGAAAAGCACCTGCACGCTCACGCCATCGATGATCCACTTCCCAGCATCGCCCACCTGCGCCTCGCTAAGCGCGACTTGCTCATAAGTTTCATTATCCATAAATTGATAGGTTTCGCCATCATGGTAGAGGTATTGCATTGTTTTTTCTTGCAAGTTTGGCTCATCGCACTTATCGCCCGCGTGGAAAGTTTTCTCAATCACCTTGCCATCTAAAAATGATTTGATTTTAGCACGCACAAACGCCGCTCCCTTGCCGGGTTTGACATGTTGATACTCTACGATTCTATAAGGAATCTTGTCAATTTCTATTTTTAAGCCTTTTTTTAATTCACTCATACCGATAGCCATATTCGCTCCTTAAGGGATTTATTTGGTTTTTAAGGCGCGCATTATAGCAAAATCCTTTTTCAATGCAAAGATTTAAGGGGGAAAATTTATTACTAATTTTAGTCGTTGCTTTATAAAGTTGCTGTTTTTGATGAAATTTGGTTGCGGGGGACGGATTTGAACCGCCGACCTTTGGGTTATGAGCCCAACGAGCTACCGGACTGCTCTACCCCGCGTTATTTGAAAAGAAAAATTAAGGATACTTAATTTTGGAGAGTTTGAAAAGCCTTGAAAATGGCTGGGGTAAAAGGATTCGAACCTCTGAATGCCTGGACCAAAACCAGGTGCCTTACCGCTTGGCGATACCCCAATCTTTAGTAAAAAAAGCGTGATTATAATAGTTTCAGAATCAAAAGTCAAGTTTTAGAAATGATTTTAGGGAAATTTAAATATTGAAATTACCAAAACCTGTCAGCATTTTTTCAAAATTTTACCATTTTGAAGCACTTTAGCATTTTGAGGTAGAAATAATTTTTGCATTCCACTATTATGCGTGCGTTATTTTAAAATCTTAAAAGGAATTCGCATGTCAAGCAATGTAAAAACAACTAAACCTCCGCACAAAAAAGGCTTGCCGCGCCTTTTTGAGCTAAGCGCGGCTAAGAGGGGCACGATTATTTTTTCCTCGATTTTTTCCGCACTTGCTAGCCTTGTGGCACTCGCGCCATATTTTGCAAGTTATTTGATAGTGTGTGAGTTTATCACCTATGCTGAGAATCTAGAAGGCGTGGATAGGGGCTATATCCTCACTCTTGGGCTTTGCGCGCTTGGTGGTGTGGTGGCAAGCATGCTTTTAAATGGCGCGGCTTTCACCCTTAGCCACTTTGCCGCGTATAGAATCCTCTACAATCTCCGACTAGCCCTTAGTAGGCATTTAGCGCTTTTACCACTTGGATTTTTCACCTCCACGAGCAAAGGCGAGATTCACAAGACTTTGCAAGAAAATGTCGAGTTGATAGAAAATTTCATCGCGCATAAGATTCCAGAATTCATTCAAGCAGTGGTTGGCGCGGTGGCTATATTTATTTTGTTTTTTGTGATTGATTGGCGTTTGGCGCTGGTGTGTGTGGGCGTGTATGTGGTGGCGATGGGCGTGCAGTTTAGCGTGTATGGGAAAGATGGCGCGAAAAAGGAGATAAAGCGTTTTTTTGATTCATTAGAGCGTATAAATGCCTCTAGCATTGAGTTTGTGCGTGCGATGCCGATTGTGAAAATGTTTAGCAAAAGTATTTTTAGCTTTCAAGCCTTTAGCCACAATGTGCGCGACTACCGCGACTACACGCTTGGTTTTGCGAAAAGATGTATGCCTTCTTATAATGTATTTTTGGTGTTTATTAATAGTTTTGTGCTGTTTGTGTTGCCTGTGGGTGTGGCGATTATCGCGCAAGATCCGCAAGATATTGTGTTTGATTTGACTTTGTTTTGCGTGATTATCTTTAGCACCGCGCTTATTGCGCCATTGCTAAAAATCTCAAATCTTTCGCGCTCTTTAATGCAGATAAATGAAGGCGTGGAGCGCATAGATAAGATTTTTAGCACTCAACCTTTGGCTCAAAGTGAGAATCCAAAAATGCCAAAAGACTTTAGTATCGAGTTTAAAAATGTGAGTTTTGGCTATAAAAGGCGCGGGAATGTGGAATCTAGCGTAGATTCTGCAGATTCTAAAGAATCTAGTGCGGAATCCACAGCAGATTCTGGCGCGCTTCATAATATCAGCTTCCGCGTAGAATCTGGACAAAGCCTTGCAATTATCGGGCGTAGCGGAAGTGGGAAAAGCACTATTTTATCGCTCATCGCGCGCTTTTATGATGTGGAGAGCGGGAGTATTCTTATTGGTGGCGTGGATATTAGGGAGATGAGCGAAAAAAGCCTTATGGATTGCCTTAGTATGGTGTTTCAAGAGAGCTTTTTATTTCGAGATTCTCTCAAAGAAAATGTGCGCGCTGGGAGCTTTGAAGCGAGCGAAGAAGAGATTTTGCAAGCGCTAAAACTCGCGCAATGCGAAGAGATTTTGCAAAAATTTAGCTTAGATTCTATCATCGGACAGAGCATGGATTTAAGCGGAGGCGAGGCGCAACGCATAAACATAGCGCGCGCTTTTGTTAAAAATTCCCCCATTTTGCTACTTGACGAAATCACCTCTAGCCTTGATGTGGAAAATGAGCGCAAAATCACGCGTGCCTTAGAATCGCTCAAAGCACACAAAACCACGATTTTGGTAAGCCATAAGCTAAATTCAATCATCAACGCAGATAACATTCTACTTTTAGACAAAGGGCGGATTCTCGCCTTTGGCACGCATGCAAAGCTTATGGAATCTAGCAAAGAATACAAGGCGTTTTATGAGCTCTATAAAGACACTGCAAAATGGCAGATTCACAATTAAAAAGGAGAGAATATGTGGCAAATGTTGCAAGAAATCACGCTAGGGAATGTGAGGCATTTTTACAAATCGCTTTTTTGGAGTAGTGTCAGCGAGATGGTAAATTTTGCGGGGATTTTTATTGTATTTGTGTTTTGTGCGAAGTTTTTGGCGCCATATTTGGGCGGGAGTGCGCCTAGCATTTTTGAGCTGTGGGTGATTTGCGCGATTGGATTTGTATATATGGCGATAAGCTTTCTTGTCGCAATCCCTGCGTATAAAAATAACTATGTAAGCGCGTATGAGCAAAGCGCCAGCGGGAGACTCAATCTTGCCGAGCACATTAGGCGCCTGCCTTTGGGCTTTTTGGAACGTAGCAATCCCGCGCGCCTTTCGCATAGCTTGATGAAAGATTTTTCAAATTTAGAAACCGCTAATAGCCACTTGCTTCCGCAAATGTTTGGCGCGTTGGTGGTGAGTTTTGTGGTGTTTATCGCGCTTGTTTGTTATCATTGGCAAATGGCGCTAAGCTTCTTTCTTTGCGTGCCTTTGGCGTTTATCATACTTGTTTGCGTGAGAAAGCTTGCGAAATATTTGAGCGATAAGCATCTAAGCGCGATTTTAAATGCGTCAAATCATTTGAATGAATATATCGATGGCATCGCAACGATAAAGGCGCATAATATGGCGGGGGAAAAGTTTGCGCGCTTGGAGAAGGCGTTTGAAAACTTACGGAAAGAAAGCATACGCATAGAAGTGGGGCTTATGCCTTTTGCGCTGGCGGTTTTATCCTGTATGGGCGCAGGAGTGGGCATTATGGTGCTTGTTGGGCGTGAATTTTTGCTCAATGGGGATTTGAGCGTGATTGAATATTTGGGATTTATTTTGATTGGTTCAAAGGCGTTTGTGCCATTGCTGACTTTTAGTATTAACTTTTTTGAGTTGCAGTATTTCTCGCGCAGTGAGAAAAATATCCGCGAGCTTTTGGGGGAACCGCAAATGAGCGGGAGTGATACGCAGATCCCAAAAGGAAATGAAATAGTGCTAAAAAATATAAGCTTTGGCTATGAAAAAGACGCGCCTGTGCTAAAAAATATCTCTCTTGCAATCCCAGAGCGTAGTAGTGTGGCGATTGTTGGCAAAAGTGGCAGCGGGAAAAGCACGCTAGTAAAGCTCATCGCGCGCTTTTATGATATGGATCGTGGCGTCATAGAAATAGGTGATGCGAAAAATGGCTATAAAAATATAGCGAGCCTTGAGCCTGAAGCACTGATGAAAAAATTTTCTATGGTGTTTCAAGATGTGTATCTTTTCGCAAATAGTGTGGAATCTAATGTTGCCTTTGGCAGGGAAAATGCCGATAAAGGCGAGATTCTAAACGCGTTAAAAAAGGCAAGTGCGCTGGAGTTTGTGGAGGCATTGCCAGAAGGTGAAAAAACGCCGGTGGGTGAAGGTGGCTCAAGCCTAAGTGGAGGCGAAAAGCAGAGAATCTCCATCGCGCGTTGTATTATTAAAGATTCCCCAATCGTGCTGCTTGATGAAATCACCTCTAGCCTTGATGTGTATAATGAATTTGCCATGCAACAGGCTATCAACGAGCTAGCGCGTGATAAAAGCGTCATCATCATCGCGCATAAGCTCAAATCCATCATAAGCTGTGATAAAATCGTGCTTTTAGATAATGGCGAAATCAAAGAATGCGGCACACACGAGGAACTGCTAAAACAAAACGGCTTCTACAAAAAAATGTGGGAAGAGGAAAGCAAAGGGGCGTAAAGAATCTAATTTTTATCTTTTTTGGTATATTTCTTAATTGTTGCGCTAGATTTTCCCCCTATTAGCGTAAAAGTGGCAAAGTCTGTGCTATGATTTCTGCTATGCAAAAGATAAAATTTATTTACTCTCTGCAAAAGGTGTTTGCATATATTTTGGCGTGTGGTAGTGGGCTGTATGCGGATTTCAATGTTTCTTTGCCTACTTCTTATACGCTAAATGGGGTAAGTGAGACGCAAAATGCCCATGCAGATTGTACTTGGCTGCAATGCACTTTTAATCCAGAAGACAGGCGTCTTAGCTCCTTTACATTGTCAAATTCTGGTAGTACGAGGGCAGCACTTACCATATCGCTTGTTGCGCCAACTCCCAGCACCCCTCCGCAAAATAGCACTGTTGTGTTTTATATCAACAGCATGACTCTAAATCCAAATACCGGGCTTGTTGTGGATGGTTTTGATGGTGTTATTATGGATAGCAATTCTACTTGGAGGCTCAATAATTCATCTTTTTCTTTTGTTGGCAAAAATGCCAATGCAAGCACATTTACCGCCTACTCAAACTCACTAATTGATTTAAATAATAGCCAGTTTACTTATATTTCAAGGTCTTTTGTAAGCTATGCAAAAATAAATTTATCCAATGCATCAGCTATGATACTTCAGATAAATGGAGCATCTTTTTATAGTGATATCGTGGTAAATAGTGGAAGTAATCTAAGTATAGATATCAATGGTGGCAGTGGAACTTTGCTGCTAGCAGGGTTAGAGGATACAGGTATGGGCTCTTATAGATCATCCACTGCTTCGATAATAAATAATGGTGGAAAAATTAGCATTCTCGGAAATGTAAATAATGGCGGGATTACATACTCTACGATCTGTAATAGTAGTAATTGCGGCGCTGGTACGATAATCAACAATAGTGGAAGCATGATTATCACTGGTAAAATAACTAGCGAAAATAATGCCAATACCAACAATATAAGCTCACAAATCATAGTAAATGGCGGCACGCTAGACGCCCAAGGTGGTGTAGAAAACAAAGATGGCGCACAAATTGTCATAAATGGTGGCGCGCTAGAAACGCCAACGCTCCAGAATCAAGCGGGTGGCACGCTAAACTTTGGCGCGGATTCTAGCGGGAATATGGGGCAACTCATAGGGGATCTCACCAACAATGGCAGTGTGATAGTGGATACCACAGGCGCCAAAGATGGGAGCTTCACGCTTATAACAGGTGCGATTAGCGGGGACACAAACTTCGTGCTAAAGCAAAATAGCGACTTTTCAGATTCTACTTTTGATGCAAATACCGGCACGCTTATCATCGCACCGCAACAAGACAAGATAGATGATTTTAGGCAAAGCTTAGATTCTCAAGACAAGAGCGTGCTAAGCGGGCTTGAGGCAAAAATCCCCAACATCTACAACACCTACAGCAAAGCCGTGCTCACAAGCGCCATAAGCGAGGCATACACACAAATGCACGCGGTTGGATTTAGCGCGATTGCGCTTTTGGATTCCCTGCGGCAGGATAGAGCGGTGATGAGCGAGTATAGCGATTTTAGCATTCAAGCTCAAGGCGCGTATTTACAAGATAGCGAGTTTGGCAAAGGCTCATTTTATGGCGGGGGATTTTTGCTCAACGAAGCCTTCAAATATGGAATCTTGCAACTGCAAGTAGGCTACATACAAGCGCAAAGCACGCAAGAGCTCGGATACTACACCACAAGGGCAAAAAGCGATATATGGCGCATGAAAATCGCTGGGCGCGTGCTTTTGGGAGATTTTGAGATCGATCTAAGCGCAAATGGCGCGTTTGGCAGTATTCAAAACAAGCAGGAATTTAAAGACGCGCTCACAAGCACGCAAAACAAGGCAAATATCTCGCATGTAGGGCTTGAGGGAAGTATCGGCTATCGCTTTGGTGATGGCTTGTCATTTAAGCCATTTGTGGGCGTGGGTGGCGGTATGTATGCTCAAGGTGGAATGGAAAGCGTGCTGGGCTTTTATAGCGAGGATTTTAAAGGCGCGCATTATGAGGCGCTGGGCGGGGTTGAAGTGCGTGCGCGGTTTTATAAGGGAAGCATTGTGGCGAGCGTGCTTGTGGAACAGCCTTTAAACAAGCTGGATTCTCTAAATTTCAAAAACGCGCAGGCGGGGCAGGCTGATATTTTGGTGGGGTTAGATTCTGTAACGCGCTATGGGGCGAAGATTGGCGGAATGGCGCAAGTGAGCGAGCATATCAATCTTGGGCTTGAAGCAAGCGCTACAAGTAGCACCATATGGCAGAATCTTGGCATCAAAATGCACCTCGGGTGGTTGTTTTAAGAATCTAGCGTATTTTCAATAACTTCAATCACTCTTTGTGGTGTGATTTGGTTGATATCAAGGCGGCTTGGATTTTGCATATAGTTTGAGAGAAACGCATACGCGCATAGATTTTTGTCGATAATTGGGTGATAGATTCCATAGTATTTACCCCTTACCCTGCAAGGGTAGGGGGTAAATCTATAGAGATGATTGCCGTTAGACACGACATAAATACTTATGTCGTGTCTAAGCGTTGCGGCAAGATGCGCGCATGAAGTCTCGTTGCTCACTAGATGATTGCCGTTATACACGACTCGCGCTAGCGCGCAAAGAGTTGTTTTTCCGCAGAGATTAAAGGCGTGAAAGCCTTTAGTTTGCTTTGTAAGGTTGCTTTGTGTATTTAGCATAGTTGCGAGATTCTCACCATTTTGAGAATCTTCTCTCCCTCCGCAAATCACCACATGAAAGCCCTTTGACAAATGCCACAAGCCGACTTTGTAGAAATTTTTTATATCCCATTTGCGCCAAGAAGTGCTTGCCCCAATGAAAAGCACCACATAAGGCTTTGGAAGATTGAAGCGCTCAAACTCCTGCAACGCACAATCTCCAAGCTCTAGCGTGAGTGGTGGGAAAATAGTTTTGCCTAAAAGCGCGCTTGCAAACTCAGCGTTGCGCTCAAACTCAAACATAACGCCTTCTTTGCATGGCGTAAGCAAAGTGTAGTTTTTAGCAAAACGCGCATAATCCCTTGCATTAAGGTTATTTAAATCGCCTTTTGGGGCGTATTTTTGGCGTGCGCGTATAATTTTAGCAATCTTTTCGCTTGCCTTGTCACGGCTAAAAATCGGATTAATTGCAGTTTCAAACTCTAGGCACGCGATTTTATAGACGCTTTTAAAGCGATAGAGCGGGTTGCGTGAAAAGCGCCTCATATGAAGCGGGATAAATTCCTCCAAATATTGCCTATCAAAATTTAGCGCAAGGTCGCTGTAAGCGGCATTCCCAATAAGTGTGATTTTGCCAAAATGCTCATAAAAGCAAGGCAAAAAATTACGAAACAGCAAATAATCCCCAATCGCGTCAGTGCGGATAATAGCAAGCTTGCGCCTTTGATTTTTGGGCTTTTTAGACATTGCATATGAAAGTCTAGTGAAAATCTTAGCCGAGCAAAGCGCGATAGAATCTAGCATATTTTCACAAAGATTTTTAATCGCTTTGAGAATCTGCTTTATAGGATTTGGCATTTTAGGGTTGCTAAAGTAGGGGGTTTGCGCTTTTAGGGCGGATTCCACCTGCGCGCTATCTGGCAAGTAGAGGAAATCAATATTTTCTAAATGCGCCTGCGCAGAATCTTGCAAAATTATATGGCTAGGCTGGGGCTGCGTGATTGTGTTTAAAAGATTTTTTGGAGCGAAAATTATGAAATCTTGTGCGTGATTTGCCCGCAAAGAGGTGAAAAGATTTTCTAAATCTTTCTTTTCACATATTGTTCCACATAGGATTCTAAGCGGCACGGGATTTATCCATGTATCCACCTAGTGTGTGGGAATATGAGCGTGAATAGTATGAAAAATCTTGCGCAAAAATATGTGAAAAGTTGGTGATTTCTTGTTTTTTAAGGTTAAAAATAGAATGGGTAGTTTGAGATTTTAAAGGAAGTGTGGAATGTGAAAAATCATTAGCGCAATAAGAGCCAAAATAAAGAATTACATTATATTGCCCCCCCCCCTCAGTGGCTAAAATAGGAGATTTAAGAATTTCTTTCTCCTCCGCTAGCACCATAATCTCAATAAGCTTCTCAAAACTTGTATTTTTCGGATTCCAGCCGAGCTCTTTTTGCGCGAGGGTAGAATCCCCAATACTGCTTTTCACATCAAGCGGGCGGAAGTAGTTTGGATTTACTTCTACAAGCACTTTTTTTGATTTAGAATCTATGCCTTTTTCATCTATTCCACCGCCTTGCCACTCAAGCGTAATACCCACAAGCCTAAAAGCCACCTCGCAAAGCTCTCTAATGCTATGCTGCTCGCCTGTAGCGATGACAAAGTCTTTTGGCGTGGTGTGTGTCAGCATGAGGTACATACACTGCACATAATCTTTGGCATAGCCAAAGTCTCTTTTAGAATCTAGATTCCCAAGATAGAGTTTGTCTTGTAGATTATGCGCGATTCTCACAGCTGCTTTGATAATCTTTTTACTCACAAACTCATCACCGCGCAAATGCGATTCGTGGTTAAACAAAATCCCATTGACAGCGAAAATCCCATAAGCCTCTCGATAATGTCGCACCATATAAAATGCATAAAGTTTGGCGATAGCATAAGGGGATTTTGGGTCAAAAGGCGTTTTTTCATTTTGCACGCCATGCGCGTTTCCAAAGATTTCAGAACTGCAAGCATTGTAGAATCTACTTTGTATCCCCATGCTCCGCATCGTCTCTAGCACTCTAAGCGTGCCAAGCGCGATAGAATCTGCGGTGTTTTGTGGCATGGAAAATGATTTTTTGACATTAGAGATTCCAGCGAGATTATAAATTTCACTAGGTTTAATCTTTTGAAAGATTGAGACAATAGAGCTAGAATCTGTGATATCTCCATAATGATAAACCACGCAGCCACCAGAATCTGCGTAATACAAATCATCATAATGCACGAATTTTATATCTTTGAAATTTGGCAAATGTCGCACCATGATATGCACTTCATAGCCTTTTTCTAAAAGCAAGTGCATAAGAAAATAGCCATCTTGCCCGCCTGCACCGAGGATTAGGGCGATATTTGGTGAAACTTGAGGCGCGATAATCTGGGTTTTGGCGCAAGTTTCTTTTGGCACGGTTTTTTCTGTAGTTGCTAAGGTGTTTTTGCCCTTAAGCAAGCTATTGTAAAAATCTATCGTTTGTTGATAGGTTTTATCCCAGCTAAAAAGCTCGAGGCGTTTTGTGGCATTAGCGATTAGCGTGCGCTTTAAGTCTTTGTTATTTAGCAGGGTTTCGATAGTGCTTGCGATAGATTCTGGATTGTGTGGGTCAAAGTAGAGCGCGCTAGAATCTGCAATTTCCCTAAAAACAGCGATATCGCTTAAAGCACTTGCACATTTTGCAAAAAATGCCTCGAGTATCGGTATCCCAAATCCTTCGTAAAATGAGGGGAATACAAAACATAGAGCTTTATTATAAATTGTGTAAAGGTCATTTTCTTTGGCTTGAATGCTTGTAAAATTTTTGTCTAAATTAAGCTCCGCAAGAAGTTGGGATTCTGCAGCATTAAATGGCGCACCCACGCAAAGTGCCTGCAAATGTGGGTATTTTTTATGCAGAATATCAAACGCATATACGAAATTTTCAAAGTTTTTATAGCCACTTCTGCCACCCACAAAAAGCACATAAGAATCCGGCAAAGAGATGGTGCTGTGAGATTCTCTAAGGCTATGCCCTAGGTAGATGACTTGAATTTTTTCTTTTGCGATTCCAAAAAGCTGGATTAAATCTTGTTTGGTTTGTTCTGAAATAGCGATAATTCCATCGGCTTGCTGGCAATTGAGCCTTTTTAGCTTTGAAGTCTTTGTATCTTTTGCAAAATAGCTATCTGCGTAGAGCTCATGTATCATATCATAGACGCTAATCACTAGAAGCGAATCTTTTGGTTTGCGTAAGTTTTTATAATAGCTTAGATGATAAATATCAAATTTTTCTCGCGCTAAAGCAAGCTTTTCTGCTAGCTCATTTATATAAGAGACAAGCCGTCCTTTGCCTCTAAAATCTTTTCGTTTTTTATTTTTGCCAAGATAGAGGTTTTCAGAATACAAAGTGGCAATTTTTGCATTTTCATTGCGGATATATAGCTCATAAATGTAGCGCGAGATTCCACCGACAAACTGCGTGGAGAAAATATCATGCGAGTAGAGGACTTTGGGAGCGCTGTGCGCTGTGGTGGCGAGATTCTTATATCCCATAAATCCTCCGTAAATTAGACAACAAAGCTTTTGCAGAATCCGAAGTGCAAAGATGTAAGATTCTCAAAAATTCCCCCAAATATTGTAATTTCGCGCCCATAAGCCAAAAAATAAGCACGCAAAAATGAGCCGACATTCTAGCTTAAGATTTTTGGCTTTTAGCTTAAAATAAGCCCTTTAAAGCGTCATTTTATACACCACGCTAAAGATCGTCAGCAAGCCCGTGATAAGTAAAAACACATCCACCCACGCATTGCGGTAGCGTTTGAGCGCATTCACACTATAGAATCCAACAAGCGGCATGATAAAAAGGATCGTCGCAATAATCGGACCACCCAAACTCTCTATGAAGTCCAAAATGCTTGGATTCACATACGCGACGATGATAAGCGTGCTATACATAAAAATCGTCGTAAAAATATGCGTAGCCTTTGTGCTTGGCGCTTCCTTGCCTCTTAGCTTAAAGCTCTTACGCACGATGCCATTGAGCCCCTCGCTCGCGCCAAAATAATGCCCGAAAAATGACGAAGTAATCGCCAAAAACGCAACCAAAGGCGCGCCATAGCCCACCAAAGGCGCATTGATTTGAAACTTATTTGCAAAATAAGAAAGTATAGGCAGATTTGCTTCCCGCGCAAGCGCGAAATCTTGAGAATCTAGGCATAAAATACACGAAAACACAAAAAACATCACAAACACCAGCAACATAAGGGAAGTATTAAACAGAATCTGATTGCTCTTAAATTCCGCGTGGCTTTTATATTTGCGCTTGAGACTTAGCGTGAAAGTCGAAATTGCCGGCGAGTGGTTAAATGAAAAAACAAGCACAGGCAAAGTCAGCCACACAACGCTAATAAACTCGCTTAGCGGCGGGACTTGCTTTAAACTTTCAAAATTCCAATAAGGAATGAGATAAATCGAAAAAGCAAAAAGCACAAAACACAGCGGATACACAAGAATCGTGCAAATTTTTGTAATCGTTTCTTCTTTGAGCAGCATAACAGCCATAAGCGCGCTCACTAGCACAAAGGCTAAAAATGCACGCACTATTGGCAAAAGTTGGCGCACTTCCTCGCCTTGTGAGTTTTTCAGCACTTCAAAAAAGCCCTCAAGCCCTAATTGATTGACAAAAAAGCTCCCAAAAGTGTTGGTAATCCCAACGCCATACACTAAGCAAATAGGATAAATCGCAAAAAAGTAGAGTAGTGTAATGAAAAAGCCCGCCTTATGTCCCCAATATTCCTCCACCGCGTGCGTAATGTCCTTGTCATTCCCACTTGCTTTGAGGACAAAAAATGACAACCCGCGGTGAGAAAGCCACACCATGGGGAATATCAAAAGCGTCATCACAACGACAGGATAAAAGCCCCCAGTGCCTGCGCGAATGGGTAACATAAGGATGCCAGCGCCTACAGCTGTGCCAAAGAGCGAAAGCGCCCAGCGCAAATCAAAGGCACTAAACCTTATTCCATTGAATGTATCGCCTTCGCGGAAGTGAATTCTGCTTGGCTCCGCTTCGCGCGCATGCATTGCCCTGTCTTGCTGATGGGGTTGTGAAGGATTCTGCGACGCTGTTTTGGAATCTCTAAATTTTTTCATATCTGTTTCCTTAGTTTATTTGGTTTGTGTTTGAATAATGGTATTTTAGCGCGAGCATTTTACCAAAAAGAAGCTTTGAAAAGCACTCCCTAAACATTTGGTTAAATTTGGTTAAGCAAAGTATTGTAAAATGCGCGCCCTTGCTTAAATAAAGTGTTTTTGGAGAAGTGTTTTGCCTAAATTGTTTGTAAAAATTTTATTTTTTTGTACATGTGTGTGCGTGTTGCAAGCAAAGCAGGCAGGGGAGCTGGACTACTCAAAGCTTAAAATTGCAGAATCTAAGCCAAATTTTGATTATGTGCTTTTAAGTAGCGGAGTTGTTTTGGCTGGGAGCGTTGGAGGCGCGCTGGTGCTTTATATGCTTCCAGAGAATGTCACAAATTGGCAAAAAAATGAGATTGTCAATCTTGGCTCAAATTGGGCGCGCAAAGTCTCGCGTTCGCCTGTGGCGGATAGAGATGATTGGGTGCTTAATTGGATAACGCACCCTTATTGGGGCGCGGTGTATTATATGCAGCCGCGCAAGGCGGGCTTTGGCTGGTTTGAATCTACACTTTTTTCTTTCGCTGCAAGTGCGATTTTTTGGGAATATGGTATCGAGGCTTTCGCAGAAACGCCAAGCTGGCAGGATTTAGTCGTCACGCCTGCATTTGGTTCGCTTTTGGGCGAGGCGTTTTATCAAGCAAGCAAAACAATAGAATCCAACAATCGAGAGCTTTTTGGCTCGCGCTCAGTTGGGGAATTTGCGCTTATTGTGCTTGATCCTGTGGGCGCGCTCATTGAGCTAACAAAGCTTGATAAACATTTTGGTATCACAAAAAGCAATACTTACGCAAACCTCGCGCCTACATTTAGTCGCTCTGGCGGGAGTGGCGTAATGTTGAGCTTTTATCATCATTGGTAATTTTAGGAGATTTATAAATGAAGTTTGAAATTTCAGCGCAGGCGCATTTGCCTACGAAATACGGGAATTTTTATATTCAAAGTTTTAAGGAATTTGTAGAAGGTGGCTGTCCTAGGGAACATTTGGTCGTTTGGACGAAAACTCTAGGCAAGATTCCGCTTGTTAGGTTGCATTCAGAATGCCTAACGGGCGATGTTTTTGGCTCTTTGAAATGCGATTGTGGCAACGAGCTAGAATACGCGATGAAAGAAATTGCAAAATCAGAATCTGGCGGTATGCTCATCTATCTAAGGCAGGAGGGTAGGGGCATAGGGCTTTTTAACAAAGTCAATGCGTATGCTTTGCAAGATAAAGGGCTTGATACCGTGGAGGCAAATATCGAGCTTGGATTCCCAAGTGATTTGCGCGATTATGAGATTGTGGGCGCGATTTTTAGGCATTTTGGGATTGAGGAGATTAATTTGCTGACAAACAATCCGCTAAAGATAGAATCCATACAAAAATACGCCAAAGTGAGTAGGACAAGCATAATCGTGGGCTGTAATCAGCATAATAAAGAGTATTTGCAAATTAAAAAAGATAAAATGGGGCATTTGCTTTAAAATTTAGCGCGTGCTAGGCGCATTTAGTGCTAGGCAAAAGTGCGAAAGGTGCGAAAAATGATAGACTCTCAAACAAGACAGATGATAAGCTACAGCGAGGCTTTGGAGATTTTAAACACTATTGAGGTAAAAGCATTGCCTACAGAAAAAATCGTGTTTAATCAATCTTTAGGGCGCATTTTAGCACGCGATATTAGGGCAAAGCACAATGTCCCACCTGTGCCAACTTCTGCGATGGACGGCTTTGCGGTGCGTTTTGATGATGTTTTAGCGTTGCAAAAGGCGCAACAACAAGCGCAAGAAAAGGGAGAAAGCGCAGGGCAGAGCGATGGGCTTAAGATTCAAGCGCGTAATCAAGCAGGGAGCGAGGAACTCTACACTTTGGAATCCACAAGTGCTATCCGCACTTATACCGGCTCGCGTATGCCGCTAGATTCTGATACATTGCTTTTGGTGGAGGATATCGAGGAGTTTGAAAAAGATAACGCGCGCTACATTAGGCTAAAAGACGCAGGGCAGATACTAAAACGCGCGCAGTGGGTGCGTCAAGTAGGCGATAACTATAAAAAAGATGAGATTCTAATCCCCAAAGGAACGCGCATAAGCCCTTTTGAAATCGGAATCCTCGCGGATAATAACGAGGTTTTTATCGAAGTGTTTGCACGCGCGCGCGTTGGGATTTTGAGCATTGGCGATGAGATTATCGAAGTGGGCGAGGAGAGCGATCGCACAAACGCCCTGCGTAGCGTGAATAATCATCTCTTGGGCGCGCTCGTGGAGACGCTGGGACATACAAGCGTGCTATTCCCAAAAGTGGGCGATGATAAGGAGGCGATTAGGGCATTTTATAAAAGCGCGCTAGAGCAGTGTGATGTGCTTGTAACAACCGGTGGTATGAGTGTTGGGGATTTTGACTTTACAAAAGAGATTATGAAACAAGAATGCAAGATAGTGTTTAAAGGTGTGCGCCTAAAGCCCGGAAAGCCCGTCGCGTATGGAATCTATCACAACGCGCAAAAGCAAACACATATTTTTGGTTTGCCCGGCTATCCGAACTCTTGCGCGGCGACATTTTTGCTTTTTGCACGCGTGATTTTGGCGCGTCTTTGCGAGACAAGCGCACCAGAGCTTATTTTAAACGCCACGCTTTTGGAGGACTTGAAACGCACAGATTCTAGAATGGAATTCCGCGCGTGTGAAGTGAAAGTAGAATCTGGCGCATTGCAGGTAAGTTGCGCTTCCAAAAAAAGCCTGCAAAGCTCGATGATTAACAATCTAGGCGCGCATACTGCGTTTATTATTTTGGAAGAAAATGGCGGCGATTTACCAAAAGGCGCGAGCGTGAAAGTCCTACTTTTTAGGGACATTTTGGGGTAGATTCTGAAAAATTTGCAACTTTAAGCAAGCAAAAAAAGGTAAAATACGCACGCATAACGCGATTTATCTACACAAGACAAAACACGAAAGGAAGAGCAATGATACGCGTAGAATTTTTAGGACCTTTAAGCACTGAAAGCGCACTAGATTTGGAAGTGGCTAGCATGGAAGAGCTAAAAGAAAAACTCTCGCAAAATCCAAACCTCACCAAATGGCTTGGAATCTGTGCTGTAGCGGTCAATGATGCGATTATCAAAGATTCCGCATATACATTTAAAGACGGCGATAAAGTGGTGATTTTGCCCCCCGTATGTGGCGGGTAAATCACTCATGGCGCAAGGCGACGATGGGATTTAACTTTGAGGCTCGGCGTGCGGGGAGATAGCCAAATAAGATTCCGATAAATGCGGAAAACAAAAACGCAATAAGCGCTGTTGGCATATCAAAAACAAATGGAAGCTCCATTTGCACGCTTAGCCCCCACGAGGCAAAAAATGCCCAGAGAATCCCTAAAAGTCCGCCAAGCGAGCTAAGCGTAACAGATTCTATCAAAAACTGACCCAAAACCTCGCTTTGTAATGCCCCAATCGCCATGCGTGTGCCGATTTCACGCGTGCGCTCGGTTACTGAAACTAGCATAATATTCATAATCCCAATGCCACCTACAATAAGGCTCACGCCCGCTATAAGCCCCAAAAGCGCGGTAAGCATTTGCGTTGTGGAAGTGAGCGTTTCAGCGATTTGCTTTGTATCCATAATCTCAAAGGAGTCCCTGTCGCCGCTGCGGACATTACGCACCTTGCGTAAAACTTGTGTGAGCGCATTTACCGCCTGTGTGGAATCTACCCCCTCTTGCAAGCGTATCATAAAGCGATTTATAGAATACAGCGAGTTGCTCGGGCTAACTGAACGCGTAAAAGCCTTCATAGGGAGCAAAATTACATCATCTTGATCGTTCCCCATACCGCCTTGCCCCTTAGATTCCAGCACGCCCACGCATTCACAGACGATATTATTTAAGCGGATTTTTTTGCCTAAGGGATTTTCATTGTCAAAGAGATTTTTACGCACGCTCGCGCCGATAAGACAGGAATTGCTCCCCACACGATATTCAGAAGCTTCAAAAAGCCTGCCTTCTTCAGTATCCCACTGCGTCACATCAAAAAAGTTAGAATCCACGCCCTGCGCGGTCGTCGTGGTGTTTTTGGCAAGGTATTGCAACATTACAGAAGTTTGCGAAATCGGCGCGACTGCCACGCTATATTCGCCCATCATTTGGCGCACTTCTTTGACTTCTTCAAGGCTAAAGTTGCGTCGCGGGTTTGCACCGCTGGGATTCATTGCGCGCGCGGGGAAAACAAGCAAAAGATTACTTCCTAAAGAGGAGATTCTATCGCTTATCATTTGCGTGGTGCCTTTGCCTAGATTTATCATCACTACCACCGCGCCAACGCCGATAATCACGCCAAGCATCGTAAGAAACGCTCGCAAAAAGTTGCGCCGAATCTGACGCAAGGCAAGTAAAAAAGCGTTTAGTATCATAGGTTTCCTTGTTGGGTTAAGATTCTTGCAAGTTAGATTCTTGTGGTGTTGGATTTTGTGGCGCGGACAAGTTAGCGGAATCGCTCAAAAGCCTGCCATCTAAGAAGTGCAATTCCCTGCTAGCATACTGCGCCATATCCGGCTCATGCGTAACCATGAGGATTGTTATCCCAAGCTCGGTGTTGAGCTCTTGCAAAATCTCCATAATCTCCACACTGCGCTTTGTGTCAAGATTCCCCGTTGGCTCATCCGCAAGCAAGAAAAGCGGTTTTGAAGCAATCGCACGCGCAATCGCCACGCGCTGCTGCTGCCCGCCACTAAGCTTTGAGCTTGTGTGGCTCGCCCATTCTTTCAATCCCACGCGATCCAGCGCCTCAAGCGCTAAAGCTTCTCTTTGCGCCTTTTTCATCCCGCGATACATTAAAGGCAACTCGACATTTTCAAGCGCCGTTGTGCGCGCAAGAAGGTTAAATCCTTGAAAAATAAAACCAATATAATTGCGACGCAAAAGCGCGCGCTGATTTTGGCTAAGCTTAAAAACATCTATCCCACAAAAAAGATACTCGCCCTTAGTGCCTACATCAAGCGTGCCAAGGATATTTGCTAGGCTTGATTTGCCACTTCCGCTAGGTCCCATAAGCGCGACAAATTCCCCTTTATCAATCCGCAAACTCACGCCTTTAAGCGCCTCAAATGCGCTTTCGCCTTTGCCATAAGTCTTGCAAACATTATGCAACGCGATAAAATCCTGCCCTATAGCTTGACTTATTTGACTATCCATTATTTTTGCTTACCCATTATTTGCCATTTTTTAGCGCAGTGATGACTTGCGCGCGCTCATCAATACCGCTAATAATCTCCGTATATTGCCCATCAGAAATTCCCACTTCCACGCGCACGGATTCCGGAACGCCATCTTTGAGAATCCACAGCGTCCCACTTTTGCTCGCATTTTGATTTTCTTTTGCGCTAAATTGCGCTCTAGGGCGCGGTGGCGGACCAAACATTGTGCCTAAAGACGCGCTTTTGCCCGCTTTTGGCTGGAGCTTTTGCATGGCTTTGTTTAAATCAAAATAAAGCGCGGAGCTAGGCACAAGCAAGGCATTTTGCGACTTTGCGATGATGATGTCTGCTGTCGCACTCATATCTGGGCGCAAAAGGAGGGATTTATTATCCACTTCAATGCGCGCAATGTAGCTTACAATCGTGCTAGAGCTACTAGAGCTCGAACTTGAGCTACTTGAGGAACTGCTCGTGCTTCCATCGCCCGAGCCAAAATTTACCTTATTCACTTCTGCAAAAAAAGTCCTATCCGGGTAAGAATCCACGCTAAATTGCACTTCTTGTCCTTCTTTAACCTTGCCAATATCTGCTTCAGAAATATAGGCTTTTAGAAGCATTTCCTCTAAGTTTTCAGCGACTTTGAAAAGTACAGGCGCTTGGAAGCTCGCTGCCACGCTTTGCCCCACTTCCACGCTTTTTGTCAGCACTACACCATCGATAGGCGAGATGATTTGCGAGTTTTTAAGATTAATGCTTGCGGTTTGTATGCTTGTCTCAATCTCTGCGATTGAGGCTTTTTTAATATCCACATCAGAGCGGGCAGAAGTGTAATTAGTCTTAGCGTTTTGCAATTCTAAAAGAGAGGGCGATTTACCCCCGGTTTTTTCATACAAATCCTGCAAGCGATCATAATTCCACTTTTTGTCCACCAAAGTTTGCTCGCTTGCCTTAAGCTGGGCTTTTGCGGAGTTTAGCTGGGCTTTGTAGCGCGCAAGCTCTTGATTGATACTTTCTGGGTTAATGCGCGCGAGAATCTGCCCCTTTTTCACGCGATCATTTTCCTCAACAAGCACTTCTAGCACGATGCCTGAAATCACACTACCAATTTCCACTTCATTTGTGGGCGAAAGTGAGCCAGAAGCCGAAATGCTCGCCTTTATGTCCCCGCGTGTGGGCTGGAGCGTCTCATATGAAAATGAAGGCGTATGAAACTTCCAAAAATACACCGCCACCGTGCCGATAACAAGCACAAGCGCGAGGAAAACAAAAAGCCACTTTTTTTGCAAATGCGTTTTTTTGGGATTGAGCGTATCATAAATATTCATTGTTTAATCCTTTATATTTTGTGAATCTAGCGTTGCTTCGCGATTCTCTTGCGTTCCTTGTGCGATTTTTTCTTGGTTTGCAGAATCTTGAAGTTGAGAATCCACAATCCACAACGCCCCGCCAAAAGCTTTAAACAGCGTCACCATCGAAATCGCCTCATTGATTTGCGAAGTGTGGAATTGAGTGCGCATTGAAAGATGTGTGTTTTCATTAGTCAAAAACTCACTTCTATCAATCATTCCATTTGCCTGCCTTTGGGTATCAATCTGCCATGCTTCTTGGCTAAGGTTAAGCGCGAGCGAGAGATTTTGCACCTGTCTTGCTTTAGAAGTTTTATCAAAAAGCGCATTTTCCATCTCGCCAAGCGCGGTGTTTATCGTCTTTTGCAAGGTGTAGTAAGCCTCTTTACTTAGCTCTTGCTGGATTAGGTAGTTTTGCTTTAAGCTTGTGCGATTAAATAAAGGCGTGGTGATAGAATTTGCAATTTGAAAGACAAGAGAATTCCCTGTGGTGTTACTATAGAGTAATTCCCCGATTGAGCCGCTAAGCGAAATGCTAGGAAGCCTCGCGGCATTTGCGTTTGTCTCTTTGTAGAGTTGGGAGTACAGCGCGTAAATGCTAGATTCCACATCGGGGCGCTGTAAAATCACCTCGCTTGGAAGCGCCTCAATGTCAAACTCTGCGATTTTCACTTCGCGTGGCAGGGAAAAATCCACATAAGAATCTAGCTCTTGCGCGTTCATATCAAGGAGCACAAGCAGCGCGTTTTTGTTTTGCTCAAAAGTATAAAGCGCGCTCTCCATGCTATTTTTTTGCGTGGTGGTATTTATCATCGCGCTTTTGTAGGTGTTTATGTCAATAAGCCCAGATTCATACTCTTGCTTGCTAATAGCTTCTATCTCCTCGAGATTTTTTAGCAAATCTCTGCTTTGCGCGATGGAAAAGGCATTATCAAGCAAGGTAAAATAATAAGTCGCCACATCGCCAATAAGTGTGAGTTGCGTATTTGCGAGGTTACTTTGAGCTTGCTTGTGAGCTTCTTTGCTTGATTTGCGCAGTGCGTTAAGCTTGCCAAACAAATCAAGCTCCCAGCTCATGCTAAGGCTCGCATTTACGGAGTTTGTGCCCGGGCGCACGGTGAGATTCTGACTTTGTGTGCGTCTGTCGGTGTAGTTGGTATTAAGTCCGGCGTTGATTGTGGGGAAAAGGCTTGCGGTGTTGATTTTTGCCTGCGCTTTTGCCTGCTCGATACGCGAAATCATTATAAGCACATCGCTATTGCGTTCCAGCGCGATTGTTAGGAGCTTTTCTAGGTCTTTGTCGTTGAAAAGTAAGCTAAATTGCTTAAGATGAGAATCTGCTTTAAACTTTTTACTTTGCGTGTTGTTTTGCGGATTCTTAGAATCTTTGCTTTGTAGATTCTGCGCTTCTTGTGTGTTTTGCGCGTTTTGTGCTTCTTGCGCGGAATCTTTTTTTGTGTAATTTCTAAAAGCCTGCGGGATATGATTTTTACTCTCTAGCTCTTGCGCTGTAGGGATTTTCGTCGTGCAAGCTGAAAAAACAACAAGAAAAGCGAGCAAAAAAATTCTAAGATTCAATGCAAAATTCCTTATTCAAATTTTATTGCGGACAATTTATAGTGGGATTGTAGGTAGAAAAAGTGAATTAAATATGAAATACCTGCATATTTAACTTTTTCATATTTAAAAAAGCCTATATTTTTTTATATATTAAGTTTATTTTTATATAAATAGTTGCAAAATGCACGCTTTGAGATTTTGGACTTCAACCCAAAATCCCACAAAAACAACACAGGAGCAACAATGAAAACATATCCCAAAGTTTCCCTCGCACTTATTAGTGTATTGCTAAGTGCAAATCTCGCTTTTGCAGATGAAGCGACAAACCAACCTAGCGCGCAATCTAGCACAAATCAATCTACTACCCCCCCCCCTCAAAGCATAAAATCAAACACTGACAAAGTCTATGACTTAGGACGCATTGAGGTTGTAGGAGATTCCCGTCCAGATAGCAACCCAACGGTAAGCACCGTTACCGCAGAAGATATTGCAAATACAAGCTCAAAAGATGTCGCAGAAGCCTTGCGCTACACTCCCGGTGTATTTGTATCCGAAGGTGCGCGCCAAAGAGGCGATTCAGGTGTTAGTATCCGCGGTTATGGTGGAAGTCGTATCGGACTTTTTGTTGATGGGATTCCGATTTATTCAATCTATGAGAGAAATACAAACTTTAAACACCTCAATACCTTTGAAATCTCTGAAATCTCTGTCTCAAAAGGCTACACAAGCCCTGTATATGGTATGAATACTATGGGTGGTGCGATAAATATCATCACCTCAAAGCCAAAAGACAGACTTGAAATACGCGGAAAATATGAGTTTGTAAGCAATAACGAAAACCGCGCTGCAGTATCAATCGGCACAAATCTTGGCAAATACTACGCGCAGTTAAGCTATTCTTTTGTAGATAGAGATTCTCTTAATCTCTCAAATAATTTCCAAACAACCATTTGGCAACCTAACAAAACCGCGCTCAATAGCTACTACACAAATAATACGCTTAAAGCAAAGCTCGGCTGGCAACCAAACGAAAACCATGAATACTCGCTAAATGTCGTTTATGAAAGAGGCAAGCATGGTGGCACAATAGGCGCTAACGGAAATAGCCCTTATTGGGATTGGCCACATTACGACAAGGTTACCGCGTATTTGCTAGGGAACTCAAAGCTCACTGATAAGCTCTCTTTAAATTCCCGCGTGTATTATGATAGTTTTTATAATAGGATAGATTTTAGAGGGCAGTATCAAGGAAATGGTGTTATTGCGCCGGGACAAGGCTTTGCGAATCAACCCGGCGTAAGTATTTACGATGACTACGCGCTTGGTGGGATTTTCACACTTGATTATGCCTTTGATGAGTTTAAGAATCTTAAGGCTGGTTTAAATTTACGCAATGACAACCACAACGCCCAAGACCCAAATACTTTGACTTATGATACAAAGATTCTTAAAGATTTAAGCACTTCTGTATTTGCAGAATACGCCCAAACATTGCAAAATAATTTGCGCTTTGTATTAAGTGCGAGCTATGATAGGAATGATAGCTTTTTGATTAAGGTTCCTACAAGCAGGACCGATACAACGCTTGTTAAAGATTCCAACTCGCATTTGCAAGGCTGGACTTTACAAGGTATCTTATATGCACAAGTAAGCGATAGCGTGATGCTTCATATGAATGTAGGAAAAAAATCCATGCTCCCCACACTAAATACACGCTATGGCTCACAATGGGGACAAAAGGTAGCAAATCCAAATCTCCAACCAGAATCTGCCATTAACTACGAATCAGGCATCACTATAGACACAGATTCTACAAAACTAAGCGTAGCTGTGTTTTACAATATTATAAATAACATGGTTGCAAGTAAAACAATGCCTAATGGTTCTTGCTCCGCTGGCACAGGTTGTAGTCAAAACATTAATATAAATAATGGTGTTTCCTATGGTTTTGAAGCAAGCTTTGCTCAAGCGCTTTTTGATGATGCTTTAACTTTGAATGCAAACTACACTTTCACACAAAAAAATGCTTTAGGTGGCACTAGTGACTATGCAGTCGATGGCTCAAGGATTCTTAGTTACCCAAACCATGTGGCAAATGCAAGCATCGTATATAAGCCAATCAAACAGCTTGATTTTATCGCACTAGTCACTTACCAAAGCAAGCAATGGTTTGCAGCTTCAACAGGTAGCGGAAGTAATAGAGTTTATACTCACTACTTCCAAAATAATGATATTTTCCTTATTGATTTAAAGGCAAATTACCATGTGATTAAGGATTTGACTTTGAGCCTCGGCGCATACAACTTGCTTGATAGGAATTACTATTATGGCACATACTACTACCAACCCGGCCGCAGAATCCTAGCAGGCATAGAGTATAAATTCTAAGTCGGATTCTAAATTTTTAAAGAATGGATTGCTTCGCTTAACTGCGTTGCGCTCGCAATGACACGCAGAATCTTTGTCATTGCGAGGGCTTTACCCGAAGCAATCCAAAAAGTCCCCATTCCCATCATTGCGAGGATTCTTTAGAATCCGAAGCAATCCCTCATTAAAATCTAGCTTTTTAGAATTTTTAGAATCCTATTTATTTTTAATTCTTTTAAAAGTTTCTATTTTTCAAAGTTTTTTAATTTTGCTAAATCCCACTTAGATTCTTAGAATTTCTTTTTTTGCAGGGGGATAAG
>NZ_NXLL01000016.1 GCF_003364115.1 Helicobacter sp. MIT 00-7814 | reverse complement strand
GGGGAGAGCCTCGCTACTTCCCTTGCTAGAAAAAAATCGGGCATTAGCACTTCTGCTAATGCTAAATCACCGCTTTTTTTCACCACGCAAGGGGCGAGAGTGATGGTTACGCTTGCGCGTAACTAAAATTCCTTTGATTCTAAAAATTTGCATTACAAATTTTCAGAATCTAGCGAGTTCCGAAGTGAATCCTTGGATCTATCACCACATAGAGTGCATCGCTGATAATGCCAACGATGAGCGCTAGGAAAGTAAAAATATACAGCGTGCCAAAAATGATGGGATAATCCCTATTTACCACGCTTTCATAGCCCAAAAGTCCCAATCCATCGAGGCTAAAGATAATCTCAATCAACAAACTTCCGCTAAAAAACATTCCCACAAACACCATCGGAAATCCGCTCACAATCAAAAGCATTGCATTGCGAAAAATATGCTTATAGAGAATCTGTTGCTCACTCGCGCCTTTTGCACGCGCTGTTTGGACATAGGTTTTGTGGATTTCTTCTAAAAAGCAATTTTTGCACAGCATACTAAGTGTGGCAAAACCGCCAATAGAGATACAAAGCACAGGCAAGCACAAATGCCACAAATAATCTTTAACTTTTCCAAAAAAGTCCATTTGCGCGAAGTTCTCACTCACAAGCCCGCGCAGTGGGAAAATATCAAAATAGCTCCCGCCCGCAAAAAGCACGATTAAAAAAATCGCAAATAAAAAACTCGGTATCGCGTGAAAAATCACCACCACAAAGCTTGTGGCGATATCAAACGCGCTTCCATGCCTTTTTGCCTTGATAATGCCTAAAGGAATGCTAATAAGATAGATTATAAGCGTGCTAAAAAAGCCTAGAGAAATGCTCACAGGGAGCTTTTCGATGATGATGTCAAGCACTTTTTGCTGACGATAAAAACTCTCACCAAAATCAAAAAGCGCGTAATTTTTTACCATTATAAAAAAGCGCTCTAGCAGGGGTTTATCAAAGCCATAGAGTTTTTCAATCTGCCTAATTAGCTCAGGCTCTAAGCCGTTGCTTCCTTTATAAAAGCTTTTTTGCGCGATAGCAGATTCTGCGGGCTTGTCCAATCGCTCTAGCTTTGCGATAGTGCGCTCAATCGGACCGCCCGGGGAGAGTTGGATAAGGAGAAAATTAAGGATAAGAATCCCAAATAAAGTCGGCACAAGCAGTGCCAAGCGCTTAGAGATATAACCAAGCACGCTAGCACTCAGTTTTATGCTTGCATTTTAGGCACTCGTGGAATTTCCCACTTTTTAGCTCGCGCTCTACCATCGCCCCGCCACATTCCTTGCAGCGCTCTTTTATAAGCGGATATTTGGAGATAAATTTGCATTTTGGGTAATTTTGACAACCATAAAACGCCCCGCGTTTTGAGAATCTCTTTAATAGATTCCCACCACATTCTGGGCATGGTACGCCAAGGACTTCTTTTGGCTTGAGCGATTTTGTATTTTTGCATTCTGGGTAGCCACTGCATGCGATAAACTCGCCATTTTTCCCAAATTTTTTCACCATATCTCTGCCACATTTTTCGCATTTTTCACCCACACTTTGAGAATCTTGAGATTCACTAGGCTTGATATATTTACACTTCGGATACCCGCTACATGCGACAAATTCGCCAAATTTCCCCTTGCGCAAAACAAGCTCTTTATTGCATTTTGGGCAAAGCTCGCCTGTTGGGATTGCTTGCTTTTGTGAAGCGATGGTTTGCTTGCCATCTTCAATTTTTTGCATAAATGGCTCGTAAAATTCCCACAGCACTTGATTCCAATCCGCCTTTTCCTGCGCGATAGAATCAAGCTTATCTTCAAGCGCAGCGGAAAAATTGCTATCCACAATTTCATTAAAATGAGATTCTAGCACTTCAATCACTTGAAACGCGCTTTGCGTAGGGACAAGCGCCTTTTTCTCGCTTTGAAGATAATCGCGCCCAAGAAGGAGCGAGATTGTCGGGGCGTAGGTGCTAGGTCTGCCGATTCCAAGCGCTTCGAGATTTTTAATAAGGCTCGCTTCAGAATAGCGCGCTGGTGGCTCTGTCTGCTTTTTGACACTTGCAATTTTTTGCGCGTTGATAGATTCTTTGACTTTGAGTTGCGGGAGCAATTCATCTTTATCCTCTAATTCTAAAATTTTATAGAATCCATCAAAGACTAGGCGCCTACCATTTGCCTTAAATTGCGCGCTTTTGTCCTCATTTGCAAAAATAATATTTTGCAACTCAAACTCCGCATCTACGCTCTGGCTTGCCAAAAAGCGCTTATAAATGAGCGTGTAAAGCTTAAGCTCTTCTGGCTTTAAGAAGCTTTTTGCAATCTCTGGTGTGAATCCAAGATTTGTCGGGCGGATTGCCTCGTGCGCCTCTTGCGCGCCTTTTGACTTGCTGGCGTAGGTTTTTGGCTTCGCTGGGACATAGGCTTTGCCATAGTGAGTTGCCAAAACCTCGCGCGCGCTATCCCTTGCCTCTTTTGCGATATTAAGGCTATCTGTCCTCATATAAGTAATCACGCCCATCACGCCTTCATGCGTCTGCACGCCTTCATACAGCCTTTGGGCGATGCTCATTGTCCTAGTTGGGGCAAAGCCTAGCTGTGTCGAGGCGGCTTGCTGGAGTGTGGAAGTCATAAATGGCGGAGGCGTAGTAGTTTTTTTACTTTTTTTATTGATTTCTGCCACGATAAATTGCTGTTTTTTGAGATTTGTCAGAATCTTTTTAACCTCTTTTTCATCTTGCAAAGAAAGCTTTTGCAGTGTTTTGCCCTCATAGCTTATGAGTTCAGATTCTATAATTTCTTTTTTATCCGTCTCAAAATGCGCTTGGATAAGAAAATAAGTCACGCTTTCAAAGCTTTGAATCTCGCGCTCTTTATCAATCACAAGCTTTAGTGCCGCACTTTGCACGCGCCCAGCACTTAGCCCACGCGCGATTTTTGAAGAGATGAGATTGCTTAGCTTAAAGCCCACGATTCTATCAAGTAGCCTTCTTGCCTGCTGTGCATTAACCTTATTCATATCAATGCGCTTTGGATTTTCTAACGCGTGCTTTATCGCGCTTTTTGTGATTTCATGAAACACGATGCGCGGAAATTCCTCTGTGGGCAAATCAAGCGTTTGCGTGATATGGTAGCCTATCGCCTCGCCCTCTCTATCCTCATCGGTTGCAATATAAGTCGTCTTTGCCTTTTTGGCAAGCTTTCTAATTTCCTCAACAATGCCTTTATGATCTTTGTCAATCATATATGTTGGCACAAAGTGCTTGTCTTGCACATTGATACCCAGCGTGTATTTTGGCAAATCGCGGATATGCCCTTTTGAAGCGATAACTTCATAATCCTTGCCTAAAAAGTTTTTAATCGTGCGCGCCTTAGCGGGAGATTCTACGATGATAAGGTTTTTCATTGGGGATTCTCTTTTGCTTGGTTTTTGAGAAATTCTATCACAATGAAAGTAAAAAACACAAAACTTCTTTAATTTTATGCAAATTTTGCGCACAAAAATTGTGGAATATCTTTTGCTTTATTCGGCACAAGCAAGAAAAACTTTAGCAAAAAAAAAGGATTCTGAACATGAGCTTTCGGATTAACACAAACATTTCTGCGTTGAACGCACATACAATCGGAGTTGCAAATAATAGAAGCTTGCACAGCTCGCTAGAGAAGTTAAGCTCTGGTTTGCGTCTTAATAAGGCTGCTGATGACGCTTCAGGTATGGCTATCGCTGATAGTTTGCGCTCACAAAGTGAAGGGCTAGGGCAAGCAGTAAGGAATGCAAATGATGCTATTGGTATGATTCAAGTTGCAGATAAGGCGATGGACGAGCAGCTAAAAATCCTTGATACGATTAAGACAAAAGCCATTCAAGCCGCGCAAGATGGACAAACTACAGAATCTCGCAAAGCCCTGCAAAGTGATATTTTGCGCCTCTTAGAAGAGCTTGATAATATCGCAAACACAACAAGCTTCAACGGACAACAAATGCTCTCCGGCGCATTTTCTAATAAAGAATTTCAAATCGGCGCGTATTCAAACACGACGATCAAAGCTTCTATCGGTCCTACAAGCTCGGATAAAATCGGACATATTAGGATGGAAAGCTCCTCATTTTCTGCTAGCGGAATGCTCGCTTCTGGTGCAGCGCGCAACCTTACAGAAGTGATGTTTCATGTCAAAGAAGTTGATGGGAAAAATAGCTTTACCCTTGAAACGGTTAAAATTTCAACCTCTGCAAATACCGGTATCGGTGTGCTTTCAGAAGTTATCAATAAACACGCAGACACGCTGGGCGTGCGCGCTACTTGGAATGTCATGGGGACAGGAAGCAGTCCTGTGCTCTCAGGCACCGTGCATGGATTGGTGATAAATAATGTAACAATTGGGACAATCAATGATGTGCGTAAAAATGACGCAGATGGACGCCTTATCAATGCAATTAACTCTGTCAAAGAGCGCACAGGGACAGAGGCATTTATCGATATTACCGGGCGCTTAAATTTGCGCAGCACTGATGGGCGCGCGATTGCTATTAGGACGCAAAGTGCTACAGGAGCAGTTTTTGGCGGGGGGAATTTCGCTGGGATTAGCGGGACAGAACACACAATCGTTGGGCGCTTGACGCTTATCCGCACAGACGCACGCGATATTATCATTAGCGGGACGAACTTTAGCCATGTGGGATTCCACACTGCGCAAGGCATTGCGGAATACACCGTGAATCTACGCTCGGTGCGAGGGGAGATGGATTCTAACATTGCTTCAGCATCTGGGGCAAATGCCAATGTGGCGCAAGCAGAATTGCACGCAGGCGGAATAGGTGCGGGTGTGACAAGCCTAAAAGGCGCGATGGTGGTAATTGATATGGCAGAATCTGCGAGAATCCAGCTTGATAAACTTCGCGCAGATATCGGTTCAGCGCAAATCCAGCTTGTGGCGACAATTAATAATATTTCTGTCACACAAGTCAATGTCAAAAGCGCAGAATCTCAAATCCGCGATGTGGATTTCGCCGCAGAATCTGCGACTTTCTCTAAACATAATGTTTTGGCGCAAAGTGGTAGCTTTGCAATGGCGCAGGCAAATGCAGTGCAACAAAATGTTTTGCGCCTTTTGCAATAGAGCCTCTTAAAATTTTATGGATTCTTAAACTTTTATGCAGGATTTTTTTGAAACAAACTTTTGCGCGCTAAAGCTTAAAAATCCTGCCTTAAGCGCGCGCTTAGCAAGGGTTATCCCAAACCAAAAATATGAAGTTTTTTTAACAAATGATGCGCTGGATTTTAACATCATCAACAAAGTAGATTCTACGCCTCTCTTCCCCCAAACACCGCTAAAAAGCACAAATGAAAAGATTATTAACTTTATGCCTTATGCGCTGTATCCGTATTTGTATTTTTTCGGGCTTGGCAATGGCGTGTTTTATAAGGTTTTGTTGCAAAATGAGAATCTCAAACGCGTGGTGGTGATTGAGCCAGAGCTTGAGATTCTCTTTATTGTGTTGCATTTGCTGGATTTTTCGCAAGAGATTTTGCAAGGGCGCATTCTTTTTTGGGATAGAGAAACAAGCTATCAAGAAGTGCTTGATAATTTTATCAAAGACAAGCACACAAAGCTTTATGCGCGGCTGTATGATTTGCATATTTTTAATGGATATTATGAAAAATTTAGCGCGCTAAGTATTGAGTTTAATAAGTGGATTGTGCGTGCGCTGGAGCATTGCGTGATAAGCGTGGGGAATGATAGCAGGGATTCTATCATTGGGATTTCGCATCATATTGCGACTTTGCCTCAAATGCTTGCTTCACCGACACTTTTAGAGCTTTTGGAGGAATTGCGCTTTAAACGCGCACGGTATTTTAAAAGCGAGGCAAGTGATTTTGCAGAATCTGTGGATTCTAGCGAAGCAAAAAACGCCACGCGTCATTGTGAGGATTCACAAAATCCGAAGCAATCCACAAAAAACCTTACGCAACCAAACAGCGTTGCAGAATCTACAGAATCTAAAAACTCAAAAAATATCAAGTATGGGCGCGAGCGTAAGCGAAGCGGAGGCGAAGCGGAATTTACTTCCGCGAAGACGATACCAATTGATGGAATAGGAGCGGAGGCGAAGTGCGATTTACTCGCACGAGATAATACAATTAATAAAACAGATTCCCAAACAACAAGCCAACGCGATAGAATCCAAGATTCTCATCAATTAGAAAATATCGAATATGGGCGCGAGCGTAAGCGAAGCGGAGGCGAAGCGGAATTCACTTCCGCTGAGACGATACCAATTGATGGAATAAAAGGTAGCACCGCGGTAATTGTCGCCACAGGTCCGAGCCTTAGCAAGCAACTGCCACTTTTAAAAAAATACCAAGATTATCTTACGATTTTTTGCATTGACGCATCATTCCCAATCCTCGCAAGAGAAGGCATTAAGCCTGATGTTGTGTTGAGCTTAGAGCGCGTTGATTTGACGGCGAAATTTTATGAAGACACGCCAAAGCAAGCGCATAAAGGCGTGATTTTTGCCATTAGCTCCATCGTGCATAAGCGCCTCAAAGACGCGCTCAAAGGCGATTTGGTGCAATATAATATGCGCCCATTTGGCTACACTTATTATTTTGATTTTAAGGAATATGGCTATATTGGCGTGGGAATGAGTGCGGCAAATATGGCGTATGAAATGGCGGTGTATGCGCGCTTTCAAAGGGTGATTTTAATCGGGCAGGATTTGGCATTTTCAGAATCTGGAAGCTCACATGCAAAAAATGCTGTGTATGGCGAAGATGAAATCAACCCACAAGAGCGCAAAGATGTCGTTTTGCTCCCTGCGTATGGGGGAAAAGGCGAGGTGAAATCCACTTCAATTTGGAAGCTTTTTTTGGAATTTTACGAAACAGATATTGCGCAAACGCCTTATAAAATCGAGGTGATAAATGCTACAGAAGGTGGCGCGCGCATTAAAGGGACAAAAGAGATGAGCTTTTTAGAAGCGCTAAAGGGTTGCGAAAATGGGGGCAAAAAAGAATCTCTTATCCTCGCTTCACCTACGCCAAAAACCTATCAAGCAAATCTTAGCAAAGCGCGCCAAAAAACGCAGGAATTTATCGACTTTGGTTTGGAGAAAAAAGCAAAAATTGAAGAGGTGTTTTTGGAAGTAGCGGGGCTAATCGAAAAGCTAGAAGAAGCAAACAAGCAAAATGCTTTGGAATCTTTTGACTTTGAGATTCTCACAAATGCGCTCGAGCATATCGAGGAAGTGAAGGAGTTTTTCAAGGAAGAGAAGTTTAGCATGTGCTTTAATGACGCGATACAATCTTATATCGTGCATCAAGAGATGGAAATCGCTAAAATTATCGTGCGCGTGGCAAAAGATGAAATCGAGCTAAAGGCAAAGCAAATTGATTTGCTCTACGCGCATAAATACTGGCTGTTTTCGCTTGCTGGGGGGATTGATAGCGTTATTGAAGTGGCAAAAAAAGCCTTTGAACAGTGGGAAGTTTAAAACCAATTATAAGATAATAAAATCCGCAAACCAAAGGCTTGCGTGTAATTGTAAGGCTCTTTGAAATAAGAATAAAGCGCACCTGCTTGATACAAAGGCTGGGCGTTAGATTCTGCAATATTCCAATACTCAAAATACGCGCTAACGCCCACGCCCATATCGATTCCATATTCTTTCAATTCTCGCTCAACGCCAAAATTAAGCTCCAACCCAAACCCGCTATGCTGTGTAAATTCAAGGTTACTATCAAAACCCAAATCCTTAAAATAGCTCGTGTTTTTCCCACTCCAAAGGCTTTTATAAAGCACATTTGCAAAAAGCCTAACATCAGAATGAAGTGCGTATTGCGCGTTAAACCCAGAGATAAGATAGAGATAGCTTTGCTCGCGTTTGTAGCCAGAGTTTGCAGAGATTTGGTTAGTCAAAAAGCGATAGCCAAGCCCAATGTCAAAGCTCACAAATGCATTGCTCGTGTGGATAAAAAGGGGCTTATAGTGGTATTCAAAAAATGTGTAAGTGTCTTTAGAATCTGTATGTAATGGCGTGCAAGCATTGCGAGTGCATTCCGAGCCATTGTAGCGCGCGCTTGAAGTGCTAAAATATGCAAAATTTACTTGATGATGTGCTTCTCCAAAAAAGGCATCATCGTTGAAGTATTTATATTCCGCGCCAACTCCGCCAAAAAGCCCCGAAATATCCATCACGCGTGGTTCTTTGTAGAGATAATACTGCCCGCTAAAGCTTAATGAAAAGCTATGGCGAGGCAAAGTCATGGAATCTTGAGCAAGGCTAAGAGAGCAAAAAAAAAAAAAAAGAAACCCAAATTTAGCTAAAAAGTTCAGAATGCGCATCTAGCACTCCAAAAGCAAATAATGCTAAAAACAGCGCACCTATGAGGATTCTATAGATTCCAAAAGGGACATAGCTAAATTTTGACACAAAGAAAAGGAAAAATTTAATCGCACCAAGTGCCGAGATAAAAGCCACAACCCCGCCAACAAGCAAAATTGCAAGATTTGCAGAATCTAAAATATGCAGATTCTTATACACATCATAGCCTGTAGCGGCAAACATCGTAGGCAGGGCTAAAAGGAAGGAAAATTCCGCTGCAACCCTGCGATTAAGTCCAAGCAGTAGCCCGCCAACAATCGTCGCCCCACTCCTTGAAGTCCCCGGAATCATCGCCAAACACTGCATAAGCCCGATAAGAAACGCCTGCTTAAAGCTAATTTGCGAAATCTCATTCACCGCGTATTCCTTGCCCTTATGCTTGTACTCAATGAGCAAAAACACAATCCCGCCAAGAATAAGCATAATCGCCACGACATAGCCATCAAAAAGCGCCTTAATGTGTTTATACAAAAATAGCCCACAAATCCCCGTTGGGACAAATCCAATGGCAAGCTTTATCCAAATATCAATGCCCTGCATTAAGCGCTTATAGAGTAAAAACAGCACCGCTAAAATCGAGCCAAGCTGCACGACAATCTCAAAGGTTTTCAAAAAATCATCTTGCTTTAATCCAAGCACGCTTGAGACTAAAATCATATGTCCTGTCGATGAAATAGGGAAAAACTCCGTGAGTCCTTCAACCAAGCCTAAAATTATCGCGTCAAAAAAGCCCATTTACTTCTCGCTTAAAATTTTCATTTTGCCATTTTCAAGCCACACATACAAGTCCTTGCGGTGGTTTGAGCTAAAGTTCAATTTACCATTAAAAAACGCCTTGTAATCTTGCTTAAAGCTTAGGCGAAACATCGTCTTATTTTGCTCGTTTGGGAAGGGAAAAATATCAATCGCGCTTAAATCAATCTGCTTTTGCTCGTTTTTTGCAAACACACGCGCCTTGTAGTCTGCAAATGCAGGGTAACGCATACCATTTTCTCGGATAAAATCATTTTTATCATAAAAATTCAAATAGCTTTGCAAATCGCCATTTTTCCACGCTTCCTTCCAAGAAAAGAGCCCGCTTAAAAGCGCGGCAATTTCCTGCGCGCTCACTTCTTGCAAAGCCCCTTCTGAAATAATCACCGCGCTATCCCTGTAGTTAATTAGCTTATCGTAATTTTTAAGAATCTCATTATCAATGGCGATGCAACCCTTTGTGTTAAGCTCCTCTCTGTTCCCATCCAAGGGCAATCCGTGAATCCATATCCCGCCACCTGTTTTTTTCAATGATTTATCATAAGTATTTGGGTAATTTGTCGCAAAAGCAAGCGGTCCATAATAAGGCGGCAATCCGCTAAGGCGTGCGTTTAAATCATACACCCCAATGGGCGTTGTCAAATCGCCCTCTAGCTTTTTATGCCCCTTACCTTTTGCCACAAGCGCGCTAGAGCTTCCAAGGGATTCAAAGCCATTTTGCGTAACCTTAAAAAGCCTCAAATCCGGCACTGCCTTATCCGAAACAAAAAGATATTTTATATTTTCATAATAGCCATAGCGCACATCTTTGCCCTCAATCGCGCGTAGCCAATATTCTGGCGTGAGCAAATAGCGCTCTAGCTCCTTTTGCACGCTTGCAATACCTTGTGTTTGGTAGAGATTAATAAGCTCAAATGTCTTTTCATCAAGTGGCTTATGCGCCTCATCTGCGTAAATTACAGATAAAAAAGACAGACTAAAAAATAACGCTATAAAAAAATTTTTCAACTTTTGCCCTCCATGCCTTTGTTTGCGCTCTATTTCAAACATCACGCGCTTTATTTTGTGTATAAACTCATATCATAACCCACTTTTTTAAGCTTACTTGCTTCCTTGCTCCATGCCTTATCCACGACAACTTCAAGGCGCAAAAACACCTTTTTTTGCAAAAGAGATTCTATCTTTTGGCGCGCACAAATGCCTATACGCTTGATTGTCCTGCCATTTTCCCCGATGATTAAGGCTTTTTGGCTGTTTTTTAGGGTGAGTATTTTAGCATAAATTCGCTCAACTCTACCTTCTTTGTAGCTTTCCACCAACACATCGCTTTCATAAGGCACCTCATCGCTAAGATTTTCAAACAAACTCTCCCTTATAAGCTCCTTTACAATCTCGCGCGTTTGTGAGATTGTCGCGATATCCTCATCGTATAAAAACGGGCTTTGTGGCAAATAGCGCGCGAGCGTATCGAGCAAGATTTGAGGCTTAAAGCCCTTTTTGATACTTAGCGGGATAAGGGCGAGATAATGCGCGCTCAAAGCTTCATACTGCGTGATTTTTTCCAAAAGCTCTTTTTGACTTAGCGTATCGCATTTAGTTAAAAGCAAAATATGCGCGGTGTTAAACTTAGAATCTTGGGCTTTTTTGGAATCTAAAAGCGCGAGGAATTCCTCGTAATGCTTGACAGAATCGCTTGCAGGCGCAAGATAAAGCTTCAAATCACAATCACTAAGCGCGCGCAGGGCTTCATTAAGCATAAATTTGTTTAAGAGTTTTTCTTGGTGGTGGATTCCGGGTGTGTCGGTGAAGATGATTTGCGCATTATACGCACCTTGAGAATCTTTGCCAGAATGCGTGGTGATGATGAGCTGTTGCTTGCGCGTGGCGTTTGCCTTGCTTGAGACAAGTGCGAGATTTTGCCCGCTTAGGGCATTAAGCAGGCTTGATTTCCCAGCATTTGGACGCCCTAAAACCGCTACAAATCCACAACGCGTTTGCATAAATCGTATTCCTTTTTGTATCGCCTGCGCAAAATAAACTTCGCATTTTACCATTTTTATTTTGATTAGGCTTGCAGATTCTCTACTTTAAATGGAATCTAAAAATTCTATTCCTTCTAATTGTATCATCTCGCGGGAAAATCCTACTTCGCCTCCGCTTCGTGTGTATATTTGGGGCTTTTTGGTTGATGAGATTATAAGATTCTATTTTGCTGGTTAGAAAAATCGAGTATGTGCGCGTAAGCGGGACTTTGGCGTTAGCCAAAGTGCCAGCCCAAAAGAAATGGGCTTTCATGCAAGGTTAGTGTATTAAGAAAAGAAAATCCTTACTTCCCAAAATCATGTGGATTCCCGCTTGCGCCGACATAGGCGACTTCACCATTTGGCTTAATATCATACGCCTGTCCGAAACCTTTCACAAAGCGCCCATTTAAAAGCTGTAATTCTACAAGGCTAAAATCAAGCATTTTCTTAATCTGCTTCACGCCGCCATGTCCGCCCATAGAATTTTCCAACACACTAAATGCCTGCTCAAACTCTTCACTCTCACGCTCCACAAAGCGCGCATTGACAGAGTAGCGCAACCTTTTGCGTAAAATCACGGATTTTGCCTTGCACTCATCTTCTAAGAAAAGCGCCTCGATATTGTTTGGATTTGCCTTGATGCTGTGGTAATGATCCGCCACACCGCTAATGTAAATATAACAACGCCCATTGTGCTGGATAAGTGGCGCATAAGAGCTAATCACCTTGCCCTGCTCGCTAAGTGTCGCTAAAACCACCGAGCCAAAGCCTTTTTTGAACTCTTCAATCTCTTGCTTGACGCTCTCTACTTGCGTGTCTGTGCCTTCTTCAGAATCTGTCCCCGCACGCTTGCAAAGCGCGATAATCTCACCTTGAATCTGATCTGGCGTTATAACCTGTGGAAAATCCACGCGCAAAGTCTTTCCGCCATTATAGGTGATATCTAGCCCTGCTGTATCTACGCCTACTAAAGTAGCTTCCTGCACATCGCTTGTGCCACTAAATTTTTTCACAACCTTAATAAGTGAAGATGTGTGATGCTCGTTCATATGCTGAATGATAAAATTCTTGTCCATGGTAACTCCTTGAAGTAAAATTGAAATTAGAAGTCTAACCTCCCTTTATAAACCACAACAACACAAAAAAAGGGAGGTATTCAACAACAAATAAGGAAGGAAAAAGATGCTTGTCAGCCCAAACCCACCCAACCTAAGATTTTGTTTTATAAAAATCTTATGCTTCTAGCATCTCAAAGTGATGATTTGAAAGAAACTTTTTAGTTGTCTTTCAAAAAAGTGAGAGAATTATAAGCAAAGTTTCCTTAAAGATAAATTAATAACAATTCCTATTTTGTAATTTCTAATCCATTACTAAAATTTTCAAAATTTCGTCTATCAAAAATGCTTTTTGCACCATCAAAATTTGGCTTGAAAACAGAGTTTGAAAGCCCTATGTGGCAGTTCATACAATCATCAATCACCTTGTGTGCTTTCCTTAGCTCTGGCAGGCGGATTTTTTCCACATCATGGCAGGCAAAGCAGTCCTGCCCGCAACCACCCATATCAATATTTGCCATTTTTTTCTCTGTATGGCAGGTTTTGCATTCAGTCATAGATTTGTGTCGCGGATCATTCTTAAAATCAAGCTTAGCATGACAGCTCGCGCAATCCCCCGAACAGCTCGCCCAAAGATATTGCATAGCACACACAAGCATCGCAAGCATAAATTTTTTCATTTTTCCGCCCGCTAGCATTTTTGGCATTTGACACTCCGCCTATTTGCGCCTAGCATTTTGCCCGCACGCAGGACAATTAGGATTTTTATGCGTGGTGATTTTTGTAATGCTCAATTTTTGAGAATCCACAAGCGCGATAGTATCAAGCAACATATGCTCATTGAGATTCCCAGAATCCTTATGCAAAAAATACTTTATCACCTCGCCAGCTTGTATCGAGCCTAAAATCCCCGTGCTAAAGCCAGAAACACCGCTTCTAAAATGCTCGTGCAATTCTTGTGGCGGGATTTTCCCAAAAGTGCAAGCAAGGCACGCAGATTGTGGCACAAAGCTTAGCACCTGCCCTAAATACTCAAAATAACTTGCACTGCTAAAGGGCTTTTTTAGTAACACGCAGGCTTGATTGATGATAAAAGCAGTTTTAAAATCATTGCTCGCATCGATGATAAAATCATAATTTTTCATCAAAGCCAGCGCATTTTTCACGCCAAAAACTTCAAAATAGCCTTCAATCTTTGTATTTGGACTCATTTTTTCCAACCGCTCCTGCGCGCAACGCACTTTTGGGCGATTAAGATAGGGCATTTCATACAGCATTTGGTGTTGTAAATCGTCCATATCAATGGTATCAAAATCAACCAACCCAATGCGCCCAACGCCAACTGCGCTCAAATATGTGCTCACCACCGAGCCTATCGCGCCAATACCCACAACAAGCGCGCTAGCATTGAGCAATTTTACCTGTCCTTCCTCACCAACATCAGGAAGTAAAATCCCGCGCGCGTGACGCTCTTTTTGCCTATCATCTAGCATAAAAACTCCTTAGATTCAGCATCTTTTGGTTTAGAATCTCGGATTTATAGCATCGGTTGGAATCTTTAGAATCTCGCATTTTGTAACCTTAAAAATTTATAATCGCGCAAGCCAAAAATTGCTATTTTTCTGCTCATCACTTATAAGCGTGCTTTGCCCATGTCCGGGATATGCGATAAGGTTAGATAGAGAATCTAGCCCTTGAAAGCGCAAAAGCGATTCGCGCATATCCGCGACATTTGAATACGCAAAATCACTGCGCCCAATACTACGATAAAAAATAAAATCTCCGCTAAACACACTTCCGCCAACCTCTATCATACAGCAGCCCGGCGTGTGTCCGGGGAAATGATGAAAAGTCACATAAATTTCTGGCGCATCATTTTGGCTAGATTCTGTAAGCAAAATTGTTTGAGAATCTTTATACGCGCTAACAACCTTATCAGGCTCACTTAGCGGAAGATTAAGCCCAAAAATATCTTCTTTTAGCAAAAAAGAATCTAACTCGTGGCAAATTAATGGCGCATTTGGATAGAGCTTTTTAAGCGCGCTATTATCCCACACATGATCAAAATGCCCGTGCGTGTTAAGAATAGCTAAAATATTTTGACACTCACGCGCCACCCACGCGCTCGCGCCCTCGCCCGGATCGATAATCACCTCGCCTTGCGGGAATTTGAGAATATAGCAATTTGTTTCACAGCGCCCAAAGGCTTGGCATAGAATCTGCAATTTTTAACCTTTATATTCTTAAAGTGAAGTGGCAATTCTACTTTAAAATTGATTGCAAATGCTTAAAACTTGCTAGAATCTCACGCAATCTTAAAAATAAAAGTTGGAACATTGAAAATAAAAAATATTGCATTTTTGCTTATGTTTTGTGCGTTTGCATCGTGTTTGCACGCTCAAGATTCTATACAAAAAGATTCTTTGCAAAATGAAAAAATATTTCTCTCCAGCACTCTGCAGGGCGCAAAAGAGGAGTTTTTGGACGGGAAAAAAATTTATAGCGCTTTTAAAGGAGAGCAAATAGTTTATCGCGTGCGCTTAGAGATTGACAAGGATTTTTTTGAATCTATCCACACGCTGCACATTTCGCGCTTTTGGCTTGAGTTTGCAAAGGTGTATGAGGTGGAGCGCATTGAGGGCGAGCCACAGGAAAATATTATCTATGAGATAAGTTATGTGTTTTATCCCACGCAGAGCGGGGTTTTTGAGATTGAGCCTTTGAGCGTTGATTTTAGCATTGATGAGGCTTTAGGGGATTTTGATGAGGAGCTTTTTGGCAATGCAGTGGATAAACCAAAAACGCGCAAAACCACGCTTTTAACGCCACAATTTACCTTAAAAGTGCAAGATTTGGAAAATCCCGCGCTTTTGTATGGAGAGAGCAAACTTGAGGCGTTTTTGCAAGAGGATTCTTATCGAGAGGATTCTTACAATGAGAGTTTTTACAATGCGGGTACAATAAGCACAGAGCGAGAATCCACAATGCCTACCACTTATAAAGTCGTGCTGGAAAGCTATGGCGATGTGTTTGAGCTAGATTTTGCGCTTGAAATCCCAAATGTAAGCATCTATGATGGCGCGCTGGAACTACACTCTGTGCGGAAAGAAAACGGCTTGTATTGGCACACTTTGAGTAAGGAATTTAGCATTTTGGCAAAAAATTCTTATGAGATTCCGAGTTTCACTGCAGAATATGAAGAGGACAATAAGCGCTATTTGCTTGCCACCGCGCCTTTTGCAGTGCATATCAAGCAAGATTTAGCACAAACCCAAACGCCCAAAAAAGCGCGAAATTTGCTTCCGCTGGCATTCCTTGCGCTTATCCCCTTTGCTGGGCTTCTTATTTTTATGCGTAAAAGGCATTTTTTGACAGAATCTATCCTACGCGCGCACTCTTACAAGGAGCTTTTAGAGCTTTTGCTGGCATATAAATCTAAAAATCCAAATACTAGCACCGCGTCAATCCAGCGCTTTATCGCCTTCATAGAGGAAAAAATCTACCAAAACAAAAGCACGCATTATGATAAAAAAGCCCTTTTAAAAGAGGCAAAAAAGATTCTCAAAACACACTAATGCACCCTTTAAGCGCGTTTTTATGCAAACCTTTCATTTTATTATCTAAAAAGTTATAAAATACGCACTCTTTTTTACTTCAAAAAAAGAATATCTCACAAGGAGTTTTCAATGAGCATTGGTATTTTTTATGGAAGCGATTCTTCAAATACGCAAGGTATTTGCGAAAAAGTAGCAAAGGAGCTAGGCGCGGACGCGAAGCTTTTTGATGTGGCAAAGGCTTCAAAAGAGGATTTGCTAGGATTTACAAACCTTATCCTTGCGACACCTACTTATGGCGCGGGCGATTTGCAAGATGACTGGGATAGCTATCTTGGGGAGTTTAGCGAAGATGATTTTGCAGGCAAAGTTGTAGCGCTTATTGGCGTTGGCGATCAAGATACCTATGCGGATACTTATTGCGATGGCGTGTTTTTCCTCTATGAAAAGGCACAAAAAGCAACAATCATCGGGCAAACCGCAAACGAAGGCTATGATTTTGATGAATCTAAAGCGCTTGTCGATGGCAAACTTGTTGGATTGCTTCTTGATGAGGACAATCAAAGCGATTTGACAGATGAGAGAATCTCAAAATGGGTAGCGCAAATCAAAGGACAATTTAAGTAATCCCCCTAAGCAAAAAGTGGCTTGAAGTTTTAAGCCACTTCACTTCCCATATAAGTTTTAAGGAGAATCTATGGAGCTAAAAATCGCAAGAACTGATTTAACTAGCAAAAAGAAAGTCGAAGCAAAAATAAGCCTTGATGAAATCACGCAAAAAGTGCGCGAGCAAAACGAGCATGCCTTTTATTTTGATGGCACAAACTCGCACAAAGATATGCAAAAAGCAAAGGCAAATCTTGAAAAAAGTGGCTTCCGCGTGCAACTCAACGAAGTGCGCTATGGCTTAGATGAAAATAACTATATTTATGAATTGTATGTGGTGTAGATTTTCCTTCACCAATCCAAATTTTTAAAACCCTATGACTTCCAAAACACCCACGCAAAATAGAATCCAAAATTCTCATCAACCAAAAAACGCAGAATCTATGAGTGAGCATAAGCAAAACAGAGGCAAAGCGGGATTTACTTCCGCGAAGGCGATACAAAAAACGGAATCTCATCAACCAAACAGTGCAATAGAATCCAAAAATCTAATCAACCAAAAAACGCAGAGCATGAGCGCGAAACGCAGTGGAGCGGAGCCGAAGCGGGATTTATTCCCGCGAGGTGATACAATTGATGGAATACCTAAAAGAGTCTATATCCAAACCCTCGGCTGTGCGATGAATGAGCGGGATTCTGAACATTTGCTTGCTGAACTCGAGCACAAAGAGGGCTACGCACTTACGCAAAACCCAAAAGAAGCGGATTTGATTCTCATCAATACCTGTTCGGTGCGCGAAAAGCCCGAACGCAAGCTTTTTAGCGAAATCGGGCAGTTTGCGCGCGAAAAAAAGCAAGGCGCAAAAATCGGAATCTGTGGTTGCACCGCAAGTGCATTGGGAGAGCAAATCATCAAAAAAGCGCCGAGTGTGGATTTTGTGCTTGGCGCGCGCAACACTTCTAAAATCACGCAGGTGCTTCACAGCCCAAAAGCCGTGGAAGTGGATATCAACTATGATGATAGTCGCTATGTCTTTGCATCGCCCCAAAATATGGGAATTAAGGCGCTTTTAAATATCTCAATTGGTTGCGATAAGCTTTGCAGTTATTGCATTGTGCCTTTTACGCGAGGCAAGGAAATTTCAATCCCGCAGGATTTGCTTTTAAGCGAGGCGCGCAAGTTAGCGCAAAATGGCGTTAGAGAGCTTTTATTGCTTGGGCAAAATGTCAATAATTATGGCGTGCGCTTTTCAAGCCCGCACCCAAAGACAAATTTCACGCAGCTTTTGCGCGCACTTAGCGAGATTGAAGGCATTAAGAGAATCCGCTTTACTTCCCCGCACCCACTGCATATGAATGACGCGTTTTTAGAGGAATTTGCAAATAATGAAAAAATCTGCAAATCAATCCATATCCCCTTGCAAAGTGGCTCAAGTAGGATTCTCAAAGCTATGAAACGCGGATACAGCAAGGAATGGTATTTGGAGAGAATCGCGCGCTTAAGAGAGTTCTTAAGCAAAGCAGGGCAAGAGCATGTGGGGATAGGCACGGATATTATCGTGGGATTCCCCGGGGAGAGTGAGGAGGATTTTGCCGATACGCTTGATGTGGTGGAAAAAGTGGGCTTTGATACGCTGTATAGCTTTGTGTATTCCCCGCGCCCAAACACAAGCGCTTATTCTATTGAATCTAGCAAGCTTGTGGATTCTCACATTGCCAAAGAGCGCCTAGCACGCCTGCAAAATCTTCACAAATCAATGCTTGCAAAACGCGCAAAAAATGAGATTGGCAGGGTGTATGAAGTGCTTATTGAAAACTACCGCGATGATGAAGAGCAATGCTGGAGTGAAGGCAGAAGCGGGAATAATCGCCTTGTAAAAATTTTGGGTAAAAAATGCGCGATTGGCACTTTTGCGCACGCACGCATCACGCACGCGCAAGGTGGCTCGCTGTATGGGGAATTGCTAAGTTAAGTTTTAATGCCGCGTAAAAAGCGTCTTAAAACACACTAGCGCGCTTTTTCTGGCACTTTTGCGGTGCTGTATTCCTCAACCCTCTTTAGCACCCTTTCATATTCTGCGCTATTTTTTTCGTAGATTCTAGGGCTGTAGTCGTTGTAGGCGTTTTGACTAGAAATATTTGCAGGGATAATACTGTGTTTTAACACCGCGCTAGAATCTTCCCAAAAATCCACGCTCGGGATTGAGCGAATAGTAGATTCTGCATTCTCATTGATATTGCCAACAATCCTCGCATAAGCGCTTTTTGCGTCATTTGGATTCTCATAAAATGCAAATTCCACCCTATAAATCATCGTATCTTTATCTTTTGGATTTTTCGCCCCGCCATAGATGAAATTCCCCAAGCTATACACGATTTTTTTGCCCTTGTATTCCTCAATGCCCTGCAAAACATGCGGATGATGCCCGATAATCAAATCCGCGCCATTATCAATCGCAAAATGTGCAATCTCGCGTTGCAAGCTATTTGCGATATGCTCGCGCTCCTCACCCCAATGGAAGGTAAAAATCACCACTTCAGCGCCACTTTGACGCAAACGCGCAATCTCATCTTTCACGCGCGATTTTATATCCCTACTCCACCCGCGATGAGCGCCAAAGCCAAACTTCTTGCCCTTAATCTCGCGGATATCTAAAAACCCTTCGCCAAAATAGGGAATCTCCGCATTTTGCAAAATCTCTCTTGTATCCTTAAAGCCCTGCGCGCCATAATCGCGCGTGTGGTTATTAGCGATATTTACAGATTCTATGCTCGCAGCCTTTAAAATATTTGTATAAACACTTTTCCCCTTAAAGCTAAAAGGCTTCACAAAGGCATTTTGCAACTCTTTATCACTTAGCACGCCTTCTAAATTTGCTACGCTCAAATCATCTTCGCTTAATACCGCAACAACGCCCTTGCTAAAGTAGGCATAATCGCCCCCAACTTCTTTAAACTTCGCGTTGAAAGTCGCGCCGCTCGCACCTTTATAATCCCCTAGCACGCAATCACCCACAAAGCTTAATTTTATAATTATCGGCGCTTGCGCTGAATCTGGCGCAAGAGATTCTGCTTGAGATTTTTCTTTTGCTTGTGGAATGCTAGATTGCGGAGTTTCTAGGCTACTTTGAGAACAGCCAAAAAACAGCCCCATACCCGCACTTGCAAAGGCGCAAAAAGTAGCCACGCGCAAAATGCGCCAAACTTTCTTAAAATACATTTATTCCCTTAAACCACAAAGTGCGAGCCCAAAGATTCCCTAAAAATAATGCCTAATAACCTTGAATCCTTAAGCAATAATCCCTATCATTAAAGCGCTCCACACAGCGTTTATACTCAGAACTATTTGTCGGGTGCCACCAGCTATCAAGCATATCAAGCGCAAACGCCACAAGCGGCATTGTAATGCTCACATTTATCATCGATTGATTGACACTATGTGGGAATCCAATCTCGCTAGGCGTGCTTGCATGCAAGCTGTAGCGATAGCCCACATCTAAGTAAAATCCGCGATAGCCAATCTGAAAGCCCGCATTTACATACCCACCATTTGCATTGTGGATATTTACTAGATTGTCGTATTTTTGCCACTCATAGCCACCGCCGCCATAGATTCCCACATATTTTGAGAATCTCCACAACACATCAGCGCCACCGCCATAGCTTTGAAACTTCAAATTCCCTTCATCTGTCATTCCAAGTGGCGCGAAAGAATAAAAGCCCTTAAGTTGCGCGCCGAGTTTGCCCTCATTTTTGTAATAAGCAAGTTTTACAGCACCATTAAAGCCATCGCCACTTTGTGAGCTTTCAAATGGTGCGCTATACCATTTCCTATTGCCAAAAGTCGCGCCATAGCGCGCATAGCCAAAATCCACCAAAAGCCCATTGCCATCATGCGAGCTTTTATGCGATTTGCTTTCATCAGCACTCAAAAAACTTCCAACAACACACAAAAAAATTACCAAATAGAAATTCTTTTTCATATCTTATCCTTTATAATGCCAAGACTTTAGGAAAGTGGATTTAACCATAAAAAGGCTTTAAGGACAATAAGCTTGTTTTTTTGGAAGGATTTTCAAAAAAATTAATGGGTAGATTCTACACATTAAAATGCAAAAGTGTTACTTTTTTACAAAGTTGCATACTTTTTTGCGTAAATTTAAGAGAGCGTTTTTTTTTTTTTTTTGTTAAAATCATCGGAATGCTTTGTGATGAAATTACAAATTCAATCACCTAAGCATACATTATTTTTCAAAAAATAAAAAGGAAAACCATGAAGCTGTCACTTCGCACAAAACTTATTATCGCCACGCTTGGCGTTGTTTTCTTTATTTTAGCAATTGTGAGCGTGATAAATTACCGCTCTAGTGTCTCTACGATAAATTCTCTCTACAATGCCTTGCAAGAAAAGATGTTAGATTCATCTTTTAGCATTGTAGAAGACACCGTGGAAGGCGAGGCAAAGCAAAGTTTGGAATATTTAGCGCGAGAATTAGGCGAGCTAGATTTAGATTCTGCGCAAAATATTAGGCAAGCGCGCACGCTTTTAGATTCCATCGCGCAGGCACATAAATATAAAAATGTCTTTGTGGGCTATGAAAATGGCGATTTTGTGATCGTTTCAAAAGATAAAAGCTCAAGCGCAAAAAAGACTAGCCTTGATACTTTGGAAGATATGAAAAATCAGCAATGGTATAAAAGCGCCTTGAAGCAAAAAGGTTTTATCGTGCTTGATCCCTATATCCCGCGCGGTGGCAATATCGATCCTACGCGCAAACTCTCACTTGATGAAGATGGCAAATCACTTGCAGTAGTTGCGATGCCTATCATCAAAAATAATCAAACCATCGGCGTGGTGGGCATAAACTTCTCTTATGAGGATTTGCAAGAACATTTTGAGATTTTTGAGCTCAAGCAGTTACCGAGCTTGTCAATTTTTATCGCGGATTCTCAATATGCTATTTTCTTGCATGATGATTATAAAGTCGTCTTGGCTACGCCCGGTGAGCAACCAGTAGAGCAGGCATTAGAAGAAGCTGGGAAGAATAGAGATTCTGGAACTATACATTATATGCATGATAAGATAGAAAAAGTCGCAATGTTTAAAAAGCTAAAATCCGGCTGGGTGGTGGCTGTATCAGCTAGCACGAGTGATTTTACAGACGCGATACAAAAAGAATTTATCACAAGCGTGCTTATTGCGCTAGTGCTTTTGGTGCTTGGCTCTGCGATGCTGTATTTTCTCATCTCGTATTTCCTTAAGCCTATAAATATCATCAGGCAGGGGCTTGATAAGTTTTTCGCGTATATTAATTACGAAAGTAAGCAGGCAAATTTATTGGAAGTAAAAAGTGGCGATGAGTTTGAATATATGGCGCAAGTGCTTAATCAAAACATTAAGCGCACACAAGAATCTTTGCAAAAAGACACAGCGCTTGTCGCCCAAACTCTAGAAATCGTGCAAAAGGCAAATAATGGAATCGTGCAAGATACCATCACACTAGAATCTCACAATCCACAGCTTATGGAGCTACGCAACGGGCTAAATCACTTTATTGAAGCGATAAAAACGCGCATAGGAAGCGATTTTAACGAGCTTAAAAAAGTACTAGATTCTTATGCGGAGCTTGATTTTTGCATGAATGTGAAAGACGCAAATGGACATGTGGAAGTAGTCACACAAACGCTAGGCGAGGAAATCCGCACAATGCTAAATTCCAGCGCACATTTTGCAGATATGCTAGGCGAGCAAAGCAAACAATTAGAATCCGCTGTGGCAAATCTCACTAAAACTAGCCATTCTCAAGCAAGTAGTTTGGAGCAAACCGCAAGCGCGATAGAGGAAATAAACTCATCAATGCAAAATGTCAGCGAACAAACAAATGAAGCAAGCAAACAAGCAGAGGATATAAAAAATATCGTAAATATCATCAAAGACATTGCAGATCAAACAAATTTGCTAGCTCTTAATGCCGCGATTGAAGCAGCACGCGCAGGCGAGCATGGACGGGGCTTTGCAGTGGTGGCAGATGAGGTAAGGAAGTTGGCTGAACGCACGACAAAGTCTTTGAGCGAGATTGAAGCAAATGTCAATGTGCTGGTGCAAAGTATCAGCGAAATGGCAGAATCTATCCACGAGCAAACCGATGGCGTCACGCAGATAAATGAATCAATCGTGCAGCTAGAAAATATCGCCAATGAAAATGTGGAAGTGGCAAATGCGACAAATGAGATTATGCTTAAAGTTAATAATATCGCTAAAGATATCCTTGAAGATGTGCATAAAAAGAAATTTTAAGTCATATTCTTTTTAACGCTCGCGTTTTTGAGAAACCATCGCGGGCAAAGATTCTATAAAAGCGGGGAAAATCCCGCTTTTGAGTGGTTTTTATTGATAAATTTAAGAGAGCTTAGAGATCTTTTAAAAGCAATTTTTGCGTATCCATAATACCGATACCCTTATCAAGCACTTCACGCGCGATATCTTGGGCTTCAGTGAGCGAGTGCATCGCATAGGTGCCACATTGGAATTTATTTGCCTCTGGGATTTGGCTCACTTTCAAAATATCTTTCATGCTATTTTCCCACGCTTCGCGCACTTTATCATCGCTTGGCTCACCGATAACACTCATATAAAATCCCGTCCTGCAGCCCATCGGCGAAATATCGATAATCTCGACATTTGGCGTATTCAAATGCTCGCGCATAAAGCCTGCAAACAAATGCTCTAGCGTGTGGATTCCCTTTTCGCTCAAAATCTCTTTGTTTGGCACACAAAAACGCAAATCAAACACGCTAATTTTATCGCCCTTTGGTGTTTGCATAGTCTTTGCAAGCCTCACAGCAGGTGCTGGCATAATGGTGTGATCGACTTTGAAACTATCAAGTAATGGCATTTTTTCTCCTTGTATTTTGTAATCAAAGCGCGCATTTTAGCAGTTTTTTGTTACAAAATTGGTTACTAGATCTGTAAGATTCTCTCCATTGGTTATTTTTTTAGATTCTGCGGTGCTTTCAAGTTATAATACCGCTATTATTTATCACGCCAAGGATTAAAGGATTTTAGCCGTGCAACGACAATGCAGCCACTGCCATTTAAGCTATGATGAGCGCGCGTTAAAAAAAGTCGTGGTGGCAAATGAGGCAAAAAATAATGAGGCAGAGGAATTGTATTTTTGCTGCAATGGCTGTGAGGGCGTGTATTTCTTATTGCAAAAAGCAAAGTTACAAAGCTTTTATTCTAAGCTTGGCGCAACTACACTTAATCCCCCAAAAGAGGCTAACACAAAGGATTTGGGCTTTTTTGAATCTGCAGGATTTAAGGAAAAATATATCCGCGTGAATAAAGATGGAAGTTTTTCTTGCTCGCTTATTTTGGAGCATATCCATTGCGCGGCGTGTGTGTGGCTCAATGAGCGGATTTTGAATAACCAAAAAGGCATTAAAAACGCCACGATTAATTACACAAATAACAAGCTTCTTCTCACTTGGGATAATACGCAGATTTCTTTGCCTCAAATTATCACGCTTATCCGATCTATTGGTTATGACGCTTATGCCTATGATCCCAGCCTTCAAGAATCACGCGACAAGGCGCATTTGCGCGAATATTACATACGCATTATCGTTGCGCTTTTTGCCACGATGAATATTATGTGGATTGCCATCGCGCAGTATAGCGGGTATTTTTTGGGTATGAGCGATGAGGTGAAGGATATTTTAAACCTCGCGTCTTTTGCGCTGTGCCTTTTGACGCTAATTTTTTCTGGCTTTGTGTTTTATCGAGGCGCGTATTTTGGGCTGAAAAATGGCTTTATTGGAATGGATTTGCTAGTGAGCGTTGGCGCGACACTTACATTTTTTTATTCTATTTATGCCGCAATCACGCATAGTGGGGAAACTTACTTTGAATCTGTGAGTATGATTCTCACCTTTGTGCTGGTTGGGAAGTTTTTAGAAATACGCGCGAGGAAGGGCGCTGGGGAGAGTTTGGATAAATTACACGCGTTTTTGCCTCAAACTTTGAGCGTGTGTGAAAATGGCGATGAGCAAAAGCTAATCCTTAAAAAGCCCGAAGAGGTGGCAATTGGCGATGTGATTTTGGCACTGCCGGGGGAAAAAATCGCGCTAGATTCCGTGCTTGTTTCAGACATTGGCATTTTTGATACAAAAGCCATTAATGGCGAGAGTTTGCCACTTACAAGGCATAAGGGCGAGGAGCTAAGCTCTGGTTTTGTCAATCTTAATCATAAGATTCTCTACAAAGCGCAAAAAAGCTTTGAAAATAGCCTTATGAGCAAGGTTATGCGCCTTGTGGAGGAGAGTCTAAGCCACAAACCTAGAATCCAAAATCTCGCAAATAGCATTTCGCAAAATTTTTCGCGCACGGTGCTTTTTATCGCGTTGCTGTGCTTTTTGGGCTGGCATTTTGTGGGTGGGGTGAGTGTGGAGCGCGCGCTTATTATTGCTATTTCTGTGATTATTATCGCGTGTCCTTGTGCTTTGGCGCTTGCTACGCCACTTGCGAGTGTGGTTGGCATTATGCAGTCTTACAAAAAGCATATTATTTTTAAGCAGGCAAGTTTTTTGGAGATTCTCGCAAAGGCAAATGTCGTGGTGTTTGACAAAACAGGCACGCTCACTTGTGGGAATCCGCAGGTGGAAACGCTTTTTGGGGAATTAGGAAAAGATGATGCAAGGCTTTTGTACGCGCTTGTTTCACAAAGCAAGCACCCCATTTCTGTGGGTGTGAAAAATTACCTTGAAAAAGAATCTGAAAAAGAAGAATCTAAAGAGGGCTTGAATGTGGTTTTAGAGGATTTTTTACAGGTGGATTCTCAAGGCATTAAAGCGCATTGTAAAGGCAAAAAGCTTGTTGGTGGGAGTTTAGAATTTTTGGAAAATGAGGGCGTTAAAGTCGCGCGAGAAGGGCTTAATCTTGGCTCTGGAATGCTTTTTGGCTTTGGGATAGATTCTAGACTTGTTGGGGTTTTTGAGCTTAGAGATTCTCTAAAAAGTGGCGCAAAGGAGCTAATTTCTTATTTGCGCGCGCAGGGCTGTGAGACGATTTTACTAAGTGGCGATAGGGAGCAGAGTGTGAAAGAGTGCGCGAGCGCGCTTGATATAGCGCAGTATCAAGCTGGCGTTTCACCATTGCAAAAAGGCGCGTTTATTGAGAATCTTAAAAGCAAAGGCTCGATTGTCGTGATGGCGGGCGATGGGATAAATGACGCGCTAGCACTTAGCAAGAGCGACATTGCTATAAGCATGGGCGGGGGCAGTGATATCGCGCTTTTAAGCAGTGATGTGGTGATTTTAAATGATAGTTTGGAAAGCCTGCAAAGTGCCTTTAGGCTGGCAAAGCGCACATTTTTATGTATCAAGCAAAATATCGGGCTAAGCATTTTGTATAATGCGCTAACTATCCCAATAGCGCTTGCTGGGCTTGTTATCCCGCTTTTTGCTGCGCTTTCAATGAGCCTAAGCTCGCTTCTTGTTGTGCTAAATTCATTGCGTATCAAATAGGGCGCGAAAGCGTGGGGCGCGCTATTTTTCATAAATTATTTTTACAATTTATTCTCGCGCCTTATTCTTGCAAAAGGAAAAATTCCTTTGTGTTTGGATTGAGTGCTTTTTGTGGATTCTTAGTTTGGGCTGGTGTTTGGGCGGGTTTGGGAGCTTGCGTTGCGCTTTTTTGGGTTGTAGGCGAGGTTGTTACTTTTGGTGGATTTTTAGGTGCTGTGGGCGCTGTGGGTGTGGAAATGATAGAATCTGCCCCGCTTTTTCGTATCGGCACTTGACGCAAAAGCATCGCATTTTGCTTAGCATTTTCAAGGAAAATAATCGCATGATCCTTTTTTAGCGCCTGCTTATTGAGCGCACTTGCCACCTTTGGCATATATTCTTGCAGGATTTTTACGCGTTTTGCGATGTCTTCAAAATATTCCTGCGCCATTTTGTCGCGCTCTTTGTCCTTTTCCCAGCTAAAGCCTTTGTTATAGGATTTCACCACTTGCTGCCAATGCCAATCACGCACCCTGCCCCAATACAGCAACTCATCAAGTGCCACCTGCGAGGCGTAGTCATCATCGCGTATGAGGAGCTCGCCCACCATATTTCGCATAAAACTTGTATCTTTTTGATTATTTTTCTTCAGCACGCCCGGAATATGCGCGTGATAGATCCCAGCACTCGGATCAGCAAAATTCACTTTATATTCGCCCGCGCAAGATTCTTTCCACGCGATAGCTGCCATCGTGTAGGCATAGCCACTTGATAAGCCATATTTAAAAGCTTTTAAAATCACTTGTTTTTGGGCTTTGCTAAAATCCTTTGGTTGCACGCATTTACCCTCGATCTTATGCAAAGGGAGCGCATACAAGCTCGTGCAAAAAAGAAGTAAAAAAGAAATTTTTTTCAAAATATATCCTTAAATTTAGAGGCAAAATTTGGGAGTTTTGTAAGAATCCTTTAACACATTATAATGCTTTGCGTGTTAGAATTCTAGCCAAATTTTATAAAAAGGATTGTTTTTGCAAACTGCTTCAAACACCACATTTTTACTTGAGATTCTCACCCAAGAACTGCCAGCTAAGCCGTTTTTAAAGGAACTTCCGCAGATTCTAACAAAATGGCAAAACGCCTTGCAAAATGCAAATATTAGCGCGCCACACACACAGCTTTTTTACACGCCTCGGCGCATTGTGCTTTATTGCGAGGATTTTCCGACTTTTTCAAATGAGGAAATTAGAGAATCTTTTGGCGCGCCTATAAATATCGCCTATGATAATGATGGCAACCTTAGCAAAGCGGGACTAAGCTTTTTTACAAAAAATAACCTCGATCCGACAAAGGATAAGGGCAAAGTAAATAGGGCACTCAAAGATGGCAAAGAAGTGCTGTATTTTAAGGAGATTTTGCAAGGCAGGGCGACAAAGGAGCTAATGCAGGGCGTGGTTGATGAGTTTTTGCAAACTTTGCATTTTGGCAAAAGTATGCGCTGGGGGGATTTGGCAAGTAGATTGTCAAATTTTAATGGCTTTATTCGCCCGATTGTTAATATTTGCGCCTTTTTGGGAGAAACGCCACTGCCTTTGTGTGTGTTTGGGCTAAATTCTTGCGCGCAAACTTACCCACACAGGGACTTTGGCTACAATGCAATAGAAGTAAAAAGCATCGCGCATTATTTTGAAATATTAAAAGAATCTTGCGTGATTTTGGATCAAAACGAGCGCAAAGCGCAGATTCTCTCACAAATTGAAAGCATAAAATCCGCGCATCATATCGATGTCGAGCTTGATAGCGAGCTTTTGGAAGAGATTGTGGCGATTACTGAATATCCGCAAAGTTTGCTAGGATATTTTGAAAAAGAGTTTTTGCGCCTGCCAAAGGAAGTTATCATCACTTCGATGAAGGAAAATCAACGCTATTTTGCGCTATACAAAGAAGATTCTCTTTTTAATGGCTTTATTGTGGTGTCAAACTCCACGAGCAAGGACACTTCGCTTATTGTGAAAGGAAATGAAAAAGTCCTGCGCGCGCGCCTAAGTGACGCGATGTTTTTTTATGAAAATGACTTAAAGCGCGGGCTAAAGGCGCAAGGTTTAGAATCTGTGCTTTTTGTCGAGGGTTTAGGCACTTTGGCGCAAAAATCCTTGCGTGAGGGCAAAATCGCGCAGGTTTTGGCGCAAAAATTTAGCGCGCAACTTATGTCAGAATTTAGCGCGCAAAACTACACAAATGAGCGCCTTTTAGAGCTTTTGGCAGAATCTACCACTTTAGCAAAGGCGGATTTGCTTAGCGAAATGGTTGGGGAATTCCCGGAATTGCAGGGCATTATGGGGAGTTATTACGCTCAAAGTGAGGGGAAGGATATTTTGCTTGTGAAAGCATTGCGCGAGCAGTATTTGCCAAATTCCGAGCATTCCGCGCTTCCTTCAAATCTCTTTAGCGCCATCATCGCGCAATCTTTCAAGCTTGATAATATTCTCTCACTTTTTAGTATTAATAAGATCCCAAGCGGTTCAAAAGATCCTTATGCGCTTAGACGCGCGGCTTTGGGCGTGATAAAGATAATTTTACTCTACAAGCTTCCTTTCAATCTTTCAAGCGATTTGCGCGATATAAGCCACGCGCTAGGGTTTGAAAATCTTAATATTGAGCAGATTACAGATTTCTTTTTAGAAAGACTTGAATCTCACCTTGAATTAAACCCTTCAATTTTCCGCGCAAGTATCAATGCCCGCGATGAATCTGGCGCATTTGAGCGCGATATTCTTAGCCTTGTGACAAATGCAAATGCGCTCAATAGCGTCTTTGAAGAAAGCACCGATAAGCCCTCGCTTTTAAGCACCTTTAAGCGTGTGGCAAATATTTGCAAAGAATCTAGCGCGCAAGAGTTTTCAACACCTCAAAAAGAGCTTTTTACCCTGCCGCAAGAAAATGAACTTTTTAATGCTTTAACCCAAATACAAAGCACGCAGTTTGAAAGCACCAAAGCACGCGTGAGCGCACTTTTTGGGCTTAAGGATATTTTAGAATCCTTTTTTGACAAAGTCCTTATCAATGACAAAAATCCACAAATCGCCACAAATCGCAAAGCGCTTGTTTTTAGCGTGTATAGGGAGTTTTTACGCGTTGGAGATATTGCACAAATTGCCATTTAATCAAGCTTTTGCAAAGCTTACTTAAGGAGGAAAAGATGTCAAAAACCACACAACCAAGCCTCATAGATTCTAACTACGACAGCAACGCGCCAATGCGCGATTATCTTAGCTTTGAAGAAAAATGTCGCGAGTTTTTATTTGATGAAATAAATGGCATAAAGCAATACCGCGTTTTTAGCAATTATTTGCAACGCTTTGCCTATGGCATTGATGCGTCCTGTTATCGCTATATCCCAAAGCTTGTTTTAAAGCCCATAACAGAATCTGAAGTGCAAGAAATCATCACGCTAAGTAATTTGTATAATATTCCGCTTACTTTTCGTGGAGCTGGAACGAGCCTTTGCGGGCAGGCGTGTAGCGATAGTGTGCTTGTAGTCTGCGTGCATAAATGGCAAAATATTAGCGCGAGCGAAGATTCTATATGGTGTGATTGTGGCGTGATAGGAGTGGAGGCAAATAATGCGCTTAAAAGTTTTGGGAAAAAAATAGGACCCGACCCAGCTACGATTAATAACGCCACCATTGGCGGAATCTTTTCAAATAATTCAAGTGGAATGTGCTGTGGCGTGAAGCAAAATAGCTATCAGACGATAAAATCCGTGCGCGTGATTTTGCATGATGGTTTTATCTTAGATACTTCAGATTCTAAAAATATCGCAGAATTTACCCGCACACATAAAAATATGCTAAAACAAATCCTAGATTTGCGCGAGGAGATTCTAAGTGATAGCGCGCTTTTAAAAGAGATTAATCGTAAATTTGCGATAAAAAACACCACCGGTTATAGCCTCAATGCGCTAAGTGATTTTGCTGAAATCAAAGATATTTTAAACCACATTTTTATAGGCGCAGAAGGCACACTTGGCTTTGTTTCACGCGTGGAATATTTCACCGTTACGGATTTTAATCACAAAGCCTGCGCACTTTTATTTTATGAAAATTTGCAACTTGCAGCAAAGGCGATTAAGGTTTTAAGTGCAAATGATTCTATTGTAAGTGCGGCAGAGATTATGGATTATGCCTGTTTAAAAGCTGTGGCGGATTTAGAAGGTATGCCAGAAGAGATAAAAAATGTTAGTGATGGTAATTGCTGTATTTTAATCCAACTAGAATCTAATGAGCTAAAAACCTTAAAAAAAAATATCGCGCATATTAAAAAAGAGCTAGATTTTATTCCCACGCTTTTTGGGCTAAATTTTAGCTTTGATGCAAATGAGCAGGCAAAATGGTGGAAAGTGCGAAAAGGCTTGCTGCCAATTTCTGCTTCCACAAAGCGCGATGGCGCGACGGTGATAACAGAGGATATTTGCTTCGAGATTGATTATTTTGCAAAAGGGATTGAGGGCATAACGCGCCTATTTAAGGAGTTTAGCTTTGAAGGCATAATCTTTGGACACGCGCTAAGTGGGAATGTGCATTTCATCATCACGCCACTATTGGATGATAAAATCGAGCGCGAAAATTTTGCGCGCTTTATGGATTCTATGGTGGCACTTGTCGTGGAGCTTAAAGGCAGCACAAAAGCCGAGCATGGCACGGGCAGAATGATGGCGCCTTTTGTTGAGCAAGAATGGGGCAAAAAGGCGTATAAACTCAACCAGCGTATTAAGCAAATTTTTGATTCTAAAAATCTTTTCAACCCAGATGTGATTATTTGTGCTGACCCGCAGATTCATATTAAGAATCTCAAGCCAACGCAAAAAATCGAGGATTATATGAATGCGTGTATGGAATGTGGATTCTGCGAAAAGGTGTGTCCGAGCAAAAATATCACGCTCACCCCGCGCCAGAGAATCGCCGTGCATAGGGAGATAGAACGCCTTAAAGCAAAGAGCGCGAAAACCGCACAAGAACTTGAAGAACTCGACTTGCTAGAATCTGAATATGGCTATTTTGGCGTAAGCACTTGTGCGACTTGCTCGATGTGCTCCACGCTTTGCCCGCTTGAAATTGATAGCGCGAAAATCGCCGTGCAGTATAAAAATGCCGCTGCTTCTAAAATCGCAATAAAAATTGCTGGAAGTGTGGCAAACAACATGCCCCGCGCGGTGAAAGTCGCAAAATGGGGCGTTGGAATCGCAAATTTTAGCGCAGGGCTACTTGGGGCAAATGTGCTTAAAAATTTGAGCCTGCGCGCAAATAGGGCGATTGGCACGCCTATTGTGCCAAAATTTATGCCACGCAAAAATACTTATATTTTGGAATCTAGGCTTAATGCGGGGCAAAATGTAACGCAAAATATGGCACAAAATGCAGCGCAGAATCCACAAGGGCGCGAAGAATCTATAAATCAAAATTCACAAACTAAAGCCCCACAATCTGTGCTTTATTTTTCAAGCTGTCTTAACCGCGCCTTTGCTCCCGCGCGCCAAGCAAATGACAAGCGAAGTATTCAAGAAGTTTTTGAAAGTCTATGCGCGAAGGCTGGAATCAATGTGATTTATCCCCGCGCGCTAGATTCTATGTGCTGTGGCAAGTCGTTTAAGGATTACACCAAAAAAGCGCCTGAAATTAACCCGCTTACGCGCACCTTGCAACAATTGCTTGTGGATTCTCATAATGGCGCAATCCCCATTGTCTGCGACCATAGCGCGTGCAGCGGTGAGGTGATTTCCCAGCTTAAGGGACTTAAAGGCTTTGAGAATCTACGCGTATATGATATGAGCGTGTTTGTCGCGCAAAATCTCCTCCCACGATTAAAGATTACGCCAATAAGCGAAAATATCGGAATCTACGCTGTTTGCTCAGCGAAAAAGGGCGGTTTTGCAAACTCTATCAAAGATATTGCCAAAGCCTGCACGAGCGGGAAAATTTACGAACATACGCAAACTTATTGCTGTGGTTTTGCAGGAAACAAGGGCTTTATCACGCCTGAACTTAACATTTCAGCCACAAAACCACTTGCGGAGTTTTTTAACGCACTGCCAACGATGCGCTGTTTTTCTAGCTCAAGCACTTGTGAAATCGGCTTGAGTGATGCCACCAACCGCCCATGGCAGCATATTATCTATTTGCTTGATAGCGTTTGCGCGCGAGATTCTCAAAAAACCACGAGCAAATAGGGCGAATCGTGCATATCAGCGTTTTAAAAAATGAAGTTTTGCAGGCGTTTGATTTTTTAAAAGAGCGCGAAAATGGCGTTGTGCTTGACTGCACGCTTGGTTTTGGTGGGCATAGTAAGGCGATTTTGCAAGCTTACCCACAAAGCAGGGTTATTGGCGTTGATAGGGATTTGCACGCGATTAAGCTTGCGAGCGAGAATCTGCGTGATTTTGCTAAGCGAATAGAGATTTTGCAAAGTCCCTTTGGGAGCGCGTTTGAAAAGCTTTCAGTCAAGCAAAAAGGCGCGATTTGCGCGATTTTGGCAGATATTGGCGTAAGTTCCATGCATTTAGATGACAAATCGCGGGGCTTTAGCTTTGAATCTAGCAATCTTGATATGCGTATGGACACCGCGCAAAGCCTCACTGCGCGCGAGATTCTCAATACTTACAATCTTTTGGAGTTGGAGCGCATTTTTTTTGAATATGGTGAAATTAGAGAATCCAAAAAGCTTGCGCGCGCCATTGTCGAGCATAGGGAAAAATATAAAGAAACTTTTGAAAGTGGTGAAGAGTTTAGCGCCTTTGTAGCGCAGTATGTCTCACGCCAAAAAGGCGTAAATCCCGCCACGCAAGCTTTTCAAGCTTTAAGGATTGAAGTTAATGATGAATTAGGACAATTGAGCGCGCTACTAGATTCTATAAAAAATGCCTATAATGAGGGCTTTTTACGAGGCGCGAAGCTTTGTATTATTAGCTTTCATTCTTTGGAGGATAGAATCATCAAAAACGCTTTTAAAGTATGGAGCAAAGAGTGCATTTGCCCGACAGAGGCGATGAAATGCACTTGCGGGAACAACAACGCGCTAGGGGTTGCTAGCAAAAAGCCGATTTTGCCAAGTAGCGAAGAGATTTTATTAAACAAACGCGCAAGAAGTGCTAAAATGCGCGTTTTTGAATTTAGACAATGAAAGAAACGACAATGGATGTGCGCGATTTAAATCTAGGGAATTTACAAAGCCAAAACACGCGAGATTCTGCGTTAGGCATGAATGATACAAATGACACAAATAATGAAAGCTTGCAAGCGCGCGCGCCACAAAATTTATACATTCCACAAACTCAAAGCGTAAAATCCCCGCTAGAATCAGCAGATTCCAAAACGCACAATCCACAAAGTTATGAAAACCAAACACAAGATTTAAAGGATTTTCAAACTTCCCAAAACTCGCAAGATTCCATAAAAGAGGCTCTTGTAAAGGATTTAGACGATAATGGTTTGGGCGTTAGGGAGCTTGTTTTTGGATTTTGTCTTTTTTTTGGTGCGCTGGCACTTTTTTTTCCAAAAATTTATTTGGCAAATAGCATTTATTACCTTAGCAAGGACATTGCGAGTTTGCAAACGACACGCGAGATTTTGAGCGAGGAGCATAAAAAACTGCGCCGAGAGCGCGAGGATATAGAATTCCTCTTTGGCGTGCTGGATAACCTTGCGCGATAATATGCTACAATTACGCCCTAATTTACCCAAAAGGAATGCTTGTGCAAAATAAAATCAGCTATAAAGATTCTGGTGTAGATATTGATGAGGGAAACGCGCTAGTCGATGGGCTCAAACCGCTTGTGGCAAGCACTTTTGATAAAAATGTCATAGGTGGAATCGGCTCATTTGCAGGCGCGTATGCACTGCCTAGCGGGTTTAGAGAGCCTGTGATATTGGGCGCCACTGATGGCGTTGGGACTAAACTTGCCCTTGCGATTGAATCTAAGCGCTTTGATAGCGTGGGGATTGATTTAGTTGCAATGTGCGTGAATGATCTTATTTGCAATTTTGCCACACCGCTTTTTTTCCTTGATTATTACGCCACGGGGAAGCTTGATAAAAAAAGCGCGCTGGAGGTTATTTCTGGCATTGTTAAGGGGTGTAAAATCGCTGGGTGCGCGCTTATTGGCGGAGAGAGTGCGGAGATGCCCGGAATGTATAAGGCTGGGGATTTTGACTTAGCTGGCTTTGCGGTAGGGATTGCTGAAAAAGATGAGTTAGAGAGGGCGCATTTGCTCGAATCTGGCGATTGTCTCATCGCGCTGCCTTCAAGTGGCTTGCATTCTAATGGCTTTTCGCTTGCGCGCAAGGTGCTTTTTGAAAAGTTGCAATTGCGCTTAGATTCTGAATTTGAAGGCAAAACGCTAATCCAAACACTTTTAGAGCCGACAAAAATTTATGTGGATATTTTTAAGCAAAATAAATCGCGCATTAAAGCCCTCGCGCATATCACAGGCGGTGGCATTGTGGAAAATCTCCCGCGTATTTTGCCCCCGCATCTTGGCGCAAGGATTAAAAAAAGTGCGATCCGCTCGCAGGGGATTTTTGAGCTTTTGAGAGAGCATGTTGATGAAAAGGAATGCTACCGCACTTTTAATATGGGTGTTGGAATGATTCTTGCTGTTGGTGAAAAAGAATGTGAAAGCGTGCTAGCCCAAAGCGGTGGCTATCTCATCGGGCATTTGGAACACACGCAAGGCGTGGAAATTATCTAAGGGGGCAGATTGCCATTAAAATCGCTTATTAAGCTTTACTCAATCCCTACACTTATCGTAATTGCCGGCGTTTGTTTGTATTATTTTGTGTTTCTTGGGGTGAAGGATAAAAATCTCAAGCACAATGCCCAATCTATCGCGCAAGACACGCCACAGCAAGCGCAAAAAGAGCCACAAAAACAGCCAGAGATTCTCTACGCAAGCACGCAAGATGAGCCACAAAGCGCAAACCTAGCGACAGCACAAACTACGCAAGAGCCACAAAATCAAGCGCCAGAAGCACCACAAACCCAACCAGCGCCACAAGTTGCCACCACACAAGCGCCACAAGCTCAAGATTCTGCCATTTCAGTGGATTCTTCGCAAGCCCAGACTTTGCAAGATCAAATCATCGCTCAAGCAAAGCTCACACAAGATTCAAACAAAGATTTAGAGAATCCAGCCACGCCACAGCCCACCACCTACGCGCTCATCACTGCAAAAAGCGTCAATGTCCGCGCACAGCCTGACACGCAAAGCGCGATTGTGAAAAGGGCGCAGCTCAATGAAAGTTATGAGCTTGTCCAAAGTCAAAATGATTGGCTTGAGATTAAGCTTAATAGCGCGCAGCATGGCTATATCGCAGCATATTTAGCAAAAATAGTGGAGGAAAAGGATTTACCACAAAGCGCGCAAAATGCCTTAGCTGATCGCCACCATACGCACTCAAGCATGCAAGAGCACACCATTAGGCTTTATGAGGTTATCGCGCGTAGGGCAAATGTCCGCACGAGCCCGATTGTAGATTCCGCAGTGATTGCTTCTATTGAATCTGGTAAAAAAGTGCGCGTTGCAGAAACGATCACTATCGATGATGTCGCGTGGGCGCATGTTTTGCTAAACTCTGGGAGTGAGGGCTACATCGCTTTGCGCTTGCTTAAAGAGGTGGAGTAGTTTGCGACAATTTTGCGTTTTTGGGAATCCTATCTCGCATTCCAAATCCCCGCTTTTACACAATGCGGTGTTTTTGCAAAAAGGGCTTGATTGCTTTTATGGGCGCGCGTGCTTAGATTCTGCTTTTAGCGCGAGCGCACAGGATTTTAAGAATGCGCCGAGCCTTTATACGAGCTTCAAAGAGCTTGGTTTGAGCGGCGCAAATATCACCATTCCTTTTAAAGAATCCGCGTTTAGGGAAGCCGATTGCGTGCGGGGCATTGCTAAAGAGATTGGCGCGGTGAATACTTGGGTTTTGGAAGGCGAAAAAATCATCGGCTACAATACTGACGCGGAGGGCTTTTTTATGTGTATTGAGCGCTTTGGCGTGAGATCCGCGCTTATTTTGGGCGCTGGTGGCTCGGCGAAAGCATGCGCGAGTATTTTGCACGCCCAAGGCATAGAGACAAGCATCTATAACCGCTCAAGCGCGCGACTAAGCGCTTTTGGCGACTTTGCATGCTTTAGCCCTGAGTTAAAAAATCTCTCTGCCTTAGAATCTAAGCATTTTGATATTGTCATAAACACCACGCCAGCGGGGCTAAAAAGTATGCATTCAAGCGCGCTTCCGCTAGATTCTGGGCTTCTTACGCAGATTCTCTCTCGTGCAAATTATGCCTTTGATCTCGTGTATGGCGCGGATACGCCCTTTCTCTTGCTTGCAAAAAGTTTAGGGCTTCACACGCAAGATGGCACGCAAATGCTTATCAATCAAGCAGCCCTAAGCAACGAGCTTTTCACCTTTAAGCAATGTGCGTTTGAAGACGCGCTTAGCATTATGAACGCGCTTAAAATCTAAAAATTTCAATCAACATCTTTTGGAATATAGAATCTTACCAAACCTTAAGTCGCTTTATTTTGCTATAATGGGCGGATTTTGTTTTTGAAGGATTGAAAATGACATGGATTAAGACTTTTTTATTTGCGGTGTTTGCGTTGGCGCTTTTTGTGGGCGGGATTGTGTTTTATATGCTTTTTTTGCAGGGCAACGCGCTGTTTTCGCGCTTCATAAAAGAGCCTATGGCGGTGGAAGCGTATGTTGAAGCGCAGGTGAACGTTATGCCGGATTCTTATGTTGCTTTCCCAAAGATTAAAGAAAGTGAGAATCTCGCTAAAAAAATGAACCTTAGTAATGAGGAAAAAGCGGTCATTGATGTGGCGTTTCAAAAAGTTTCTGAAAAGTTCGCGCAAAGTGAGCTTTGCAAAGGTGGAAGCTACACGCTTGAGCCGAGCTATTCTTACAAAGATGGCGTAAAAACCTTGAGCGGACAGCGTTTAAGCGCGGATTTTTCTTGCACTTTCAAAAAAGAAGAGTTTGAAAAATACGCTACGATGATGCAAGAAGCGGATTCTATAAGCAATAATCTTGGGTATTTTACGCTGATTATCCCAACTATCAACACCGCGCTAAGCAAAGAGCAAGCACAAAAGGTGCGAGGCGAGCTTGAGGAAGCGTTGTTTGCAAAAATAAAAGAGAGCGAGGGCAACTTTAGCCAGCATTTGGGGAAAACTTGCAGAAGCGTGAAGCTTTCCTTTAATGAAACTCAACTTTTGCGCTCACACGCTTCTATGGCGCTTGCGTCAAATTTGAGTGCAGAGCCTATAGAATCAACACAGCAAAAGCAACTTGGCGCGCAAGTAAGTTTTGTGTGTGAATAGATAAAGATTCTGGGATTTTCAAATCACAAAACGGCGTTACAGAATCTTACAACCTTAGCAACCAAAAAAGGTCGTGTATGTGCGCGGAGCGGAGCTTGCAAGGGCTTTGCTCTTGCAAGTGATACATCTTAAGGAGTAGATTCTCAAATCACAAAACAGCGTTAGAGAATCTTAAAGCCTTGATAACTAAATAGGGTAAAATATGCGCGCGTAAGCGAAGTGCAAACAAGCTTTCGCGGAGCCGAAGTGCGATTTACTCGCACAAGGCGATACATTCTAAGGAATAACATGAATATATTTTTCAAAAAAAATGGTTTTGTGAGCAGGGAGAGTTTCGAGCTGACTTCAGGCGTTGAGTTAGGCGAGACGATTCTTTGGATTGACCTTTTTGAGCCTACAAGCACGGAGGTTAATTACATCGCAAACACCTACAACCTCGACATTCCTACCAAAGAAGAGCGCGAGGAAATCGAGCAATCCGCGCGCTACTGGGAAGATAGCAACAGCATCACGATAAACACTTACTTCCTCGTGCGCAACGCTAGCGAGCTTGTGAATGAGACGATTACATTTATCCTGCATAAAAATATCCTTTTTACTATCCGCTACAGCGAGTTTAAGGTGTTTGATGAGATACAAGCCATTGTGCTTGCAAGCCCAAAAAACTTCGAAGATGGCTTTGATCTAATCGCCAAAATTTTTGAAGCGCGCGTGGAGAAAGACGCCGACTTGCTAGAATCTGCGGCAAAAGAAACCAGAATCTTACGCAAAAGCGTCTTTAGCGAGCAGCTTACAGATTATGATGAAATGCTTGAGCGGCTTTCAAACCTTCAAGAGCTTAATATGAGCGTTAGGGATTCTCTTTTTGATAAGCGCCGCGCGATTACCGCGATTTTAAAAAGCAACAAAGCCGATATTGATACGAAAAAAAATCTCACAATCGTGCTAAAAGACTTAAACTCGCTTGTGGAATTTACCGCGGTAAATATGAATGCGCTTGATAATATCCAAAATATTTTGACAAACCAAATTAATATCGAGCAAAATAAGACGATTAAGCTTTTCACCGTTGTGACCGTAGCGATGATGCCCCCAACGCTCATTGGCACGATTTATGGAATGAACTTTGACTATATGCCAGAGACGCATTGGGAGTTTGCCTATCCTGTGGTGCTTGTCATTATGATACTTTCCACGATTTTCCCCATTGTGTATTTTAAGAAAAAAGGTTGGTTATAGCTTTTATGGAGGCGTTTTCTTTTTTATTTACATGGATATTTGATGCGCATAATTGGCTGGCACTTGGCACGCTTAGCATTATGGAAATTGTGCTAGGGATTGATAATATTATTTTTATCGCTGTGCTTGTCTCGCGCCTACCGGAATCCATGCGTCAAAGAGCGCGGATTTTGGGGCTTGCATTTGCGTGTGTAACGAGAATCTTACTTCTAAGCCTTATCTTTTTACTCGTGCATTTAAAAGAGCCGTTTTTTTACATTGGTGATTTTGGAGTCTCTTGGCGCGATGTGGTGTTATTTTTAGGTGGATTGTTTTTAATCTACAAAAGCACGCTTGAAATCCACCAAATGGCGCAAGGCGAAAGCGAGCAGGCAAAAGCAAAGCTCACGCATTCTTTTTTTCTTGTTATCGCACAAATTGCTTTGCTTGATATTGTCTTTAGCCTAGATTCCGTCATTACCGCAGTTGGTATGGCAGAAAATCTTGTGGTGATGGTTTTAGCCATTATTGTAGCTATTGGCGTGATGATGCTTGCCGCGCAAAGCATTTCAGAATTTGTCGAGCGCAACCCAACGATAAAAGTGCTCGCCCTAGCGTTTTTAATCCTTATTGGCGTGGCGCTTGTGGCAGATTCTTTGCATTTCCACATACCAAAGGGATACTTGTATTTTGCCATCGTCTTTAGCCTAGGCGTTGAGATGATAAATCTTTGGCTACAAAGGCGCAAGCAAAGCAAAGACTAAAGCATTTATGCTATAATACGCGCCTTTTGCATTGTGAGATTTTTAACAAGGATTTTAAAATGATAAAACTTTATGGGATTAAAAACTGCGGTAGCGTGGCAAAGGCGCGTGCGTTGCTGGATTCTAAAAATATTGCGTATGAATTTATTGATTTTAAGAAAACACCCCCGACTTTGCAAAATATCCACTCTTGGCTTGAAAAATCAAGTATGGAAATTCTGCTAAACACCAAAGGCACGACTTATAAGAAGCTCGGATTAAAGGAAAAAAACCTTAATGATTCTCAAAAAATCCAAGCAATGCTTGAAAATCCAAGCCTTATAAAACGCCCGGTGATTGAGATTGCGCCTTCTAATTCTCATTGTAGTCTTATAGTGGGATTTGATGAAGCAGCCATTCTCTCTGCGCTAAAATCTCTCTAAATAAACAAGGTGCGCTATGAGTAAGAGTTTTTGGGCATTAGGTGCTTTTGTAGCACTTTTTTTAAGCGCATGCTCGCATACAAAAGTGCAAGTAACACCAAAAGATCTAAGCACCTATCCGCAAAATGCCAACTACTATCTCGAGCAGGCGACTTTGAGCTTCACTTTGCCAACTTTAAATCCTGAAGAGTTAAAAAAGTTAAAAAATGATTATTTGGCAAAGTTTTTTTCTCCATGGAGCGAAGAGCCAAATAAAGATGTGGATTCTGTGTTTTGGATGCGCTATGATATGCTTAAAAGCAAAGGCTATGGGGAAAATACCAAGCCCTACACACTGCAAGAGGCGCAAAGCCTTTTAGATTCTATGCAGTTAGAATCTTACCCTTCAGCCAAAATTAAAGCCCTCATCACAAAAACCACAAGCGTGCGCGCAGTGCCCACAATCATGCCAAAATTTTCAAAAAAAGATGGCTACCCCTTTGATAGATGGCAAAACTCGCTCATCTTTGCAGGCACGCCTGTGCTTATCACGCATTTTGACACAAGCGGGCGCTTTGCGCATATACAATCAAGCTTCGTGTATGGCTGGGTGGAGCTAAGCGACATAGGCTTTGTAGAGGCAAAAGACAGCGCGACAATCCAAAAATTTAGCGAATACATTACGCCAAATAGGGATAATATCACTATTAAAGATACTAAAGGACATTTTTATACCATTGCGCGTTTGGGGCAGATTTTCGCGCTTAATCCAAACTTCAAAAGTGCGCAAGAATATGAAATCTATATCTACACGCGCACAGAATCTGCAACTGCCAAAATCACCACCGCGCGCGTGAGTAAGCAGGATTTTCTTCTCTTTCCAAATACGCTAGATTCTAGCTTGGTGGCGGATTTTCTCACGCAGTTAATGGGGAAAAAATACGGCTGGGGCGGAATGTATGAGGAAAGGGATTGCTCGGCTTTGGTGCGCGATATTTTTGCGCATAATGGAATCTTTTTGCCACGAAATTCTAAAGCACAAGTTTTGTATGCAAGCAATGCGACAGATTTAAGCAAAATGAGCGCAAAGAAAAAGGAAGAATTTATTATCCAAAATGCCACGCCTTTTTACACGATTTTATGGCTTCAAGGGCATATAATGATTTATCTAGGCGCAATTGAAGGCAGGGCAATAGTCGCTCACAGCGCATGGAGTGTGACTAGTGGCAAAAAATATGAGAACTTACTTGGTGGCGTGGTGGTAAGTAGCCTGTATGTCGGAGATGAAAAAAATGGCGTTTTCTCACGCAATAAAACGCTTCTTGAGCGCGTAGGTGCGATGTCTGATATACGCGTTTTGAGCGAGAAAATCTTACAAAGCAAATAAAGGAATGTTGGAAAAATGAGAAAAAGTGTTTTTTATTGTTTTTTTGTGCTGTGTCTTGTCTCAAATGCGCTTGCTGCGCCAAAGCAATTGCGCGTAATGGTAAGCATCGCGCCACAAAGCTATTTGGTGGAAAAAATCGCCAAAGAGCGCGCAAAAGTAAGTATCCTCGTCCCTCAAAATCTCGCACCAGAATCCTACGAACCACGCCCAGAGCAAATGAAAGAAATCAAAGATATGCGCCTTTTTGTCGGCATTGGTATGCCTTATGAAAAAAAATGGCAAAACCGCTTCAAGCAGGTAAATCCCAGAATGCGCGTCATCAATAGCACAAGCTCAATCCCTCAAAATATGTTTATTGAAAATGACAACCACACATGGCTGTCGCCAAAGCTTTTGAAACTGCAGGCAAAAGAGATTTTTTACGCTATTGCAAGCATTGATTTGCATAATAAAAAAATTTATGAGGAAAACTATGAGGCGCTGTTAAAAGAGCTTGATAGCTTAGATTCTGAAATTAAGGCGATTTTTGCAAAGGAAGATTCTAAAAAAATCTTTGTGGTGGCGCATTCTTGCTTAAAATATTTTGCGCGCGATTATGGGTTGCAGGAGTTGGCGCTTGATTTTAAGAGTGCGGAAAAAGCAAAGCAGCTAAGCGAGGTAAAAGCGCAGATAAAGGATTCTCAAATCCATACAATTTTTACCCAACCACAATATTCAAAAAAGCAAGCACAAGCGCTAAGCTACGAGCTTAAAGCCCAAATTGAAGAGCTTAATGTTTTGAGCGCGGACATTAAAGAAATGCTTCTAAAAGTCGCGCATGCGATTGCCGAGCAGGGAAATTAACTTTAATAAAAAGGAGAAAATATGGCACATGAGGAAGATGTAAGAGCGATTGCTAAGCGCGCGGTAAAAATCGCGCTTTTTTGCGTGGGGCTGGTGGTGCTTTTTAGCATTGTGAATATTTATGTGTTGCTTGTGCAAGTGGATTCCACAGCGGGCATCAGCCACCGCGTTATCGAAGTGGAAAAAAAGATTGAGAATATGGAAAAACTTAAGGACAAATAAGAAATTAATATAAAATTTTTGTTACAATAGGCACCTGATTTTAAAAAAGGGGTTGGAATAATGCAGTTAGATTCTACTTTTATTTCTATTGCATTGTTAAATAAAGAAGTAGATTGCGCGCGATTAGCAGAATTGCAAGATACTTTAAATAAACATTTTGCATATTATGAGATTTTGCTTATAAACCCAATTTTTACACATAGCTCTTTAGCTGAAAATAGTATTACCCCCCCCCCCCCCATACAAGGCTTATTAGAAAACTATCCAAATCTTAGAATCCTAGAGGTGCGTTCATCGGCAGGCACAGCATTTGACTGCGAAATTTTTCTACAAAATTGCATTGGTGATTATTTACTCTTTGCAGATTTGCAGACTCAAAGTATAAAGGATTGTTTAGAGATTCTCAAATTTGCACCAACACATGACATAGTTATCGGCACGCGTTTGGATAAAAAGCAAAATTTCTTTGAAAAGATTTTCTCTCGCGCTTTTTATATAAGTCTTAGAATCTTTGGAGACTTTACCAAATGCAAACACAACTACAGCGATTTTTGCGTACTAAATAGAAAAGTAATACATTCACTTTTAAGTACTCAAACACAAATCAAACTTTTGCGACTCGTGCAATTTGATGAGGCATTTTCAAAATACGAATACCCTTTCACTCCACTTGCAAAATCCCCAAACAAAAGCTTTTTGCAGAATCTAAACCTTGGCATTGATTACATCACGCAGCATTCTTTTAAGCTTCTGCGAATAGGCACTATTTTATGCCTTTTGATGGCATTTTTTAATTTTTGCTATGGCATTTTTGTTAGTATCTCATTTTTGCTAAAACCCTATATTGAGGGCGGTTGGACATCTAGCTCACTTTATGCTGTGAGTGTGAATTTTGTGATATTTTTGATGCTTTGTATTCTTGGAGAATATTTACGCGTAATGCTTTTAAGCATGCGCAAAGAACGACTTTATGAAGTGATTGATGAAAAGAGCAATTTAGAGCTTTATATCGCAGAAAAAAATGTGGAAACTCAAAAATAATAAGGAAACAAAATGAAACGCCTAAATATCGTGCTGCCTGTATTAAATGAAGAGGCAGTGTTAGAATCTAGCATTGAAAAAATTGAAAGATTCTTGCAAAATGAGAAAATCCCCTATCTCCTTACTATTGCTGATAATGACAGCACAGATTCTACCGCGCAAATCGCACAAAAATTATGCCTAAAAAGTCCTTTTGTAGAGTATTTGAAAATTTCTCAAATTGGTGTGGGATTAGCTTTTAGAGAAGCAATTTTGCATAATGCAAAACGCAAGGAATCCACAAATCATAAGGATATGTTTTGTGAATTTATAGGCTATATGGATATTGATTTATCCACTGATATTATGCATTTATCTGAAGTTTATGAAAGGCTTATGGACGGAGAAAGCATTGTTGTGGGTTCAAGGTTGCTTAAAGATTCTCAAGTAAGCGGGCGTAGTTTGAAGCGCACTTTTACTTCGCGCGTGTTAAATATCATTATGCGCCTTGTGTTAAGTGCGCGCTTTAATGATTGCATGTGTGGATTTAAATTTTATCAAGCACCCATCGCACAGCGTTTGGTTGAAAATTGTTACAAAGATAATGGCTGGTTTTATTGTGCGCAAATGCTTATAGTGGCGCAATATAGTAATATAGCTATTACTCAAATTCCCATAAATTGGGAAGATGACAGCAATTCAAAAGTAAAAATTATGCGCCTAAGTTGTGAGTACCTCAAGCAAATAAGCAGGCTTTTTGTGCGAAGAATACGCGGAAAACTTGCATGCAAAAGCTAGATTCTATCGTGCCATTTCCCAGCGTGCTTATAGGCAAGGGATATTGGGGAAGCATCTTAACACGCTATATTCAAGAAAATCCTAACTTTCATCTATTAAAAACCTTTGGCAGTGAGTTTAAAATACAGCTTTTACCAAAAGACTGCAAATGTGCATTTGTCGCTACGCCCTTAGATTCTCATTTTGAGCTATGCAAAGAGCTTTTATCAAAAGGCATTTATGTTTTTGTCGAAAAGCCAACTTGCAGGAGTTTAGCAGAACTTGAATATTTGTATTTATTAAGCACACAAAATAATACCATATGCTATACCGACTATCCTTACACGCTTTCTCCATCAATACAGCACATACAAGCACTTCTTTTGAAACATTCACACTTATTACAAGCACCATTGCAATTTAAAGCAAAAATCACGCAATATGGCAAATTTTACAAAAATGAAGGTGCGCTTGAAGTGCTTGGCGTGCATTGGTTAAGCGTATTTGCTTTGTTTTTCAAAGAAATTGTTCCTTTTAAGGTAACCACACAAACTACATCACCTTATCCGCTAAGTGTTTGCATAAAAGCTCGTGCAAAATTTTTAGATTCTCAATTTAAAGATAAGGATTTTCCTATAAATTTGGAGCTTGCCTGCTCTCTTGAATGCGAAGAAAAAGCACGCATGCTAGAAATTTCTGCGCCAAATTTTTCAATTTATTTTGATATGTTAAATTCTCCAAAAATTACCTTTAAGATAGATTCCAAAAAAACGCAATATTTTGATTTTGATGAGACCAATACCCTTGCTTTTTGTATGCAGGATTTTGCCTGCGCTATTAAAGATAAAGAATATGCAACAAAGATTTTAAGTGTTCATAGGCGCGTTATAAAATTCCTAGAATCCTGTGTTGAAGCTTTAAAATCACCGCTTGCATTAGAATCCGCCACTCAAATTAGCAATAAAGGCACATTATGAAATATGATTGCATTATTATCGGTGGTGGATTCTATGGCTGCTCACTTGCTGTATTTTTGCAAAAGTATTTTGACAAAATTCTTATTATAGAGCGCGAAAGCGAACTTTTAACTCGTGCAAGTTTCAGCAATCAAGCGCGCGTACATGGAGGCTACCACTATCCTCGCAGTTTGCTTACAGCACATAGCTCAATGCGGAGTTTTACACGCTTTTGTAAAGATTACAAAGAAGCAATTGTGGATAATTTTGATAAATATTATGGCATAGCGCGCATTGGCTCAAAAACAAGCGCAAAGCAGTTTTATCATCTTTTCTCCAAAATGCACGCGCCCATCAAGCCAGCGCCTAAGCATATTAAGGCGTTTTTTAACCAGCAGTTAATTGAAGAGGTTTTTTTGGTGCGAGAATGTGCCTTTGATAGCGTGATTTTAAAGCAGATTTTAGAGCGCAAACTTTTTGAAAAAAATAGTAAATGCGAAGTCCGCTTTAATCTAAACGCTCAAAAAATATGGCAAGAAGGCGAGAATCTAGCGCTACTTGCACAAGATTCAATCCCAAACAACACTTTCAAATCAACTTTTAAAAATTCCGCGCAATCCTTGCAGCCCGCACAATCTACCCTCTATGCAAAATATATCTTTAACTGCACTTATGCAGGACTTAATACGCTTTTAAAAAACTCTAACCTTCCTCTTTTAGACTTAAAGGCAGAAATTACAGAGATGGCACTTGTTTCAATCCCTAAAGAATTAGAAAATTTAAGTATCACCATAATGGATGGGGCATTTTTCTCCCTTATGCCTTTTCCAGCGCTTAACTCACACACGCTAAGCCATGTGCGCTATACACCGCATGCAAGTTGGCGCGATAAGCTAAATTTTATCAATACTTACGACACGCTTGCTACATATCCCAAAACTTCCAATTTTCCCTATATGCTAGCAGATGCAAAGCGTTATATGCCTATTTTGAAAAATTTGGAGTATCAAGATTCACTTTTTGAAATAAAAATTGTGCGAATGCAAAATGAATCTGATGATGGCAGACCCATTGTTTTTACTAAAGATTACGGCTTGAAAAACTTTTCAAATATTCTTGGCGGGAAGATTGACAATATTTATGATATTTTACAGAGTGTAGAATCAACCTTTTAAGGCACTTTATTTTTAAAATTTGTTTTGTTTGGCTATAATTAGCGACTTTTCTCTTTTAATTCACCACAACAAATAAGGAAAAAAATGTTTTCATTCTTTAACAACCTCAAAATAGGAACAAAGCTCGCAAGCTCTTTGCTTATATTGGTGTTTGTGGGGATCGCAGCCTTTGCAAGCATTACGATAATGCAGGTTTCTCGCTCTTTGCAAGATGACGCGCAAAAATTCCTACAAGCTTCTGCCAAACGCTACGCAAACTTCGCTGAAGGCATTTTCCAAGAAATGGGCACAACGCTTAAAGGCTTAAGCAAAGCCATTAGCACGAACTTGCAGTATGAGAATCTCGGCGCAGAAGAGGCACTTATTTCCATTGCTTCTTCGCTTGATACGAGCGATTACGCAGAGTTTGCATACATTCATCTCACTCACCCAAACAAGGCATTCCGCGAGTATGATGAGCAGTTTAGTATGCCAAGTGGAAAGTTTATGATTACCTTGCGTGATAAAGATTGGAATCACGATGGTGGCGTGGAAGTGATACAAGCACAAGATAATATCTTTCAAGTCCCAGCCTTGCAAGAAGTGCTAAAAACTGCTAAGCCTGCTGTGGGCGATCCTGTGAAAATCACTATTGATGGGAAAGAATTTTTTGCAGTGGATTTTGCCTATCCTGTGTTTGAAAAAGATGGCAAAACCGTGGCGGGCGCGGTTGGATTTTTGTTTGATTTGAAAAATCTTTCTGATAGAATCTCTGATGCGCGCTTTGATATTTATCAAGGAGACATACGCTTTATTATAGATTCTCGTGAGTTAATCGCAGCGCACCCTCATGAAAGTGCGTGGGGCAAGAAACTTGAGGAGATAAATACGCATGCAGATTCTACAAAAGCTATTTCTGATGCGATTAAAAACAAAGAAAAAACGCTCTTTATGGACGACTACATAACGCTTGACAACATAGATTCATTTATGGCGATGACGAGTTTTCCTATCAAAGATATCGATGAGTGGTATATGATTGTCACCGCGCCAAAGTCCGCTGTGCTCGAGGCGCTGACATCATTGCAAATTGCGCTTTTTGTGATGAGCATTATCTTTTTGGCAATAGTTGCAGCGGTGCTGTATTTCTTAGTGTATAAGATCGTCTCATCGCGCATAGGCATTGTGCTAAGTTCTTTGCAAGGGTTTTTCAAATACATTAATCACGAGAAAGTCGAGTTAAAGCTTATCAAAAACCACTCGCGCGATGAGTTGGGGCTCATGGGAATAGCGATTAATGAAAATATCGAGCGCACAAAGGCATCTTTGGAGCAAGATTCCAAAGCAGTGGCGCAATCTGTAGAAACAGCGCATAAGATTGAAGAAGGCGATTTGCAAGCGCGTATCACGCAAGAGCCGGCAAATCCACAATTGCGCGAGTTAAAAAATGTGCTAAACACAATGCTTGATGTGCTAGAGCGCAATATTGGGGCAAATATTAATGAAATTACGCGCGTCTTTGATTCCTACACTGCGCTTGATTTCACTACTGAAGTAAAGGATGCAAGAGGGCGCGTGGAGATTGTCACAAACACCTTGGGCGAAGAGATTAAAAAAATGCTCACAACTTCTTCAAACTTCGCCAAAGAGCTAGAATCTAAGTCCAAAGAACTAGAATCTGCTGTTAGCAATCTCACACATTCTTCAAATACTCAAGCAAGCAGTTTGGAGCAAACCGCCACAGCAGTGGAGGAAATCACTTCATCAATGCAAAATGTTAGCAGTCATACTGATGAGGTGATTAAGCAAAGTGAGGATATTAAGAATGTCATTAGCATCATTAGCGATATTGCAGATCAAACAAACTTGCTCGCGCTCAATGCCGCTATTGAAGCAGCGCGCGCAGGCGAGCATGGACGCGGTTTTGCAGTCGTGGCAGATGAGGTGAGGAAACTTGCTGAGCGCACGCAAAAAAGCCTAGGCGAGATTGAAGCAAATACAAATGTGCTTGTCCAAAGCATCAACGACATGGCACAAAGCATCAAAGAGCAAGCAGAAGGTATCGAGCAAATAAATGCCTCAATCTCTCAGCTAGAATCTATCACGCAAAAAAATGTCGAAATCGCCAACCACTCGCGCTCCGTAAGCAGCGCGGTGGATAATATCGCAACACAGATTCTCCAAGATGTGAATTTGAAAAAGTTTTAAGGTAGAATTTTTTAGAATTGCATTTTTGTTTTTATGAATTGCAAGGTTTTAACCAGCGGAAAATCTTGCAACCAAACCAGCCAAAAAGTCTTAAATGCGAACGCGAGCCGAGCGGATTTACTTCTGCGAGGTAACACATTGAAATAACAGAATTTAAATATAAGGACAAAAGCTATGTTATCGTATAAAAATCTTTCATTAAAGTTCAAGGTTTTGTCTCTTGTGAGCGGATCTCTTGTGAGTTTTGCCCTGCTTGTTGGGATTATCGTTTATAGCAAGCGCGGGCTAGAAGCCAAAGCAGGAGTAGAAGTCGCGCACACAATCCAATCTGAAGTGGAGCAAAAAATCAAACTTGCCACAGATTCTATGGCGTATGCCTTAGGCGATTTGGTGGAGGGCTTGCCAGAAAATGAGCAAATCGCAATTATTGACAAGGCGATTGAAAAATTCCGCTTTGAATCTGATAAATCCGGCTATTACTTTGTGTATAAAGAATATGTCCCAGTAGCGCACCCCACGAGAAAAGACTTGCTTGGAAAGTCACTTTATGATGCTAAAGATTCTAATGGCGTGTATTATGTGCGCGATTTGTTTGAAACTTCTAAAAATCAAGATGAAAAAGGGAAGTTTGTTTATTTCACTTTTTCAAAGCCCCTGCCTGATGGCACTCTAGGCACTGCGCAAAAAGTTGGCTACGCGCAAAAAATCCCAAACACCCAAAATATATGGATTTCAACAGGCGTTTATGTGGATACGCTGGCTGAGCACACAAAAGAAGTGACAACAGAGATTATCGACCCTATTTTTGGCTCTATAACAAATGCCGTGTGGATTTCAATCATCGCATTTGTGGTTGTTTTCACACCGCTTGTTTTTATTTTTTACACCAACCTTATACGTAGTGTTAATGCGCTAAGTAGCAATATCGCAAACTTTTTCCAATATCTCAATCACGAGATTAAAGAGCCTCATTTTAAGCCTTTGCGCACAAAAGATGAGTTTGGCAAAATGGAGCAAGCAATTGAATCTAATATCTCCCGCACTCAAAAATCCCTCCTTCAAGATGAAGAAGCCATTGCACAATCAGCTCAAACAGCTAAAGAAATAGAAAGTGGGAATCTTAAAGCAAGGATTATTAAAAATCCTGCTAAT
>NZ_NXLL01000015.1 GCF_003364115.1 Helicobacter sp. MIT 00-7814 | reverse complement strand
GGTTGCAAGGGGGATAAGGGGAGCGACTTCGCAATTCAAGCCCCCTCCCCCTTATCGAACAAACCCATTTTTAGAATCTAAGTGGGGTTGAGCTAAACAAAAGGATTCTGAAAAATAGAATCTTTTAGGGGAATTAAAAAATATAAGTAAGATTCTGAAAATTCTAAAAAGTCAGAATCCTGAAGAATCTAAATCATTACAAAAATCTTGCAAGATTCTAAAAAGCTAGATTCTAAAGCTAAAATAATGGATTGCTTCGCTTGCGCTCGCAATGACTAAATTTTTTAGTATCCCTTGCTTTCACTTCTTAAAATTTTTTAGATTCTCTAAAATTGTTTTTTCACGCAAAAGGTCGCTCCCCCCTCCTCACTCCCCCCCGCGCCCAAATATATTTTTATAGAAGCTCCGCGCTTTTCTTCTTTCGGGGGGAGAGCCTCGCTGTTTCCCTTGCTAGAAAAAAGGCTAAAAATGCACTACTGCATTTTTTTAACGCCTTTTTTTCACCACGCAAGGGGCGAGATTGGGTTACGCTGGCGCGTAACTTGAATTCCTTTGATTGCAAAATCTCGGTTTGCACGGGGCGCTTAATATTTTAACCTCTTTTTCTTAGTGCGCTTGTGATTTCCTCGTTTGAAAGATTTTCAATCACGCGCACTTCGCCATAGATTCTAAGCAGTTTATCCACTTGCGCGGGAGTGAGATTGCGCGTTTGGGTGAGCGTTTTTAGCTTTGTGAGATTCTTATTTTTTTGCGCTCTGTGGAAAGTGATAGCAAAGCGGTGCGCCTCATCGCGCAGTTTTTGCAAAAATTGCAAGCTTTTATCATTTGGGGAGAGTTTAAATTCTTTTGGCTCTTGCGTGCTTTTTTGCACTGCGTGTAAAATATCTTGCGCACTTCCTTTGGCGCGGTGCGCGCGTCCATTGAGCTTGTGCTTTGAGATAGCGAGCGTATCGACTTGCGCGCCGCTAGATTCTAGGATTTGGCGCGCGAGTTTGAGTTGCGCCTTGCCACCATCAAGAAGCCACAAATTTGGCGCGGGATTATTCTCAAAATCCAGCGCACGGCGCGTCAAAAGCTCGCTCATCTGCGCATATTCATCACTCCCGCTCAAATTATACTGCCGATAAGAATCCTTTCTAAACTCGCCATTTTCATACACCACCATCGCGCCCACGCACTGCGTCCCGCTGTGGTGCGAAGTGTCAAAAACTTCGATCCTATAGGGAATCTCATCAAGCCCAAAAAGCGTGGCGATTTGCTCCATTAGCCTAGATTCTTGGATATTTTCCTCATTTGTATGCAAATGCAAAAGCTCAAGGGCATTTTTGCGCGCAAGGTTGATGAGCTCTAGCTTTTTGCCTTTTTTGGGCTGTGAGATTTCGATTTTTTTCCCCAAACGCTCTTGCAAAATGCGCTCTAGCTCGTCTTTGTCTTCAAGCGCGACATTTGCGGGCAAAAGGATAGAATCTGGCAAAAGTGGCGTGTGCGCCTTGTAATGATTGAGCAAAGCTTGCGTGTAAAGCGAGCAGAGGTTGTGATTTGTCATGCTAGGCTTTGTGGATTGCGCGGGGTTTTGCGAGGATTGCGCGGAATCTAGAGAATCCTCCACATCAAGCGCGCTGCTATGAAGTAGCACAAAATCGCTTGAACTTATGCGTCCATTTCGCACAAATAGCTTCATTAGCACGCCTTTTTGCATTGCGCTTTTTTGCGCTACATTTTTTGATGAATTTGCAGATTCTATCGTGCTGTGCGTTTTTTGCGGACGCGTGACAAAGACAAAAATATCCATATCACAAGATTGTGCTAAGTCAATCACAGAGTGCTTTTGCATTTGCGAAATTTTAGCAATCCTATCCCTCAAGCGCGCAGCCTCCTCAAACGCGTAGTTGTCCGCAAAAATTTGCATTTTGGATTCCAAAAGTTTGATGAGCTTTTTTTTATTTTCCAAAAGTTCTAGCGCGGAATTTAGAATCTTTTCATATTCTTGCTTGTTTATTTTGCCTTCACATGGGGCGAGACAGCGTTTGATTTGATAAAAAAGACAAGCTTTTTTGCCTTGAAGACAGGATTTTTTCTGCACCAAAGGCGTGGTTTCTAAAATCCCATCAACCAAATCGCGCGCGCCAAAACTAAAAGGACCAAAATACAAAATATTCTTTTTATTTATCACACTGCGCGTTATTTCAAGCGTTGGGAAGTCTTTATTTTTATCGATAAAAATATAGGGATAAGTCTTGTCATCGCGCAGTAAAATGTTGTATTTTGGCTTGAGGCTTTTAATAAGCGAGTTTTCCAAAATCAGCGCGTCTTGCTCATTTGGCGTCACAAGCGTGTGGATACGCGCGATTTGAGACACCATGATGGCTATACGCTGGCTTAAATTAGCGCTTTTGACAAAGTAGCTTTTGATGCGCTTTTTGAGATTTTTTGCCTTGCCGACATAAAGCAGTCTATCGTCTTTGTCAAAGTATTGATACACGCCCGCACTTTCGGGCAGGGTGGAGAGGCAGAGTTTCATAGAGTTTCCTTTAGGATTTTGGCGCGCTGTAATAAAGCGCTGTGCGTGTTTGGCACTTCATTTTTAAGCACAGATTCTAAAAGCTCACAGAGAATCCTGCCAATGCGCGCGCCATCATTCACGCCAAGGGATTTTATATCATCTCCATTGATTTTTAGCTCTTTTGCATTTAGCACTGCGCTTAAAGCGCGCAAGGATTCTCGCTTAAACTTTGGCGTTTTGGCGCGCATAAGTGTAAAAAAAGATTCTAAACTTTCGCGCTTTAAGGTGCAAAAAATGCGTTTAAGTTCTAAGTCTAAAGGCGCTTTGCTGTGGCTTGATTGTATGAGTGTATGGAAGCGTAAAAATGCGCCAAAAAGGTTTAAAACCTCCTCGCTAAATTTTTTTGAGCTTTTAAGCGCGCTTAGGATTTGTTTGGCGTTGTCGCGCGCTTGCTTTTGCGAGGTATTTTGCGCTATTGCAAATGCGTAGAGCAAGCACACCCAGCGAAGTTCTAGTTTTTTTGGCAAGCGAGGTAAAAGGGCAAGTGCGCGCGGATTAAAAAGCGCAGAATCTTTTGCGTGGCTTGAAAAATGGCTTTGCGCGGGATTTGTAAAATTATTTTGCCCACAATGAAAAAGCTTGCAAAAATCCAAAAAAATAATCTTAAAAATCCCCTCAAATTCTGCTAGCACTTTGTGAGAATCCGCACCTAGCAGGAGTTTATCAAGCTCGGATTTTATGCGCTCACTGCTTAAATGTAGCATTAAAGGTGCGCAGGCAAAAAGTGCTTCCCTTGTGCGCGCGTGGATTGTAAATCCCAAACACGCACAAAAGCGTAAGGCACGCAAGATTCTTAAACTATCTTCGCTCAAGCGCTCTTTTGGCTCGCCAATGCAAGCGATTTGACGCTTTTTTAAATCCTTTAATCCGCCCACATAATCCACCACGCGAAGATTTTCATCAAGGGCGAGCGCATTTATCCTAAAATCGCGCCTTTGCACATCTTCGCTTAAACTCGTGCCAAAAATCACATCTTTTGGCTTACGGAATCCCTGATATTCGCGCTCAACGCGAAAAGTCGTAACTTCAATCATTTTTTTGCTTTTTCTTTCCACAAGCCCAACGCAGCCAAATTGTGCGCCAATTTCTAAACTGAAAAAATCCTTGCGATTAGCAAAAAGCTTGCAAATTTGCTCTGGCGTGGCGTTCGTGGCGATATCCCAATCTTTTGGGCGCTTCTGCAGGAGGTAATCGCGCACGCACCCACCAATCACAAACGCGCTAAAGCCATGTGATCGCAAGATATGCAGGATTTTTTCCACATTGCGCGGGATTTGTGGGCGCTGGATTCTCACTAAATGTGGATTGCGTGGATTAGTGCTAGGTGGATTTTTTGTCAAAATGCAATTCCTTAAGATAAACATATCACTTTGCAGATAAAAGCCCTTGTAAGCGTGTATTTTACCTTGTCTTTCTTAGAGTTTAACAAATAAATTTATACGCATGAGAGATTCCATTTCTCAGAATCTTTTTGTCTGATTTAATCCCACTTAGATTCTTAAAGTTTCTTTTTGCAGGGGGACAAGGGGGCTTGAATTGCGAAGTCGCTCCCCTTATCCCCCTTGCAACCCCCAAACCCCCGACAACGCTTTTTAAGGGTTGCACCAAAGGTGCAACTTGAATTCCTTAATTTTGCAAATTTAGAATCTAACGCCTTTTGGCGCTGATATGTGCGGTGCTTATTCCGCTTGCAAGGGGGATTGCAAAAGGTGTGGTAAAAATGCCTAAAGGCATGCGGATTGAAAGCATAAGGCTATTTGTGGGCGTGTGATTTGGGAGAAAATCCGTGCGCAAGGTAAGGGCTAAAAACACCGGAGAAGTCGGCAACACAAGCACTCCGCCATCAAGATATGTGCCATTGCGCCCAGCGCCCCTACGCGCGCCATAGCCCACATACGCGCTTAAAACTTGATAGCCCCCAAAATTTAAAAAGCTCGGGTGCCAAAACATTTCCCCGCCGTAGTGATGTATGGATTTCAAATCCTTGCCATAGCCTAGCTCGTAGTGGAATTTTGCGCCAAAATATTGCCGATGCGTTTTGCCAATCGAGCCAATGGATAAAAGCCCCACATCAAAGCTAAAATGCCCTTTTTCCACCTCTGCGTTTGATACGCCATATTCAAAGCCAAGAATGTTGGTAAAATTGCTAATTTGCGAAAAAATATCCCCGTTGCTTTCGTTGTTTTCATCAACGCAAGAAAAGCCACCCAAAAGCGAGCCTCGGCAGTTTTTTTCTGTCAATACTTCAAGCTCTGGGGCTACTTTTTGTGTGGCATTTGTGGTATTTTGAGAATCTGGCACTTGCTCTAGTGACTGCGGGGTATTTTCCCCATACGCGCAAAACAACATAAAACAGCCAAACAAAATAACTCGCTTCATTGAAAAATGATTCCTCATAAATTTTTGCATGATTATAATATTTTTGCCCTTTGCTCGCAAGATTAGGAGAAATTTAGCCAAAACAAACAGCTTATTTTGTTTCAAACTCATCAAAAGGTTAAGAAATTTTTAAATCTTTAACATTCTTATTAGGCTTTTATACTTATAATGCTTTGCTTTAATGACAGCAACAACTTCAAAGGAGGAATAATGCTAGAGATACGATGGCATTCACGCGCTGGACAAGGTGCCGTGACAGGCGCTAAAGGCTTGGCAGATGTGATTGCAGGCACGGGTAAGGAAGTGCAGGCGTTTGCTTTTTATGGTTCGGCAAAGAGGGGCGCGGCGATGAGCGCGTATAATCGCATAGATTCTGAACCGATTTTAAACCACGAGAAGTTTATGAATCCCGATTATGTGCTAGTGATTGATCCAGGGCTTACTTTCATCACTGATATTTGTGCGAATGAAAAGCCAGAGACAAAATACATCATCACCACGCATTTAAGCAAAGAGGAGCTTATCGCTAAAAAGCCGGATTTGAAGGGCAAGGAAGTGTATATCTTAGATTGCATTCAAATCTCACTTCAAGAGCTTGGCAAACCTATCCCAAATGCGCCGATGCTCGGGGCTTTGATGAAAGTTTCTGGAATGCTTGATTTAGAATTTTTCTTGCAAGCTTTTACGAAGATTCTAGGCAAAAAGCTTCCGCAAAAAGTCATTGATGGCAATGTTAATGCCATTAGGCGCGCTTATAATGAAGTGCATTAGGAGAATCTAGCGTTTTTAAGAACACATTTAAGGAGAAAAAGATGATAAAAGACAACAGAGGGTGGGACGAATTAGAGATTGGCTCGGCATTATTCCCTTTTGATACAAATGCGCAAGTGCAAGTCGAGGAGCACAACGACAAGCGCGCCTATCGCAACGATAGCTCTTACACTGCAAGTGTGGCGCATTGGCGCGTGGATAAGCCTGTGCATAATAGCGAAGTGTGCATTAACTGCTTTAATTGCTGGGTGTATTGCCCAGATTCTGCGATTTTAGCACGCGATGAAAAGCTTGCAGGAGTGGATTACACTCATTGCAAAGGCTGTGGCGTATGCGTGGAAGTTTGCCCTACAAATCCGAAGTCTTTGCTTATGTTTAGCGATCATCAAAGTAATGAATCTGCGCTTGCAAACTGGCCTAAAAAACAAGAAAAAAACAAACAACAATAAGGGGGAACTATGCCAAAAGTTTTTGAACTTCACGAAATCGAAGTGTGGGACGGCAATATGGCGGCAAGCCATGCGATGCGTCAAGCACAAATTGATGTGGTCGCTGCCTATCCTATCACGCCTTCAACGCCTATCGTGCAAAATTATGGCAGTTTTGTAGGAAATGGCTATATTGAGGGGGAATTTGTCATGGTGGAATCCGAGCATGCCGCGATGAGCGCGTGTGTAGGTGCTGCGGCAGCTGGCGGGCGCGTGGCTACTGCGACAAGCTCGCAGGGCTTTGCCTTTATGGTCGAGGTGCTGTATCAAGCTTCTGGTATGCGTTTGCCTATCGTGTTAAACCTCGTAAATCGCGCGCTTGCAAGCCCACTCAATGTAAATGGTGATCACTCTGATATGTATCTAAGCCGTGACACAGGCTGGGTAAATCTCTGTACCTACAATCCGCAAGAAGCGTATGATTTTAACCTTATGGCGTTTAAAATCGCGGAGGATTTGCGCGTGCGTGTGCCTGTGATTGTTAATCAAGATGGCTTTATTTGCTCGCACACCGCACAAAGCGTGCGCCCGCTAAGCGATGAAGTGGCGTATAAATTTATCGGTGAGTATAAGGTCAAAAATGCGATGCTTGATTTTTCAAAGCCTATCACTTATGGTGCGCAAACTGAGGAGGATTGGCACTTCGAGCATAAATCACAACTACATAACGCCATCATGCAGGCTTCTGGTGTGATAGAAGAGGTTTTCGCGGAGTTTAAAAAGCTCACAGGAAGGGAATATAAGCTTGTTGAAACTTATGATATGCAAGATGCGGAGGTGGCGATTTTCGCTCTTGGCACAAGTGTGGAATCTGCGCGTATGGCGGCAAAAAATGCGCGCAAAAGAGGCATTAAAGCAGGCGTAGTTTCACTGCGATCTTTGCGCCCATTCCCTTATAAAGAAATAGGCGAGGCACTAAAGAATCTTAAGGCTGTGGCGTTTTTGGATAGAAGTTTGCCTGCGGGCGCGATGGGGATGCTTTTCAATGAATGCGTAAGCGCGATGTATGGCGCGGGCGGAAGGGCGATTGCGTCAAATTATATTTATGGCTTAGGCGGGCGCGATTTGACACAGGCGCATTTGCAAGACATTTACACCGAGCTAGATTCTGATGCAAAGGCGGGCAAACTCACGCACGCTACACAGCAATTTATCGGGCTTCGCGGTCCAAAGCTTAGCTTTTGCTAGATTCTTTAAGCTAAAAGCGCAAAACAACATAAGGAGAGGAAATGGTAAAGGAATTTAAGAATCTCAAGCAATTTTCAAAATCTGCTGAAAAATTTGAGGGCGCGCATCTTTTGTGTCCGGGCTGTGCGCATGGGATGATCGTGCGTGAAGTGCTAAACGCGGCTGAAGGTCCGATCGTGCTGGGGAATTCTACGGGTTGTTTGGAGGTTTCAACCGCGGTGTATCCTTACACAAGCTGGGATGTGCCTTGGATTCACATAGGGTTTGAAAATGGCTCGACAGCCGTAGCAGGCGCAGAATCCATGTATAAAGCCCTTGCAAGAAAAGGGCGCTACAAAGGCGAAAAGCCAAAATTTGTGGCATTTGGTGGCGATGGCGCGACTTATGATATCGGCTTTCAGTGGATTAGCGGGTGTTTTGAGCGCGGGCATGATATGACCTACATTTGCCTTGATAACGAAGTCTATGCAAACACCGGCGGGCAGCGTAGTGGCTCCACACCCATTGGCTCAAGCACTTCTACCACGCCAGCGGGAAGTGTGAGCTATGGGAAAAAGGAGAAAAAGAAAGATTTGCTTATGATTATGGCAGCGCATGGAAGCCCCTATGTCGCGCAAGTAGCGCCAAATAAATGGAAAGATATGAATAAAAAAATCAAAACCGCGCTAGAGACAGAAGGTCCGACTTTCATCAACGCGATGAGCGCATGCACGACTGAATGGCGCTTTGATTCCAACAAAACGATTGAGGTGAGCGATTTGGCGGTGGATTCTCTTGTGTTTCCGCTTTTTGAGGTTATCGATGGCGTGAAAGTTAATATCACCTATCGTCCAAAAAATATCGTGCCGGTGCGCGACTATTTAGGCGCACAAGGGCGCTTTAAGCATCTTTTTAAACCTGAAAACGAGCATATCATCGAGCAATTTCAAAAAGATGTCGATGCACGATGGGAATACCTCCAACGCCGCGAAGAAGCGGGAATCTAACTGCGTATTAAGATTCTGTAGCAGATAAGTTTTGCTATAGAATCTTGCTGGAAAGTCAAATTTATCTATATATCGTGGTTTATTTTTTTATGGTTGTCAGATTTAATAAGCGCTTAGATGTTGGAGTTGTGTAGGGACTCCATCTCGAGCCTCAAAAAGCCTTTATACTCGAAAACTAAGAAATTTTTAAGCTTGCTTGTTACCACATTTGTTACCATTTTTGAGGGATACCCTTTAAGGTTCTCTAGTATTGTTATGCAAAGCGCAATAAGCCTCTATTTGTCACTACTGCCAACGAATTCTTAAGCGATAAAACAAAAAATAAATGAGGGTTCTTTATCGTAGATTTGTCGATAGCAAATCTATGGCGGAGCAACCTACAAAAGTGAGCCAAATTCCTTCAGTTTCTTGATTAAGAATATTGTTTGATGCGAGGCGAGGAATAGAGGAATGAGTGGGCTTGTAAAGGAAGGGTGGGTTTTCTTACTTGTCTAAGCCACTTCAAACTATCTTTCAATACTCCAAGCCAAACATATAATACAAGCAATGCAGATTCCTTTACTTTGCATGTGATTTTGTTATAATTTTGAATAAATCAATGCTGTGGAGAAATATGAACAACGATGACATTATTGCTCTTTTGAAATCTGCCCCACAAAAAGGGAGAGATATGCCTGTTATAGGGCATGAAAATTTAAATAAGGATATATTAGAATGGATTATAGAGAACAACAAAAAATAGCCATAGATATTTTAGATCCTACAAAGGCGCAAGAATTAGGCTTTAAATACCCACAAGAAGTTAAAAGAACAATAAGTGGATATGAAATAAGACATGCTTACAATAAGCACAAGACAGACAAAATCCCATTAACCTTAGAGCATATTGAAAAATGGATATATTTTGTGGATAAGGCACAGGTTCAAACTCTTAAAAAAGACACACTAAAGCAAGATGTTATAGTAAGTGAGTTTAGAAATGATGATGGGATTGTTATTGTGGTAGAAAGCATTAGGAAAAAGACAAATGAGCTTAGTTTCAAAACAATGTATCTTAAAAATTAAGCCTTTAGACTGCTAATGTCAAATAAGACACTCTGAGCCATCGGGTTATAAGCCACGCACTCAGATTAGATAGCTTCCATCTAAAAGCCTGCTTGCATACTATGTTAAATTTGCTTAATGCGTGCTTAAGCCACATAGCCCTTGTAATAAGGAAAATTTAGCTAGTCCTCTCTTTCCAGCCCTCACTTTCAAACACAATCCCAAAAAACCCTAAATCCCACATTCTCACATTTGCATTTTTCCCTAAATCACTCTATAATGCCCATAAAATTTAACTAACGAAAGGAGAAAAGGCTATGGGTAGCTTTGCACTAGGTTATTTACTTGGTATGACATTTAGTGATACTAGCATTCCAGCTAATGGATACACTATGGATCGTTCAGACAGAGATATGACTTCTGAGGAATGGGCTAAAATCTGCGCTGATGATGATAAAAGCAAAGGCTTAATCACTTCTAAGAAAGAATGGAAAGCAGCCTATGAAAAATACCTCAAAGAAAGCAAAGACTCTAAAGAGGAGTCATATTGGGCTGCGTGGGATAATGCTGTGAAACAAGGCGTTATTGAAAAGTTACGCAATCACGAAACGGGTTATAGATTCCTTGCTTCATCTTGTCCGAATATGTCTCAAGATGAACAAGCTGACTTGATTGAAAGTGGGGAACTAAAAATATTAGCTCCTCTTGATGGATACAATAAAGATGGATTAGGTGTTATGTGGACTGATGAGAACAGAGAGGAAGCAAAGCACCCAATCTATTTGCAAGGTTTAGAGATTTTTAAAGAGCATATAAAAAATAAAAAATATAGGGTTGTTTCTTAACCCTTATATCTTTTCTGAATATCACATCTCCTTTATTGTATTATATTAGGAGTATTTATATTTTTCGTTACTATCCCCCCATTACTTCCCAAAGGATTCTGATGTAAAGCATTATATTGTCTTTCAAACGCATTTGCTCTACTTGGGCTTTGCTGTCTAAAGTCTCTCATAAATCCTCTTTGCTCTCTCCCACTCATAGTTCCAAAATCTCTAAACATAGAGTTTGAGAATGTATAAGAGCCTGAATATTCTAATCGTGGAGCATTACTTGGAGCAGCTGTAGGTTTCCCTGCTAATCCTCTCTCAAGCATACTAGTTCTTGTCGTAGCAGCTAGCTGATTTGCTCTACCTACTCCTATTGCCATTGTGCTTTCAGCCCCTATAGCTCCGACATTAGCTAGGGTTTTACCTGCAGCTCCACCTGGCAAGAACATAGCTGCAGCTCCCGCTACTTGTCCTACTGCTGCCATACCTGAGCTTACAGCCCCAAATGTGCTAGCTGACATACCCATACTCATAGCTAGTCCAGCTAAGGCGTTACCACCGCTGACACTCTAAAAATTTCAGTCAATGCAATAAAACATAGAATCTCATCAGTCAAAAATCTTGAGTATATGCACGCAAGTAGAGGCAAAATGGGATTTATTCCTGCGCAGGCGATACAAATTAAAGAAGAGATTCTGAAAAAGTGGTAACAAATTTTGGCTATTTTGATGCTTTAAGCTTGCTTGTTACCACATTTGTTGCCATTTTTGCCTTGCTGGAAGAAAAAGCCTAGATGTGGAAAATTAAACTTGAAGTGTTGTAGGTGTGCTATTATGTGGAGTTTAAAGTGTCTCAATGTGTTCTTATATGTAGTTATGAAGTAGTCATATTCCGCGTAAGATGGTGGAATGTAGGGGGGTCGAACCCCTGACCTCAACGCTGCCAGCGTTGCGCTCTACCAACTGAGCTAACACCCCAAATTTTTACAAACTTCTTCGTGCCATGAGCCACAAGGCGCGCATTATAACTATTGCGAGCTTAAAGAGCCTTAAAATACCCACGCCAAAATTATTACATAGCGCCAAAGTCTTAAGCAAACCAGAATCTTTAAATAACCAAAACAAGGTAAAATACGCGCAAAAATTTACTTGCCTTTGGGAGAGCGAATGAATACCTACAAAATGGGCTTGAAATCTTACTATTTGCTTTTGGAATCTTTGGAGCAAATCCCTTCTCTTGGGAAAAAAAGCGCGCAAAAAATCGCCCTTTCTTTGAGTATGGAAAACAAGTTTTTGGCGCTCAAGCTCGCGCATGCGCTTGAAGAAAGCGCGCATAATGTGCGTTTGTGTCAGAAATGTTTTGCGCTTAGCGAGGGCGAGATTTGTGAGATTTGCCTAGATTCCGAGCGCGCAAATGGCGAGCTGTGCATTGTCGCGCACCAAAAGGATATTTTCACGCTTGAGGCGATGAATGAGTTTAGCGGGCGCTATTTTGTGCTAAATTCTCACTTGGAGATGAAAGATATTGATTTTAGTATTCTTAAAAAGCGCGTGGTGGAGGAGCGCATAGAGGAGGTGATTTTCGCGCTTTCACCAACTTTGGCAAATGAAGCGGTGATGCTTTTTGTCGAGGACAAGCTAGAGGATTTGCCCTGCAAGCTAAAATTTAGCAAAATCGCTCAAGGCGTGCCAACGGGCATTGGGCTAGATTCTATCGATCAGCTCTCGCTTTCACGCGCATTTTTTTCAAGGGTGAAGGTATAGAGAGACTTTATACCTTTTCGCCATTCATAAAAAGAAATAAATATTTTTCAAACTCTTGGGAATCCTCTGTGTGTTTTGCAAAGGCGGGGAGGTTTTTTGCGATTTCTATGCATTGGGTGCAAAGTGGCAGGGGATAATCTCTAAAATAGCCTGTGGTTGTGCCGCCTTGATACACGCTAAATTCAAAGGCATTTGAGCCTGCGCGACGCAACAAAAGATGGGGATTTTGAGAATCTAGAAGTTTTGCAAATTCCGCGCAGTTGCAAAAATGCAATTGTGGCGCGCCAAATTGCTCAAAAGTCTTGTAAGGAAGCGATTTGAGGTGTGCGAAACACTCTAGCATCGCGCCATTTGGCAAGGAAATAGAATTAAGCCCATCTTTGCTCTTAACTTCCGCAAACTGCGCGCTCACGCCTTCAGTCTGCAAAAGCTGTGCTATTTGGCTTGAGCTGTCTTTGAACTTTTCAAGCGCACGCAAGGTTTTTTCAAACAATTATTCCATCGCCTCGCGCTCGATAATGTCGCATAAAATGTGGATTACCAAAATATGCACTTCTTGGATTCTCGCGGTGTCCTCGCTTGGGACGATCATATTAATGTCGCAGAGCTTGTCCATCGCCCCGCCATCGCGCCCGCTTAAGCCGATGATTTTGCACCCTAGCGATTTGGCGACATTGAAGGCGTTGATGACATTTTTAGAATTCCCGCTGGTGGAGATTCCAAAGACGACATCGCCTTTGCGCGCGAGGGCTTCGACTTGGCGCGAGAAGGTAAATTCATAGCCGTAGTCGTTCCCTATAGCGGTGAGTGCGGAAGTATCCACGCTTAGCGCGATTGCTGGAAGTGCTTTGCGCTCTTTTTTGTATCTGCCTGTAAGCTCTGCGGCAAAATGTTGAGAATCTGCCGCACTTCCGCCATTCCCGCAGATGAGAATCTTATTGCCATTTTTGAGGCATTCTTTGAGGAGATTTGCGCTGGATTCTATGGAATCTAGCATGCGTTTAAGCGAGTTTGTGCTGACATCGATATGGTTTAAAAATTCCGCTTGGATAAAGTTTTTCATTTGTTTGCTCCTTTGATTTTTTCAATGATATTTGTGCTGGATTTGCCCTCCACAAATGGAAGCAATTTCACTTCCTTGACAAATTCACTTCCCACAACTTCCTTACCTTCGTAATCCGCGCCTTTTACCAAAATATCTGGCGCTAGGAATTTAATAAGCTCCTTTGGTGTCTCTTCGTCAAAAATCACCACAAAATCCACGCATTCCAAATTCGCAAGCAAAAAGGCTCGATCCTCTTGCGGGTTAATCGGGCGATTTGCGCCTTTGAGCGCGGAAACTGACGCATCGCTATTAAGCCCGACTATCAGCACATCGCCTAATGCGCGCGCTTGGCGCAAATACTGCACATGACCGCGGTGCAGGATATCAAAGCAGCCATTGGTGAAAACGACCTTAGATTCTTTATTTGTGCTTTTGAGAGAATCTAGCGCGCGCTTGATTTGCTCCTTGCTAAAGATTTTGTTTGATTCTTTGCTTTGGTGCGAGTGCAAGTAGCGCTCGATTTCTATATGTGTAGCACTTGCGCTTCCGACTTTGCCTACCACCACGGCTGCGGCGACATTGGCGAACTCGCTTGCCTTATAAATATCTAGCCCGCTACTTAGCGCAAAGCCCAGTGCCGCGATGACGGTATCGCCCGCACCTGTGACGTCATAGACTTCTTGCGCGTAGGTTGGGATTTTTGTAAGGCTTTTGTCGATGATGCCGATGCCATCCTCACTAAGTGTGATGAGCGAGATTGAGAGTTTACACATTTTTTTGAGCGCATTGCCTGCTTGCAAGAGGCTTTCATCATCGATGATGGGGATATTTGTCGCAAGGCTGGCTTCTTTTTTATTAGGCGTTAGAAGTGTCGCGCCACTATATTTGGCGTAATTCACGCCCTTAGGATCGCACAGCACAGGCTTATTCTCACTGCGCGCAAGGCTAATGATATGTTGCGTAAAGTCATAATTTAGCAAGCCCTTGTCATAATCTGAAATTATCACGCAATCAATGCCATTTAGTAAAGAATCCAAATCCTCGCGCACTTTTTTTAGAAGCACAGAATCTACCGGCGCGCTGGATTCTCTATCTACGCGCAAAACTTGCTGATTTGAAATCACCACGCGCGATTTTTTGGTCGTGGGGCGGGAGGGATCGATGAAAATATATTCAATCCCAACGCCTAAAGATTCTAGCGTTTCGACAAGCCATTTGCCATCGCTATCTTCGCCCACAACGCCACAAACGCTCACTTTCGCACCAAGCGCGATGAGGTTATTTACGACATTGCATGAGCCACCAAGTCGGTTGCTTTCACTTTTTACATTGACGACTTGCACGGGCGCTTCGGGGGAGATTCTATTGCAATCCCCCCAAATGTAGTGATCGATCATCAAGTCGCCAACTACGAGGATTCTCGGGCTTTTGTTTTCTAAATCAAACATTTGCTTGCCTTTGCTTTGGAATTTGTTGCTTGCCAGATTCTCTTATTCAAAATAGCTAAAAGTCTCATAACCGCCATCGCGCAGGTATTTGTCCTTTTGCATAAGCTTCAAATCGCTTTGCATCATATCTTTCACAAGCGCGTTTAAATCATATTCTGGAATCCAGCCTAGCTTTTCGCGCGCTTTTGTCGCATCACCGATAAGCAAATCCACTTCCGTTGGGCGGAAATAGCGCGGATCCACGCTTACAACTTCCTTGCCAACTTCTAGCTTAAACCCCCCATGGCACGCTTTCACATAGCCTTTTTCATTCACGCCTTCACCGCGGAACTCTAGCTCGATCCCCACTTCATTAAACGCCATTTTGACAAACTCACGCACTTCAGTCGTCACGCCTGTGGCAATCACCCAATCCTCCGCCTTTTGCGCTTGCAAAATAAGCCACATCATACGCACATAGTCTTTCGCATGCCCCCAGTCGCGTTTTGCACTTAAGTTGCCAAGATAGAGTTTATCTTGCAAGCCAAGTGCGATTTTTGCCGCTGCGCGCGTGATTTTACGCGTTACGAAAGTTTCACCGCGTATGGGGCTTTCGTGGTTGAAAAGGATTCCATTGCTTGCAAAAATGTCATACGCTTCGCGGTAATTCACCGTTATCCAATATGCATAAAGCTTCGCACATGCGTAAGGAGAGCGTGGATAGAATGGCGTTTTTTCGCTTTGTGGGATTTCTTGCACTAAGCCATAGAGTTCACTTGTGGAGGCTTGATAGATTCTGCTTTTTTGGGTTAAGCCAAGTAAGCGCACGGCTTCTAAGATTCTCAAAGTGCCTATGCCATCGGCATTTGCGGTGTATTCTGGTGTTTCAAAAGAAACTGCCACATGGCTCATCGCCGCGAGATTGTAAATCTCATCTGGCTGTATATCAGCAATCACGCGCGTGAGATTCATAGAATCTGTCAAATCGCCATAGTGCAAGAAAAAATTGCGCCCAGCGATATGCGGATCTTGATAGAGATGATCGATCCTATCAGTATTAAAAAGCGAGCTTCTGCGCTTGATGCCATGCACTTCATAGCCTTTTTTTAGCAAAAATTCCGCCAAATACGCGCCATCTTGTCCTGTGATACCTGTGATTAAAGCAGTTTTCATTTTCCAAACCTTTTTAAATTAAGTTTCCAAAAGGCGCGTATTGTAATTAAGTTTGGCTTAAAATGCAAGTTTTCACGTGCGCAAAAGCCAGAATCCAAGCTACGCCTCAAAAACGCGCTGCTAGTTTTCACCCTAACTAGCTTTCATCTCGTCTAGCTTTCGCCCATCATGCGTTTTACAAGCTTTTTAGCCTTTGTGACTTGACTTTTTTTCGCCGCGTTATAAAGCATACTTACCATCTCTTCAAACATATCTTGCGAGCTTAGGGGCTTTTCATTTGCGCTAGCAGTGAGCTTTTTATACTCGCCATTGCTTTGCAATTCGTGCATTTGCGTGTTGTCTTTGAGCTGGATTGTGAGGATTTCAAGCAGTTTTTGGCTGATTTCCTCGCTCAAAGAAGGTGTGAGAATCTCAATCCTGCGCTCTAAATTTCTAGGCATAATGTCCGCGGAAGCAAAGTAAATAGGCGTTTGTGCGTTTTTGAAGTAGTAGATTCTCGCGTGCTCGAGGTATTTGCCGATGATTGAAAACACGCGGATATTCTCGCTCACGCCTTTTACACCCGGACGCAAACAGCAAATCCCGCGCACAATCAAATCAACCTTCACACCCGCCTGTGATGCGCGATACAGCGCTTGGATAATGTCAATATCCACAAACGCATTTGCTTTCATAATAATGCGCCCAGCTTCGCCTTTGTTTGTCTCGCCCTCAATGAGGCTTAAAAGCTCGGATTTTATTTGCGTTGGCGCGATTTTTAGCTTTTGGAGCATCGTTTTGTGTGCGCTACCAGTTGAAAGCGCGTGGAAAAGCTTAATAGCGTCATTTGCAAAGTCTTTATTTGAGGTAAGCAAAGAAAGATCAGTATAGATTTTTGCCGTGCCCGGATTGTAGTTCCCCGTGCTAAGATGGACATATTCTTTCAGCGCACCACCGACTTTTTTAATCACAAGCGCGATTTTTGCATGCACTTTTAGCCCAGAGATTCCATAAATCACATGCGCGCCCGCGGCTTCTAGGCGTTTTGCCCAGTGCAAATTATTTTCCTCATCAAAGCGCGCCTTTAGCTCCACAAGCGCGGTTACTTGCTTATTGTTTTCGGCAGCTTCGATGAGCGCTTGCACGATTGGCGAGTTTTTCCCCACGCGATAAAGCGTCATGCGGATACTTAGCACATCGGGATCTTTAGCTGCTGTTTGGATGAAATTCACCACAGAATCAAAACTCTCATACGGGTGGAAAAGCAACGCATCAGCGCTATCAAGCGTGGCAAAAATATTTGTGTTGCTATCAAGTGGCGGAAGGATTTTTGGATTATACGGCGCACCGCAAAGATGCGCGTATGCCTTGCTTCCCACGATTTGCCACAATCCGCTTAGGTTAATGAGATATGGAATCTTAAAGGTGTAAATATCTTGAGAATCCACCTTGATATTTGCATTCACAAATTCAAGCAAATCTTTGTCATTTTCGCCAATCTCTAAGCGCACGATTTCGCCTTTTCTGCGTGTTTTAATCCCTTCGCTCATAATTTGGAAAAAATCATCTGCCTCTTCTTCCTCTATCTCCATATCCGCATTGCGTGTGACGCGAAATGGCGTGTAGCTCACAATCTCATAGCCTTGGAAAAACTCCTGCGCGAACTCGCCCACAATCTCTTCTAGCGGGACAAACACGCCAGATTCTATTTCAAAAAATCGTGGCAAAATGCGCGGGATTCTAATCATTCCATATTTAAACTGCCCTTCGGTGTTTTTAAACTTCAGCGCGATGGCAAAAGAAAGGTTGTTTAAATGCGGGAAAGGGTGTGTAGAATCCACCAATACCGGCACAATCACAGGATAAAGGTAGTTTATAAAATACTCTTTGAGCGTCTTTTTTTCATCACTATTTAACTCGCTTACTTGCTTAATGTAGAGATTTTCTTTGGCAAGTTGCGTTTTAATGTTTGAAAATATATTTTCAAGGCTGTGTTGCTCGGTGTGTAGGTATTTTCGGATAGCGCTTAGCTGCTGCAAAGGCGTTAATTTATCCGCACCAACTTCTGTGATCCCACTTGCATACAAGCGCTTAAGTCCTGCCACGCGTATCATGTAGAATTCATCTAAATTCGTCCCATAAATCGCCACAAATTTGAGCGCATCTAAAAGCAAAATATGCGGATTTTTCGCCTCATCTAACACGCGGGTATTAAACCTTAGCCACGAAAGCTCGCGATTAAAATACATTCTAGAATCTTGTATATGCACCACTCACTCCTTACAATTAATTTCTAGGTAAGCCTTAATTGTAGCTAAATTTTTAGCGTCTGTGGCAAAAAATATAGGGAGTTATAAGCGGGGTTTTAAAATAGTAAAAGGCTAGAAAATGATTTGATAAACCTTAGCAATCCCCCTAAATGCGAAAGAAAATCAAAATTGCAAAATCAATGCAAAAATGTTACTTTTGGTGAAATCATCAAATATGGTGGGGATTTTTTCGTATTTTTTGGTATTTTCTTGGATTTTTTGGCACATTCTACTTAGGACATTTTGTTTGCAGAATTTTTCAGAATCTAAACTTATTCTAACTCTTTGAGGGTTATAATTGCGCTTTTTTTGTGCGTGCTGTGTTTTGTGGGTGCAAATTTATTCAATAAATAAGGCTTGTGAAATGACTCATTCAACCTTTCCATACCCTTACCTTGGGGTTTTGCTGTTGCTTGTTATAACTGTGGTGGCGTTTAGCGGGACGCTGTATTTGCAAAGAATCATCTCGCGCGCACTTGCCAAAAAAGACAGAGAAAAGCTCAAACTTTCCCCTTATGAAAGCGGTGTATTGCCAAATATGCAGAAAAACACGATTTCAGCGCATTTTTTTCTTCTTGCGCTGTTGTTTATTTTGTTTGATATTGAAGTGATTTTTATGATTCCATGGGCGATTGATTTTAAGTTTTTTAAGTCTTTGGGACTTGGGGGATTTATCGCGTTTGAAATGCTAAGTTTTGTCGCGTTGCTCGTGCTTGGCTTTGTGTATGCATGGAAAAAAGGAGCGCTCACATGGCAGAACATAAAATAAATTATTTGCAAAATAGCGGGCTTCCGCTTATGCTCACCACGGTGGATAAGATTCTCAATTGGGGGCGGAGCAACTCGCTGTGGGGCATGACTTATGGTTTGGCGTGCTGTGCGATTGAGATGATGGCAGCAGGTGGCGCGAGGTATGATTTGGATAGATTTGGGACGATTTTTCGTGCTTCGCCACGGCAGAGTGATTTGATGATTATCGCGGGCACGGTTACTAAAAAGCACGCGGAATTTGTGCGCCGACTTTATGATCAAATGCCAGAGCCTAGGTGGGTGATTTCCATGGGGAGCTGTGCGAATACCGGCGGTATGTTTAATACCTACGCAACTGTGCAGGGCGTGGATAGAATTATCCCTGTGGATATTTACTTGCCCGGTTGTGCGCCACGCCCAGAGACGCTACAATACGCGGTTTTGCTTTTGCAACAATATATCAGATCAAAGCCAGCCTACGCGCGTAAAGCCCCGCGCATAGTGTGAGAATCTAAATTTAAGGAAAATCTAGCGATGATAAAAAACAACTTTGATTCCCAAAACAAGCAAAAAAGCGCGTATTACACCAACCGCTTTGATGTTGCCCAAAGCCTACCACACGAGGAATTGCACCAAAAGGAATTGCTAAAAGAGCTAGGCGCGCTTGTGAAAGATTCTTACAATGAAGCAGGGCTTGATACGATTTGGGTGGATTCTCAAAATATTTTAGAGCTTTTCACAAGGTTAAAAAATCTTGGCTTTGAGGTGCTTACAGAAATGAGCGCGATTGATTTTTTGAGCTCACGCGGGGAGTTTGAGCTATTTTATCTCACATTGCGCTATGAAAATAACGGGCGCAAAATCTCACGCCTAAAAGTCAAAACAACGCTTAAAAATGGCGAGTGCATAGATTCGCTTTATGGCTTGTATCGTAGCGCGGATTGGGCGGAGCGCGAGTGTTATGATATGTTTGGGATTGTTTTTAGCGGACATAAGGATTTGCGCAGAATCTTAATGCCAGAGGATTGGGTGGGATACCCATTGCAAAAATCCTATCCGCTCAAAGGCGATGAAAACGCCGCATGGTATGAAGTGGATAGAATCTTTGGCAAGGAATATCGCGAGATTATCGGAGCAGAGCAGAGGGATAGCGCGCGCATTGATAGGGGCGATACGCTTAATTTCGCGCAAATTGGTTTAGAGCCTAGCGTGCAGGGTATTGAGACAACAAGCGATTCACAAAATGAGAATCTGCATAGATTCCCATATCAAGAATCCTCCCGCCCGCTGTTTTTGAAAAACTTCTCTAAAACACCAAAACATTTGGATAAAAGGCGTTAAATATGGCTCAAGTTTATACACGGCTCAATCCCAGCTTTGAGAATATCTTTTTTGAGAGGGAGGATTCTCAACTCATTGTCAATTTCGGTCCCCAGCACCCCAGCGCGCACGGGCAATTGCGCCTAATTTTGGAGCTTGATAATGAGCGCGTGGTAAAAGCCACACCTGATATTGGCTATCTGCATAGAGGCGTGGAAAAGCTTGCGGAAAATATGATTTACAATGAGTTTATGCCCACAACTGATAGGCTTGATTATATCGCAGCGGTGAATAGCAACTACGCCTTTGCGCTTAGCGTGGAAAAGCTTATCGGCGTTGAGGTGCCACTGCGCGCGGAGGCTATACGCGTGATTTTACTTGAGCTTTCGCGCATTATCTCGCATATCTTTTTTATCGGCGTGCATGGAATGGATGTCGGCGCGCTCTCAATATTCTTGTATGCGTTTAAAGAGCGCGAATATGGGTTGGATTTGATGGAGGATTATTGTGGCGCGAGGCTTACGCATAATGCGATGAGAATCGGCGGCGTGCCACTTGATTTGCCAAAAGATTTTATTCCTAAGATTTTGCACTTTTTAGATTCTATGCCAAAGACGGTGGAGCTCATCGAGGGCTTACTTGATAATAATAGAATCTGGCGCGCGAGGTTGGAAAATGTCGGCGTGATTGATGAAAATCTTGTAAAAGCTTGGGGTTTAAGTGGCATCGTGGCGCGTGGAAGTGGCATAGAAGTGGATATTAGGAAAAGCGAGCCTTATGGGATTTATGATAAGCTAGATTTTCGCGTGCCGATGGCGGATTCTAAAGATTGCTACGCGCGCTATCGCCTCTATATGGAGGAAATTAGAGAATCCGCAAAGCTTATTAGACAAGCAATTGAAATTTATAAATCAAGCCCAACGCCCATAATGGCGCAAGATGCGCGCTATATTTCCGCGCCAAAAGAGGATATTATGAGTCAAAATTACTCGCTTATGCAACATTTTGTGCTTGTGACACAAGGCATGCGCCCGCCTGTTGGCGAAGTGTATGTCCCTACAGAATCCCCGCGCGGTGAGCTTGGCTTTTTTATCAACTCTCAAGGTGCGCCTTATCCGCATAGATTGAAAGTGCGTGCGCCGTGTTTTTATCACACAGGCGTTTTGCAGGATTTGCTTGTGGGGCATTATTTGGCAGATGTAGTGACGATTATTGGGAGTTTGAATATGATTTTTGGCGAAGTGGATAGATAAGGGAGAAAAAATGAAGCGATTTGATTTGCGCCATTTGCATAATGACTTTTTACCGCGCTTAAAAGAGCTAGTGACACAAAGTAAGATTGGCGAGGTGAGCTTTTTTCTCTTTGAAGCAGATGTATTTGAAAACACGCACAAAGCAAGCCAAAGCGCGCAGGAGTGTGGTGCGCAGATTCTAAACTCAATCCGCTTTAATGAAAGGGATTGGACATTGATTGTGCGGAAGGTGCAAAATGAAAGCTTGGCGCAAAAGGCAGATTCTCTAAATACGCAAGATTCTACAGACGCGCAAAGTGGCGCAAAGGCGCAGGGCGCAAATACAGAATCTCACGAGGCTATAAAATGAATAATTTTCTCTCACTCATCGCGCAAAATGCTAGCGTTATGCCACTAAATAACTTTAGGCGCGAGAAATATACGCGCGCGCTTAGCTTTGGGCTTTTCGCACCGCTTGCAAGTGAGATTCTCGAAGAAGATGGCATCGTGTTACACCCATTTTTTTGCAATATGCAAAACTTCCGCTATGAGATAGGCACGGAATACGGCGTAAGCGCGCTTTTGTGTGTGGCACTTTTGGCGCAAGATCTTTTGTCACCAGAATTTAAGAATCTTGACATTGGCTATTTGGCGAGTGAAAGCAACATTTCTGAAGAGGAAATCGAGTTTTTAAACCGCTATGCGGACACAAGCGATCCGCTTGCGATTTTGCTTGGGCGTGATTTGTATTTGCACGCACAAAGTGAGCTCATCGCGCATTTGCTAGGATTTATTGCCAAAAAGCGCAAGGTGGTTTTTTACATGCAGGATTTAAGTAAAGAATTTAGCACAAATGCACCTGCGGGGGATTTTACAAGCGAGTTTTTGCTTAATCTTAATGCGTTAGAATCTCTGCCGGAGAATAACGGCGCATTTGTGTATCTTAGCACCGATAGCCTTGAGGCGGACAAACTCTATGTCCCGCGCAGTTTTAGTATGATGTATAAAATCCAAGATGGCAATAAAATCGACTTGCGCTTAGAAGGCGCAAAAGACACAAGGCTAAAAATTATTTTTCAAGAGAATCTCAAAGGCACAATCGCCCTGCTTGGCACGCCCCAGCTTTTGGGCTATCCGTATAAAAAGATTCTCTCACTTACCAAATACCAACACGAGGCGCACACATGCAAGAGCAAATAACACAAGAGCTTAGAATCCACATTAATGGCAGGGAAATTGCCTGTGCTGAAAATGAGACAATTTTGCAAGTGGCGCGCCGTGAGGGGATTGAGATTCCAGCGATTTGCTATGTGAGCAAATGCTCGCCAACGCTTGCCTGTAAGCTTTGTATGGTAGAAGTCGATGGCAAGCGCGCGTATGCCTGCTCGGCAAAGGTGAAGGAGGGCATGCAGATTCTCACTCACACTGATGAAATCAATAACGAGCGCAGGGCGATTTTGCAAGCTTATGATGTCAATCACCCCTTGCAGTGTGGTGTGTGCGATAAAAGTGGCGAGTGTGAATTGCAAAACTACACGCTTAAATTTAATGTCCGCGCGCAGGAGTATTTCATCGCAGATTCCCCAAAGGCGCATGATTCTTGGGGAAAAGTGGCGTATGATCCAAATCTTTGTATTATGTGTGAGCGTTGCGTAACCACTTGCAAGGATAATCTAGGCGAGGCGAATTTGAAAGCGCAGAAGGCGGATTTCACCCCGCTAGATAGCGTGCTATGGAAAGAGAGAATGCCAAAAGATGCGCTCAGCGTGTGGAATCGCAAGCAAAAAGGCGTAATTGGCTTTGTGGGCGAAACGCCTTGCTATGACTGTGCGGAGTGTGCGAGCGTGTGTCCGGTGGGCGCACTTATTGTGAAGGATTTCAAATACAGCGCGAATGCGTGGGAACTTCGCAAAACCTACACAACCTGCACGCACTGCGCCATGGGCTGTCTCATCATCGCGGAATCGCGACATCATAACCTAAAAGGTGCGCAAAAAATCTATCGCATCAGCAATGACTTTGAGTTTGAGCCAATATGCGGGAGCGGGCGCTTTGCAAATGATGAAAAAAGTCACAAAAAAGGCGATTTGAAAGATGCCTTGCAAGCTTTCAAAAACGCGCAAGGTGTGATTGTGGGCGATACTTGCAATAATGAAGAGCTAGCGATTTTGCATATTTTGCAAAAACATTTTCATTTGAAGCTTTATAATAAAAGCGCGCAGGACTTTGGCGCGTTTTTAAAGATTCTGCAAACAAATGGCACAAAACTTGCAAGCTTAGAATCCTTAGAGAATGCCAGCTGTGCGCTAAGTATCGGCGTGAGATTAGAATCTAGCGCGCCTACTTTGCGCTATAAAATTAATAAATTGCTAAAATTTAACAAAGGCTTTGCCTTCGCCTCTTTCCACCCGATAAAATCAAAGATTTTGGCGCGTTTGCATAGAAGTGTGTTAGTTGAGACTTACGCGCCAAATGCGCTCTTAGAGACTTTGGGGCAAATCAAAGCGCGACTAGCCCAAAGCGCGGAAGTTGAGCCAAATGAAGCGAGCTTTTTTAATAAGAATCTTTTTGAAAATGCGCGCATTAATGGCGTGATTTTGGTTGGCGAAGAAGCGTATAAGGACGCAAACGCGCAAGAAATCGCACAGAATCTAAGTATGCTTGGCAAGGAATTTGGCTTTGAGATTCTTTGCATTCCGCCTTTTGGCAATGCGCTTGGAATGCTTGGAATCTTGCAGTTAGATGACTGCACGGAAATCACGCCACAAAGCGCGCTTGTGGGCGTGCGTGCGCGGAGTTTGCAAGGTGTGAGCGCGCAGTATGTGCTAGATTCTAATGTTTTAGATTCTTTTGGCATTGCGGATTCTGTGGATTTTATAGAATCCACAGAATCTTTAGAATCCACGCCACAAGGGCTTACAAAGAGCGCTCATATTTCAAATGCGCCGGATTTTGCCCTGCCAGCGCACACACAGATTGAAGGAAGTGTGGTTAATCTTTCTTTAAATCTTTTGCCACTGCGCCCGAGCCTGCCTTATGATGGCTTTGATTTGGGCGATGTCGCGCATGCGCTAGATTCCCAAAATAGCGCGTTTTTGAGCGATTACACGTCATATTTGCAAGAGCTAAACACAGGCTTTGCAAATGCTAGCAAAAATAGCCTACAGGATTTGCCAAATTATTATAAAAATGACGGAAGCCCCGCGCGTGGCGTGCCTTTGGGGAAAGATTTTTTTGCTACGCTAAAAATTTCGCATTTGCATTTTAGCCCTCGCGCGCAAATCACAGAATCTGCAAACGCGCTTTTGTGTCATTCACCTTCGCATTTCAATGAAATCACCGCGCGCGCGAGCAAAAATTTGCAAAATAAAGTTGGTATTTATGTGTCAAAGGAATTTGCCGAGGCTCAAAATATAGAATCTAGCGCGCCTTTAATTTTGAAAGATCCCAAAGGTGCCACAATTAGCGCAAATGCGTATATTGACTATGATTTAGAAGGAGAATTTTTCGTCATTTCTCCTTTACTAGAAAATGCGCATGAGATTTTCAAAGGAAGCTTGTATGCGAGTTTGAAGTATGAAAGCGCAGATTCTAATCCCAACGCCAAAGGAAATGCATGAGTTATTTTATCATCGAAACGCTTATTAAGATTCTTATTGTGCTGTTGATTTTTTCCGCACTTGCGGGCTTTGGGACTTATTTAGAGCGCAAGATTTTGGGATTTTTTCAATGGCGTTTGGGACCGCATTATGTCGGACCTTTTGGGCTTTTGCAAGTGCTGGCTGATGGGATTAAGCTTTTTGCAAAAGAAGATATTATCCCGCTAAAAGCAAATCGCCTTATTTTTATGGCAGCTCCGACAATCGCTGCGGTGAGCGCGTTTGTGGCGATGGCGGCGATTCCATTTTTCCCAGAATTTGAGCTTTTTGGAATGACTATCCGCCCAATTATCGCGGATATTAATGTGGGAATCTTGTTTGTGCTAAGCGTGAGCGCATGCGGGATTTATGCGCCTATTTTAGCCGGGCTTAGCTCGCATAGCAAATACGCGCTTTTGGGCGGTGCGCGCGCGGCATTGCAGTTTCTTAGTTTTGAGATGATTATGGGACTTAGCTTGCTCGCACCGCTTATGCTTGTTGGCTCGCTTTCGCTCATTGATATCAACGCCTATCAAGGGAGCTTTAGCGAGTGGCTTGTTTTTAAGCAGCCGCTTGCGTTTGTGCTTTTTGCCTGTGCGGCGTTTATCGAGCTTAACCGCACGCCTTTTGACTTGCTAGAGCACGAGGCGGAGATTGTAGCGGGCTACTGCACGGAATACAGCGGGCTTAAATGGGGTATGTTTTTTATCGGGGAGTATGCGAGTATGATTGCGATGTGCTTTGTATTTTCGCTTATCTTTTTTGGTGGATTCAATGATTTGGGCTTTATCCCCGGGGGCATTGCGATACTTTTGAAAGTGGTGTTTTTCATCTTTTTGTTTATGTGGGTGCGGGCGACATTCCCACATGTGCGCCCAGATCAGCTTTTTAAGGCATGTTGGAAAGTAATGCTTCCTTTGGCGCTACTTAATGTCCTAATTACGGGCATTGTGCTACTTCTCTAAAGGTGGGAATGATGAAGAAAGAATATTTTTACATTGATTATAATCCAAAGTTGCCACAAAGCTTTTTGGCACGCGTTTTGCGCGCGGTGAAAATCACCTTTGGGCTTGATTTGTTAAAAGGACTAATGCTAACTTTAAAGCAATTTTTTAGCAAAAAAGTAACGATCCAATATCCTTTAGAAATTATGCCAACTTCGCCTCGCTATCGTGCTGTGCATAGATTACAGAGATTATTAGAATCTGAAAACGAGCGTTGCATTGGCTGTGGATTATGCGAAAAAATCTGCACAAGCAACTGCATACGAATCCTTACAAATGTCGATGAGAATGGGCGCAAGGGCATTGTGGATTACAGCATAAATTTTGGGCGGTGCATTTATTGCGGACTTTGCGCGGAGGTGTGCCCAGAGCTTGCCATCGTGCATGGAGAGAGGACGGAAAATGCCTCATTTGCGCGCGCGCATTATAGCGTGAAAGAATATTTGCTAGATTCTAGCGCACCACTACAAGAATACGAAGGCTATGGAAGCGTGAGCATAGATTGCGATGAGCGCTTAGGCTTTACGCCACTTGTGAAAAACACGACTTTAGATTCTGCACAATCACAATCCACACAATCACAATCCGCACAATCCCCGCAAACTTCACAAAGCGCGCCACAACCAACACAAGGAGAATCCCATGCTTGAAGCCATTGTTTTTTATCTCTTTGGTGCGCTTGTGTGCGCGATGTTTTTTATTGCTGTGAGAAGCGCGAATGTGCTTTACGCGCTAAGTGCGCTGGCTTGTGGTATGGTGGGCTTAAGTGCGTTTTTCTTTTTAATGCGCGCGGAGTTTTTGGGTGTGGTGCAGATTATCGTGTATAGTGGCGCGGTGGTGGCGCTGTATGCCTTTGGTATGATGTTTTTTAACCTTTCTAAAAGTTTGAAAGAATCTAAAAGCTTTCTTGCTGGGATTTTGAGCTTAGCCCTTGTGGTGCTTTTAAGCGCGCTTGTTGGGTATTTGGCATTTGAAAATGCGCCCGCGCTTGAAAATATATCTGAAAATGTGCTTAGCGCTGAATCACAAGAAGCACAAAGCGGGCTTAATAATATCCAAATCTTTGGCTATCTTGTTTTTACAAAATATCTCATCGCCTTTGAAGTGGCTGCGGTGTTGCTTTTGGTGGCGATGGTGATTGGCATTGTGTTGATTATAAAAGAAGGCAAAAAATCCAGCAACATAGAATCTGCGCGCGTAGATTCCCAAAAGGAGTGAAGATGACAATCACCTTGCAACATTATCTTATTTTGAGCGCGATCCTCTTTTGTATCGGGCTGTATGGGCTTATGCGACGCAGGAATATTCTCATGCTCTTTTTTACTACGGAAATTATGCTAAATGCTGGGAATCTCGCGCTTGTGAGCGTGGGCTATTATTTAGGTGATATGAGCGGGCAGGTTTTTGCCTTTTTTGTCATCGCAATTGCCGCAGCAGAAGTAGCTGTAGGTTTGGGGCTAGTGGTCGCGTGGTGGAAAAAATACAAAAGCCTTGAGCTAGATTCTCTAAACACGCTAAAAGGATAAATATGTGTGAAATTATAGAAAGGGGAGTGCCACGAGAGCCACTTTGGGGCGTGATGAGTCCCTTTTATGGTGATATTAGCATAAGTGATATAAGCGGGCTTCTTGGGCTTTTTGTGCTGTTTGCGCCTTTGGTTGGGGCGCTGTGGGCTGGGGCTTTTAGCCTGCAAAAAAGAAGGCTTATAAGCGCGCTTGTCCCTTGCGTGCTACTTGCGCTAAGCTCTCTTGCTTGCGTGCTTTTGGCGTTTAATCTTCCTTACTTTTTGTCTAATGAATTTAGATTTGCGCTTTTTGATTGGATTGTGTCGGGGGATTTTTGGAGTAAGCTTGATTTTGCGATTAATCCGCTAAGCCTTGCTATGATGGGCGTTGTGAGCTTTGTCTCACTTTGCGTGCATGTGTATGCTATCGGCTATATGTGGGAAGATAAGGGCTTTAATCGCTTTTTTGCATTTTTGAGCGCGTTTGTGTTTTGTATGCTGTTTTTGGTGATGAGCGATAATCTTTTGGGGCTTTTCATCGGCTGGGAAGGCGTGGGGCTGTGCTCGTATTTGCTTATTGGCTTTTATTATGAGCGCAAAAGTGCGAATTTTGCTTCCATTGAAGCCTTTGTGATGAATAGAATCGCGGATTTGGCAATGCTACTTGGAATCTTCCTCATCGCAATGGAATTCCACTCTGTGAGCTATCATAATATTTTTGAGACTTTGCGATATGGGGAAGTTGATAAGGGGATTCTCACTTGGATTTGCGCGCTACTTTTTGTTGGCGCGATGGGGAAAAGCGCGCAGTTCCCGCTTCATACTTGGCTGGCTGATGCGATGGAGGGACCTACGCCTGTTTCAGCGCTTATCCACGCTGCGACGATGGTGACTGCTGGCGTGTATCTGCTTTTGCGCTTAAGTGGCTTGTATGAAAGCGTTATAGAAGTGAATGCCTTTATTGCGTTGCTTGGCGCGTTTGTGGCGCTATTTGCCGCAAGTATGGCACTAGTGAATAAAGACTTAAAGCGCATTATTGCGTATTCTACGCTTTCGCAACTTGGCTATATGTTCGTGGCTTGCGGGCTTGGAGCGTATGCGTTGGCACTTTTTCATCTTTGCACACATGCATTTTTCAAAGCCTTGCTCTTTTTGGGCGCGGGAAATGTCATGCACGCGGCAAATGATGAGCTTAATATCACCAAAATGGGTGGCTTTGGCAAAAAGCTAAAAATCACCGCCACGCTTATGACAATCGCCTCTCTTGCACTTTGTGGGATTTATCCTTTTGCGGGCTATTTTTCAAAAGATTTGATTTTAGAATCTGCCTTTTACACCCAGCATTATGGGCTTTGGCTTATGCTTTTGCTTGGCGCGTTTTGCACGGCGTTTTATAGCTTTAGATTGCTTATGCTTGTCTTTTTTGCGCCGAGTGTGCATCATTTTCACTTGCATGAAGCCCCGCGTTTTATGCTCTTTGCGATGCTTCCGCTTGGGATTTTAGCAGCGATTGCAGGATTTTTTGAAGGCTGGTTTATGGGCTTTGTGGATTCTATGTTTCCGCAGTTTTTGCAAGATTCTAAAAACGCCCCGCTAAATCATACAAGCCTTATTGCGCTAACTCTAGGAGTAAGCGCGCTTGGGATTATTCTTGCGATTTTTATGTATAAAAATGGCGTTAAAGTTCGCACAAACTTTTTACACAGAATCTTAGAAAATCAATACTATATCCCCAAACTTTATGAAGTGTGCATTATCAAGCCCTACGCGAAGTTAAGCGCGTTTTTGTGGGAAAAAATCGAATTGAGGGTAATTGATTTTATCGTGGATTTCATTGCTAAAGGCTTGCAAAAAATGGGCTTTAATCAAAAACCAATGCAAAGTGGGAATCTCAGCCAAAGTATGCGCCTTATGGTGTTTGGCGCGCTTTGCTTGTTTGCTTTGATGGCGTTTGGCTACTTTGTCGCAAAAGGATTGTAATGGAGCATTTACTTAGTTTTCTTATCTTTTTTCCCGCACTTTGCGCGATTGTATGTGTTTTTTTGAATGATACAAGAGCGCGCCTTTTTGGGCTTGTCGCAAGTGGCTTGGAGCTTGTGGCGTGCATTGTCTTGTATGTGAGCGTTGATACAAGCTTTAGCGGCTATCCTTTTGTTGAAAAATTTGATCTTATCCCTTCTCTTGGGATTTCGTATTTCATCGGTGTTGATGGAATCTCGCTATTTTTGGTGCTTTTAAGCGCGCTTGTTGGATTTATTGGAATCTTATTTTTGCGTAATGAAGAGCGTTTGAAGCAGTTTGTCATCTGCATTTTGAGCCTGCAAGCCATTGTGATTGGGCTTTTTTGCGCGCTTGATATGATTTTATTTTATATCTTTTGGGAGCTTTCCCTTGTGCCGATGCTCTATATCATCGGAATCTGGGGAAGTGAGAATAGAATCTACGCGTCAGTGAAATTCTTTCTCTACACCTTTGGTGCGTCGCTTATTATGCTTGTTGGGATTTTGTATTATGCTTATGAATTCCACGCGCACAGCGGATTTTGGAGCTTTAGTCTTAGGGATTGGTATTTGTTTAATCTCAATGTAGATTCTCAAAAATGGCTTTTTTGGGCGTTTTTCATCGGTATCGCAGTCAAAGTGCCGATGTTTCCTTTCCACACTTGGCTACCTTACGCGCATGGACAAGCCCCCACAATTGGTTCTGTAATCCTTGCAAGCGTGCTTTTAAAAATGGGAACTTATGCCTTTGTGAGAATCTCCCTCCCGCTTTTCCCTGTGGCGTGTGTGGATTATCAAAATATCGTGGCGATTTTGTGCTTGTGTATGATTATCTATGGCGCGATGCTAGCTTATGCGCAAAAGGATTTGAAGCAAGTTATTGCCTATAGCTCGATTTCGCACATGGGCGTGATTGTGCTAGGGACTTTTGCGCTTAATAGCGAGGGAATTTCTGGCTCGGTGTTTTTTATGCTAGGACATGGGATTGTGAGCGCGGCGCTTTTTATGCTTGTGGGAATGCTTTATGAACGCCGCCACACAAAGCTTATAAGCGAGTTTGGCGGATTAATGAGTGTCACGCCAAAGATAGGGATCTTTTTTGCTATCGCGCTTGTTGCGAGCGTGGGATTGCCTTTGAGCATTGGTTTTGTTGGGGAATTTTTAAGTTTGTATGGATATTTTCAAGTAAGTCCGCTTATTGCCTTTATCGCGGGCTTTAGTATAATTTTGGGCGCGGTGTATATGCTAAGTAGCTTTAGGAAGGTGTTTTTGGGTGAGTTGAAAAACGAAAAAAACAAGAATCTACCAGATATCAATAAACGCGAATTTTTCAGCCTCTTGCCTTTAATCGCGCTTATCATCATACTTGGAATCTACCCCAAACCCATCTTAGAGCCTATCAGCAATGCGAGCGTTATCTTGCTTGATGTGATGCAAGTAAAGCTTGAGTCACATAACGAAATCCCACATGATGAATTTATTATAGGAGAGTAAATGCTAGATTCTACACTTGTGCCAGCATTGGCTTTTGAGCTCATTTTGCCCCCGCTTTGCTCTCTTTTTGGCGCGCTTTTTGTGCTTATGCTTGGCGCATTTACGCATAATAAACACCCAAAAACGCTTGGATTTTTAAGCGCGCTTAGCTTGATTGCAAGCTTGTGCTTTTTGCTTCTTTTGAATAGCTACAATGAAGAAACCGGCTTTTTTAAGATGATTACATTTGATAGCTTTTCTTTCCTCGCACAATTTTTGATGTTATTTAGCGCGCTTGGATTTATCCTTTTATCTATCAGCCCAAAGTTGCCTCAAAGCTACAAAAGCGGGGAATTTTACGCGCTTATATTAAGTTGCGTGTTTGGTTTGCAAATTTTAGTAAGCTCTAGTCATTTGGTCTTAATCTTGCTAGGGCTTGAAATCGCCTCGCTTTGCTCTTATGGACTCATTGCCTTAGGCGGTGGCAGGGGGAATCTGGAGGGCGCGATTAAATATTTTGTCTTTGGCGCATTTAGCACAGGATTTTTTATTTTTGGCGTAGCATTTTTGTATTTAGATTCTGGGAGTTTAGATTTGCGCGAGATTTTTAACGCGGATTCTCTCTCACTTTCTTTTGCCATTGGCTTTATTTGTATGCTTTGTGGCGTTGGGGTGAAAATCTCAATGTTCCCTTTCCACACTTGGACGCCTGATGCGTATGAAGGTGCAAATCCGCTTGTCGCGGGATTCTTATCCCTTGCGCCAAAGATTGGGGCATTTATCCTTGCGTGGAGTGTGTTTTCACCTTTTCTCACAATTGAGCGTGAGATAACGCCTCAAAACAGCTACATAAGTGCTATTCTTTTCGTGCTAGTGGTGCTTTCTATGACTTTGCCAAATCTTTTGGCACTTACGCAAAAAGATGTCAAAAGAATGCTCGCGTATAGTTCCATCACGCACGCAAGCTTTTTGCTTGCGATGATTTTTGTCAATACCACGCAGGCGGTGGAGGGATTCTTTTTGTATTGGTTTATGTTTGTGGTTGCAAATATTGGCGCATTTGGAATGCTGTGGATTTTGCGCTTAGATTCCCCAGATTGCAGCTTAGCGCGCTTTGTTGGTTTGGGAAAACGCGCGCCAAAGCTCGCATGTCTTTTTGCGCTCTTTTTGCTCGTGCTTATTGGGATCCCGCCTTTGAGCGTGTTTTGGGGCAAAATGTATGTGATGAAGGCAGCCATTGATTCTGATTATGTATTTTTAGCGCTTATTATGGCACTAAATAGCGCGATTGCGGCGTATTATTATTTGCGCGTGATTGTGGCGATGTTTTTGTTGCAAGATTCTAAAATATTAGAATCTAACTCGCAAGATTTCAAACAAGAGGAGCAAACAGCGGAATTTGACACAAGCTTTATGCCATTATTTGTAGTGGGCATTTGTGCGATTTTTGTCATTATTTCTTGCGTGTTGGCTCAAAAGTTGCTTAGCTTTTCGGAGATTCTCTAATTTAATTTTTGTTTGATTTTTAAGGTGCTAAGCTTATGAAACTACGCGGATTGCTTGTGTTTGGGATTTTATGCAGTGCGCTTTGTGCGCTTGAGGTAAGCATCAACTATGGCAAAGAAAATTCCCAAAACTTCTCTGTGCTTAATCTTCAGCATGACGAGCCTTTTGAATGCAAGGAACTTAGCAACGCACAGGGCGCGGTTACGCGCATTGTTTGTATGATTAATAGACCGCCACTTGCAAGCTTTTCGCCCACAAGTACGATTTTTTTTAAATTTTGGAATCGCGTGAATGAGGGCAAATTCTACCTTTATATCGAGCCAAATTTTTCTGCAAAGCTTTTTAATACTTTCATCGACTTAAAAACCAACACGCCAATCCCAAAAGAGCGCCCTAGGAAGTCAAAGTCATGGCAGATTGTGGGATTCCAAGATACGATCCCTTTTCTTTCGCGCGCACAAAGCAAGGGGCTTAATTTCCCAATTACTATCACGCATGAAAATGAAGATTTTGTAAGTGAGCTTGATGTCGATAGAGCGCCACTTGTATTTGAGGAAGGGCAGGATTTTTCATATTATCTAAGCGTGCAGGATTTGATGAGAAATGGACTTTATGTCGAGGCGATAAAAACCATCGATGAGACGCTGTATGCGTTCCCAAATAGTATTTTTGTCAAGGATTTGTTGTTTTTTCGCTTGAAAGCATTGCAGGTTTTGGATTCTGAAGATAATGCTGATAGCGTTATTGAGATGGGCTTAAAGTGGGTGAAGCGCTATCCTACTGATATCAATGTGCCTGAAGTGCTGTATTATATCGGAAATGCTTATACGCATATCCGCTTTAGCTCGGAGGCGAAGTATTTTTATGATAGGCTTATTAGCGAGTATCCGCAGTCGCGCTTTGCACCGCTGGCAAAAATGCAGATTGCCAAAGGTTATTATGGTGTGTCAGAATCTTCTGATGCGATGCGTTATTTCGCGCAGGCATACCAAGAGGCAAAGGATTTAGATTCTGCGAGTGAAGTCGCGCTAGAGTGGAGTAATTTTTATTTGCAAACTGCCCAAAAAGATGAGGCAAAGGCGCTTATTGATACGCTTTTGAAAGCAAATCCTGCGTATTTTGGGCAAAATGTGGATAAAAGCGTGGCTTTTGTCAATTTGCTAATGGAAAATGAAATGTGGGAAAGTGTGGCGCAAATTAGCGAATATGTGTATGGCACACTTGGCGATGAGCGCGTAAATCTTAAAGAGGACTTGTTAAATAAAGCATCTTTAAGTTATCAAAATAGCGGTGATTTTGAAAAAGCGCATGCGATTAATACGCGCTTTTTGGAGGAATTTGCCCATCGCGCTAGAGCAGAGGAGATTAAAGAGCGCGATGATAAGTTGCTTTTTGAAATCGGCGTAAATGACACGCCAGAGGAGAAAATCAAGCGCTATGATTATCTTATACAAACATACCCAAACACAGAAACTGCGCAAAAAGCCCAAGAGCTCAAAAATCAGATTCTCTTTTCGCAAAAGCGCTTTAGCGAGATTTTAAGCACAGATACCACAAGCACGCTCGCACAGCAAAGCTATATTGAGATTCTAAACACCGCCATTGCAAATAAAGATTGCCAAGCAATCGCGCGCAATTTCGCCCATTACACAAAAGAGGCTTTTAATAGCGCCCAGCGCGCGCAGATTTTTGAATGCCTCTATTCCCTCTCGCTCAATAAGCAGGCTCAAGAGGTGATTGAAGGTTTGGCAAAAGAGGAGAGTGACATGCGCAAAAAGCTTAATTTGCTCTATTTAGAAGCGCTCAACCTTGATAAACTAGCCCTTAGTAAGCCCGCGACTATTGCTTCGCGTGATGCGCTCACACTCGCACAGAGCTTAAAAGCGCAGGAATATTACGACATTGCTTTTGTGCTTTTTAGAAACCTTTTGCTAAATGCAAATGTAAGCGAAGCGCGCGAAGTGGCGGCGTTTTTGCATCAAAATTTGGGCGATGATGCAAGGATGATTGATGTCGATTTGGAATTGCTAAAATTCGCGCAAGATTCCAAAGATGAGACGACTTTGCAATTATATGCAAATGATATTTTGCGCTTGCAAAATTTGCATAAAACCACGCAAGGCACGCCGTATGTGGATTTTGCGCTTATACAGAGTTTTATGCGCGAGAGGGATTTTACTCAAGCCATAAAGCTTTTAGATTCTTTGCTTGCAAAAGAAATTGCGCCAAACGCGCGCGCGCAGGCATTTTATCTCAAAGGTTCGGTGCTTAGAAGTCTTAATGACAACGCAAACGCAAAGCAAAGCTTTGAGGAATGCAAGGCAATTCAAGGAGATTCTCAAACTTGGCAAAGCCTTTGCGCGCAGGCACTAGATTTGGTGCAGTAGGTTTTTTAAAAGCTTAAAATTCTTTGTAGATTCCATTTTGACGCAGGGCTTCATAAGTCACCGCACCAACGCAAGTAGCGAGATTTATACTGCGTGCAAGCGCGCTCATTGGGAGTTTGTAGATTTGAGTTTCAAAGCGCGCAAGAATTTGAGAATCTAACCCCTTATCTTCTCTACCAAAATACAAAAAAGATTCTGTCTTAAATTGCGCTTCATAGTGGAGTTTGCGCGCTTTGGTGCTAAAGAAAAAATGCGCGTTATTTGGCGGGTAAGATTCCCAAAAAGAATCTAAATTTTCCCATTCATAAACTTTGAGATTCTGCCAATAATCTAGCCCGGCGCGTTTTAGCTCTTTTTGAGCTGTGCTAAAACCAAGTGGTTTGATGAGGTGCAAGGTGGAGTTTGTCGCCACGCAAAGCCGCCCGATATTGCCGGTGTTTTGCGGGATTTGTGGCTCTACTAGGACAATGTGTAGCATAGAGGATTCCTTATTTTTAAAATAAAAGCGTTGTGATGGCACAATTTATGCTTTTACAAATTGACTTAAAAAATCCGATTGTAGCATATTCTTTCGCCGACATTTGACAATTATTGACAAACTGAACAATCTTAAAAACAGGGAATTAGATGGGTAAAATTTATAGAATCTTAAGCGTGGTATTTTTTGCAAGTTTTGGCGCATTGCAGGCGTATGAAAGCATTGATGAGGCGCTAGAGAATGGCATTTCAAATGGCGATGTTGTGATTTATGGCTCTAGCACAAATGTGCGGGGCGCGGAGGTGCAAGGAAGCGATCTCACTAATAGCGGCTATGGCGTGGGAAGTATCGGGCTAGCGTATCGCTCGGGGTTTTATAAAAGCTGGCGTTTTATGATTAGCTTTCGCGCAAGTGCGGATTTTTATCAAGCGGATAAAAACTCTGTGTGGAGCGATGATATAAACTCTATTGGCAGGACTTCTAGCGCGATTAAGGGAGATTCTGCGAGGGATTTTTACGCGCCTACAATGCTGGGGCAATCTTATTTAGAATACTTTGATGGTGATACAAGCGTGCGCGTGGGGAGAATCTTTGCCAAAAGTGAGTGGGCAGATAGGCTCATCGATGGCGCGTGGCTAAGGAATAAATCACTTTCAAACACGCTCATTGAGGTATTTTGGGCGAAATCTAGCGGCTATGTGCAATACAACAAAATGAGCGGGCTTGTCAATGTCAATCCACACAACAACTTTGGGCTTTTAAACGCGAGCATTAAATACACTTTCAACGACATTCTTTCAATCAAAGGTTATGGAATCTTTACGCCCAGCGTTTTTAACGCAGTTGGCGCAAAGGTGGCGTTCCGCTATGAAGTCTCAAATTCCTACATTGGCGCAAACGCGCATTTTACGACAAGCTTTGAAGGCGCAAACAGCCCATACTACAACCGCGCGCTGGGCGCAAATGGCTTTGTCTTTGACACACGCGCTTATATTGGTGTAAAAGACTTCATAGACACAATGCGCAATGGCTTGGAGCTAAGCGGGGGCTTTATTATGAGCGGCGCAAATGGCATTGGGAGTCTTAATGCTGTGGGGAATAATGTCAGCCCGTTTTTTATGTGGGGAGGCAGGGCGTTTTTGCTCGGAAGTGACGCGAGCCTAGGCTTTGGGAAAATCAACTTTAGCATTGATAGAATCTCTTTAGCCCTTGTGTATGGAAGCACGCGTTTTAGCACGCCTTATGGATTCGCACAAGGGGGCTTTGATAGGGTAAATGAGGTAAATTTATTGCTTGAGTTTGGGCTAAGCGAGCACACTTCTTTTTTGTTTAATCTCTTAAACACGCACGCGGGCAAAAAACTCTACTATCCACACACTACCGCGCTAAATTTTGGGCTAAAGCTAGCATTTTAAGGCTTTAGGGCTTTTTTTGGAGGCGCAAACTTTTGGAATCTAGGACTTTTAAAAATGAAAGGCTTTTTGAAAGCAGACTTTGGAAAGCAAGATTTTTAAGCAAGGAGGGCTTTTGTAGCCTTTAGATTCCATCAAAAAATCTTAGAATCTAGCCAAAACTACACTAAAAGTTTAAAATCTCTTCTGCAATTAAACAAATTTAAGCTTTGTTTCAATAAAATGTTCGCCTTGATTAACTTTCAAATCAACCCTAGGAGCAAATCGCAATGAAGTATATAAAGTTTTTTAAAGAACTTAATAATAGAGATGTCCCCATTGTGGGCGGTAAAAACGCGAGCATTGGAGAGATGTTTCAAGAGCTAGTAAGTGAAGGCATAAAAGTGCCAAATGGCTTTGCAATCACAAGTGAGGCGTATTGGTATTTGCTAGATTCTGGCGGGATTAGACAAAAAATCCAAGATTTACTTGAAGGCGTAGATGTAACTGAAATCGATGTGCTTAAAACGCGTTCTAAAAAAATCCGCGAACTCATCTTTGGCACGCCTTTCCCTGATGATTTGAGAGAAGAAATTTTTAAAGCATATAAAATTTTGAGTGAAGAATATGGTATGAAAGAAGCCGATGTAGCGGTGCGTAGCTCGGCTACTGCGGAGGATTTACCCGATGCGAGCTTTGCCGGACAGCAAGATACTTATTTAAGCGTTAAAGGCAAGGCGGAGCTTATCCATTATATTAAATCTTGTTTGGCGTCGTTATTTACCGATAGAGCGGTGAGCTATCGCGCTTCAAGGGGCTTTGATCACTTCAAAGTCGCGCTTTCTGTGGGCGTGCAAAAAATGGTGCGCGCTGATAGGGGAAGTGCGGGCGTTATGTTTAGTATCGATACAGAGACGGGCTTTAAGGACGCAGTGTTTATCACCGCATCTTGGGGACTTGGCGAAAATGTCGTGGGTGGAACTGTGAATCCTGATGAATTTTATGTTTTCAAACCTACGCTGAAAGAAGGCAAACGCCCTATCATAAAGCGCCAGCTCGGACATAAACACCAAAAAATGGTTTATGCACCTCGCGGAAGCGAACACCCTACAAAAAATATCAAAACCACACAAAAAGAACTTCGCACTTTCTCAATCACTGATGAAGATATCCTCGTACTCGCGCGCTATGCGATGAAAATCGAGGAGCACTACACTAAAGAAGCAGGCGAATATCGCCCTATGGATATGGAATGGGCAAAAGATGGCGATAGTGGTGAAATTTTCATCGTGCAGGCGCGCCCAGAAACCGTGCAAAGTCAAGCTATCAAAAAAGAATCTCGCAATCGCCTAGAAACCTTTAAATTTAAAAATAGCGATGAAAAGCGCGAGGTGATTATCACAGGGCGCGCGATTGGCGGGAAGATTGGCGCGGGGAAAGTGCGCATTATCAATGATATCGAGCATATGAATACCTTTAAAGAGGGTGAAATTCTCGTAACTGACAACACCGACCCAGATTGGGAACCAGCGATGAAAAAGGCTGCGGCTGTGATTACAAATCGCGGTGGGCGCACATGTCACGCGGCGATCGTAGCGCGTGAAATCGGTGTGCCGGCAATTGTTGGTGCGGTGGGCGCGACAGATAGGCTTTATACCGGTATGGAAGTCACCGTCTCTTGCGCAGAGGGCGAAGAAGGCTACGTGTATGCGGGCATTTGCGATTACGAAGTCGAGGCAATCGAGCTTGATAATCTCGGCAAGACAAAAACCAAAATTTATATGAATGTTGGGAATCCAGAAAAAGCCTTTGGATTCTCAAAATTGCCAAATAATGGCGTGGGGCTGGCGCGTATGGAGCTTATCGTGCTAAATCAGATTAAAGCCCACCCGCTCGCGTTACTTGACATACAAAATGGCAAAGGCAAGGAGATTAAGGAGCGCACAGAGATTGAAAAACTCATGGCAGGCTATGAGAATCCAAAGGATTTCTTTGTGAAAAAGATTGCTGAAGGCATTGGTATGATTTGCTCGGCGTTTTATCCAAATCCTGTGATTGTGCGCACAAGCGACTTTAAGTCAAACGAATATCGCGGAATGGTCGCAGGTGCGGGCTACGAGCCACAAGAGGAAAACCCAATGCTAGGCTATCGCGGGGCGAGTAGGTATTATTCTGATCTTTATCGCACGGCGTTTGAGTGGGAATGCGAGGCGCTAGCGATGGTGCGCGATGAGATGGGGCTTACAAATATGAAAGTGATGATTCCATTTTTGCGCACGCCAGAGGAGGGGAGAAAGGTGCTTGAGATTATGCGTCGCAATGGGCTAGAATCTGGGCGCAATGGGCTAGAAATCTATGTAATGTGCGAACTGCCTGTGAATGTGATTTTGGCTGATGAGTTTTTGAGTATGTTTGATGGCTACTCTATCGGCTCAAATGACCTTACGCAGCTCACTTTGGGTGTGGATAGAGATGGACAGCTTGTAAGCCATATTTTTGATGAGCGCAATCCGGCGATGTTTGCGATGTTTAAGCAAGCTATCGCAGCGTGCAAACGCCACAATAAATATTGTGGAATCTGCGGACAAGCGCCAAGCGACTACCCAGAGATTACAGAATTCCTCGTAAAAGAGGGCATTAGCTCAATCTCACTCAACCCAGATTCTGTGGTAAAAACATGGCAATTTGTCGCGGAATTGGAAAAAAACCTAAAAATTTAGCCGACACAAGAAAATCTTAAAATTCCAATCAACAAAAAACACTGAGTATGAGCGCGTAGCGGGATTTACTCCCGCGTAGATGCATATTTAAAGAAAACAGATTCTTTAAATACCAAATAGCGCTAGAGAAACTCTAAATCTTATCAATGCATGCGAAGTAAAGCTTTGATGAGTAATATTTATTAAAGTAGTTCAATTAATAGAATAGATTTGCTTCGGGCTTCCAATCCCTAAATGACAAAAAATATCTTAAATCTACTATTAAACAGAGCAAGTCTCTTTGGTAACTCTCCAAGTGCTAGAATCTAAATTTGCCAAATCTAGATTCTGCATTATTGCACCTATTTTTTTGTGCTTATTTGGATAGGTGGCGTGGATTTTATCTGCTTTTTGATGCTTTCTTGCAGGGCTTTGCATAGCGGGGATTTGTTGGTATAAGAGGGCGTGGCGGTGGGGATTAGCGCGCCATTTTTGCTCTCATAGCTAGTGATTATGCAGTTTTGCCTATCCGCGATAAAAAACTTTTGCGCCTCTTTTATATCGCGCTTATCGTCCATATCACTTGCGCGCGAGCCGACATTTGGCAGCAAATCATCGCTATCTATAGACTTTGCTACCTCTTTCTCGCAAAGCTTTTTTGTCGCGCTATTTAGGCTCGTAGAATCCGCGCAGATGTCATAATCAGTGTGAGCCAAAATCTCGCTCGCCTCATTGGGCTTAACTTCAATATGCAAAATCATCTTGGCATTATACAGCTGTGTCAAATACTCATGCGCCCAATAAAGTGCTAGCTTTCCCAAAAGAATTTCGCTATATTCTGACTCATTGCTATCGTCAGACTCATCATATTCGCCAGCATAGTCAAAAAACCGCACGATTTCACCTAGCTGCTGCTCGCTAATCCCAGATCTTCTCAAACTGCTAAAAAAATCCTCTACGGCTTCCTCCTGACCTCCTGGCGTCATTATCATATAGCTGACATAGCCATCAAAGCCGTGATTTGCGATACTTGTGATGCGCGCTTTGTTTTTGGGCGTTTGTAGCTCTTTTGATGCATTTGCGACGATATAAAACTCTGTAGAATGCCCGCAAGTAGAAGAATCGCAAAAATCAGACACAGGAAGTGTGGCTACAAAATCAAAGAATCTCGCATAATCCTTGCTAGAGTTAGTAGCCACGCTTCTTACAAATCGCTCTTGATCAGCAGAAATATTTTCTAGGACTCTCCACCCTGAGCCTATCCACCCTGCATCCATATCTTGGTTATAAAGACCAATCACTGCTAGCAAAATCGAGCGCAAATACTTCCTATAGAGCTCCACAAATGCCTTTTCTCTAGCAAGGCTCGCGCTAGATTCTAGATCATCAAGAAATGATAGATTGTGCTTTTCGTAGGTTTTGATGAAATTTATCACGCGCGCTTGCGGACTATTCTCAAAGGCGACTTTGCCTTGCGAATCATCGTCTGCGTCGTCATCGTCCATATCATCATCTATGCCGCCACCATTTTGGCGCAGATCTTTTAGCAGCGCCAAAAAGTCTTTTTCAGTGATTGGCTTATCGCTTATAGCTGGCTTTTTTGGCGCGGGTTTGGTGTTTGTGGCACTTGTAGTATTTGGCAAATCTTGCGCCAAAGCATAAGGCGCACTAAAGCCAAATGCCATGATGATAAAAATCCCGCGTATTTTGTGTAGAAAATTTTTCAGATTTTTCATTTTGCTTCCTTTTGCTCAATTAAAATATTACTTTGCAAGCCTAAAACTGCAAAAAATTAAAAAGCTAGATTCTAAGAAAATTTTAGAAATTCGTCAATTAAGACAAGGTAGAATACGCGTGCGAAAGTGACTTAAACTAAGGCGGGCGAGATTTAAGCGCCTTATGATGATGCAATTTAATTAAGGAATAAAGTGTTTGCGCGTATAACTCAAAAACTTCAAGCTACCTCTATACAGACAAAAAATGAGATTTTGCTCTACATTATTGTGGGGATTTTTTTGCTCTGTTCATTTACCGGATTTTTGGCGTTGGCGGGGCTAAAGGCGGATTATGACAGCAACTATCCAAGCCAAAAATTTAGCGTGCTTTCTATTAATGAGATAAATTCACTTTATGAAGATGCCCTTCGGAGTGTGGATTCTAAGCAAGGCGAGGTGCAAAGTCGCGCGACACAGGAGCTAGCCCAAATCCACCTTTTGTGGGAAGAATACAAAGAAAATCTGCGTTTGCAAGATAGCGCGCATAGGTTTTTGCATACTATTAAGCAAACATATCAGAATCTCTTTTTGCAAGATTTGCGTGCAAAAATCCTCGCGCTTCAAGCCGAGCAAAGCGCGCTTTCAAGCGAGATAGATTCCATCCTTAGCGCGCAAATTTCAAAAGAGCATAACAAGCTTTTTTTGAGGCTTTTGCATATCAACATCGAGCTTTCAAGTCTCAATAAGGAAGTGAGCGATTCTATTTATCAAAGTAGCCTTATGCTTCTTGGGTTTTTTGTGCTGCTTTTAGCGAGCCTCTTTTTTATGCTTTCAAAAACAATCACAGATTCTATTAATAACGCGTATAATTCCCTAGAAAGCCTTGTGGCACAAAAAACTAACGAGCTTCAGATTCTCAATGCAAACTTGCAAAAATCAATCGAGCACGAAGTTAAGCAAAACCAGCAAAAAGATTTGCTCATCTATCAGCAGGCGCGCCTTGCGTCAATGGGCGAAATGATACATAATATCGCGCATCAATGGCGCCAGCCACTTAACGCGCTAACCTTGCTCATACAAAGCTTTCAGAGCAAATTTAAAGCAGGCAAGTTAGATTCTGTGTTTATTGATTCTCAAACGCAGTTGGGGCTAAAGATTGCAAAAAATATGTCAGAGACGATTGAGAGCTTTAGTAGCTTTTTCCGCCCAAACAAAGAAAAAAGCCATTTTAGTGTCAACAAGGCGATTTTGGATTCTTTGGAGCTTATTAAAAGCGTGCTGGAGGATGATAGCATTAAGGTGGATTTGGATATTCGCGGGGATTATGAAGTGCTAGGATATGAAAATGCTTTTACGCAGGTGCTTTTGGTGCTTTTAAACAACGCCATTGATGCATTTAGAATCCGCAAAGTGGCAAAAAATCAGCGCCATATCCAAATAAGCATACACACTTGCCCCAGCGATAATGATGAAAGCTTATGTATCCGCGTGAGGGATAATGCGGGCGGGATTTTGCTAGAGGATATTAATAAGATTTTTGAGCCCTATTTTACCACCAAGCACAAAGCCGCTGGGATAGGAATCGGGCTTTATATGGCAAAGCAGATTGTCGAAAAGCAGTTTTATGGCGCAATGGGCGTGCAAAATATTGAGTTTTTAGACGGAAAAACTTATAATGGCGCGCTGTTTAGTATCATTATCCCTTACAAACAAAACGACATTAAGGAAGACAAGCTCAATGAACCAATGTCTCAAAGACTTAAATGTATTGTATGCAGAGGACGATAGCGAGACGCTAAAGCTTACAGCAATGCTGTTAGAAGATTATGTAAGAAATCTTTTTGTGGCAAAAAATGGGCGCGAGGCGTGGCGATTATTTAGAAAGCACAAAATTGATCTTGTGATCACAGATGTTTTGATGCCAAAAATTAGCGGGCTAGAGTTAACGCATCTTATCCGTGCTTCAGAGCAGCCAAACACGCCTATAATCATCACTTCCGCGCATACGGAGGTAAAATATTTGCTTGAGGCAATCGAGCAAAAAGTCGATGGCTATATGGTGAAGCCAATCAATTTGGATTCTCTACTAAAAAGCATGCAAAAGGCGATTTTGCCTTTCCTTCAGGCGCAAGAGATAAAAGCACAGAATCTGCTTATCGACACCATTTCTACCTTTGTGGGCGGGAAAAAAATTGAGATTATTAAATTTCTCATCGAGCATTGCGATGAAAATAACACCTTCCATGGCTCATATGAGGATATTTTGCAAGGGCTCAATGTTAGCAAACCAACAATTGTAAAGACCTTTAAACAGCTCCTTGATACGGGGATTCTCATCAAAATAAAAAATAAAGTTTATCAATTCCACCCAGATTTTGTGCCGAGCAAATCTTAAGCTTGTATTAACTTGCATTTAAGCAAAGATTACCTATAATCGCGCTTTTTCAACCAGACCGCATAACACAACTTCTCCATACTTCACTAACCTAAGGAATCAAATGGCAGTAGAAAAAACCAGAACGCATACGCCTGTCGATGGCTACAAACTAGAGGATTTAAAAAGCAAATCTGTTAGCAAGCTTATTGAAATTGGCAAGGGGCTTGGGATTGAGAATCCGCAAGAATATTTGCGACAGGATTTGATTTTTGAGATTCTTAAAACGCAAGTCTCTCAAGGCGGCTACATCCTTTTTACCGGGACTTTGGAGATTATGAGCGAAGGGCATGGATTCTTGCGCGCTACGGAAAAAAGTTTTAGCAACAGCCAAAATGACACTTATGTTTCTCAAAGTCAAATCCGCCGTTTTGCGCTAAGGAATGGCGATATCGTCATCGGACAAGTGCGCCCGCCAAAGGATCAAGAGCGCTATTATGCATTGCTAAAAATCGAGGCGGTGAATTTTATTTCGCTTGATGAGATCAAAAACCGCCCGCTTTTTGACAATCTCACGCCACTTTTCCCCATAGAGCAGCTCAAGCTTGAATATCAATCAGACAAAGTCACAGGCAGGATGCTTGATTTATTTTCCCCCATTGGTAAGGGACAGCGCGCGCTTATTGTCGCGCCACCTCGCACAGGGAAAACCGAGCTTATGAAAGAGCTCGCGCATGGAATCTCTAAAAACCACCCAGAAGTAGAGCTCATCGTTTTGCTCGTAGATGAGCGCCCAGAGGAGGTTACAGATATGGAGCGCAGTGTCAAAGGGCAGGTGTTTAGCTCGACTTTTGACTTGCCCGCGACAAATCATATCCGCGTAGCCGAGCTTGTGATTGAAGGGGCAAAGAGAAAGGTTGAGATGGGAAAAGATGTTGTGATTTTGCTAGATTCTATCACGCGTCTTGCGCGCGCATACAATGCCGCAACGCCTTCAAGCGGGAAGGTGCTAAGCGGTGGCGTTGATGCAAATGCCTTGCATAAGCCAAAGCGCTTTTTTGGCGCAGCGCGTAATATCGAGCAGGGCGGGAGTTTGACAATTATCGCTACGGCACTTATTGATACAGGCTCGAGGATGGATGAAGTGATTTTTGAGGAATTTAAAGGCACAGGAAATAGCGAAATCGTGCTAGCGCGCAATATCGCAGATAGGAGAATCTATCCTGCGTTTGATATTTTGAAATCCGGCACGCGCAAAGATGAGTTGCTGCTTGGCAAAGATAAACTTGCAAAAGTGTGGGCGTTGCGCAATGTAATGCACCAAATGGACGATATTGAGGCTCTAAGCTTTGTGTATTCCAAAATGAAGCAGACTGAAAATAATGAAGAATTTTTAAACGCGATGAATCCGCAAGAGTGAGAATCTAAGGGATTAAGCATTGAAAGTAGGGGTATTTGATAGCGGAGTTGGCGGGCTTAGCGTTTTAAAAAGTTTGCTTGATGCGAAGCTTTTTAGCTCGATTGTGTATTATGGCGACACCGCGCGCGTGCCTTATGGGAGCAAGGATAAGGACACAATCGTGCGCTTTTGCCTTGAGGCGCTAGAATTTTTTCAAGCCCAAAATGTGGATATGCTTGTCATTGCGTGCAATACCGCGAGTGCGTATGCGTTAGATTCTCTAAAAAGATACGCGAGTTTCCCCGTCATTGGCGTGATTACGCCCGGTGTTATTGCTACGGATAATAAGATAAAAGACAAAGATTCTCAAATCCTAGTCATCGCCACAAAAGCCACCATCCACTCAAATCTCTATGCGACAAAGTTGCAAAATATCGGTTTTAAAAATATCCAAAGCCTAGCCACTGGGCTTTTTGTGCCATTTGTGGAGGAGGGGATTTTTAGCGGTGCGCCATTAGAAGCACTTTTTGAATATTATTTTAAAAACATCACCACACCGCCAAAGGCGCTTATCTTGGGTTGCACGCATTTTCCGCTTATTGCAGATTCTTTAAAAAAATATTTTGGAGATCAAACCCTGCTTATCCACAGCGGAGAGGCAATCGCGCAGTATATACAGACAAAATACAACCTAGCGCAAAATCAGAATTTGCAGAATCTAGAATTTTATGCAAGTGACGCCATTGAGACGCTCAAAAACACCGCCAGACTTTGGCTAGGCAAAGATTATCAAGTGCCATGAAAACCACCTTGCAAACTAGCCTATACAAAAGCCATTTTTTGTTTTTATTAGTGGCTTTGTTTGTCTTTTGTGGCTGTGGCGCGCAAATAAACATGCTTGCAAACACGCTATCAGCCAAAGAATGGGAAGTAAAGCGCCTAAGTATCAATGAGCGCGCATTTCGGATACAAAAAGGCGCACTTCTCACCTTTGATGCCACGCAACATAGAATCTTTGGCAACACCGGTTGTAACAACTACGCAGCGACTTTTGAATTTAGAGAAAAAAATATTTTCATTTCGCGCAAAACCTACACGCGCAAGCTTTGTCAAGATGAGGAGCTGATGTATTTTGAATTTGAATTTTTGCGCAATTTGGAGGGCGAATTTACCATCGCAAGCCTTGAGGAATACCTAAAAACGCTCACGCCTTACCAGCAAATCACCAACCCGGATTTGTTTAAGCGCAAGGATTCTAAAGAAATCATCGTGTTTTTCAATCGCTTCAAGGCGTATTTTCTCACCCAAAGTGGCGCAGAAGCATTTGAAATGGACGCATTACCGCAGGAGTAAAAATGAGCTTTTTGGTTGATGAAAATTTTGAATCTAGTGCCAAATCCCCGCAAGAAGCACTAGATTCTCTACTGATGAAAAGCGCAATCGCGCACGCGTGGGAATTCCAAACGCTATGCTTGCCAAATCCAAGCGTTGGCGCGTTGCTTTATTCCCCGCAATATGGAATCTTAGGCGTTGGCGCGCACAAGAGGGCAGGGGGCGCACATGCGGAAGTACATGCCTTTGCAAATGCCGCGCGCACCTTGTGGAAAATGCAGGGAAAAAATGACAAAATCCGCGCGCTAGATTCTCTTTTTTCACTTCTCTTGAGCGAGCAAAGCCACGCGCTGCATGAGTTTTTGAAAGCAAATGCGCGCGGGCTTTTTGCGCAATGCACCTTGTATGTGAGCTTAGAGCCTTGCAATCATTTTGGCAAAACCCCGCCTTGCGCGCAATTGATAGAATCTTTGCAGGTTAAGCGCGTGGTGATCGCGCATTTAGAATCTACTTTTGCGCAAGGTGGCGCGCAAAGGTTGCAGGAGTGTGGCATTGAAGTGGCAAGTGGCGTGTGTGAGAAAGAGGCACACGCGCTATTGTTGCCATTTTTGCGCCTTTCTCAAAATGGCGCTTTTAGGCTTTTTAAACTTGCGATGCGCTTAAATGGCGATTACAAAAGCGGGCAAATCTCAAGTCAAAGTGCGCGGATTTTCACGCATAATCAGCGCAGTGTGTGCGAGCGCATCATTGTTTCGGGGAAAACTTTTTTGCATGATTTGCCTAGGCTTGATTGTCGCTTTGCCAGCGCGCCTTTTGACAAAACGCATTTGCCAAAGATTGAGATACTCACGCGCAAAAGTTTTGATCCCCTGCAAAATAAAAATATAAAGGGGCGCGATGTGCGCGTGTGTGAGAATGCAGAAGAGCTTAGTTTGGCAAAAGGTTTTAGCATTATTGAGGGCGGATTCCCATTGATGGAAGGCTTAAAAAATCACATCGATATGCTTTTAATCCACCTTGCGCCAAATTTTCTTGCAAATTTTTTGCCACAGGCGCGCGCGGTGGATTTTGCAGAATCTGCTATTTTAGATTCTGCGCTTTCTCAAAACGACGCACTAACGCGCTTTAGCTTTGCTTTCACACAGCAAAAAGGCGAGGATTTAAGCCTATGGCTCACAAACTCTTAAATCTCTATCAATTAAGCGATGGCTACTGCTACAACACCGACAGCCTTTTGCTTGCCTTTTTTGCGCGGGAGTTTTTGAAGCCAAAAATGCGCCTTTTGGACATTGGCGCGGGTTGTGGGATTTTGGGGCTTTTGTGCGCACGCGAGGTGGGAGATTGCACGCTTGAGATGGTGGAGCTTGAGCAAAAAGCTTGTTTTTTAGCGCGCAAAAACGCACAAAATACGGACTTTGCTAAAACCGCGCTGGTGCATAATTGCAATATTTTTGATTTTTCCACGCCCACGCTTTTTGACTTTGTGATAAGCAACCCGCCTTTTTATAACGCTGGAATTTTGAAAAGCCCAAATGAGCGTAAGAATCTCGCGCGTGTGCAGGATTCTATGCCACTAGATTTATTTTTTAGGCACATTAAGCGTCTGCTAAAACCGCGCGGGAATCTCGTGCTTTGCTATGATGCAAGGGAGAGCGGGAGGCTTTTTTATGAGCTTTTTAGGGCTGGATTCTGCGCTCAAAATGCGCGCTTTGTGTATCCGCTTACAAATCGCAACGCAAGCCTTATTTTATTGCAAGCAAAGATTGACTACAAAGGCGCGCTCAATCTCTTACCCCCGCTTTTTACGCACAATAGCCCAAATCAGCAGGACAACACGCCAGAGCTTAAAGCCGTGTATGAGTGGGCGCGGACAAAGAGCATAAAAATAGAATCTAGCGCGATTAATGGAGATGATTTAAAGCAAATATAAAGCTACAACGCGCTAAAATGCGCGCTTCTTATTGCGCCAAAAAAGTTTTTGCAAAAGTTTTGCGGAAGTCTTATATCGGCGCAAGGCACGCGTTTCTAAGCGCTAACTTTATGAAAGGAGAATGACAATGCCAAAGATGAAAACAAATCGTGGCGCGGCAAAGCGTTTTAAGTTGAAAAAAAATGCGATCAAGCGTGGCAGTGCTTTCAAAAGTCACATTTTGACAAAGAAAAGCCCTAAGCGCAAAGCGCATCTCAACGCGCCAAAATATGTTCATAGCAGTAATGTTGATTCCGTGAAAAACCTACTTTGTATGGCGTAAGGAATCCACCTCCCCTTATGGCTTAAAGCTAGCAAGGGCAAGCGAGCGTAACGCTCACACCTAAAATAAAAAAGGTAAAGGAGAAAAAATGAGAGTAAAAACAGGCGTTGTCAGAAGAAGACGACATAAAAAGATTCTAAAGCTTGCGCGGGGCTTTTACAGCGGGCGCAGAAAGCATTTTAGAAAAGCAAAAGAGCAGTTGGAGCGCAGTCTTTGTTATGCGTTCCGCGATAGGAAGCGCAAAAAGCGCGATTTTAGGCGATTGTGGATTACGCGTATTAACGCAGCGTGCAGGATTCATGGCGTGAGCTACTCAAGATTTATGCATGCGCTCAAAGTTGCGGATATCCAGCTAGATCGCAAAGTGCTTGCAGATATGGCGATGAATGATGCCAAAGCATTTGAAAAAGTGCTTAAGAGTGTGAAGCTCTAAAATTTTCTTTTATTAATATAGATTCTAAGCTTTGCGGGCAAATCCGCAGAGCTATCCCCGGCTATTTTAGCTATTTTTGAAACCACTTCTGCGATTTCATATTTCTACAAAAATGCTACAATTTATAACAAAATCTCAAGGAAAATATTATGGAAATTTTACGCACAGCAGAGGAATTAAAGCAATATAGAGCGCATATACAATCTTTGCAGTTTGAAAATCTCGCGCAAAACAAAATCGCGTCTGAAAAATCCAAAGCACCCAAAGAAGCGCAATCCCTTGTCGCGTTTGAAAGTGTGGGCTTGGTGCCGACAATGGGTGCGCTTCATAATGGGCATAAAAGTTTGATTATGGAATCTAAAAAGCGCGATTTATGCACAATTGTAAGTATTTTTGTCAATCCTACGCAATTTGGCGCAGGCGAGGACTTTGCAAGTTATCCGCGCACGCTAGATTCTGATTTGCAAGTTTGCAAGGAAGCGGGAGTGAGCGCGGTTTTTGCTCCAAGTGCTGAAACGCTGTATGCGGATATGGCGCAAAGCACCAATGAAAGTGGGTTTGATGAAGTGGGGCTTTTGCCACCAAAATCAATGGGCTATATGCTGGAAGGTTTTGATCGCCCTACGCATTTTAGTGGTGTGTTGCAAGTGGTGCTAAAGCTTTTTAATCTTGCACGCCCCACGCGCGCATATTTTGGTAAAAAGGACGCGCAACAAGTGCTCATCATTCAAAAAATGGTGAGAGATTTTTTTCTGCCACTTGAGATTGTGCCTTGCCCTATTGTGCGTGATTTTGATGGTTTAGCACTTAGTTCGCGCAATATTTATCTAAGCCAAAGTGAGCGTGAAATTGCGCTTTGTATCCCGCGCACCATCGAGCTTTTGCAAGAAAAAATCGCTCAAGGCGTGCATGATATTTCAACGCTTGAAAGTCTAGCAAGGCAAAATCTTAAAGCCACACATATTTTTTACGCGAAATTTTTTGACAGGAATTTGAGGCGTTTAGAATCCTTGCAAAAAGATAACAGTATTTTTTTGTTAAGCGCGCGCGTTGGGCGCACACGACTTTTGGATAATTTTTGGTATTAACCCATTATCCCGCCGTTGATAGCATCGATATAGTGGAGCTTATGCACGACGCTACTTAGCAAGCCTTTGAGCTGGAGGTTTTGTACATCATTTGAGGCGATTTTTTCAAACTCATCAAAGCTAAGTTTTTGGGAATTATCGCGCAGATAACGCATCGCACTAAGCTCGGCATAATCAATAAGCCCGCTCATTTTAAGCGTATCAGCGAGATTGTCAAAGCTCTGCTTTGAGTTAAACGCGCCTAGCACATCTTCGCGGACTTCAAGGGATTTTTTTAGCATTGAAGAGGCTTCAAAGTAATCCTTAATCTCTGGCGCAGTGGGAATCTCTGAAATATCTTTGAGTGTCTGTTGTTGAGAAATTTCAGTCAGAGGCTTAATTTGTTGCAATTGAAAGTCCTGCACTTCCTCGCGCGGGGTGCTTGGCAGACTTTGATTGTAGGCCTCTTGCCTGTAAAGTGTATTAAGATAATTCATAGAATCTACATTCATCGACGAAAACTCCTAGACTTCTTAAAAGATTTTCTTAAGCAGCTAGCAAAAAATATTCCTTTATGATTGGTTTTGTTTTATTGTTTTGCAAATTAACCCATTCTATCATTGCAAGTGTAAGCGTTGTATTTGCCTACAACTCTTTTTTGTCATTGCTAGCGCAAGCGAAGCAATCCATTTTTAGAACCTAAGCTTTTTTAGAATCTTGTTTGTATTTTTGAATTCCCTTAAAAGATTCCATTTTTCAGAATCTTTTTGTTTAGCTCATTCCCACTTAGATTCTTTGTGTTTTCTTTTTGCAGGGGGAAGGGGGCGTGAATTGCGAAGTTGCTCCCCTTCCCCCTGCACCCCTAACC
>NZ_NXLL01000014.1 GCF_003364115.1 Helicobacter sp. MIT 00-7814 | reverse complement strand
TTAATGGTATTGCAGAATCTGTAGATTCTAATCACCCAAATAATGAACTAAGGGGGGGGGGATAATACTAACTTAAAAGCTAAAGATTCTTTAGATGCTCCTGCTAATCCTTTAGATTCTCAAGATTCTATTTCTCAAACTTCTTTAGATTCCACTTCCTTAGATTCTCTGCAAACTTATGAGGTTATAGATTCTAATCCTTATCACATTAAGAAAGTCTATACACAAGCTAATACTACAAGTCATTGCGAGCAAAGCGAAGCAATCCACACGAATACAGAATTTACAACAACACGACAAGAATGGATTGCTTCAGATTCTACGAATCCTCGCAATGACGAAAAACCATCAAATACCAAACATGCAAATATAGAATCTCAACCCATTGACTATATTATCTTTTTAGATTCTGATGATTATTGGGAAAAGGAATGTGTGGAGGAGTGCATAAAAGCATTTGCTAAATGTGAGGAGCAGGGTAAAAGTGTGGAGATGGTGTGGTTTGATAACAATGTTTTTTTTGATGGCTTTGCGCAGTTTTATGATATAACTTGCTGTGCTGAAGTGTATCATTATCCTACGCAATGCACATTTAGCCCAAAGCAATGGCTTGATAATCTCATAAGGCTTAATCATCAAAGTTTCACTGCTTCTTGGAATATGCTTATTGACTTTTCTTTTTTAAAATCGCTCAAACTCTATTTTCTCAATGGCGTTATTTACGAAGATGCAAGCTTTGGTGTTATGCTATTTATGAGTGCAAATCGCATTTGTTTTACGCCAAAAAAATTGCATTATTATAGAGTGCGTCCAAATAGCACAACTTTTCAGAGTGTCACTTCTATTGCGCCTTATTTGTTGCCTTTTTATAACGTATTTTTCAAAGATATAATCGCTGCTAAGGAATATCATGGGAATTCAAGTCGCATGCGTCTTTTCTTGCAGCTTTTAGAGTTTTTCAATGCGTTTGGGGATAAAGAATTTGCAGAGCTAGCAAAAAAGACTTTTTTACCATGCCTCGCGCAAGGTTCGCTTAAAATCCTTAATTCCGCCAAAGATCCGCTAAATTTGCTTCCAAAGCTTGACTTGACAAAGCCCTATATCACAGCTTCTAGGCTTAGTTTGTTTGTAAGGTTGTATTTTAGTTACCCAAAAGCGCGCAGTTTTTTGCTTTTCTTTAAGCGCGCTTATGAGATTCAGCGTATTTTTGAGCGCAAGATTCGCAGAAAAATTTTTAAAAAATACAAGCAACGATAAATTTATCCACTTAAAAGGCTAATTTCTCAAAAGACTAGCCTACCTTCCGCAAAGCATTTTATAATCGCAATAATTGCACGCTTTGTCTCTTTGGGTAAATTCCCCATATGTAGCATTCTGCGCGTTTTGAAAATCTTTAGCTACATTTACGCCCTTGCTTCCTAACGCATTTATTTGCTCTAAATCTAAAGTAAATTCCTCGCGGATTTCTTGCAAGATATTTTTAAGCGCCTGCGTTTTTGAAAGCCCTTTATCTGCCGCGCAGTCCCAGCACAACGCGCCAGCTTTAATATCATAAAACGCACACAAAATCTCCGCATCCGCCCCGCCATACATTTGCTTATACAGCTCAAGGCTAAAATCATCTTTTGCCGCCTCGACTTTGTCCTTGTATTTGTAGTCCAAAATCAGCACTTTGCCATTTTGCAAGCGCTGGATTCTATCAGCCTTGCCATAAAAGTAAAAACCCTCAATCTCCGCATTTAGCGCAATTTCTAAGCCCAAAATTTCAAACGCGCCATTTTCTGCAATAAACTGCTCCTCGCACGCAAAAAATCGCGCCAAGTGGTATTCCATAAGCTCAAGCTCCATAATTTGGGGGGAAGGCAGATTCTGCTTTTCTTTGTGCAAAATTGCAAAAGCGGAATCTTTAATTGTTTTAAGCGTGCCTAAATCCACAATCTTGCCAACATAGGGCTGATAAGAGCGCTCCAAAATGCTATGCAACATCGTGCCAAGTGTGGTTGCTGGTGGCGCTTCTTCTTGTGTGCGAAGATTTTGCAAGTAGTAAAAATAAAATTTTTGCTTGCAAAATAAAAATGTCGCAAAGCTCGTGGGTGAAAAGCGCGCAGGCAGAGTGCTAAAATAGCGCTCTAGCTTGTATTCCTGCGCGTTTGTGAGATGATGAGTGAAAATACTGCTTTCATTTGGCGCGATTTTTATTTCTAGCTCATCAATAAGCCCTGCGCGCGCGTTGTCCTCGTCCTCCACAAACAGCACGAGCGCTTCTTTTGCGCTTTGCAATAAATGCTTATAGTAGCTAATTTGCAAAAGTTTTTTATCCTTAATCGTTGGGATTCCAAGCTGGTGGCGCAAGGAAGTATTCAAAAACAAATCGCTTTCTTTAAGATTTGGGATAAACGCCTCGTTGCAATCAGGGACAATCACATATTCCAGCTTCAATGCGCGCGACTCCAGCACCTCTATCACGCTAATGCGCCCCCCGCTCACATCATCAATGCTCCATGATTCTATCTCTTGCAGAAAATATTTTGTCAGCTCTTCTAAGCTCACATCGCCCAAAAACTCCTCCATACACGCATATTCGCTTAAAATTTCAAGCATTTTTTGATGCAGACTTGCAAGATTTTTTTTGCTTAGCGCAAAGCTTTGATTGACATTGTTTTTAAGCCATTCTAGCTTTTTACTAAAAGGCTCTCGTGCCAGCTCCTGCGCGCTAGATTCTAAAGTTTCATCTAAAATTTGGGCAAAATTTGTGTAAAAATCACTTTGCATAAAAGGCTTACCAAAGGCGTAATTAAAGTTATGCTCCAAATCAAGCGTCTGCAAATAGCGCATAAAGTTGCTATTTGGCAGCACTAGCGTGATTTGCTCAGGCGCAATGCCAGCTTTAAGCCACTTTGAAATTTGAGAATTTATCGCGCCTACTTGCTCGATCCTAGAGCTTAGGCTTACAGCGTTCAATTGCGCGTTTTTACTAAAAGCGTGAGAATCCACCACCTCGCCACTTGGGAAAAGCACTTCATAGTGCGTGTTTTCTTGCAATGTGGGTTGCGTATCAAAAATATTCCAAAACTTTTGCTTGTCTTTTTGGAATTCAAAGCACAAAAGCACCTCGCATTTTTCGCCCACTGCGCGCAAAATCTCTAACTCAAAAGGATTTAGCACACCAGAGATAAAAAGCTTAATACGCTCAAATCGCGCTAAGAATCCAAAAGAAAGACAAAAATCGCGACTTTTATACACAAAATCATGTGCCTGCAAAATAGAATCATAGCGCGCCTTAATGGCTTGCAGGATTTTCAAATGATCCTCATACTCGCCGTAAGTATCGCGCAGTGGGATTTTATCGATTGAAATATTATGCAAAAAAAGTTCATCAAAAAATTCTAAGAAAAATTCGCTACTTTGCAAATATGCCAAAAAACTTTTTTCAAAAATAAGTCCTTTTTTGCGCAGTTCCTCAAACTCATAGCCACGCAAGACAGAGCTTAGGATAAATTTGCGCGCGGAGTTTGGCAGGAGAATCTTATTTTCATAAAAAATTGCTTTGCTAAAAAATTCAGAAATAAGCATGCTCGGCTCGCAAATGCGCCCATCTTGCAAAAGTGCTAGCATTGAGCGCTTGGAGGAATACACATTGAGCGTGCGTGAAGTGAGCGCGCGCAAAGAATCCTCGCTAGCAGGCGTTTGCACGATGTTTTTTAGCGTTATTTCTTGCATGCTGTTTTCGTGTAGTTTGGGCTTACAAAAGATCTTTTGCTTTGTTTGCGATATTTTGCGCTTCAAAGCCAAAGCGAGCAAAGAGCGCATCGCCCTTCCCACTTGCCCCAAAGCTTTCAATCCCAAAAACGCAATCCGCAAATTTATACCACTCTAGCCCCCTTGCTGCTTCAATCGCAAGCACTTTGCTAGAGCCAAACAAAGAATCAACATAGTCCTTATCTTGCTGTATCAATAAATCATAGCTTGGCGCGCTCACCACGCGCGTTGCGATGTTTTGAGATTCTAGAATCTCTTGAGCTTTCAACGCAAGATCCACCTCGCTACCACTTGCAATAAGCGTGATTTGTGGCTTTTCACCCTTGCACTCGCGCAGGATATACGCGCCTTTTGCTACTTGCGCGGAAGTTGGATTGCTAATGACTGCGAGATTTTGTCGGCTCAAAATAAACGCGCTTGGGACTTTGTGTTTTAATGCAACTTCCCAACACGCGGCATTTTCATTCGCGTCGCTTGGGCGGAAAACAAGCAAATTTGGCATCGCGCGTAAATGCGAGAGTTGCTCGATTGGCTGGTGTGTCGCGCCATCTTCGCCAACACCTATACTATCATGCGTGAAGACATAAAATACCTGCGCGCGCATGAGGCTGGCGATCCTAATGCTTGGCGTGAGATAATCGCTAAAGACAAAAAAAGTCGCACAAAATGGCGCGAAAAGCCCATAATTTGCGATGCCATTGCAAATCGCGCCCATAGCGTGCTCGCGTATGCCAAAGTGAAAATTACGCCCATTTGGGAAGTCAGATTCTCCTTTTAATTCGGTGTTGTTGCTGGGTGCTAAATCCGCACTTCCGCCCAAAAATCCCGGCACTGCCTTTGCAATGGCATTTAAAATCTCGCCATTGCTCACACGCGTAGCAATCGCCTTGTCTTGCTCGAAACGCGGAAATTCCACTTTGTCAAAATCAAGCATTTGCGCGATTTTTTCTTTCACTTGAGAATCTAGCTCGTTTTCCCACTGCAAATTCGCCAGCGCGCCAACTTCAGCGACATTCCTAAAGCGCAATAAGCAATCATTTGGAATCTCAAAAGTTTTGATTGGATCAAATCCCGCGCTTTGCTTTGCTTGCGCGATGATTTCCTCGCCCAAAGGCGCACCATGGGATTTGTGGCTACCTTCTAAACTTAGAGCGCCTTTAGCGATGGTAGTGTGCGCGATGATAATGCTAGGAAGTTTGGAATCTAGCGCGCTTTTAAGCGCATTATTGATACTTGCAAAATCATGCCCATCACATTCAAACACCTCAAAGCCCTGCGCCTTAAATCTCTGCGGGATATTTTCATCAAATGCCTTGCTCACCGCACCTTCAATGCTGATATTATTGCTATCATAAATTAAAATAAAATTTTCCAACTTGTGCTTTCCCGCAAGTGAGCAGGCTTCATAGCTTATACCTTCTTGCAAATCCCCATCACCGCAGAAACAAAACACATTGTGATTGATGACTTCCTGTCCGCGCGCATTTTTGCCAAGTGTGTTTTTGGCGTATTTTGACGCCATCGCCATACCTACAGCGTTTGCAATACCTTGCCCTAGTGGTCCTGTGGTGACTTCAACGCCGGGCGTGTGTGAAAACTCCGGGTGTCCGGGCGTTTTGGAATCTAATTTTCTAAAATTTTGCAAATCTTCTAAACTCACTTCAAAGCCCCACAAGTGCAATAAACTATACACAAGCGCGCTTGCATGCCCGCCGCTAAAGATTACTCTATCGCGATTAAGCCAAGTGGGATTGCTCGGATTTAGGCGGATATAAAGGCTCAAAACCACCGCAATATCCGCAAGCCCTAGCGGGGCGCCGGGATGCCCGCTGTTTGCCCTTTGTACCATATCCGCGCATAAAAAACGCAAGGTGCTAGCCATTTTTGAGAGCTGTGGAATGTCAGAGGGTGCTATCTCGTGTGTTTTCATCGATTTCCTTTAAATGTGGCGATTTGTTTTGGAAGGAGCGATTCTAGCAAACAAGTGTTTTTACAAACCTTAACTTTTTGCTACAATACATTTTTTAACTTCATTAAAAGGCTTGCAAGGCGTGGATTCTAAGCTTGTCACAACTATTTTATTGCGTATGCCAAATTGGCTGGGAGATAGCGTTATGTGTGCTTCTAGCGTGCAAAAGCTCAAAGATTCTTTCCCAAATGCGCGCTTTATCATCGTGGGAAGTGAAGTGTGCAGGGTGTTTGAGCGTGATAAAAGGGTGGAGAAAGTTATTATTGACACAAGCAAAACCTATGCAAAAGCACAAAAAAATGCCTATAAGCAGGCTTTGCAAGCCTTACAGAATCGGGCGCAAAACACCGCTCAAGATTCTTTGCGAAATCCGACGCAAGATTTTTTACAGGACTCTTTGCAAAGTCCCGCGCGCGGTGGATTCTTACAGAGATTAAAGCTTAGAATCTCATATCTTGCAAAATTTTGGCAACGAAACAGAATCTACGCGACTTTTCTTTTGGCGCAAAATGCCCGTGGTGCGCAAATTAGCATTAGCTTTAATAATGGCTTTTTTGGCGCGCTTTTTTTATTTTTTACGCGTGCAAAAATCCGCATAGGCTATGGGAAAAATTTGCGCGGCTTACTTCTTACGCATAGCTACAAAATCCCGCGCTTTACGCCATTGCATCAAGTGCAAAAGTATGAATTTTTGCTTCATGAAATTGTAGATTCTCAAATTTTAAATGCGCTCTATCCTTTGCAACTTCCCCGTGGGGGCGAAAATGGCTTTAAAAATGAAAGTGTTTTGCGTAAATTTGCGGAGTTTGCAGAATCTAGAGGGGAAGATTCTATGCAAAGTGCGCCAAAATATATCGGTATCAATCCCGGCGCTGCCTTTGGAAGTGCGAAGTGCTGGGAAGAATCGTATTTTATCGAGGTGATAAAGTTTTTTTTAGCGCAAGGGCATTTTGTCGCACTTTTTGGCTCTGATATAAAGCTAAGCGCGCGCATAAATGCGGGACTTGAGGACTTTGAAAGTGGGGACTATGGGCTTAAAAATTTCATTGATTTAACCAACAAAACTACGCTTTATGAGCTGGTGGATTCCCTAGGCGCGCTTGATTTGTTTATCACCAACGATAGCGGTCCGATGCACATTGCTAGCGCGCTTGGCACGCCTTCTATTAGCATTTTTGGTCCTACGGATATGAGTGATACTTGCGGTTGGAATCTTGAAATTGCAAAAAAATATTTTTATGAAAATGCGCTGGCTTTTGGGGCGGATTCTCAAAAAATTGCTAAAAAACCTGCGATTGAGCGTGAAAATCTTGTGCTTGTGAAAAATACCGCAATTCTTTGCAAGCACCTGCCTTGCGCGCCATGCAAGAAGCGCATTTGCCCTTTAAAGCACCATCAATGCATGAAAGACATCACGCCTGAACTTGTGATTTCTACTGCAAAGCAAATGCAGGTGGTGTGAGAAAATTTGCAGAATCTAAACACAGATTTTAGAAGTTTTGCGCGCAGGGTGTGATTATTTAGGTTTTAAATTATCATTCTAGAATCTTATCAAACAAAAATGCTAAAATTACGCGCGCGGATTGTGGGTGGGGTTTATGCGCAAATGCGCGCGAGAGCGATTTAAAAAATATCTAGGAGATTGAATGATTTTTCCACTTTCCTTAAAAACACCTTTGCAAAATTTTAAACTCTTAAGCCATTGCCTTATCCCGCGTCCTATCGCGTGGGTTTCAAGTCTCAATGACAATGGCAGTATCAACCTTGCGCCTTTTAGCTTTTTTAGCGTGGTGAGTTTGGAGCCTGCAATTTTGAGCCTTTGTTTGATGAAAAAAAGCGATGGAACGCCAAAAGACACCTTGCAAAATGCGCGCATGCATCAAAAACTCTCCATTAGCATTCCAAGTTTAGCGCAAGAAAAGCTCGTGCAGGAATGTTCCAAAGAGTTAGATTTTGGCATAAGCGAGGCAGCAGAGTTTGGCATTGATTTAGAAGTTTTGCACAGCGCCTATCCGCCCGTGCCAAAGGGCGTTAAAGTCGCATTTTTCTGCGAATTTCATAGCGTGCTAGATTTTGCGAGCGCGACGGATACTTTGCTTGTGGAATTAAAAGAAATTTATGTAAATGACGCGCTTTGTAATGAGGGCTTAGATTTTGAGTTTGATGCACTTGCAAGAAGTGGGCGAGGCTTTAAGAATCTAGCGCCCTTAAATTAAGTCTAAAAGCGCGATTTTGAGACTTTAAACCGCGCATACTTCAATCTCGCGCGCTTCACTATCGCGCAACGCCACTTGCACGCCACCTACAAGCACGGAAAGCGTGGATTTTTTAAGCGTGTGGTTGCAAAGTTTTACTTGTGCGTTTTTGTAGATTCCCATTGAGATGAGGCGGTATTTTATCGCGGTGTCTGTGGTTTTTAACGCGGTTATTTTGTAGTTGTTTCCCTTTTTCCCTTCATACAAAGTCATTGATTTTCACTCCTTAAAATCCTGCGAATGTTTTAAAGCGCGCATTATAACAAACTCTCTTTGAATTTGTATAATTTGGAATTTGCGTAATTTGCCTAACTTGTAGGAATGTTTTGCTATAATGGGCGTTTTTCTAAGAAACTTCAATTTTTAAGGCAAGCAATGAAAAACCTCACACCAATTTTACACACGCAAGATAGTGGCTTTGAGCGCGCGTTTAGGGAGATTCTTATGCGCGGTAAAATGGACATTAAAGAAGTGAGTGTGAGGGTGCAAGCGCTTTTAGATGAGATTAAAAATGAAGGTGTGAATGCGCTTTTGCGCCATGTGAGCGCCTTTGATGAATGGAATCCAAAGAGTTTGGAGGATTTGCTAATTCCAGAGGAGCTTTGCAAAAAAGCTTATGATAGGCTTGATAAAGATACTAAAACTGCCTTGCATAACGCGTTTGATAGAATCTACGCTTTCCATGAGAAGCAAAAAGAAAAAACTTGGATTGATATTGAACAAAATGGCAATATTTTGGGGCAAAAGGTAACCCCAATGCAACGCGCTGGGCTATATATCCCCGGAGGCAAGGCGGCTTATCCTAGCTCGCTTTTGATGAATGCCATTCCTGCGATTGTGGCGGGAGTTGAAGAAATTGTTGTTTGCACGCCCACACCGCATAATCAGCCAAATGAATTGCTTTTGTGCGCGCTGTATCTTTGCGGGATTAAAAAGGCGTATAAAGTCGGCGGGGCAAGCGCTGTGGGATTTATGGCGTATGGGGATTTGGCGCATGATATAAAGGGCGTTGATGTCATCACAGGTCCGGGAAATATTTATGTGGCTACGGCTAAAAAGCTTGTGTTTGGCGATGTGAATATCGATATGATTGCGGGTCCGAGCGAAATTGGCATTATCGCGCAAAAGGGCGCAAACGCACGCTATATCGCGTGGGATTTGCTCTCACAAGCTGAACATGATGAGCTAGCAAGCGCGATTTTGCTAAGTGATGATTTAGCATTGATAGAATCCGTGCGCGAGGAAATTACGCAGATTTTGCCCACACTTTCACGCAAGGAAATCACGCAAAAAAGTATGCAAAATCGGAGTGTTTTTATCCACACAAAAGATTTGGAGCAAAGCATTGAGCTAATGAATGAAATCGCGCCCGAGCATTTGGAGATTCTTACCCCAGAGCCATTTTCGCTTCTGCCAAAGATAAAAAATGCCGGGGCTATCTTTTTGGGAGAATATGCAAGCGAGCCAATAGGCGATTATCTCGCAGGGCCTAATCATACACTGCCTACAGGCGGAAGTGCGCGCTTTTTCTCGCCATTAGGAGTGGAGCATTTTATGAAGAAAAGCTCTATCATCTCTTTTAGCAAGCAAGCAATGCTAGAACTTGGGGAATCTTGCGCGCGTTTAGCACATATCGAGGGCTTGCAATCCCACCAAATGGCGGTGCTTGAGCGCCTAAAAAACCTTAAAAATTAGATTATGGATAGCGGAACTATGGATTTAGAGGATTTAGAGCTTTTTGGTAAGCCCCCGCTTGAAAAGTGGAAAGAGGTTATTTTGAATGCTTCACCAACGCTCGTTGGTGCGGAGCTTGAGCGTATTATTGAGATTTTAAGCGCAATTGAGCTTTTTTTGGAGCAAAAGGGCATAGATTCTAGGGAATTAGAGCATTTTATCCACTCTTTAAATGAGGAGCAAAAAGAGCATTTGCGCACGATGAAAGAGAGCCTCGCTATTGAATCTATGGGGAAAATTTTGGGGAATTATGAATAGATTCTATGAAAGATTTGGGATATTTGGGAGAGGCGCGCAAAAAATGGCAAGGGTGGCAAAAAGAGGGGTGGCAAAAACACAAAAAATGGCAAATCTTCAAGTGGATTTTTCTTTTGCTTTGTGCGCAAGAATTGCTTTTAGCCAGCGCGCCACAATTTACTTGGAGCAAGGATTTGCATTTGCAAAAAGAGCAAAATTACCGCGCGCAAATTGTGCTAGAATCCACCCAAAAGCCCTTAGTCCTGCGCTGGACGCTGTATAAAAACTATGGGCTTGTGATGCATATACGCTATGATAAGTTTAATTACCAAACAATCCTTTACACTGACTACCAGCGCGCGGATTTCGCCCTGCCACTTGGGGATAATCCAAAGCCCATGCTCCATATCTTTTTTAAGGATTTTAGCGAGCAGAAGGCGCATTTGCGACTTTATATTGAAGGTGCGGGCGCGAGTGTGGCGCAGGAGAATCTCTAATAAAAAGAAAATCCTTAATGCAAAGAATCTAAAAATCTCACAAAGGGCGGGCAAAATGGACTTTACACAAGCAAAAGAAAAAATCACACAAACGATGCAAACAATGATAGGTGCGTGTGAAAACGACATTATAAACGAGCTTTTTTCGCATTTGCAAAGTGGCAAAATGTTGCGTTCAAAGCTTGTGTTTGCGATTTTAGAAAAGCTAGATTGTGCGCGCGCCAACGAGGCGGAAACTAGCTTGTCTAGCAAATCCAGCGCGCATTTGCTAGATTCTGCCATTACGCTTTGCGCGATTATTGAGCTTATACAAAGTGCTTCGCTTTTGCACGATGATGTGATTGATAACGCCACTACAAGGCGCGCGAAGCCCTCGCTCAATGCGCGTTTTGGCAATAAAAATGCCATTATGCTAGGCGATGTGCTGTATGCGAAGGCTTTTTATGAGCTTAGTAAATTCCCGCCACAAATTGCGCAAAGCCTTTCAGAATCTGTTGTGAGGCTTTCCATTGGCGAGATTGAAGATGTTTTTATGGCGCAGAATTTTAATGAGAATTTAACGCGCTATTTGCAAATGTGCGAGTATAAAACCGCATGGCTTATCGCTGCAAGTGCGGAGTGTGCGGCGCTTTTAGCAGGCTTAGAGCAAAGAGAATGCGCGCAGTTTAGGGAATATGGGCGCAATCTTGGCATTGCGTTTCAAATCATTGATGATATTTTAGATGTGACACAAAGCGCGGAGGTTTTGGGCAAGCCTTCTATGAGTGATTTTAGCGAGGGCAAAAGCACGCTGCCTTTTATCTATCTTTTTTCCCGCGCGCCAGATTCTACAAAACAAGAGCTTTTGGGGCTTTTCAAAAAAGAGCTGGATTCTACACAAATTGCGTGGCTTAAGGAGAGTTTCACGCGCTATGAATGCATAAAAGATAGCATTACGCTAGCAAAATCTTACGCTAAAAAAGCGCTAGATTCTATCAAAGACAAAAACAATCCAACTTTAGAATCGCTTGCTAAAAGCATGATTGAGAGGGAGTTTTGATGCAAGAATATATGGCGATTAGCTTTTCGCATAAGGTGATGGATCTTTCCTTGCGCGAAAAATTGGCATTTGGGAATGATGAGATTATCGCGTTTTTGCACAAGGTGTGCGGGAGTGAATCCATAAAAGAGGCATTGCTGCTTTCAACTTGCAATAGGATTGATTTTTATGCAAGCGTGAGTGATAGCAAAAAGGCGCAGGAGGAATTTTACACGATTTTAGAATCTTATAAAAAAGTCCCGCTCGCACTTTTGAAAAAGCATTCTTTCGTGCGACTTAATCAGTATGCGGTGTATCATATTTTTAGCGTGGCATCAAGCCTTGATAGCCTTGTGATTGGCGAGACGCAAATCACAGGACAGCTCAAAGACGCCTACCGCCTCGCACATGAGAATATGTTTTGCGCTAAGGATATGATGCGCATTATGCATCATGCCTTTAAGTGCGCGGCAAAGGTGCGCAATAGCATTGATATTTCATCTAGTCATACTTCAGTCGCAGGCGCAGCGGTGGCGATGTTGCAAGAGCGATTGTTAGAGCAAGGGGAGAGTTTAGATTCTAAACAAGTGGCGATTTTGGGCGCGGGAGAAATGGGAATCTTAGCGCTAAAGCACCTTTGCAAATACCGCCTGCGCGTGATTTTGCTTAATCGTAATATGCAAAAAGCAACCCAAACCTTGCAAGAGCTTCAAAGCAGCCTAAAAACGCAATCTAGCCTTGAGGTAAAGCCCTTTAGCTACCTAAAAGACGCGCTTAATGAATGCGATATTTTCCTTTCCGCCACCGGCGCGCCACATATCGTGGTGGATAGAGAGATGATCCAAAAAAGCGAAAAAAAGCGCATTTGGTTTGATCTCGCCGTGCCAAGGGATATTGAAAGCATAGAAGTTGAGAATCTGCAGATTTATTGCGTTGATGATTTGCAAGAAATCATCTCGCAAAACAAAGCCCAGAGGGAATCGCGTGCAAAAGAGGGGCAGAAAATCGTTGAAGAATTTGTGCAGGATTTTTTCAAGTGGTTGCAAAGCTTAGGCGCAGAGCCAATTATTAAGCATATTCGCGCGTTAGCAAAAGATTCTAGCTTTAAGGAGCTAGAGCGCGCAGTCAAAAAGGGCTTTTTGCCCAAAGAATACAAGCAAAGCGTTGAAAAAATCCTGCATGGTGCGTTTAATACCTTTTTGCACAAGCCTACAATGCGCCTTAAGGAGGCGGGGGAGAGCATTAATGCTGATCCTATTTTAGAAGCGGCGAAAAATATTTTTGACATCGCAGATGATATTGTTTTGCTCAATAAATATAAATGCGAGGAGTATTTTGGGGATTCTCAAATGCGCGAAAAAGAGGCGCGCGAGCAAGGCACACGCGAGGAAAACCAAAAGCGCGTAAAAGAGAAATAAAGGAGAAAAAATGCTATTTTCAAAAATGTTTGCAGTAAGCCTTAAAGAAAGCCCAAAAGACGCACAGCTAAAAAGCCATATTTATTTATTACGCGCGGGCTATATCCAGCAGGTGGGAAGCGGAATCTACAACTTTTTGCCATTAGGGAAAAAGGTGCTAGATTCTGTGCGCGCGATTATCAAAGAGGAGATGGATAAAGCCGGTGCGCAAGAGGTGCTTTTGGGCTTTGTCACGCCTGCGGAGCTTTGGCGCACAAGCGGGAGATTTGAGCAATATGGCAAGGAATTACTGCGCTTTAAGGATAGGAAGGAAAATGATTTCGTGCTAGGACCTACGCATGAGGAGATGGTAACTTCCCTTGCTAAGGCTTTTGTGAAAAGCTACAAGCAACTTCCGCTCAATCTCTATCAGATTCACACAAAGTTCCGCGATGAGGCGCGTCCGCGCTTTGGGCTTTTGCGCGCGAGGGAATTTATTATGAAAGACGCGTATAGCTTCCATGCGGATTTTGAGGATTTGGATAGAGAGTTTGCAAATATGGAGCGCGCGTATAGGGCGATTTTGGAGCGTTTGGGATTGGAGTATAAGGTTGTGGAGGCGGATTCTGGCGCGATTGGCGGAAGTGGCAGTAAGGAATTTATGGTGCTAAGTCCTAGCGGTGAAGATACGCTTGTGGTGTGCAAAAAATGTCAATATGCCGCAAATATCGAGGCTGCAACGCGCAAGCCAAAGAGCACCCCGCGCCAAAAAGTCGAGCTTGAAAATTTAGAATCTCAAAGCGCGTTTGATGAAGCGCTAGATGAATTGCTAAATGCGCAAAAATCCCTGCGCGCTTTAGAATCTAGCTTCCCCACAGATGCGCCACAAGCTGGATTTAGCGAGTTTTTCACGCCAAATATAAAAAGCATAGAATCTCTTTGTGAGTTTTTTAAAATCCACCCTTTTTACACGATGAAATGCGTTGCCAAAAAGGTGCGCTATGAGGAAATTGATGAAAATAAAAAGGCACAAAATAGCGCGCCAAATGGTGTGCAGAGCGATGAGGTTGTGTTATATTTTATGCGCGGTGATGACTTTTTGGAGGAGACAAAAGCGCTTAATGTGCTTAATAAAATTACGCCAACAAGGCGCTATCTTGATTTTTTAGAGCTAGATTCTGAAGGTTTAAATGCGCTTGGTTTGGTTGAAGGCTTTATCGGGGCGCTTGGGCTTAATGCGCGCTTTAAATGTGTTTTTGATGAAAGCCTTAAGGGGGCAAAAAATCTCATTTGTGGCGCGAATAAAAAAGATTATCATTTGGTGGGCGTGGATTTAGATGAGTTTGAGGAATTAAAAGGCGCAGAATTTGCGGATATTATAGGCGTGCAAAGTGGCGATTTATGCCCGCATTGCGGAAATGCGCTAGGCTACACAAAAGGCATTGAAGTGGGGCATATTTTTAAGCTTGGGCGCAAATATTCTCAAAGCTTAGAAGCGACTTTTTTAAATCCACAAGGCAAGGCAGAAGCGCTTATTATGGGTTGCTATGGCATTGGCGTGACGCGCTTATTACCCGCGATTTTAGAGCAGAAAAGCGATGAGTTTGGTTGCGTGTGGGGCGAAGGTGTGAAGGTGTTTGAAGTGGTGATTATTATTTCAAACGCAAAAGATTCTGAGCAGGTGGCGTTTGCGCAAACGCTGTATAACGCGCTTTTGGCAAAGGGCGTAGATGTGCTTTTAGATGATAGGAATGAGCGCTTTGGCTTTAAGATGAAAGATTTTGAATTGCTTGGAATCTATCAGGCAATAGTCGTGGGTAAGGAGCTAGCGCAGGGCAAAGTTGAGCGCATTTTACGCGAGGGGCTAAAAAAAGAGCTTGTCGCGTGTGAAAAATGCGAGCAAGTGATTTTAGATTCCCTGCAAAAAGCCTAAAGGAAAAAGTATGGCAAAAAAAATTATTATCGGCACGCGCGGAAGCAAGCTAGCCCTTTGGCAAGCAGAGCATATAAAAGCGCGTTTGGAGCAAGAATGTGGGCTTTTATGCGAGCTAAAAATTGTTAAGACGCAAGGCGATAAGATTCTTGATACGCCGCTTGCAAAAATCGGTGGCAAGGGACTTTTCACAAAGGAACTTGAGGAGTTGCTTTTAAGCGGGGAAATTGATTTAGCTGTGCATAGCTTAAAAGATGTGCCTGTGGAGTTTCCTAACAATCTTGGTTTGGTGGCGATTACAAAGCGCGAGGATTGGCGCGATTGCTTTGTGAGCGAGAAATATCCTAGCCTTGAAAGTCTTCCGCTTGGCGCAAAAATTGGCACGACTTCCCTGCGTCGCTCAATGCAGCTCAAACTCTATCGCGCAGATTTTGATACGCTTTCCCTGCGTGGAAATGTGCAAACACGCTTAAGCAAGCTTAAAAATGGTGATTTTGACGCTATTATCCTTGCAAATGCCGCGCTCAAACGCCTAGAGCTTCAATCTGAATTGCCATTTTGCGAACCTTTAGAATCCATGCTTCCAGCGATGGGGCAGGGCGCGCTTGGCATTGAATGCGCGCTTGATAATACAGAGCTAATTACGCACCTTAAGCGTTTAGAGGATTTACCCACAAGCATTTGTTGTGAGGCAGAGCGTGAGTTTATCAAAGTGCTAGAAGGTGGCTGTCAAGTGCCAATCGGCGTTTTTGCGCGCTTAGAATCTGTGGATTCTGCAGAATCTAATCAAGCAAAAGACACGCAACTTCTGCATTTAGAAGCTATCATCGGCTTACCTGATGGAAGTGCGAGTATGCGCTCACAGCTCACACAAACGCTAGATTCCACAAATCCAAAGCAAAGCGCAAAAGAGCTAGGGATAAAACTAGCGCAGGATTTTTTAGACAATGGCGCGCGGGATATGCTAGAGCGCGCTTATAAAATGATATAAGCATTCTTTAGGCTTTTTTGAGGCTTTTTTTGATAAAATACGCGTTTATCGGAATTTGCAAGCGATTTACTACCAAAAGGAACTAAATGGAAAATCTACTCGAACATGGAAATATTACAGATGTGCGCATTGATGACAGCATTAAGGAAAGCTACCTTGACTACTCGATGAGCGTGATTGTCGGGCGCGCACTCCCTGATGCAAAAGATGGCTTAAAGCCTGTGCATCGCAGGATTCTCTACGCGATGCATGAGCTAGGCGTGACTTCGCGCAAGCCTTACAAAAAAAGCGCAAGAATCGTCGGCGATGTCATTGGTAAATACCACCCACATGGCGATATAGCCGTATATGATGCGCTTGTGAGAATGGCACAGGATTTTTCCATGCGTTTAGAGCTAGTCGATGGACAGGGGAATTTTGGCTCAATTGATGGTGATGGCGCGGCGGCTATGCGTTACACTGAAGCGCGTATGACGCAAGCAAGCGAGGAAATGCTCCGCGATATTGAAAAAGAAACGGTTGAATTTGTCCCAAACTACGATGATACGCTAAGTGAGCCGGCTATTTTGCCAACAAGAATCCCAAATTTGCTTGTAAATGGCTCAAGCGGGATTGCTGTGGGTATGGCGACTTCTATCCCGCCACACCGCTTAGATGAGATTATCGAGGCGTTGTTTGTTTTGTTAGATTCCCCAGAAGCAGGGATTGATGAGATTTTGCCTATTGTCAAGGGACCAGATTTCCCAACAGGCGGGATAATCTATGGCAAGCAAGGCATTACAGAGGCTTATCGCACAGGGCGCGGGCGTGTGAAAGTGCGCGCGAAAACCCACATCGAGCACACAAAGACAAAAGAAGTTATCGTCATTGATGAGGTGCCTTATATGGTGAATAAGGCAAAGCTTGTCGAGCAAATCAGCGAGCTTGCGAAGGAAAAGGTGATTGAGGGCATTTCAGAAGTGCGCGATGAGTCTGATAGAGAGGGAATCCGCGTTGTGATAGAGCTTAAGCGTGAGGCGATGAGCGAGATTGTGCTAAATCACCTTTTTAAATCCACGACGATGGAAAGCACCTTTGGCATTATCTTGCTAGCGATTAATAATAAAGAGCCAAAGGTGTTTAACCTTTTGGAGTTGCTAAATATTTTTATCGCGCATCGCAAAAGTATCATCATCCGCCGTTGTATTTTCGAGCTGGAAAAGGCTAAGGCGCGCGCGCATATTTTAGAGGGGCTAACGATCGCGCTTGATAATATCGATGCAGTGATTGCTACTATCCGCGCGAGTGCAGATTCTGATACCGCAAAAGTCGCGCTTATGGAGAAGTTTAAACTTTCAGAATTGCAAGCAAAGGCAATCCTTGAAATGCGTTTGCAACGCCTAACAGGGCTAGAGCGCGATAAAATCGCAAACGAACATGCCGAGCTTTTGGCTGAAATCGCGCGTTTGGAATCTATCCTTAGAAGCGAGGAAAAGCTTAAAGAAATCATCAAAGAGGAGCTAAGCGAGATTAAGGAGAAGTTTAGCTCACCACGCAAAACGCAGATTGAAGAGGATTACGATGCCATTGATGTGGAGGATTTGATCCCAAATGATAAGGTCGTGGTGACGATGAGCCATCGTGGCTATGTCAAGCGCGTGCAGCTCAAAGTCTATGAAAAGCAAAACCGCGGGGGCAAGGGCAAAATCAGTGGCAACACGCATGATGATGATTTTATAGAATCTTTCTTTGTCGCCAACGCGCATGATACGATTATGTTTGTGACAAATCGCGGGCAACTCTATTGGCTCAAAGTCTATAAAATCCCAGAGGCAGGCAGGACGGCTATTGGCAAAGCGGTGGTAAATCTCATCAACCTTCAAGCCGATGAAAAAATCATGGCGACAATCACCACGACAGATTTTAATAGCGATAAATCGCTTGTATTCTTTACCAAAAATGGTATCGTTAAGCGCACTAATTTGAGCGAATATGGCAATGTCCGCAGTGTGGGAATCCGCGCGATAAATCTTGATGAAAACGATGAATTGGTGAGTGCAAATATCGTGCATACGGATACTAAGGAGCTTTTCATTGCGACTTATCAAGGTATGTGTATCCGCTTTAGCATTGATGATGTGCGCGAGATTGGGCGCGCTGGCAGAGGTGTGACGGGTATTAGATTCAAAGCAAATCAAGACTTTGTCATCGGCGGGACAACCATAAGCGCGGATACAGACAAGCTCTTAAGCGTGAGCGAGCAGGGCATTGGCAAGCAAACAAGTGCTGGAGAATATCGCCTACAATCACGCGGAGGCAAGGGCGTCATCGCAATGAAGCTCACAGCAAAAACCGGCAAGCTCGTAAGTGTGGTAAGTCTCAACGATGAGGATATGGACTTGATGGTGCTAACAAGCTCAGGTAAGATGATACGCGTGGATACAGAAGCTATCCGCGAGGCTGGACGCAATACAAGTGGCGTGAAAATCGTAAATGTCGGTGATGATAAAGTCGCGTATGCGAACAAATGCCCTAAGCAAAACAAAGAGGACGAAGACGAAGGCGAGATACAAGAATAGCGCTAGCGGAGACGCTTTGCTATAATTTCTAGGGATTTTGCTAGCATAAAATTGTGGTTTGCACATGAACGCATTTATGTGTCATTGTGAGACAGGCAGAAGTAATTTACAATAAATAAAGATTCTTAAGTAAGTAAAATCCATTAGAGAATCTGTAGAATCTAAGTAATTGGCAAAGGCTATGTATGCCACGCGAAGCTGGAAGCAAAGCGGGATTTATTCCCGCGCAGTTGGAAGCGGAGCGGAGCTTTGATAAGTAATGCTCGCTGAAGTGATACAACAAAAAGAAGCGGGTGAAGTGGGATTCTCTTGCGAGATGGTGCAAATTAAGGAAAAGACGAGATGTGTAGTCTTAAGAAAGCTCTAGCATTCTATCTAATGCGATTTTTGCCCATTTTTGTGTATCAGAATCTAGCTCCACTTCATTAATCGGCATACCATCTTCGTATGCGCGCAGGCAGTCAAGCAAATCTTGCAAGCTCGTTTCATTCATCGTCGGGCATTCAGGCTTTGAGCTAGAAAGCACAAAAGTCGTATTTACGCCATTAAGCTTAGGGCGCAAGCGATTAACAAGATTAAACTCCGTGCCAACAGCCACGCGCTGCTCTAATGGCAGGCTTTGCACATATTTGATAATCTGGCTTGTTGAGCCCACAAAATCTGCGAGTTTCACCACACTCGGATCGCATTCTGGATGCACGACAATTTTAATCCCCTCAAACTTTTCGCGGTAAAATTCAATATCGCTCACGCTAAAAAGCTGATGCACCGAGCAAAAACCATCATAGCAAATCACATCGCTTTGTCTCACTTCTTCCGCACTCGCGCTTCCAAGCACGCATGAGCTTTTATTGTCCATCATTGCGAGATTTTGCCCCAAACATTTATCTGGGAGGAAAAAGATTTGTTTGCCTTGCTTTTTTGCAAAGTCAAAGATATTTTTCGCATTCGCACTCGTGCAGACAAGCCCGCCCATTTTGGCGACTTTTGCCTTCACATCGGCATTTGAGTTGATGTAAGTGATGGGGAAAACATTCTCCACGCCATAGCTTTTTAAAAGCTCGATACTTTTGTCAAAATATTCAGAATCTATCATTCTAGCCATCGAGCAGCACGCCATTTTTGGCATTATGACGCGCTTTTGTGGCGCTAGGACTTTCACGCTTTGCCCCATAAATGCCACGCCACAAAAGACGATAAGATTTTTTTCACTCATTGAAGCTTTGCGTGAAAGCTCCAAGCTATCGCCACATAAATGCGCGAGGCTCACAATTTCATCTTTTTGATAAAAATGCGCCACAAGCAACGCATCGAGGCTTTGCAATAAATCTTTAATCTCTTGTATTAACGCTACATTTTGAGAATCTGTGGCGGAATGCATGGCTTTTGTCATTATAGATTCCTTAAAAGTTGTGGTTTTTAGGCGCGCCAAAAGCCAAAATTTATAGAATCTAGCTAAGCGTGCCTATGTTTTGGGCGAATTTTACATTAGTATTTTCAACGCAAGGTATAAAATCCTCAATAAAAAGCACAATCGTGCTTCCCATTTCAAACATTCCCAATTCCTCGCCCTTGCGCACTTTTATGGGTGTGGCGTAGGTGTAGCTTTCATTTGCCCTTTTTGCGTTTGTTTTGATTTTTGGCTCACAATGAAAAACAATTGAGCCTACATTAAGCGCGCCCACCGCGACAAAATACAGCCTTTTACCATTGCTCATTTTTGCGCGCACGACCACGCGTTCATTTTTGACAAAAAGGCTTTGCACGCGATTGAGCGCTGGCATATTCACAGGATACAGCGCCCCGCCAAAATAGCGCAACTCCTCGATTTCCATATCACAAGGCGCGTGATAGCGGTGATAATCGCGCGGGGAAAGGTAAAAATTTATATAATGCAATTCTTTATCTAGCTTTTCGCCCAAAAGCTCGCTAATAGAATAACTCATTCCTTTAATCTGCAAAGCCGTGCCTTGCGTGCTTAAAGCGGATTGCGTAATGAGAGAATCTGCTGGGGCAATGAGGGTGTTTGGGCTAGATTCTATTTCGCGAGGATTTTTAAGACGGCGCGTAAAAAGCGCATTGAGACTTTCAAACTCGCGCTCTTCAAATTGACTTAAATCAATTTTAAAAATTTTCACATACACGCGGTTGATAAAGCGCTGGATTGGGCTGGGGAATTGCGCGCGCGCAAATGCGCCAAAGAGGCGGGAGAGGAGATTACTTATAGGCATTTTGTTCCTTTTGATGGGATTGTGGGGTAAGGAGATTTTTCCCTCTAATGGCAAGCGCGTAGAAAAATGGCGTATTGCAAAGCGCGAGAATAACCTTCATAGAATAATCCGCTAAAATCATAAAAATAATATCTACTTCAGGCTTTATAAGAAAAAAGGCAATATGGAAAAAAATCATCGTGTCAATAAGCTGGGAAAGCATAGTCGCGCCGTTGTTGCGCAGATACCAAATGCGCGGAAACTTTTGTTTGAGGTAGAAAAACACATACACATCAAGCACTTGAGAGACGCAAAACGCACAAACGCTCGCAAGCGCAATTCTAAGCTCGCTTGCAAAAATGCTAGGCACAAATGCCAGCACGAGCCCAAGTCGCAAAGTGCGCAACACTTGAGGTTTGGAGTATTTCTCGCTCAAAACATTCATAAGCAAAAAACTAAGTGGATAAGTGAGCGCGCCAAAGGTTAGATGCGTGCCAAAAATGGGATACTGCACGCTGAAATTTGCCAAAACCACAATGCAGGCAAATCCAATCCCGCAAAGCCAAAAAACGCGTTCGCTCATAAGTTGGGAATTTTGCGCGCTATTAGGAATCTGCACACCTGTGGGAGTTTGTACATTTGTAAAAGTTTGGGTATTTGCAGAATCTTGCGCCTTTGTGGGAATCTGCGTATCTTTGTTTGCAGATTCTGGTGTGGAATTATTAAGCTTGCGTGCCATTTATTGTTCCTGCATAGAAGCTTCGAGTTTTTTGTATAAAATCACACCCGCGCGCTGGGCGAGCTTATCCATATTTGACGAAGGAATATTTGCAGAGATTTGCAAAACAAGTGTCGTATCGCCCTTGCAATTTGTAATCTTAAGCGTGCCTTCAAGCGCGGTGGGGCTTAAAAGCTCAAAGCTAAAATACGCCTTTTGACTCGAGCTAGAATCAAGGCGATAAAACTTCACCAACTCTTTTTGCAACGCACTTTGCATTTCTTTCGCGCCATAAGCGTTTGGATTTTCAAGCACAAGTGCGAGCTTTGGCTTTGGCGCATTTGCCTGCCACAAGGAAACATAGTGCGCTAAAGACAAATTGCCCTCACTCCCAAGCGCGTATAAGTAATTTTGCGTTTGTTGTGCTTCTTCAAGCTTAGCATTAAGCGCGCTAAATTCAGAAAGATTCAAATCCTCGCAAGTGAGATTGAGCGCGCTAAGCTCCTTTGCAAGGGCTTTTTGTTCTTCTTTGAGCTGTTTAATGAAAGTGGCTTTTGAAATCTGCGCGCGCGCATAGTAGGTGTTGCCCGTAAGCTCAGTTTTGTAAGTGACATTGCTTAGAGTGGTTTTGGCGATGCGCTTTTCAATCTGCAAGGACATATTGCTAGATTCTACGCCATTGCTAAAACTTTGATTAAGGCTTGTTTGGGAATCTAGCTCTACTTGCAAGGTGGAAAGCATATCATTTAGCGCATTGTCTTTGGCGCTTTGTAAGTTCGTGCCACTTCCCACGCCATAGAGATTTTCTTTGTCACTTTGTGCGCTAAAATACCAGCTAGGTGGCGCATCTTTACACGCATTGAAACAAAGTGCGCTAAAACAAAGCGCACAAAAAGCGCTTACAAGCCCAAATCGTGCGCGAAAAAAGAATTTATCTTTCAAAATATATCCTTCAAAAAGTTCAGAATATGCAAGAAACTAGAATCTACCAGCTTACTGAGGAATTGTTCCCAAGTTTGATGATATTCACTTCATCGTCCCACACAACCTCGCCTGTGGCTAAGTCAAGCAAAGTGAGAAGGAAAAAATAATCTGTGCGTTGTTTGCCACCGACTTTGACATTTTTTTGCCAAATTTTCCCAGAAAGTGAAAGCTGCGCACCTTTGAGCTGTCCTTTTTCAATGGTGCTGTATTGATCATACTCTTCATTACCGCGTGTGGCGCTGCGCACTTTATCGACCATTTTATCTTGTTGTGCGCCTGTGCCTGCAAGTGCTAAAGAGAGCTTAAACTTCCCGCTGTTACGCATATCGCGCGTTACTTTTCGGCTTAGTTGCTCGACATCAATTGTCTGCATCGTATCATTGACAATGTCAGAAATCACAAGCACCTTTGGTTGCTTAATGCCACGCACATATCCACTTTCAAGCAAGCTTGAGACGGATTTTTGCACCACAGCTTCAATATCGTGATAATCAAGCCCCATGCTCGTATAAGACTTAGAATCTGCTGTATCTATATACTCAGGCTGATCCCCACAACCGCTAAAAAGCCCCATCAAGCTTAAAGCCATAGTTCCAACAAGTAGTGATTTTTTCATTTTTTCTCCTTTTGTTTTTAGGTTAAATTTAAGGCATGCTTTCGCGTAGAATCTGCACGCTTAAGCTTGTCGCGCGCAGTCTTACATACAAAATATTATCATTTTTTTGACATAAAACCAAATCTTCTCCTCCACATTTTTCACCTATTTCAAAGCGCAAAAGTGTGGTGAGACCATTTTTTAGCTCATAAACTCCTTTTTTGTTTTCTATTTGCAGAGCATAGATTCTATAAGGCAAAACGCTTGAAATGCGCACATCTGCGCTTGTCGTGCTAGCAGAATATACAAGTCCTGCCAATGAGCCAAGACTGCCAAACTGATCGCCCAAAGTCGCCTGCGTTACGGCTTTCAAAATAGCCGAACTCACCGCTCTTGTGGTGATGAAAGGCAACTGCTCGTTAAACTCATTGCTAATCACCCCTTCAAAATCCGCCACAAGCGAGGCTTTGGTAAGCTTTTTAGAATCTTTGCTTACATTAAGATCGTTGTAAAAACTTTGCCCAGGCGTTAGTTTTGGCAATGCTAGCCCCACATGCAAGACATTTGAGCTTACCAAATATGCAGGGAAATTCAGCGCTAGCTCCTCTTTCATAGGACTTTGCCCTTCCTCGATAATCACCCAAGTGCGCGGCTTGAAAACACGCCTTTGACGCTCTTGCATTAATGCAATATCTTGATTTATTATCTCTGCGTTACTCATGCCGTAGGCTTGTTTGTAAAGATCGAGCGCTTTTGCATTGTCAGATTCTAAAAGAAAGAAAAGCGCAGAAACATAACTCACAGCGGGATTTATAAAGTTTTTATACGCACTAAAAGTTTTTATACTTTGATAATTTTGCGCCAAATACGACTGCACGCCACTTGCGGTATGCGCACTATCAACTTGACTTAAATTAGAATCTTGACTATTTTCCTCGCGCTGGGAATCTAGGGCTTTTTGGATGTCTTTTTGAAAATAATCTTTTGCGCGGCGTTGCCTGTCATTTGCGCGGTTAAATTCCACGCGCGCTAGGGCATTTTCACCATTTCGCATACTGATTAGCGCCTTGTAATAATTTAGCAAAACACCCTCATACATATTCCCACGATAGGTTTTGACATTTTCATTCACAATCACCGCGCCTACATTATCAAATACGCCAGAAAGCAAGCCCTGCGCTTCATATTGGCTAAAAACCTGCTCGCTTTTATCAAGCAAATCATAGCTTTCTTTTTTCTCAAGCTGTGATCCCACAATGCCCGCCTGCATGCCCCACAGCACGATATCATCACCATCTGCATTTTCTTTTGCAAGCCTATAGGCTTTTTGCAAATCCCCGCTGTAGTAGCTATTTGTGAAATTATCCATCGTGTCTTTATGCGAGCAAGCGCTCAAAAAAAGCGCAAGAACACAGGCAAAAAGTATTGTTTTTAAAAGCGTTATTTTTGAAGAAGGCAAGATTTTTCCTTATTTTTAATGATGATTAAGATTCTAAAATTCCGCGCAATTTTGGCATTTTATTTTTTAAATTTTCTTAAAATTCGCGCACAAAAGATTTAAAAAACACAATCCTTAAGTATAATGCCACAAAAATTTTTTGTTTTTAAAGGTTTTGTATGTATGCACAGCGCGTGAAAGAAGCATTGCAAGCGATTAAAGCGGGCGAGATGATTATTGTGATGGACGATGAGGATAGGGAGAATGAGGGCGATTTGGTGATGGCTGGGATTTTCAGCACGCCAGAAAAAATCAATTTTATGGCAAAAGAGGCGCGCGGGCTAATTTGCGTTTCCCTCACGCAAGAGATTGCTTCAAAGCTTGAGCTTTCCCCGATGGTGGAGCGCAATAGCTCAAATCACGAAACTGCTTTTACTATCTCAATTGACGCTGCAGAGGCAAAAACAGGCATTTCTGCGTATGAAAGGGATTTGACAATCAATCTTTTATGTTCTGAACATAGCACACCAAAGGATTTTGTGCGTCCGGGGCATATTTTCCCGCTTATTGCAAAAGAAGGCGGTGTGCTCGTGCGCACAGGGCATACAGAAGCGAGTGTGGATATTTGCAAACTTGCGGGGCTAAAGCCTGTGAGCGTGATTTGTGAGATTATGAAAAATGACGGCACAATGGCGCGCAGTGGGGATTTAAACGAGTTTGCAAAAGAGCATAATCTAAAAATTCTTTATGTTTCAGATTTGATCGCTTATCGCCTGCAGTTTGAAAAGCTCATTACTTTAGAAAAAAGAGAGCAGGCGCAATTCCTCGATAAACCATGCGAAAAACTGCATTTTGCGGATACTTTTGCGCGCAAGCATGTTGTTTATGCCTTTGGCAAGGGATTGGAAAATCCGCTTATAAAATTTCATGTAATGAGACAAGATTATGAATTTTTTGAGAATCCAAAGCAAACGCGCGAGGGCTTTTTGCAAGGAATAGAAATGCTGCAAAAAGAGGGAGGCTATCTCATCTGCCTTGATAGCGTGGAGCAAGAGGATATTAAAACGCTTGGTATTGGCGCGCAGATTCTGCGTGAGATGGGGATTGAGCAATTTAGACTGCTAAACTCATCGCAAAGCTCGCAAGGTGCGCGCAGTGACTTTAGCACGCTAAGCGGGTTTAATCTAAACCTCACGCAAAAAGTCCTTCCAACTCATCTCAAAGACACACATTAATGCGAAAAAGTATTGCGATTTTTTTGCTAAGTGGCGCGTTTGTGGGTGCATTTGCGGAATCTGTAGCGGATTTTACAAAAGAGAATCTCTATGAAAATGCAAGTAAAGAGGAGCTTTTGCAAGAGATTAAAGAGCTAAAATCTCAAGTGCAAGAGCTTCAAAAATACAAGCCAGCGGATTCTCAAAATAATGGCAAAGACTTGCAAGATCCACAAAAAGAGGAGCCTAAGCCAATCAAGCTTAGCAAAAGCGGGATTTTTCTAGGTGTGGGTGTTAGCGGTATAGGCGTCAGAAGTGGTGCAGGCGGGGAAAGTATCCATTATGGCATCGTGCCTATCACATTCCGCGCGGGCTATCAGAAGTATTTTGGCAATTTTTTTGGACTGCGCCTTTATGGTGAGAGCGCAAATGGTGGCGATGCAAAAGAGCAAGATGAAAATAAAGAGAAGCAAGGAAAGCTCAATTTACATTCAATCAATTTAGATTTGTTATTTGATATTAAAATCCCTCAAACAGCGATGTATTTTGGCTTGCATGGGGGGATTTCTCGGCATTGGCTGTATCATCAAAATATCCTTGAAATCCGCAATGTGGATTCTCAAAGAGAGATTGAAATAAAAGAAAAATATCGCGATGTAAATTTTTCTATTAACGCTGGCGCTTCGCTCAATGTGCGGAATTTTCACCGCTTTGAAGCATCATATAGAATCTTCCCTGCGAAATTTAAAGGCTTTAGCGTGAGTAACTCGCTTTCAATTTTGTATTATTATGTTTTTTAGCAGTAGTTACTTAAAATCCCTGCAAGCGCTTATAGCGCTTATTTAAAGAGCCTTGAGCCGATACGCACCATATTTGCCCCGCATAAAATAGCCAACTCAAAATCCCCACTCATACCCATAGAAAGCGTGCGCGCACCGAGATTCTGCAAGCTATCAAATACTTCTTTTGCTAGCACAAAGCTTTTTTCGATTTCCTTGCGCTCATCGCTATGCGCGCCAATTGTCATAATGCCTTCCATTGCGATGTTTGGGCATTGCTCTATGATTTTGTGATACAGCTCTTTTGCCTCGCTTGGCGCGACACCGCTTTTGCTAGATTCAAAAGAAGTGTTAAGCTGCAACAACGCGCGCATTTTTTTGCCCTTAGATTCTAGGCGTTTTTGCAATGCAAGCGCGAGCTTGAGAGAATCTAGCGAGTGCAGAAGCGTAGGGGAGAGATCGATAAGCGCGTTTATTTTGTTTTCTTGCAAAGTGCCTATCATATGCCATTGTAGAGGCAGGGATTGCAGGCTTTCAGACTTTGCTTTTAAATCTTGGACTTTGTTTTCGCCAAAGGCGCGCTGTCCGCATTCATAAAGCATATTTATTTCCTGCGCGCTTGCGTATTTGCTCACAGCTATAAGCGTGACAATGTGATGCGCGCTGAAAGCAAGGCGTGCGCGCTCGATTTTGCGTATGACAAGATCAAGATTTTTTAAATATTTTTCTTGCATGAGTTTTCCTTAAGATTCTTTGATTGCTGTTGTGCGAAAAATGCGATTTTATAACATTGCGGCTTTTATATCGCTTTAAGCTATAATAGCGCGAAAAATTACTTTAGAGGAAAATATGCTAAGAATTTTCTTTGTGTGCTTGGCTTTGGTGCAGGTGCTTTTTGCGGCGCGTCCGATGAATACCGATGATGCGCGCGTGGTGGCGCAAAAATCTTGCCAAATAGAATCTTGGAGTAAATTTAGCGAGTTTGGCAAAGGTGCGGAGTTTTGGGCATTGCCTGCGTGCAATTTATTTTTTGACACAGAAATTACCATTGGTGCAAATATGCTGTGGCAAGATTCTTTAGATTCTGCGGAATCTAGGCGCAAAGATGGCATGCAATTTTCCTTAAAAAAAGTTTTTATGGATTTAGACACAGAGGGTTTTAGTTATGGCGTGGCGTTGGGACATTTGCGCACGAAGAACTTTTTGCGAGATTCTAATGCACTTTATGGCTATGCGCTCATAAGCAAGGCGTGGCTTGAAAATCGCTTGTTTTTGCATACAAATCTAGGCGCGAAATTTTTGCGCTTAGATTCTGCGTCTTTTGCGGATACAAGCGCTTTTGCAAATTCACAGCAAAAAAGCGCACAGCTCTATAATCTAGGCGTTGGCATGGAATATGATGCAAATGAGTATTTGTGGTTTATGGGCGAGGTTTTTTATGAGGATTATATGGGGAGGGCGCAGGGGCTTGCAAGGACGCCGATGCTCTATCAGCTGGGTGTGCGCATTTGGCTTGCGCGCGATAGATTGCAGATAGATTGCACTTATGGCAATGACTTTTATACGCCTTTTAATCGTAACAATGCGTTTGTATCCGTTGGTGTGAGAATCTTAAGCGAAGAGTTGTTTTAGATTTATTTTGAAAGTGTGAGAAAAAGTATTTAGCAAAAGGCAAGCGCGCTACTTTAAATAACTTTAAAGAGTAGCGAAACAAGCCTTTTAAAAAATGCAAGCCTTTAAGCGCGCCTAGATTTACTCAATCACGCCACAAGCCATTCTTGCACCGCCACCGCCAAGTGCAGCTGGGTGATCGCTGTGATTATCCCCGCCGAAGTGAATCATAAGCGCGTGATTTTTAATCTCTTTTAGTTTTTTGATTTTTGGCGCTAGCACAGGGCTATTTGCGCTTCCATCTTTTTCAACATAAAGCGCTGGTAAATCGCCCATATGTCCATTGTCGTCCCATGGCAAAGAGTGATTTTCTGTCTTTTTAGGATCCCAGTGTCCGCCTGCTTTCATACCTAAGCCTTTTTCAGTCGCGCCACAATCCGCATTCGCATGAACATGGAATCCATGTACGCCAGCTTCTAAGCCTTTAAGATTTGGGAAAAATGCCACGCCGTATTTTGTTTGCACCGCTACCACTTCGCCCACATCTTTATTGCCCTTTTCGTTGAGCATTTCTACTTTGATGACGATATGCTCTTTTGCACTTTTTGGGTCAAATACCTCGTTATTTGCTGCTGAAAGCACACCACATAGCGCCATCGCACCAACCATTGAACCAAGAATAAATTTTTTCATCGCGAACTCCTTAAAGTAAGATTTTGGATAGATTTTGATTGTATAGTGTTTTGGTGATAGATGTGTAAATTCTTTGTTTTTTTAGCAAAACAAGCGCGGGAAAGTAACGAAAAGTAATCTCTTTTGAGAATTTTTATTTGCTTGTGGATTTTATAAAGTTATCAAAATGAGATAAAATACGCGCGCATTGGCAAAGTGGGTTAGAGAATCTGCAGAATCCCACCAACTAAAAATGGTAAAATATAAACGCGAAGCGAAGCTCAACAAGGGCTTGCTTTTTGTTGAGTGATACAATTTAAAGGAATATACATGGCAAAAACACGGATTTTTATCACACATGGCTATGACGCGCACCCGCAAAAGCATTGGTTTGTGTGGCTGAAGTCTCAGCTAGAAAACATAAACACGCAAAACACGCAAAACACGCCCTTAAAAGAGCTTTTGCAAGATTCTTTAAGTGTGGAGATTTTAAAGCTACCAAACCCAAGCGCACCGAGCTTAGATTCATGGCTTGCATGCTTGCAAGAGGCTATCGGCGCGTGCGATGAGCGCACTTTTCTTGTCGGGCATAGTTTGGGCTGTATCACAACATTGCGCTATATTAATGAATCTCTTTTGAGTGGGCAGAGCCAAAATGTCGGTGGTGTGGTGCTTGTGAGTGGATTTTATGAAAATTTAGAGATTTTGCCAGAATTAAATACTTTCATAAATCCCCCAAATCGCGCTCCGCTCCAGTGGGAATCCTTGCAAAAAGCCATAAATTCGCGCGTGGTGCTGTGCGCTAAAGATGATGTTATTGTGCCAAGTGTGTTGAGTGAAAATCTCGCTAATAAGCTTAATGCAGAGCTTATAATGGTAGAAAAAGGCGGACATTTTATGGAATCTGATGGTTTTAAAGAGTTGCCAATAATGCTTGAAATTCTATTTTCCCAAATAACAGCCTCGCGTGAAAATAAAGCGCAATAGAGCCAAATTTAAAAAATAATCGTCCTGTTTTGAAAAACAAAGATTCTATCTTCTAGCGCGAGTTTGAGGGCGCGCGCAAGCACACTTTTTTCCACATCGCCGCCTGCGCGTTGCATTTCGCGCCATGTGTAGCTGTGATTTATCGCAATCGTATCTTGTGTGATTATGGGACCTTCATCAAGATTTTCAGTCACAAAATGCGCGCTTGCGCCAATGATTTTCACACCGCGTTCATACGCCTGCTTATAAGGGTTTGCGCCGATAAATGCAGGTAAAAAAGAATGATGAATATTAAGAATGCGATTTGGAAAATGCTTGATAAATTCCGGCGTTAAGATTCTCATATATTTTGCTAACACAAGAAAATCAATTTCACCCAACCCTTGCAACGCCTCTAAAATGCGCGTTTCATGCTCGCGCTTATCTTCCAAACTCAAACCCCTTGGCTCAATATGCAAAAAGCACACGCCAAATTTGCGCGCCAAAGGCTCTAGCACGGAGTGATTGCTAATAATCGCCTTAATCTCGGCATTAAGCTCGCCACTATCATAGCGAAGCAAAATGTCGCCTAAGCAGTGATTTTCCTTCGTGCAGAAAAGCACAAGCGATTTTTTGCGCTGTGCGGGGATAATCTTAATTTCTATATTAGAATTTTGCACGCCAGAATTTCGTATAATGGAATCTTGTATAATGGAATCTTGCGTAGAATCTCGCGCACAGGGCGCATTTGCACAAAGTATATTTTCTAAGGAAGCGCGCAGTTTTTCTTCCACCTGAAAATCCGCGCTAGATTCCCTTGCTTGTATATGCGTGCGGAGGAAAAACTGCTTATTTTGCAAATCCACAAACTCATCTTGGCGCGCGATGTTAAAGCCTAGCTCAAAAAAGCACCGCGCAATCTCAAACACCAGCCCCTGCCTATCTGGCGCGCTAATAAGTATGTGAAAATCCTGCATTTACAGCTCGATAGATTGGCTTTCTTGCTCGTAGGGAATCTTAGATTTATCCCATTCTCGAGCGTTTTGCTTGTCGGTGGAAGTGGGCTTAGGGCGCGTGGTGGTGGTTGGCAAAAGTGTCGCATCTTTTGCTTGCAGCGCAGAATCCGCGGATTTTTTAGAATCTTTAGGATTTGTTAAGGTTTTTGCGTTGTTTTGCGCTGGTTGCGAAGATTGGGTTTGTGGTGCTGGGTTAGATTCTGCGGGTGTTGGGTTAGATTCTGCCTGTGTTTGCTTAGATTCTATTTGTGCGGGCTTTTTTGGTGCGCTAAGAGAATTTTCGCTTTTTGGAAAATCCTCATTTTTTTCATAAGTTGTCATCGAGCTTTGCCCGATATTTGTCGTGGTGGCGTCATAATCTCTATAGGTTTTTAGCCTAAAAACAGCCTGTATATCCTTAGAATCCCACTCTTTTGGGATTGGCAACCTCTTAAAACTTCCATTTGGCAACGCTTCTAAAATACCCAAAAATTTCTTGTTTTTGTAGTCAATCATTAGCGTTTGATTGGGCTTTAAGCGCAACTCAAACTCTCTAATTTTTTGCGTATCGATGATAAAATTATCCGCCAAAAGCGCACTTTGGCTCAAAAACACACTGCAAAATCCGCACAATAGCCACGCATACAAATGCGCCTTTTTGCTCTTTCTCACTTTTTTACTTTCTTGCAACTCTCTATCCTCTTGCACTTGCCGCCTCGCTTCCATTTGCAAATTTGTTTAAAAATCTTGGCAATTATAGGCTAATTTTGTCACAAAAGCAAAATCCTTTTGCTACAATGCGGGGCTTAAATTTACTATTTTAGGAGCGGGAAATGAACATTATCCAAACCTCAAATGCCCCGCAAGCCATAGGTCCATACTCTCAGGCTGTGGCGTATAATGGGCTTATTTTTACTTCCGGGCAGATTGCGCTAGATTCTCAAAATGCGATGAATAATGGCGATATCCGCGCGCAAACTACGCAGGTGCTGGAAAATCTCAAGGCGATTTTAGAATCTAGTGGAAGTAGTTTGCAAAAGGTGCTAAAAACGACTATTTTTTTGGCAGATATGAATGATTTTAATGCGCTCAATGAAGTGTATGCGAGCTTTTTTGGCGCGCATAAGCCTGCTAGAAGCACCATTGCGGTAAAGACTTTGCCAAAAAATGCGCTGGTAGAAATCGAGTGCATCGCAATGGCTTAAGGTTTTTTAAGCAGAGTTTTGAATTTGGCACAAAAAGATGCAGATTCTTAAACTGCAAAAGCGCGTGAGAGGATATTGCAATCTTATCAGTTAAAAAATGGTAGAATACGCGCGCGAAAGCGAAGTGAAACGAAGCTGGAGCGGAGCTTGCGCGGGCTTTGCTCGCACAAGTGATACAATTAAATTATGTTTTAAGGAGTTAATCAAGTGAAAGTTCTTGCAAGTATAGGTTGGGTGATTTTTTCAGTCCTGCTTATTGTGGCGGGTGTGAGTGGCTGTGTGATGCCAGAAAGTATGTTTGAAAGCCTTGTGATGGTTTTACCATTTTTGCTTATTTTTGGCGGGGTGTTTAATATCGTGTATTACATCTATTTCAAGGAGTTTGAAGGCGCGAGCATGTTTTTGCTCGATGGGATTTTTAATCTTTTGTTTGCCATTCTCTTTTTGTGTAGTGGGGTGGATTTTACAGGTGCATTTGTGGTGTATTTTGTGGCGTTTTTGTGTATGTTTCGTGGGGGGCTTGGCATTAGCTATGTGTTTTGGCTCAAAAAAGCGGGCTTTGGAAGTTGGATTTGGGTGCTTGTTTTTGCGATTTTGAACATTATCCTTGCGGTGCTTTTTATCATTTACCCAGAGATTGGCGGGCTTACGATAGGCTTTGTGTTGGGATTTTTGGTGCTAAGTTTTGGAATCTTAAATCTTTTAAGCTGGTGGGGCGTGAAAAAACTTTTAGGAAACTAGCCCTTGAGTCGCGCTAAAGGTGAGAGGGCAGAAGCAAGCGCGTGCGAGTTTTTGCGCTCACTCGGTTTTGAAGTGTTGGAGCGCAATTTTTACACGCGCTACGGGGAGATTGACATTATCGCGCGCAAAAATGATGTCCTGCATTTCATCGAGGTAAAAAGTGGCAGTGGCTTTGAGCCTATTTTCAATATCACGCCTCAAAAGATTGCCAAACTCATAAAAACACTCAAAATCTACCTTGCAAAAAGCAAGATTTCTCTGCCTTACTGCCTTGATGCGCTCATTATCCGCGAAGCAGAATCTATTGAGCTTATAGAAAATATCACGCTGTAGGAGTTTGTAAGTTAGGCTTTTGAAGCGCGCTAAGTGAAGCGCAATTTGATTTTTGCAAATTTGTAACACAGCGCCTTTTAGATTCGCAAATTTAATGTGCATTTTTTTATTATTTTGTGCTTCGCGCTAGAATCTAGGTGTTTAAAATTTTAAAAACAAAGAGATTCTTAAATGAAGCCAAAAAATATTGTATTTGCATTTTTGAGTGTAATTTTTGCATTTAGTGGCTGTGCCAAACTTAGTGTCCGCGCGGTGGAATCGCCCTCAATCAAGCAGTCTTTTTTCAATGGCGTGGAAGTTTTGGAATCCAAAAAAAGCGCCTCTTATGTGCGCTTTGAAGTCGCGCAAAAAACCATCGGAGGCGCTAGCGATGAGCCTTTGGTAATTTTTATCACCGCAAGTGTGCTAGATTCTCAAAGTGCGATTTTTGACCTAAGCAGTATCACCGCAAGCCAAAATGGCAAGTTGGTTGAGATTCTAAGCTACGAAGATGCGAAAAATTCAAATCTCAATTTTTCCCAAGCCATAGAATCTTTTGGCATTTTCACCCCGCAAAATCCTTACGCTTCTGGCATTGCGCCGAGTATGCCGACATATCCTATGCTTATTTATCGCGGATATCCGGGATTTTTCATCTACGATCCGTGGTATTTCAGCGCGCGCGATAGGATTGAGCAAAATATGCGCCTTGAGGAAAATCGGCGCGTGAAGTCCATTATCCTTTCAAGCTATTTGCGTAAAAACACACTTGAAAAAGGGCAAAATCCGCGCGGTGGGTTTATCGCTATCAATCAGCATAAGCTCAAAAAAGGCACTCTTACCCTGCAAGTGAAAATCCTTAGCGATATTCATACTTTAGAAATTGAGCTAAGCAAATAGCGTGCTTGCTTCACGCATAGTTTAGCGGGGCTTATTTGTCATCTATATACAAAGAAATATTAAACTCCCGCGCTAGTTACTTACAAAAGGAGCTAGGAAATTATGAAAGAAGCAAGTTTTTATATCGATGGTATGAGTTGTTCGGCGTGTAGCTCTGGGATTGAGCGCGCGCTTTCACGCAAGCCATATTGTCAAAAAATACAAGTTAATCTCCTCACGCAACAAGCGCAGATTCTCTATGATGAAAGGCAAATTAGCTTAGAAGAAATTTTTACTTTTATCACTAGACTTGGCTACACACCAAGTTTGCAAAATCCCGCTTGCAACGATGGTGCGCAAGATGACGCACAAAATGCGGGGCAAAATAGCGCGGATTTTTCATCACAAAATGTATTTTTGCGCGCGATTGCACGCTTTAACGCGCTAGATTCTAAGCTTTTGCCACCAAAATTGCGCCTTATCTTAAGCATTATTTTTACGCTTTTTGTGCTAGTATTGTCCTTTGGCGCGATGTTTGTGGGGCATATTTTTTCACCAAAAATTGACTGCGCTTTGATGCTTATTGCAAGTTTGTGCGTGATGCACTTTGGGCGAGCGTTTTATTTTAAAGGTTTCAAGGCACTTTTTAAAGGCATTCCGACGATGGATTCTCTTGTGGCGCTTGGCACAAGCGCGGCGTTTCTTTATAGCCTTAAGGGCAGTTGGGAGATTTTTATTCATAACGCGCATATGCATTTATATTTTGAAAGCGTGTGCGTGATTTTGTGCTTTATAATGATTGGGAAATTTATAGAATCTAGCGCTAAAAATTCCGCAAAGCAAAGTGCTTCAGCGCTTTTGGAGCTGTATCAAAAAAAAGTGCAAGTGCGAAAAAGTAGCGCGCAATGGGAGGAAATGCCGCTTGAGCGTGTAAAAGTTGGCGATGAGATACGCATTTTGCCCGGTGATGTGGTAATGCTTGATGGCGTGGTGATTGAAGGGCAGAGCAGTATTGATACTTCAAGCATTAATGGCGAGAGTTTGCCTGTGGCGGTGAAATCTGGGGACTTGATAGAATCTGGAAGTATCAATATCGAAGGAAGTTTTATCCTGCGCGCGCAAAAAGTTGGCAAAGACACCTTGCTAAGCCAAATTATTAGCCTTATCCAGCAGGCAAATGAAGTCAAAGCCCCGCTTGGAATCTTAGCCGATAAAGTCGCTGGAATCTTCGTGCCCATTGTCATTTGTATCGCTTTTGTGGCGGGGATTTTTTGGTTTTTTTTACAGGATTTTGAGCGCGCGCTTGATGTGTTTGTTTCCGTCCTTGTCATCTCTTGTCCTTGCGCGCTTGGGCTGGCGACACCGATGGCATTTTTGCACGCAAGGGCTGTGGCAAATAAAATGGGCGTGTTTTTTAAGACTTCAGCTTCCTTGCAGGCGTTGTCTCAAACCACGCATTTAATTTTTGATAAAACCGGCACGCTCACAAGCGGGCTAAGTGTGGAAAAAATCGCACTCAATAGCGCGCAATCTAAGCTATCAAAACAAGATTTTCTCTCTCTAATTTTTGCGCTAGAGCAACACAGCGCGCATATTATCGCAAAAACAATCACTGATTATATTCAATCCGCCCTCCCACAAAGCGCGCTTGCAGAGATTCCAAAAGTAGCGGATTTTCAAAGTGTTACAGGCTTTGGCATTAAAGGCACAATCAATGGGCAAAGCTACATTTTAGGAAGTTTAGAATCCTTAGAATCGCTTGCAGAAACACCCTTTGTGAAAGAAACTTTGGGAGTATCAGCGCAAGAATCTAAAGATACCAATCAATGTGACAGAATCTTAGAATCTCATCAACCAAATAATGCCGAGTGTGCGCGCGAAGCGGAGGCGAAGCGGGATTCACTCCCGCGAGACGATACAATAAATAGCAATTCCAAGTTAATTATCTACCTTGCAGATTCCCAAAAAGTCCTAGGTGCGCTGTATTTGGAGGATTTGTTGCGTCAAGATTGCGCGTTTATGTTGCAAGAATTTAGTAAAAAAGGCATCAAGCAAACCATGCTCACAGGCGACAGGGAGGCAAGCGCGCAATATATCGCGCAAAAAAGTGGCATTAGCGAAGTGATTTTTCAAGCAAAGCCACAAGATAAGCTCAAAGTCGTCAATGAGTATAAAAAAAGCGAGTTTGTGGCGTTTGTGGGCGATGGCGTGAATGACGCCGCCGCGCTAAAAAGCGCAAATGTGAGCCTTGCGTATGCGAGCGGAAATGATATTGCTCAAAATTGTGCGGATATTTTGCTCTATAATCAAAACGCAAAGGCGATTTTAAACGCCTACAATCTCGCGCGCGCCACGATTACTAACATTAAGCAAAACCTTTTTTGGGCATTTGGCTACAATGCGCTTTTTATCCCTATCGCATGCGGTGTGCTCGCACCTTTTGGGATTTTTTTGGATCCTATGTTTTGTGCGTTTGCGATGAGTTTGAGCTCTATTAGCGTGGTGACAAATGCCGCGAGATTGCGTAGATTTAAGGTCGTGTAAGCGCGTAAAGGTTTGAGCTTTTCGTGCGCTTTTATTTATTTTTTGCTAGAATCTGCGCAAGTTTTTAAGCCCCGCACTTTGATTTTAAAGGATTCTTATGCGCTTTCCGCTTGGCTATTATCTTGCGTGTCTTTTTGTGTATATTCTTTGTTTGCCACTCTTAGCACTTTTCACCCTGCGCGCAAAGCACAAAGCCTCACTGCCGCGGCGCTTTTTTGGCGTGAATCTTGGGCTTAGGTTTAAACCGCATTTTTGGTTTCATGCCTGCTCTTTTGGCGAAGTCAAATCCTTAGAGCCCATCATCAACGAGCTTTTAGTAAGCTCGCCTCACTCAAAGATTCTTATCTCTACCATCACGCATACCGGATTTAACGAAGCCATAAGGCTTTTTGGCGCTTTGCACTCAAAGCGCGTGGAGGTGAAGTTTTTGCCTTTTGAGATTTTTTTGCCACTTTGGAGCAAATATCTTAGCGAGCTTAAAAGCCTCGTGGTGATGGAAGCCGAGCTTTGGCGTATGCTATTTTTTATCGCTAAAAAAAATGGTGCAAAAACCTTTCTTCTAAACGCGCGCATTTCTGATAGATCTTTTGCGAGCTATACGCGTTTTAAGCGCTTTTATAGGCAGATTTTTAGGCTTATTGATGTGATTTTAGCTCAAAGTCAAAAAGACAAAAAACGCTTAGAATCTCTTGGTGCGCGTAATGTCAGCGTCTTTGGGAATCTAAAAATGCTAAATCCGCCAAAGGTAAGTATCGCGTATAAAAAGCCAAATAAGCTCGTCGTGCTTGGTGCTAGCACGCACAGGGGCGAAGAAGAGCTTATTTTGCGCGCTTTTTTGCAATTCCAAAAACTCAAACCAGATTCTTTGCTATTGCTTGCCCCGCGCCACCCAGAGCGATTTATTGAAGTGTGCCAAATCTTGCAAAAAAATAATCTTACCTTTGAGCGCCTAAGCGATCTCTTGCGCCATGCAAGCGCGCGCGGTGAGGAACAAAGCGCAATTACTTTTAGCAAAGATATTGTCGTGCTTGATAAATTAGGCGAGCTTATAAATGCGTATGCGATTAGTGATATTGTGATTTTGGGCGGTGCGTTTGCAAAAGTTGGCGGACACAATCCGCTTGAGCCGGCGTTTTTCCAAACAAAGCTTATTTCAGGCAAGCATATTTTCAATCAGCAAGCACTATTTTCTTGCGTGCAAAATGCTGTCATTGTGGAATCTAGCGAGCTTACAAACACGCTTTTAAACGCAGATTCTCTCCTTCCTTCAAAAGTCGCTTTTCGCCCAAATGCGCTTAAGGAACTCATCGCGCTCATTGATTAAAATTTATTTTAGAAAAATAACAAATGCGCTTTAAAGATTCTATGAATACAAAAAGTGTAGAATTGCGCGGTTAAGTTTAAAAATAAAAAGGTATTTCTAACGATGAAAGAAGCTGTTGATTACGGAGTGCTAGGCTTTTTGCTCTTTTTGAGTATTGTGGCTGTGGGCGTGGCGATTGAGCGATTTTGGTTTTTTAAAAAAGTGCGCGTGGAGGATTACAAGGATAAAAGAGTGCTTGAGTTAGATTTGCACAAGCGCTTGACGCTCATTGCGACGATTGGCTCAAATGCGCCTTATATCGGGCTTCTTGGGACGGTTTTTGGCATTATGGTGACTTTTATAGAAATTGGCAATAACACGCTGATTGACACGCAAAGCATTATGTTAGGGCTTTCTTTAGCGCTGAAAGCTACTGCTGGTGGGCTTATCGTGGCGATTCCTTCCATTGTGTGCTACAATCACCTTTTGCGAAAAACAGAGATTTTGCTTACGCAATGGGACATCGCGCATATCCCGCCATCCACGCCAAATGCACGCACGAAATACGACATTTGAAAGGGCTGTATGAAAAAAATAGATTCTCTTAATCTTATCCCATTTATTGATATTATGCTTGTGTTGCTTGTGATTGTGCTTGTGAGTGCAAGCTTTGTCCAGCATTCTAAGATTCAAGTAGAAATCCCCACGCTAGAGGATCAAAAGCAGGGCGCGACTTCAAGTGAAAGTAAAGAAAAAATCATCACCATCGACAAAGAGGGCAATTACTATTTTGAAGATTCTAAAATCAGCTTAGAATCCCTTAAAAACGAGCTTTCACGCCTTCCAAAAGATACGCAAATCATCATTCAAGGCGACAAAGCAAGCGAGCTAGAATTTTTCTTAGAGCTTTCCACGACTTTACAAGCTTTTGGATTGCATGATATTTATGTGATTATGCAAAAAGCCCACGAGTAGGACATTTCATGCAAATATCAATTCTTATCATAAACGCACTTTTTACTATCTTTATGCTCGCGCTTTTTGTGTGGGATTACAAAAGCTTTGGCACGCCAACGCACAAGGATTTCAAATCCATCATTATGAGTTCTGGCGTGCTGGGAACATTTGTGGGGATTTTTGTAGGGCTTTTTTCTTTTGACACGCTGCATTTAGAATCCTCCGTGCCACTGCTTTTAGATGGGTTGAAAACTGCATTTTACACCTCGATTTTAGGCATGGGTGAAGCGATTGTGCTTTCAGTCCTGCAAAAAAGCAAGCATATAAAAAGCGATGAGGAGAGCAACCTTGATTATATTGCGCGTCAAGTGAGCTTTTTAGAAAACTTACGCTTTTTGCCAACGCTAGAAAAGCTCCCTAGTTCAGAATCCTTGCACGCACTTTTTGAGCGCAATCATGCGATGATAGAATCACGCTTCCAAGAAATTTCGCATTCATTGCAACAAGCCACTTCCGAGTTTGCTAAAGGCGCGTCAAAAGAGCTTATTTCCGCACTTGAGAATGTCATAAAAGATTTTAATGCAAATTTACAAAATCAATTTGGCGAAAATTTTAAAGAGCTAAATAGCGCTGTGGGTAAGCTTCTGACATGGCAGGAGGAATATAAGGAGTTTATTTATGACACGCAAAGTCTTTTGAAAGACACGCAAAAAGCCTTGCAAAAAAGCCAGCTAGCCGTGCAAAATACGCAAAAATCCCTGCATATCATCACCGAGCAAAATACGCAGGTGCAGGAATTTTACGCAAATAATCTCAAACTTTTAGAATCTTTTGAGGTGCAAAATCAAAAGCTCCACGCGCATTTAGAGCAAATTGCAGGCTTAAAAGAAAATTCCTTTGCTTGTCTTAACACTTTGCGGGATTTTTTCATTAACGCAAAAAATGAGGGTGCGCAACTAGGCGAAAATATTACAAGGTTTAATCAAAGTCTAAGCGCGCAGATTCTGCAAATTGCGCAGACTTTAGAGGAAAATTTCAAACTAAGCGCACAAAATGTCGCCCAGAGCGCGCAAATTCACTTTGCTAAGATTGATAAAAATATGCAAGGGCACACAGACGCGCTTTTAAATCTCACAAAAGAAAGTATGCAAAATCTGAAAAGCTTCAGCAAAGATATGCTTGCTACAAATACGCAAAGTCTCCAGCAAATCCACGCGGATTCTCTGCAGAGCTTGAAAGAAGGCTTTAGCGCGCTAAGTGTAGAATCTGCGAAGGGCTTTAAGATTTTAGCGGATAATGCAAAGCAAAGTTTAGATTCTCTTTTTTCTCAAATCCAAGCATTACTTCTCAAGCAAGATGAAGCTAGCAACAAGGCGCATGAGCTTCATTTGCAAAATCTCAATGAAATGCGCGCGCTAAATTTGGATTTTAAAAATAACCATGAGCAGATAACTAAACTTCTTTCTCAAAGCTTTGATACACTCGCGCAAAATCTTGCAAATCAAACAAGCAAGCTTTTAAGCTCGCAAAGTAGCGCGTTTGAGAGCCTCGCTGCGGATTCTAAAAACGCGTTACAAAAAGAGCAAGAAAAGCTTAGTAAATACATCAAAGCCCTAGCCTTAGAATATCTCAAAGTCCTGCAAAAACTCACCAAAGAATCCCTAAGCGCACCAAAAAGCACGAGCGAGCAGATTCTTTTAGGATTTAAGGAATTCCAAGAAAATATGCTTTCTCAAATGCTTAGCACGCAAACCCACCTCGCGCAGAATGCTAAGCAAACCCAAGAGCTTTTTTTGGGTATGCAAGATTCTTTGAAAAATAGCATTGATGGGAATGCTACGCTTTCAAGCCAGCTTGAAAATTCTCTAAAAAATCTCGATGAGGCGATGAGTGTGAGTGTGGAGAATTTTTGGAAAAATTATGAGTGGTTTTTGGAGCGTATAAAAGAGCTTATCGGCGCAAGGCGTTAGAATCTAAACCCTATCAGCCAAAAATGGTAAAATATGCACGCAGAGCTGGAAACAAAGCGGAATTTACTTCCGCGCAGTTGGAAGCGGAGCGGAGCTTTGGCGAGCAACGCTTGCCAAAGTGATAGTCTCAAAGGAATAGGCGAAGTGCGATTCACTCGCACGAGACGATACAATTTAAAGGAGTGGATTGCTTCGGATTCTAAAGAATCCTCGCAATGACAAAAAACACCATATGCCATTACATAAGCAAGTGTTTTCCTGTCATTGCGAGCGGTAGCGAAGCAATCCACAAGGATTCTCTAAATCACCAAATCGCGTTGCAGAATCTCGCAACCTTATCAGCTAAAAATGGTAAAATATGAACGCGAGCGAAGCGAGGCGGAGGCGAAGTGCGATTCACTCGCACGAGACGATACAATTTAAAGGAATAGACTTGAAAGAGCAAAAGCAAGGAAATTATTGGATAAGCATCGCGGATATGATGGCGGGCATTATGATGATTTTTTTGCTTATTATGATTTCATTTATGCTCATCTCAAACAAGGCAAAAGAGAATCTTGAAATACAAAACCGCCGCTACAGCGAGATAAATGCCAAAATGAGCGCGATTGCGCAGGATTATTCGGATTTGCAAGCCGAGCTTTATTTGGAATTGCAAAAGGAATTTTCTAAGGATTTAGCGCGCTGGGACGCACAAATTGATATTGACAATACCATTAGATTCCGCGAGCCAGAGGTGCTTTTTGACGCGGGGGCTAAGGAAGTTAAGCAAAGATTTAAGGATATTTTAGATGATTTTTTTCCGCGCTATGTGCGGATTCTCTCTTTGCCAAAATATAAAGACAATATCGAGGAAATCCGCATTGAAGGGCATACTTCAAGCAATTGGGCGAGTGCCACCACGCTAGAATCTCGCTATTTAGGAAACGCTGAACTTTCCCAAGCACGCGCATTTGAAGTGCTCAAATATTGTTTTAATCAATCAAGCATTAACGCGCAAAAAGAATGGCTTATTAAGGTTTTGCGCGCAAATGGGCTAAGCTTCGCGCGTCCGCTGGAAGATGATACAAAATCGCGGCGCGTGGAATTTCGCGTTTTGACAAAGGCAGATAAGAATCTTCAGCAGATTTTAGAATTAAGCCAAGAATTTAGCCAGCACTAACCTTTTTTTAAGTAATTTTATGGAAAAATCGCGGACTTTAATTTTGTAAAAAAGGCTATTTATGAAACGAACATACCAACCACACAACACTCCACGCAAGCGCACACATGGTTTTCGCGCTAGAATGAAAACAAAAAATGGGCGCAGAGTGCTTAACGCACGCAGAGCAAAAGGCAGAAAAAGACTAAGCGTATAACTCGCTAATTCCCTTTAGCGAGGCTTTTGCAAGCTTTGAAAGTAGATTCTCTTAAAAATACGCAAGAATTTAACCTTGTGTATAAAAACGCGCGACGCTTCAGCACGCCGTATTTTTTACTCTATCTCTGTAAGATTGACACACTCACTCAAAAACTCAAAACCCCAAATAAAAAGCCCTTGCGACAGCTTAACGCTATCCTTTCGCGTGGTGCGCAGGCGTATTTGGGGCTAAGTGTGGCGCGCAAAGTCGGCAACGCCCCAAAGCGCAATCGCTACAAACGCCAAATGCGCGCGATATTCCGCGATGAGGTTTTTAGGGATTATATTGCAGTGTTTGTGCCAAAGGCGGAAATGGCACAGTTAGAATTTAGCGCATTTCGCGCGCTGTGCTTAAAAGCGCTCAATTAAAATGTGCGCTTTTAGAATCTTTTTTAAAATCTATTTTTACATGCGCGCAAACTTTATGCTTTTTTGCAAGATTTTTTCACACGCGCTAAAAATCCTTATTATTTTTTATCAAAAAACTTTTTCGCTGTTTTTAGGCAGGAAGTGCAGATTCTATCCGAGCTGTTCAAATTATGCGCTCTGGCTTTTGGATTTTAACGCCCCATTTCAGGCACTTCCGCGCATTGTTTATAGAATCTTTTCTTGCAATCCACTTCATTGTGGCGGGATTGATTATCCGATTTTAAAACTACGCATAAATGTAAAATTTCCGCAACATTTCCCACAAAAAACGCCAAAATATTGGCTTCTCCCCTATCAAAATCCCCCATTTTTGGCTACAATTTTGCGCTTAAACCAAACGCAAAAAAGTTTGTTTTACATTATTAAATCACTCTAAAAAGGTTTCATTTCGATGCATTATCCTAATCCTAACCAGCATAACAACGACAATACCGGGCTTGGGCGCATTTTGCTTATTATTGCTATAAGCATTGGATTTTTTGCGCTCTATAGTTATCTTTTCCCGCAAAAGCCCCAAACGCAAGCTCCCGCAAACACAAGCGCGCCAAAAGATTTAACAGCAAATGCGCTAAGCGATCCCCAAACGCCAAATGCAAGCGCGCTTAATGCAAATAACACAAACGCGCAAGGCACGCTAGATCCCACCCAAAGTACGCCATTAAGAAGCTCGCTTATTGCTACCTTTGGGAATGAAAGCTTTGAGGTAGAGATTGACGCGCTAGGACGCATCGCGCAAGTGTATCTAAAGGACAAAAAATTCACCCATGATGAGCAAGAGAGCCTTTTTAGCATTCTTGGCAAACTCATCGGACTAAAAAGCTCGCAAAAAGCGCATATTGATAAACTTCCGCTTTTTGGTGATATTGAGCTAAAGCCACTTGAATTGCGCTTTAGCGATCAAGAGCTTGATAAAAAAACGCTCAACACGCCTTATATTTTGCAATCAAATACAACGCTAGAAGATGGCTCGCAAGCGCTAGTTTTCACGCAAAATTTAGGTGAAGTGCAGGTTACAAAAAAACTTACTTTTCACCCAAATCTCACCTATAATATTGAGATAAATTTAAGCAATCCAAATCTTAGCTACTTTTTAAGCAATGGTATGCGCCCAAGCGGAGATAACGATACTTACGCATTTAGAGGCGTGCTGCTCAAAACAAGTGAAGGGACGATTGAAAAAATCGAGGATAAGGATAGCAAGAAAAGGCTAGATTTCGCACAAAGCCTCTTTGTGGCGAGTGTGGATAGGTATTACACAAGCTTACTTTTCCCAAAAGAGGGAAGCTTTTATGTGCGCTTAAATGGCGATTACGCGGGCAATCCACAGCCTTTTGTGTATATCAAAGGCGGGAGCGCGCAGTTTGATGGCTATATCGGACCAAAGGATCATAAGACTTTAAATGCCATTAATCCTGTGCTAACTGATGTGATTGAATATGGCATTATCACTTTCTTTGCGCGCCCTGTGTTTTGGTTGCTAAGCTATTTGCATGACTTTTGCGGGAATTGGGGTTGGGCGATTGTTTTACTTACTTTGGTGGTGAGAATCTTACTTTTCCCGCTCACTTTCAAAGGTATGGTATCAATGCAAAAGCTCAAAGATATCGCGCCTAAGATGAAAGAGATACAAACGCGCTATAAAGGCGATCCACAAAAAATGCAAATGCATATGATGGAGCTGTATAAAAAACACGGCGCAAATCCGCTTGGTGGCTGTCTGCCACTGCTTTTGCAGATTCCGGTGTTTTTTGCGATTTATCGCGTGCTTTATAATGCTATCGAGCTGAAAAATTCCGAGTGGATTTTGTGGATTGATGACCTTTCGGCTATCGATCCTTATTTTGTGTTGCCTGTGCTGATGGGGCTTAGTATGTATGTGTCCCAGCGCCTCACACCTTCAAATTTCAACGATCCTATGCAGGAAAAAATCTTTAAAATGTTGCCATGGTTTTTTATGGTGTTTTTTATCATTTTCCCATTCCCAGCGGGGCTTGTGCTGTATTGGACGATAAATAATATTTTCTCAATCCTCCAGCAACTTTTTATCAATTCCCTTCTAAAGCGCAAAAAAGAGCAAGAAATCGCCGCGCATGAAAAGCAAAAAATTACAAAACATGAGAAAAAATAAAGGATTTTTATGAAGAAAATTACTGCAAAAACTCTTCAAGAAGCCCTGCTTAAGGCATCAGAAGAATTTAGATGTTCAGTTGTGGATTTAGAATATGAAATCGCTCAAAATCCAAGCGCAGGCTTTTTAGGGATCGGGCGCAAGGACGCAATCATCATCGTGGATTCTAAAAAAGATAATAAAAAATATCAAAACTCACATACCAACGCAGAATCTAAGCCATTTGAGCGACAAGCAAAAAAAGAATTTTCACACAAAGACTTTTCAAAACAAGAGCCACAAGAATCTTTTGAAGCAAATGCAGAATCTTGCCAAGATTTAGATTCTAACCAAGACTTAAATCAGGACTTAAATCAAGATTCAAATGATGATGGAATCTGGGGCTCAAAAAACTTTGAATTTGCAAGCTTTGAAAAAGAATCTAAAAAGCCCTACAAATCCACCTCTTATGCCCCAGACTACGCAACAGAATCTAACTCCAAAACGCCAAAGCCTTACAGCTCAAAGCCACATACGCAGAGCTTTAATCCACAAGCCAAAGAGCAGATTCTTAAAGAAATAGAATCTGATTTAAAAGAGCTTTTAGCCTGCCTGCCTTTTGATTTGGACTTTGTGGAAGTGAAGCTTTTAGAAAATAATCTTCTTTTTATCAAAATCGATGGTGCGGACTGCGCGCTGCTTATCGGGGAAAAGGGCTATCGCTACAAGGCGCTTTTGTATCTGCTGTTTAATTGGATTAATCCAAAATATGATTTCACCATTCGCCTTGAGGTTGCGGAATTCCTCGCAAATCAAGAGCAGATGATGGATTGCTACTTGCAAGGTGTGATTAAAATGGTCGAGGAAAACGCAAAAGCTCAAACAAAGCCCCTTGATGGAATCCTAGCCTACATCGCCCTAAGCAAGCTCCGCGAAGCCTTCCCGCAAAAATATGTCTCTTTCCGCTTAAATGAAAATGGCGAAAAATACATCATCATCAATGACTTCAGACGCTTCTAATTCCCCCGCATTTTCCGCGTCTCAAGCGTCTCAAGTATCTCAAGAATCTCAAGAATCCCCCACGCAAGCGCCCTTAATACAAACACTTTCAACGCAAACACCCTCCACAATTGTTGGAATCTCCACGCCTCTTGGCGTTGGCGCGATTTGTATCGTGCGCCTAAGCGGGGAAAAAGCCCTAGATTTTACCCTTTCTCTTAGCAAGCGTAAATCCCTCGCCCCACGCCACGCCACGCTAAGCGCGATATATAATGATAAAGGCGCAATGCTTGATGAAGCGATTTTGCTGTATTTTAAAGCCCCGCATAGCTACAGCGGGGAAGATATTTGCGAGATTCACTGCCATGGCGGGGCGGTGATTGCGCGCGCGGTGGTGGATTCTCTACTTGCACTTGGTGCAAAGCCTGCAAGTGCGGGGGAATTTAGTAAAAGGGCATTTTTAAATGGACGCCTTGATTTGGCGCAAGTGCAGGCAGTAGCTGGGTTAATCAATTCTCAATCTGTGGGCGCAAATGAGATTTTACTGCGACAATTAAGGGGCGAGCTTAGCAATTTCGTGCATGAGTGCAGGGACAAGCTCATCGAGCTTTTAGCCTACAGCGAGGCAAACATTGACTACAGCGAGGAAATGGATTCTGACACAAGCGATGCAATGCGCCAAAAGTTAGAGAATCTCGCGCATAAATTACGCGTTTTGTATGAAGATTCCCTGCATAGGCAAGGCATGATCGAGGGCTTTAAAATCTGCATTGTCGGCAAGCCAAATGTCGGCAAAAGCTCGCTACTTAACGCGCTTTTAGCCTATGATCGCGCCATCACTTCGCCCATTGCCGGCACGACGCGCGATAGTATCGAGGAGAGCTTGCATATAGCGGGCAATATCGTGCGTCTGATTGACACAGCGGGCATTCGCGATTGTGGCGATACGATTGAGCGTATCGGGATTGAACGCGCGAAAAAATCCCTTGAACAGGCAAATCTTATCCTTGCGCTTTTTGATAGCTCACGCGCGCTAGATTCTGAGGATTTCGCGCTTTTTGATTTGCTGAAAAACAACCCAAACAACGCGCATATTTTGCTTGTGCTAAATAAAGCCGATATGCCCTGCGCGCTAGATTCTAAGGATTTTTTATATATTGAGGATTTTTTGCGCGCGCCTTATGCACTTTGCAAAAAGCCACTTTCTATTTCCACCACACATGGCAAAATGCAGGAGTTTAGCGAGCTTAATCCACAACAAATATTCAAGGTTTTGGAGGATTTTTTTGCCACGCAAGAATATCAGGGCGATTTTTTGCTTACTTCAAAATTCCAGCTTGAATGCGTGCAAAATGCGCTTAGTGCCTTAAATCTCGCGCGCCAAAAGTTAGAATCTAGCGAGCTAGAGCTTTTTTCCTTTCATATTAATGAGTGTATCGCTTGCCTAAGCGCGATTACGCACCCATTTGAGCATTCCGAATTGCTTGACAAGCTTTTTAGCACCTTTTGTTTGGGAAAATAGATGTGCGTAACGCCCACGCAAGAGCTAAACTTTTTTGGTAAAAAGCTTTGGGTGAAGCGCGATGATTTGGCGCGCATTGAGGGCGTGAGCGAGCATTTCAATGGCAACAAAGCGCGCAAATTCTACGCCCTTTTGCATAATCCAAATAAAATTTTTCTTAGCTATGGTGGGAACCAATCAAATGCCATGCTTGCGCTAAGCGCGCTTACACATGCCCAAAAAAAGCGCTTTATTTATGTTACGCCCACACCATCGCAATTTTTGCGCGAAAACAAAAACGGGAATTTTGCCCTTGCGCGCGAGTTTGGCGCGGAATTTATCTTTGCAGATTCTGGCACAAATGCGCTGGAGCTTAAAAACAAAGCATTAGCGCATTTCAAAACTCTGTCTTTTAAAGAAAAGTATTTTATCCCACAAGGTGGGGATTTAGAGCTAGCAAAAGAAGGCACAATAACGCAATGCAAGGAAATTTGGGACTTTATACAAAAAAATTTTTCCACAAAAGAAGCGCTTGTATTTTGCGCCACAGGAAGCGGTGTAAGTGCGCTAGCGCTAGCGCAAGTGGCAAAGGAGCTAAAATATAACATGCAAATTGTGCCAATTTTATGCGCCAAAATTGAAGGCTTTGAAAAAAATTTTGCAAAAACACTTCATACAAACTTCGCCTTTGGCGCGCTCAAAAAAGAAGTGTGGGAAATGTATCGCGCCTTGCTTAGGAAAGGAATCGAGTTTGATTTGCTTTATGATTGCCCCGCACTTTATGCGCTTAAAAACGCGCTAGATTCTCAATTTTTTACACAAAATGAGTTAGAGAAAGAATGGATTTTTATCCACAGCGGGGGACTTTTGGGGAATCTCACGCAGATTCCGCGCTTTCAAAGGAAATTTAAAACTTTATAAGCGTGGCTTGAGAAAGAAGCTTGTGCAAAAACTGATTTGGCTGACTTTGCCAAAAGCTCAAATCGCACACAATAAAAAGATTTTTTTTAATCCGACTAATGGCGACATTAAGCCCATAGAGCGCATTTGTCTGCTTAGAATCTGTAAGATAGTAGTGCAGGCTCACCGGCGAAAAAATCACATTATCCCACTCCCTGCCTTGCGAGCCATGGATTGTAAGCACTTCTAGGCTTCCTAAATGTCGTTGCAATTCCTTGCGTTGCTTGACAAATGGCGTGATAACCGCGAAAGTATCTTGCAAGGGCGTTTGCGCGTTTTTGAAATCCTTTGCGCGTCGCAATAAATGCTGATAGAGAATCTGCGTGGCGCGCACCTCATTAGCGCTAAAGTTGCTATCCGCCTCACTCTTGCGCCCGCTATCAATGCAGTAAATCCCCATAACGCGTTCCTGCCCGCGCAAGCCATTATGATAAATGTAAGAATCTAGCAAGCGCGCGAGATTATCACCATAGCGGTGGGTGAAGTTTAGGCTTGCAATGTGGGAAAGTTGCGGATTTTGCGTTGGTTGCTTTAAGCTCAAAGCCTCAAAATAGCTAAAAGGCGCGCTAGTTTCAAGGCTAGATTCAAAGTCAGATTTAAAATTTTTGCTAGATTCAAAGCCCGCATTTTCTTGCATGTTGTTTTCTTGTGTATCGTTTTCTTGCGCCTCATTTTGTATATTTAGCGCGCTAGATTTAAAGTTGCGCTCTGCGCCCTCTTGCAAATCTTTCGCGTTAAAAAGCTCCTCCATAAAAAGCGCGGATAGATTCCATAAATTCACTTCCGGGCGCGCCCTTAGCTCATTTGCGGGCATTTCACAAATTGGCATTAACTGCTTATGATCGCCAAAAAGCGTGATTGGCACATTTCCCACACACAGCGCGCAAGCCTTCGCCAGCGGGGCAAAGGCGCATTCATCTAAAAAATAATGCGCAAATTCTATCTCTAAATTTTCCGCGCGCTTAATGAATCCATCAAGCGTCATTCCGATAATAAGCGCGTCTTTCAAGCGCGTTTTAAGGCTTACAGGCTGACTAAAAAGCGAGGCTTGAGTTTTTTTAATCGCATTGCTATCGCAACATTCCGGATACAAGCTCAAAAAGCGTTGCGTTGGCAGTCCTAAGCGCAAGAGATTATGTAGTTCAAAATCCATTTTCTTAAAATGCTCTAAAAGTGTGGTAAAAATCTGCTCTAGCGCGGAATTTGTCGGGGCTAGCACGCAGGTTTTTACACCTTTTTTGGCATAAAAATACAGCGCTTCAAAAAGCACGACTTGCGTTTTGCCACTGCCCGGAGGTCCCCACACATAGCTTAGCGGGTGGTTGAAAATCATCTCAATCGCGCGCTTTTGCTCGTTATTGAGATAATTTGGAATCTGCTCATCATATTTTAGTGGCGTTTTTGTGGGAAGTTGCAGAGAATCTTTATTTTTTTCATAATAATTTGCGACATTTTTCACAAGGAATTTTAAATCGCTATAAAGGCTAAGGCTCGCGCCCTTTTGCTTTAGGTGCTTTTGGAGGGCGCTTAGGAGTTCAAAATTTGGCGCGATTTTTAAAAGTAAAGAATCTTCATTGTATTCTAAATCCGCGCTTGCGCCTAGCTCAAAGACTTCCTTTGGCGCAAGCTCGAGCATTAAGCCATCTTGGGAGAAAAGGCGCTTGCCAAGTTGCAGACTTAAAATTTCATCTTTAAACTCATAGCGCACAATCCGCACAGAATCTAAGCCTAAATTATGCGCGCTCAAATATTCATAATAGCTAAGCGCAGAGTGGATTAGGGCGCGCGCGTGCATTCAAGCAAAATTACCAGCTAAACTGCCCACCGACTTTGATTGCCATATAATTTGAGACATTAAAGCCATAGAGCGTGACATTTTCGCCAAGTCCATATTGAAACGCGATATCTAGGAATCCAAACGCATTCACACCGCCTGTGAGGATTGCGCCTTCACCTGCCTTGCTTTTCATATCTTTCATCGCACCAAGGCGGAAATCCACATATTTAAAGTCCGCGATAATCCCGCCACCAAGCATTTGGCTTTGTTTATTTACCACACTTAGCGTGTTGTTTGGCAAGATATCATAATCCGCCGCGATTGTAAGGAAGTCTAAAAGCTCATAGCTTACACCTGCGCGCAACTGACGATTAAGGATAATGTCAGAACCTGTATTCATCTTAATATGTGGGGCGTTGAGATTCTTTGCGACAAGCCCGAGGTTTAGCTTTTTGGCAAAAAATGGTGTATAAAGTAGCCCTAAATCCACCGCAAAAGTTTGCTGGGAAATCATATCAGTAGTTGAAGGCATAGAAATTTCGGCATTTTCAAAATTGAGCGTTTCAGCAAGGCGGTAGCCAAAAGCCTGCATAAACTTCACCGCGCCACCTATATGCACATCTCCAGCGCGGGTGAAAAATGTATGCCCATAGCCCACCGGCACTTCGATAAGCGCAAGTGTAGTTGCGTTAAGCTCATGCTTTGCATTAGGACTCATAATTGAGGAGTTTTTAAATTGCTGTTGTGCGGTAAGTCCGCCTGTTTTGTCTGTTAAAATACTCAAACCAACGCCATTTCCTGTAATGTCTGCTTGAATATATTTTCCGCCAGCCTCGACAATGAGCTTGCTATGCGTAGGATCAAGGTTTGCCGATACACCTGCAAATATTTGGGGCAAAATCGCCACAGCCACCGCCCCGCGCCCAGAATCTATCTCTTGCACGCTTAGCTCACCTATGCCATCAGCTTCAATTTTTTTCGTGCGCGGTCTGCCACCTACTTGCACGACTATGCCATTTTGCGAGCTTAGGACAAGATCATTGCTTTGCAAAGTGTTGTTTAAAACATTAAAAGAATCAATAAGTTTGTCAATATCAGAATCCGCCCCACGAGGCAAAGTGATTTCCCCAACTTGAGAAAGTATCTCCTCCATATTTGGCGTTTGTCCATTAAGCGCACCAGAGATTAAGCCTCCGATATTTTTTGGATCAATGTTTTTGACAATTTCTGCTAAAAGTGGTGACTTTTTCCCTGCAGCACCTGCGAGTTTATTTTGAAGTGTCTCTCCTATTTTATTATCTTTTTCTATTTGCTCTTTTAGTTCTTTAGCTATTGTGTCTATACCTGTTTTATTTTCACAAGTTCCACAACCTAAACCTTTTGCAAAATCCTGAAGCTTTTTATCATCTAATGTTCCACCATTTTCTACTTTTAGCAAATCCCCTAACACATCTCCTAAAATCCCATCAACGGTAACCGTGCTACCACCATTTGGCTTATAGGAAATCGCGCCACCTGCAATGGCACCACCCGCGCTTGTTTTCCCCAAAAGCTTTTCATCAAGCGTGCTTGCAATCCTTGAAAGCTCATCAAAATCAATCGTAAGCGCTTCTAAGAGATTTTGCTCTCTAAACTGCGCGCCAAAGCTATAGCCCACTTTTGAGCGTCTATCAGCTGCCAAAAGCGCAGGGTTGTAATACACGCCCCAAGCCGATTGCTTAAGCGCCACGCCCGCACCCCCGATACTCGTAGAAACCTGCCCCATAGAGCCAAACTCAAGCGCACTAAGCGCGCTTAGGCTAAGACTTGCGGTTAGTGTGAGTTTCAAAGCATTTTTCATAGCAACTTTTTTCATTAAACAGCCCCTTTTTTAGGTTTGATAGTTTTGTTAAAATTTTGGAATTCTACCTAAAAAATTTAGAAAATCTCATAGATTCTAAAAAATTTCAATCAACGCGATAGCCAAATAAAAAGGAATTTTCGT
>NZ_NXLL01000013.1 GCF_003364115.1 Helicobacter sp. MIT 00-7814 | reverse complement strand
GATAAGGGGGAGGGGAGCGAGCTTGCTAATTCAAGCCCCCTTGTCCCCCTTGCAAAAAGAAAACTTTAAAACACCGAGTGGGGTTTGACAAAATTAAAAAGCTTTGAGAAATAGAATCTTTTTAAAGGAATTAAAAACACAAATAAGATTCTAAAGATTCTAAATTCTTGCAAAGATTTTGCAAGATTCCCTCATGTTGGCTAGAATTTTAGAATCTACCCCACAGATTCTAAAATCTCTTCTTTTGAAATCTTACTTTCCTCATATTTGACTACAATCACGCCCTGCGTGCTATTGACATACCATTCAATAATCCCAAAGCGCGTATTAAGGCGCGTAAAATGCTCTAAATTAAAAGAATCTAGCGGGAGGTAGAGATTTTTTTCATGCGTTGGATTCTGCAATCCCAAAGCCATGACAATCGCCCACAGCACGCACACAATAACCACTCCGCACGCAAGCAAGCTAATATCAAAAAGATCGTAAAGCAATCCCCCGCACACTGCCCCAAGTGCCGAGCCTACAAAGCCAAGCGTGGTGAAAAGCCCTAACGCCGAGCCTTTTTGCGAAGCTTTTGCGTAGCGACTTGTGAGCGTTTGCATGATGGGCTCATGGATTGAAAATCCGATGAAAAACAAAAATACGCCAACCACAAAAAGCCAAAGACTTTCCATCACGCCAGCAATGCCAATGAGCAAATACGCCCCGCCAAATGCGCCAATGCCACAGAGCAGCACTTGCTTGAAATAGCCCTTTTTCTGCGCCAAAATTGTAGCGGGTGCTAACACCAAAAGCCCCAAAATCGCCGCGGGTGCGTAGATTTTCCACAAGTCAAGCTCATGCAGGGCGAAGTGATTTTCTAGCGCCATGCCAACGACGACAAAGCTTAGAATCATCAAAAATTTTTGCAAAAACGCGCTTAGATTCATAATTTGCAGGTTTTTGTTTTTCAAAATAGTATCAAATTGAGAATCTTGATAGGAATACTGCATAACAGGGCTAGATTCCACCTTGAAGATTAGCACCAAAAGCGCGATGAGGTTTAGCCCCGCTGTGAGGAAAAAAATCGCATTGAGCCCCAAATACGCCGCAACAATCGGTCCTAAAATCATCGCTAAAATAAAGCTCACAAAAATGCCCGCGCCCATGATTGCCATGGCTTTTGTGCGTGATTCCTCCCTGACTAAATCCGCGATTTGCGCGCTTATCACGCCACCTATCGCGCCTGCACCTTGAATGAAGCGCCCAATAATTAGCATCGTAATAGAATCCGCAAACGCGCACACAAACGAGCCGATGATAAAAATCACAAGCCCAAAAATAAGCACGATTTTTCTATCGACTTTGTCGCTCCAGATCCCAAAGGGCGTTTGAAAAATAATCTGCGTAATCGCATAGCCACCAGCTGCAATTCCTGCCAAAAACGCGCTTGTCTCAAAGCTAGAAGCATAAAGCGAAATCGCAGGCAGCGCGATAAAAAGCCCAAAAAAGCGCAAAGATGAAACCAAGGTAAGCCCAAAAATATTTTTAAACATTGCTGTCCTTGAAGGTGAATTTTGGGCGTTATTATAGTGCAGATTCTCAAATTACCAAACAAAATGGCAGAATCTAGTGAAATTTTGATGGAAATTTGATTCTCGCGTGGTTAGGCGATTGAAAACTCTAAAGACTAAAAGTTGTTTGCGCTAGCATTGCTCGTTTTTGTTATAATTGCGCCTTTGACCCCTTCATCTAGTGGCCAAGGATACCGCCCCTTCTAGGCGGGCACGCAAGTTCAAATCTTGCAGGGGTCGCCAAATCACTTCTTAAAAAAGAGACTTTACATTCCCACAAACCTAAAATTTTGCTAAAATCCAAAAAATATATAAATTTTTACATAAAGGGGGCAAGATGTTTGTATGTTCGCGTATTTGGATTAGGGAGGATACTAAGAGTTATTTAGGCGCTGGGAGAGTGGAGCTGCTAGAGCGCATAGCAGAGAGTGGCTCAATCTCAAAGGCTGCAAAGCAGATGAAAATGAGCTACAAAGCCGCGTGGGATAGCGTGGATATTATGAATAAGATTTCGCACCCAAATGAGTTGGTGCTCTCAAATGCAGGTGGCGGGAAAAATAGCGGCACACAGCTAACGAGTGAAGGCAAAAAGGCAATCGAAGTTTTTAAGAATCTTCAAGCGCTAAAAGAGGAATTTTTTGAGAATTTCAAGGACTGCAAGGACTTCGATGAACTCAATGCAAGGATAGAAGCTATGCGTGGGAAGATTAAGGGGTAAGTTTTAAATATGAATCCACCATTAGCGATACACAAACGAGCTTTGAAAGAAGGGCGCGAATATAAAGAAAAAGTTATAGAAGTTTCTAATTTGCTAGGTGTGAATGCACAAAAATCTAGAGTAGCTTATGATACCGCTACTGGCACCTACACTATACAGCCAAAAAGTAGCAAAGAGTCCTTAGAGCTAGAATCCTTAAAATTAGAGAAACTTCATCTTTATTCTCTTTGCTTTTGTCGTTGTAGATTTACACAACCGCTTGAATTTAAAGGAGAGGCTACCAAGAAAAAAAGTATTAAATCATTAGTGTTTGAAGAATGTATTTTTGAGCAAAGTGTAAATTTTTCATATTGCGAATTTGAAGAATTTATTTGCAAATATGCAAAATTTAGAGAGAATGTTTATTTTGAAAGCGCGCAGTTTAAGCGTTTAGAGCTGTGTAATAATGATTTTACTCGAGCAAGTTTTTGTAATGTGGTATTTCTTAATCCGCCAAAAATATATGACAACCAATTTGAAAAGCACGCAAATTTTTCAGGTGCGCGATGTGAAAAAAGCCTTGATGAGCTAAAAGAGTTTATTCAGCAGGAATGCAAAAAAGAAAATATTACAGGAAAAAATGATACACAACAAAATATCCGTAAGCAAGAAATCCTTAATCAATATTCTGAAAGCTTTAGAATCTATAAGAGTGTATTTATTGCTAGCGATAGTCTTTCAGATGTGTCAAAATACTATAAATATGAACTTTACCTAAAAGAAATGGCATTAGAAAATGAGATAGAAATAGATATTTTAAAAAACAAAAATGTTAAATCTGTAAAACCTAGTTTTATGCAAAAAATAAAAAATGAGTATTCTAAGCCAAGCCATGATTTTTCCAAGACAATAGAATGTTTAATGTTAAAATTTTATAGGCATACGAGTGAGCATTATACAAGTCTTGCAAGAATTGTAAATTTTTCAGCATGGATGGTGGTGGTACATGCTTTATTTTTTTATGGTGTTATTTTATTGGAGCCATTTTTATCCTCTTTAGATTCTCTTAGGTTAACTGCTGTTTATGTTCTAGCAAGTGTTATTATTATGCTTTTTTGTTGCATTATCATGCGTTATGCAAGTGGATATAAAATTTCACTTGCTAGCTTATTGTTTGGTTTGTGTGTATGTTTTGTGTTATCCTACACTTGGCTATTTGAAAACCAGACAAAACAGCTAACATTCTTTATGCTGTTGGCATATATGATTACACTAACCCTTGCATATAGTATTTTTATATGTAAAAACAATTTTATAGCAATAACTTTTAGATTGGCACTTTATATTGCTTTTTTTGTTGTTTTAATAAGTGCACCCCAATTACTTAGTCCACTTGTGAGCAATTTCAGAGCAAATGATTTACTGCATCTTTTTCAAATTGAAACACTCACCCCTTCTATAGCAACAACATTTTATCTTATCGGCATGATATGTTTTTTGATTTTAAATTTTTGTGTTTTTTCCTTGCAAAAAACAGCACGAAAAAATTCAATTATTCCTAAGTAGATTTTTATCCGCGTGTGAGAATCGCGATAGATTCAATATGGTGCGTGTAGGGGAATTGTTCAAAAAAAGCAAAACTTGCAATTTTATGCGTGCGAAGCAAACTTTGCAAGTCGGAATCTAGCGTGCGCGGATTGCAAGAAATATAAATAATACACCTAAATTGCGCTAAAAACTCCAGAATCTCCTTGTCACCTATCCCGCTTCGTGGCGGATCGACAAGCACCGCGCCAAAATTAAAAAAATCCAAATCAACGCCCTTCAAGCGCTCAAACTCCCGCTCACGCTTTAGCGCGCTTTGCGTCTCTTTAGCATTAAGGCGCGCGATGGTGATGTTTGTGATATGCTGAAATTCCAGCGTGTGGCGCAAAAGCGCGATGGAATCCTTGACAACCTCGCTTGCAAAAATGCTCCTAAATACCTGCGCCAAAACAAGCGTGAAGTTCCCACTACCGCAATAAAGTTCCAGCAAATCGCACGCCTTGTGATTTGGCAGAATCTTTGGGATTTCTTGCAGTAAAAACGCGCTCATGTTGGCATTTGCGTAAGGGTTTGGTTGAGAGAAAAGCGCGTATTTTTTAAAAGAACTCATTTTCTCAAGCTTAAAATTTAATCCTAACGCACTGCGCGTGTTTGTATCTAAATAGAAACTAAAATTATCAAGCAAATAATCGCGCTCTAAAACCACCTTTTGCCCCTTGCTTTGCCCCAATAAAAAGCTTGTAAAATCCTTGTGCGTGTGATTTAAATACGCCATCAATTCCCGCGCGCTAGATCCCCACGCAGAATCTAGGTGCTTGTGATAAATGAGGCTAAAAATGCACTCGCTCTGACTTGCTAAAAAGCTCGCGCCATAGAGTTTGTGGCGCAAAATATGTGAGGGCGCAAGTGCGTTTAGGTAGCTTAGTAGCGCGCTCATACAACGCTCTATGGGCTCTAGGACTATGGGGCAGGATTGTATGGCGATGCGATTATTTTTCCCAAGGCTGTTTGTGGCGAAGAAAAGGCGTTGGTTGGGCGTTTCTCTTTGGGTATAGAATCTAAAATCCGCCCGCGAGCGAAAATAGGAATCCTTAGACTCAAAAGCTGGGATATGCTCAAACTTTGGGAATCTTTTTGCGAGGTTTTCTGCCACAAGTGGGCTAAAGTCTTCTAATACTTGTGCGACTTTTTTTGCAAAACTATATTCTGCAAATTCCGCGCAACCTCCGCAGATTCCAAAAACAGGGCAATGCAAAGCTACTTAAACCCCGCTACGAGGTTGCCAACCAAGAGATTAAACCCATCGACAAGCACAAACACGAGAATCTTAAAAGGAAGTGAAATCATCACCGGCGGGAGCATCATCATACCCATCGCCATCAGCACCGAGCTTACCACCATATCAATCACAAGAAATGGCAAATACAGCAAAAATCCTATCCAAAACGCCGTCTTAAGCTCGCTAATCATAAACGCCGGAATCGCGATACTTAGGGGCACATCATCGATTGTCTGGGGATTATCCATATTGCGGATACGCAAAAAAAGCGCAATGTCTTTCTCGCGCGTGTTGTAAATCATAAACTCCTTAAAAGGCTTCGCCGCGCGCATAAACGCCTCATCATAGGAAATCTGCTCGGCAATATAGGGCTTGATGCCATCTTCATACGCTTTGGTTACCACCGGCTCCATGATAAAAAATGTCAGCACAAGTGATAATGACACGAGAATCTGCGTGGGCGGGGACTGCTGCGTGCCAAGAGCGGTGCGTAAAAAGGCAAAAACAATCAAAATGCGCGTAAAGCTCGTCATCACCAAAATCAGCGATGGCGCGAGCACAAGCAGTGTGATGATGATGACAATATTAAGCGTGGTAACAAGCTCGCTTGGGTTGCTCGGCGCGCTTAGGGAAAGATCGATTTTTGGAATCGGCGCAGGAGCGGGGATATCAACAAGCGGTGTGCTGGTGATTTCCTGCGTTTGCGTGCTTGGCGTGGCTTGAGATTGCGGTTGGGGATTGAGCGTTTCAATAAGCGGAGGTGGGGGCGTGTTTGGATTTTCCACTTCTATCATATAGGGGAATTCCTCGCCCTGCGCAAAAAGTATTGCAACACATAAAAAAAGTAGTGTTAAGATTTTTTGCAAATTATTCCTTTAAATTGTATCGTCTCGTGCGAGTGAATCGCACTTCGCCTCCGCTTCAGCTTCGTTGCACTTCGCTTTCGCGCGCATATTTTATCTTTTTTGGTTGATGAGGTTTTAAGATTCTGCCCCGCGGTTTGGTGATTTTAGAATCCTTAATGGATTGCTTCGGATTCCTGCAGAATCTTCGCAATGACGTGCTACCTTTATTTTCCCATCGCAAGCGTGCAATTATAAGGTTTAGTGTGTTAAAATTTAATAAATTTAGCAAAAAGGAATTTTGAATGTTATCTGTCATCATCTTAGCCGCTGGGGCAGGCACGCGTATGAAATCAGACACGCCAAAGGTGTTGCATACCCTTTGTGGCAGGAGCATGCTAAGCCTTAGCATTGATTGTGCGCTTACAATGAGCGAAGATATCCATATTGTGCTTTTTCACAAGGCAGAGCTTGTTAAAGAGCAGATACAGAGGGATTTTGGCGCGCTTGTTGGGGAAAAAATCTTTTTTCACCTTCAAGATCATCAAAACTTCCCCGGCACAGGTGGCGCACTGCGTGGCATTGAGACAAAGCACAAGCGCATTTTGGTGTTAAATGGTGATATGCCTTTGGTGCAAGAATCTAGCTTGCGCGAGCTTTGCGCGCGTAAGGAATCTATCGTGCTAAGTGTGCTGTTTTTGGAAAATCCTAGCGGTTATGGGCGCGTGGTGCTAGAATCTAGCGAGCCAAATGCTTTGTGTGTGCAAAAGATTGTCGAGCAAAAGGACGCCACACAAGAGGAACTCACACTTAAAAGTGTAAATGCGGGCGTGTATGTCTTTGATAGAGAGATTTTAGAATCCTATCTTCCGCGCCTTAAAAACGACAACGCGCAGAAAGAATACTATCTTACCGACATTATCGCGCTTGCTCGCGCTGAAGGTGTGCAAATAGCCGCTGTGCGCGTGAGTGAGCGCGAATATATGGGGGTGAATTCCAAAGCGCATTTAGCTAAGGCTCAAGAGGTGCTTTTGGAGCGTTTAAGGGTGAAAGCCATGGAAAATGGCGTGATTATGGATTTGCCACATACGATTTATTTAGAATGTGGCGTGGAATTTAGCGGGGAATGCAGGCTTGAAAATGGCGTGAGGATTAGCGGAAAATGCTTTTTGCAAAACGCGCATATCAAAGCCCATAGCGTGGTGGAATCTAGCAAAATAGTAGATTCTGACATTGGACCTATGGCGCATATCCGCCCAAATAGCGAGATTTCAAACACACATATCGGAAACTTTGTCGAGGTAAAAGCTGGGAATCTTCAAGGTGTCAAAGCGGGGCATTTAAGCTACCTAGGCGATTGCGAGATACAAAATGGCAGCAATATCGGCGCTGGCGTCATCACCTGCAACTATGATGGCAAGAAAAAATACAAAACCTTCATCGGCGAAAATGTCTTTGTGGGAAGCGATTCTCAGCTTATCGCGCCTGTAAGGGTAGAATCAAACACGCTCATTGCCGCAGGTAGCACAATCACGCATGATGTGCCAAATGGTGCATTAGCCATCTCACGCCAAAAGCAAAGCAACAAAGAGGGCTTTTTTTGGAAGTTTTTTGAAAAGAAAGAGAAGTAGCTAGAAAGTTTTAGAGATTTTCGCTACTTAAAATATCAATTTGTGGGCTATCAATGTTTGAAGCTTCAGCTTTTGACGCTTTTTGCGTCTGCTCAATCTCGCTGTAAAGATGCTCTAAACTTTGATGTAGTCTTGCATGTTCTTCGGATTTTGTGATATAGGCTTGCAAAAGCTCAACGATTTTTACGCGCTTTTGCTCGTTATCGGGGCTAAAAAACGCGCGGATTTCGCTTTGCGCGCGCGCGCTCAAAGGCGCTAAAGAAATGCTAAAGCGCCTATCCTCGATATTTATCTCAATAGATTCACTCATACTTTAAGGCTTTCATCAATTTTGCTGAAAAGCTCTTCTATGCCCTTTTTCTGCGAGCCTATATTTTCATAGAGATTTGAAATTTGCAAATCTTTTGCCTCATTTTCAGACTTCAGCTTGACAATCTCATGGCGCAAAGATTCTATCTCTTCTTTTTGTGAAGCGATTTTTGTCAGCATTTCCTCGATTTTTTGGGTGAGTTTTTCCATAATTTGTGAATCCATCATGCAATCCTTAAAGTAAGTAGAGTAAAATTGCAATTATAACACAAAGAAATAAGAACACGCTTTTTAAGCGCAGATTCTCTAAACCACTAGAACGCGTTAGAGAATCTGTAGAATCTTGTCAATCAAATCAAGGTAAAATATGTGCGCGAAAGCGAAGCATAATGAAAACCTAAGGAACGGATTCTTAAGTTACCAAAAAGGGTTAAAGAATCTTTCAATCTTAAAAATTAAAAAAAGGTTGAGTATGAACGCGCAACGCAGTGGAGCGGAGGCGAAGCGGGATTCACTCCCGCGAGACGATACAATTTAAAGGAATAAACATTTATGAAAAACTTTGAGCTACACTCGCCCTATAGCCCAGCAGGCGACCAACCACAAGCGATTAAGAAAATCGTAGATTCCATAAATGATGGCGCGCAGTATTCCACGCTTATCGGCGTTACAGGCAGTGGGAAAACTTATACGATGGCAAATATCATCGCAACGCTCAATATCCCAACGCTTATAATGACGCATAACAAAACCCTTGCCGCACAGCTTTATAGTGAGTTCAAGGGCTTTTTTCCAAAAAATCATGTGGAATATTTCATCAGCCACTTTGATTATTATCAGCCAGAAGCCTATATTCCGCGCAGGGACTTGTTTATCGAAAAAGATTCTAGTATTAATGAAGAGCTAGAGCGCCTAAGGCTTTCTGCAACAACTTCGCTCCTTGCGTATGATGATGTGATTGTGGTGGCGAGCGTGAGTGCGAATTATGGTTTGGGTAATCCAAGCGAGTATTTAAGTATGATCGAAAAAATCGAAGTGGGGCAAATCCGCGCACAAAAGGGCTTTTTGCTAAAGCTCGTTGATATGGGCTATATACGCAATGACACGATTTTTGAGCGGGGAAATTTCCGCGTGCAGGGCGAGGTGGTGGATATTTTCCCTGCGTATAATGAAAGCGAGTTTGTGCGGGTGGAGTTTTTTGGCGATGAGGTTGAAAGCGTCGCGCTGTATGATAGTATCGAGCGTGTGAAAGTAAAAAGCGTAGAATCTTTTGTGCTCTATGCGGCAAATCAATTTATCGTGGGCGCGGAGCGTTTGCAAAATGCGCTTAAAAATATAGAATCTGAGCTAGATTCCCGCTTGGGCGAGTTTGAGGTAGAGGATAGGCAGGTGGAATATCAGCGCTTAAAAGGGCGCACGGAGTTTGATTTAGAAATGATTAGAGAATCTGGGATTTGCAAAGGCATTGAAAACTACGCGCGCCATTTAACCGGCAAGGCGCCGGGCGAGACGCCTTATAGTTTGTTAGATTATTTCGCGCAAAAAAATAAGCCTTATCTTATCATTGTTGATGAATCGCATGTCAGCCTGCCACAATTTGGCGGAATGTATGCGGGCGATAGGAGCAGGAAAGAAGTGCTTGTGGAGTATGGATTCCGCTTGCCTAGTGCGCTGGATAATCGCCCTTTGCGCTTTGATGAGTTTATTAATAAAGCGCCACATTATCTTTTCGTCTCCGCCACGCCGGCTAGTTTAGAGCTCGAACTTAGCATTAATCATAGTGCTGAACAGATTATCCGCCCAACAGGGCTTCTTGATCCGCTGTATGAGGTGCGAGATTCTGATAATCAAGTGATTGATTTGGTGAGCGAGATTAAAGCGCGTGTGGCAAAAAATGAGCGCGTGCTTATCACCACGCTAACTAAAAAAATGGCTGAAGAGCTTAGTAAATACTACACCGAGCTTGGAATCAAAGTGCGCTATATGCATAGCGATATCGATGCTATCGAGCGTAATCACCTTATCCGCGCGCTTAGGCTTGGCGAATTTGATGTGCTCATTGGGATAAATCTTTTGCGCGAGGGGCTGGATTTACCCGAAGTGAGCCTTATTGCGATAATGGACGCGGACAAAGAGGGCTTTTTGCGTTCAGAAACAAGTCTAATCCAAACGATGGGACGCGCAGCGCGCAATGTGGAAGGCAAGGTGATTTTGTATGCTAAAAAAGTCACAAACTCAATGCAGCGCGCTTTTGAAATCACAGACTACCGCCGAAGCAAGCAAGAAGCCTATAATAAAGCGCATAATATCACGCCACAATCTGTCAAGCGCAATGTAGAGGAGGAACTTAAGCTAGAATCAAGCGCTAGCGGGAGATTGTATGAAAAAAATGCTAAAAAAATCCCAAAAAGCGAGCGGGATTCTATCATTAAAGAACTCAAAACTAAAATGCTACAAGCTGCTAAGAATCTGGAATTTGAAGAGGCTGCACGACTGCGCGATGAGATAGCAAAAATTAGGGGATAGTTAGGTTTTTAGCTAAGAAGTTTATAAAAATTGCAGAAATTATAGAATCTAGTGACTTCAAAAGCCACTAGAAAAGGATTTTTAAAGTTTTGACTCGTATCTTCTAAGCATATAAAGACGCTTGAGAAGTTTTTTCTTCGCGTTGATTTTTTGCTTTTTGCGTTTTTCAGTTTGTGGCTCAAAAAATCTTCTCGCGCGCGCTTCTGTCACTACGAGATTTCTATCAGTTTGCTTTTTAAACTTTCTATACGCTTCATCAAAGCTTTCAGTTTCTCGAACTTTAATACCCGGCATACTCTCACCTTCTTTCTATATAAATTAGGGCAGAAATTGTAATGTAAAAATTCTAAAACAAACATTAAGGATTTTAAGCTATAATTGCGCTTCTTTTTTGTATCACATAAACAAGTGCTCGTAGCTCAGCTGAATAGAGCAACAGGTTGCGGTCCTGTAGGTCGGGGGTTTGAATCCCTCCGAGCACGCCATACTTCTTTAAACATTACAGAGCAGAACAATGCGAATTTTATTCTCTTATTAGTCTTTTTGCACTAGCCTTTTATATACATTTTGCAAATCGGAGTTTTTATGGAACGCAATGTCAGATATATGTCAATTGGAATTGTATTTATTAGCATTGTGGTTGGATTATGCTTTTTTGTGCTGTGGCTTGGGCGCTTTGATTTTAACGCAAATAAGCACAAAGTCTATTATATCTACACGCAAGATGAGCTTTCCTCTGTGGGTGTAAATACGCCTGTGAAGTTTAAAGGCATAGGCGTTGGGAAAGTGAGTAATGTAAGCTTTGAAGATTTAAGTCTTGGGCAAATCAAAATCACACTAAGCCTAGAATCTGCGCTCACGCTAAAAGAAGGCGCGTTTGTAAGCGTGGCTTCAAGCGGGCTTGCTGGCTCAAATTACCTCGCACTTACGCAAGGCAATGGCGCGCCAAAAAATGATAATATCCTAGAAATCCAAAAAGGCGGACTTGATATTTTATTGCAAAAAGCCGGTGATATTGGGGAAAAAGCCGATGAGATGATAACAAATCTCGCAAAAATCACAAGCGAGGAAAATACCAAAAACATAAGCCTACTTTTAGAGCAACTCACTTTGGTGACAAATCATCTCAATGTCCTTACTCAAAGGCTAGATTCTATCGCGCTAAAGGTAGATACAAACTTCAAAGATGGGCAATATGATATCCGCTCGATTCTCAATCCCACAATGTTGCAACTCCAAGATGCGCTTTTGCAGATGAATGTCTTTTTCTCAAAAGCCACGCATTTGGTAAATAAAATCGAGAAAAACCCATATGACAGCATCTTTGGCAGACAAAAGCCAGCGAAATAATCTTTAAAAATCAAAGGAAATTGTATGAAAAAATTTTTTGGTATTTTAGCGCTAGCATTTATGCTAGGCGCGTGCGTAAATGTGGATATAAAGACAGAGATTCCAGAAATTAGCCTTTTTGATATTAGCTTTGGCAATGAAATGGAATCTGCAAAAAACAAATCCGCCCAAACTTATGGAATCATCTTTGCAGCGAGTATGCCTTATGATAGCACGGATATTTTTAAGCTTGATTCTCAAAGCTTGCAACTAAAAGCCCTGCCAAATATGCAATGGGCGACAAAACCGCGCGATATGCTTTCCTCAAGCCTTGTAGGAATGATGAATGCGCAAGGTTTCAACGCCGTGCGCGCGCCATTTGGTAGCACAAAGCTTGCCTACACGCTAAAAATCTACATTGATAGATTCCTTATCATGCAAAAAGGTAGCGAGCAATACGCCACGATAGCACTGCACTTTGAGCTTATTAACTCAAAAGATTTGCACCCATTGAAAAACGGCATAATCACGCAAGAAGCGCTTATTGAAGGCAAGGAGTTTGCCCCAGTTTTTGCACAGGTGAGCAAAAAAGCGCTAGAAGATTTGCTTGCTGAAATTTCAAAATAGGCGCTAAAGGCGTTTCAACAACAAAGCGCCTTAAATAAAAAGCAAGACTTTTAATATTGCTTTTTATGGAGCGGATTTTGTGAGTTTGTTTGCGTGAGTGGGAATTTAGAGAAAAAACCTTACTTCATTTTAAGCTTATCTTAGCTAGAATCGCGCTTTTAACGCCACAAAAATCCCACACCTTAGGACAACAATGGAGCAACTAAGTTATATTGATGTTTGCTTACTTCTTTTAAGTGCGCTTTTGAGCGTGAAAAGTATCAATCAAGGCTTTGTGCGCAGTTTTGGGAGTTTGCTAGGGTTGCTTCTTGGGATTTTTTTAGCAGCGCGTTTTTACACGCAGACAAGCAATGTGCTAAGTGCGCATGTTTTTAATTTTTCCCCGCAGATAAATACGATTATCGCGTTTTTGGTGGTGGCGACGATTGTATATTTGCTTTTTGTGCTACTAAGTGAGATTATCGCAAGGTGGGTGCAAAATACGCTTGCAGAGCGCTTAGATAAGGCGCTTGGGCTGATTTTTGGATTCTGTAAATCATTTGCGTTGCTTGCGATTATTATCTTTTTTCTTGCGCAAATTTCATTTTTGCAAAATTTCGCCCAAAAGGCGCAGAGTGAAAGCTTTGTGTATCGATTGATGCAGAGTTTCGCGCATGATATTACGGATTTTGAAATCGTAACCCAAACTATAGAATCCACAGGTAACGCTGTGCAGGGCAAAAACTAGCATAAGCTTTATCGCGGTAAAGTGCGCCTCAAATTTAGGCAAATTTAGAAGTTAGGGACATTTAGAAAATTAAGCAAATTTAAGGAAAGGCAATGTTTTCAAATTTTTATATCCAGCAACGACTTAAAAAAGCCGCGCTTCTTGCAGAATCTGGGCAAAACCCTTATGGCACGAATGCTGTGCGCTCGCTAAGCAATAAAGAATTTTTAGAAAAATATAACTACCTTTGCACGCAGGATTCTGCTTTGCAAGCAGATACGCAGGCAAGCACTTCAGAATCTGCAGATTCTAAAAAAGCTTCCACTACAGAATCCATTGTCGGGCGCGTGCGCTTTATCCGCCTTATGGGAAAGGCGTGTTTTATTAAGGTTGAGGATCAAAGCGGGATTTTGCAGGCTTATATTAGTAAAAATGATGTGGGCGAACGCTTTGAGGAGATAAAAAAGATTTTAGAAGTTGGGGATATTATCGGTGTGAGCGGATTTGCGTTTGTTACCAAAAGTGGCGAGCTAAGTATTCACGCGCAAGATTTTAGAATCCTTTGCAAAGCCATCATTCCTTTGCCTGAAAAATTTCACGGCTTAAGCGATGTGGAATTGCGCTACCGCCAGCGCTATGTGGATTTGATTGTAAATGATAATGTGAAAAAAACTTTTATTTTGCGCTCTAAAATCATCGCTTCTATTCGAGAATTTTTTGATAATTTAGGATTCTTAGAAGTTGAAACGCCAATGCTTCACCCAATCCCCGGCGGTGCGAACGCAAAGCCATTTGTCACGCATCATAATGCGCTTAATGTTGAGCGTTATTTGCGTATTGCGCCAGAGCTTTATTTGAAGCGCCTCATTGTTGGGGGCTTTGAGGCGATTTATGAGATTAACCGCAACTTCCGCAATGAAGGCATTGATCATTCTCATAACCCCGAGTTTAGCAGCATTGAGTTTTATTGGGCGTATCATACTTTTTCGGATTTAATCGCGCTTACAAAAGAGCTTTTTGCCTTTTTATTTGAGCGTTTGGAATTGCCTTCAGTGCTTCAATTTGGCGAGATGGAAATTGATTTTAGCAAGTGGGAGATTCTAAGTTATAAGCAATCTTTGCAAAAAATTGGCGGATTAGATTCTGAAATTATCGAAAACAAAGAGCGTTTGGAATCCTACTTGCGCGAAGCTGGCATTAAACTAGCGCCAAATCTAAGTTATGGAAAATTGCTTGATGAAGCGTTTGGGAATTTTGTGGAATCTAAGTTAATTAACCCAACTTTTATCGTGGAATATCCAATAGAGATTAGCCCGCTTGCACGCCGAAGTGAGGCAAACCCTGATATTGCAGAGCGCTTTGAGCTTTTTATCGGTGGGCGCGAGATTGCAAATGGCTTTAATGAGCTAAATGATCCGCTTGATCAAAAGGCGCGCTTTGAAGAGCAGGTGGCGCAAAAAGATGCAGGCGATGAAGAGGCGCAATATATGGACGAGGATTTTCTTTGGGCGCTTGGTTATGGTATGCCACCAACGGCTGGGGAAGGCATAGGTATTGATAGGCTTGTGATGCTTTTGACAAACAATAAAAGCATTAAAGATGTGATTTTATTCCCTGCCCTTAAGCCACATAAAGGAAATTATGATATACTAGAGGATAAGGAAAAATAAAACTATCTTCATACAAAACTTACATTTAAGGGAGAGAAAATGGCGTATTTTTTAGAGCAAGATTCTGAACTTTTTTCACTTATTAATAAAGAGTTGGAGCGTCAAAATACACATTTAGAGATGATTGCAAGTGAGAACTTCACTTTTCCAAGCGTTATGGAAGCGATGGGAAGTGTGCTGACAAACAAATATGCTGAAGGCTATCCGGGCAAGCGCTACTATGGAGGCTGTGAGTTTGTCGATGAGATTGAGAATCTCGCAATTGAAAGGGCAAAAAAACTCTTTGGCTGTGAGTTTGTCAATGTCCAACCGCATTCTGGCTCACAAGCAAATGGCGCAGTGTATGCAGCACTTTTAAAACCTTATGACAAAATTTTGGGTATGGATTTAAGCCACGGCGGGCATTTGACACATGGCGCGAAAGTAAGCACGAGCGGACAACTTTACCAAAGCTTTTTTTATGGCGTGGAGCTTGATGGGTATATTAATTATGATAAGGTTATGGAATACGCGCAGGTGGTGAAGCCAAAGATTTTGGTATGTGGATTTTCAGCCTATACGCGCGCGCTTGATTTTAAGAGGTTGCGCGAGATTGCGGATTCTGTAGGGGCGCTGTTGATGGGTGATATCGCGCATGTGGCGGGGCTTGTCGTTGCGGGAGAATATCCAAATCCATTCCCGCACTGCCATATCGTTACCACCACCACGCATAAGACTTTGCGCGGACCAAGAGGCGGTATGATTATGACAGATGACGAGGAACTAAGCACAAAAATCAATAAAGCGGTATTTCCCGGCGTGCAGGGCGGACCTTTGATGCATGTTATCGCGGGCAAAGCAGCAGGATTTTTAGAAAATCTCAAGCCTGAGTGGAAAACTTACGCAAAACAAGTAAAACTTAATATTTCTGAGCTTGCTAAAGTGCTTGTTTCACGCGGATATAAGCTTGTGAGCGGAGGAAGTGATAATCACCTTATTTTAATGAGCTTCCTTGATAAGGATTTTAGCGGTAAGGACGCGGATTTAGCACTCGGAAATGCGGGCATAACGGTAAATAAAAACACCGTGCCGGGTGAAACACGCTCACCTTTTGTAACAAGTGGCGTGCGTATCGGCTCACCAGCACTCACTGCGCGCGGTATGAAGGAAAAAGAGTTTCAATGGATTGGTGGAAAAATCGCGGATATTTTAGATGATATTACAAATACTTCTTTGCAAGAGCGCATAGCGCAGGAAGTTAAGGAGATGGGGAAAGATTTTATTATTTATGATAGAGCGATTTATTAGGATTTATTTAAAAAGAGAATCTAGCAAAAGGACGGCACTATGACAGAGATGGATTTGAAGCTGATAAAAATGGATACTTCGCATTACTACCTAAAGCAGCCCGGTATCGGTCAGAAGGTAGTTTATTCGGCTAGAATCCTCTATGACAAGTTTAAACGCGTAGATTCTATGCTGACTTCGTCGCTTATCCACGAGCATTGGGATAAGAAAATCATCATCGCGCATTCGCTCATTTTGAAAAACTCAAAGGTCGAAAATATCGTTTTTGACTACAATGGGCGTAATCCGGATAGATTCTACCACAGGGCGCAGCTTTTATTGCGCGATGAAGGGTTTATTAACTTTACTGCTTACACGACTAAAACGCCCGGACATTTGCATTTATACATTCACAAAGGACATACGGAATTAGGAGAGGGCAAGAGGCTAGCTAAGACGCTTTCAAGAAGCTTTCTCAAAGCTGTCCGCTAGAATGGAAGGTTTTCCCAAATGATACTTTCCCACCGACTTTTAATATTCTCGCATTGCCTTATGATGTCTTTGCAAAAGAGCGCGGGGCATCGTGGTCTAAGCATATGTAGTTTAAGTAATTATGGTAAGGTTTTTGCTTAAGGATTAAGATTCTAAGGGAAACTCTTAAGGAGAAAAAATGGAAGATAGAAGAGAATTTAATGATATTTTAATCGATGAAAGGGCGCAATACCAAAATCGTAGCAAAAAGATTATTCTTTTGGTAGTTGCAGCAGTGTTGCTTTTTGCGATCCTTGTGATTGCGGTGATTGCGAGCTTAAATGAAGATAAAGTGCAAAAAGGACTAGAGCAAAGCACTGCTACAGAAGGTGGCTTGCAAAAAGATCCTTTAGCATTTGCAGATAAGCCAGCAAGCACGCCAGCGCAAGAAAATTCTGATGAGTTTGAGCCTATCAAACCACAAAGCACGACTGATGAAGATGATAGATTCGGGCAAATTGTGCAACAAATCCAAAAAAGGCAAACCGAGCAAAATCCTGCACTTGCGCAAAATACAGAACCTGCGCAAACACAGCAAGTATTGCCTACACCAGCTCCTGTACAACCACAGCCAGCACAACCACAACAAACACAACCAGTTGTAACGCCAAAACCAGCCCCTACCACACAGCCTGCAAAACAACCAGCGCCAGCACCAAAACCAGCAGCGCAAACACAAACCACACAACCACGCCCAGCACAAGCTACACCTGCACCAGCGCCAAAACCAGCAGCACAGCCAGCACGCCCCGGACAAGATGCAACGCAAAATGTCCCCGGAATCGCCCAAACTTTCCCATCACAAACAATTGATAAAAGCAAAAATGGGCAAAACGCGCAAAGAGGGCATTATATACAAGTTGGCTCATTCTCAAATACGCCAAACAAAGAGTTTTTGGGCAAGTTAGAAAATTACAGCTATCGCGTTTATAATGTGCAAAATGCTACAAAATATCTCATCGGACCTTATAATTCCCGCACTGACGCAAATCACGATATGTTAAAGATCAAAACTGATATGGGCGATCAAGTTTTTTATTATGAGGTAAAGTAGCCTTTAGGCTTTAGCAACCACAAAGAGCGCTTAGAATGTATGCATTTGGCTTAGTTGGCGTGGCGGGCTTTGTAGCAAAGCGCCATCTTCAAGCTATCAAGCAGACAAATAACACCCTCCTAGTAGCCATCGACACAAATGACTGCGTGGGAATCTTAGATAGCTATTTCCCTGATGCGCGCTTTTTTCTTAGTTTAGAATCTTTTAGCGCGTTTTTGCAAAATCAATCCATTAATAACCAAAGCCAGCCCCTTGATTTTCAAAGTCCCATTGATTTTCTTAGCATTGTCACGCCAAATTTTTTGCATAAAAGCCATTGTGAGTTTGCCCTAAAGCATGGAATGAATGCGATTTGTGAAAAGCCTCTTGTATTGAGCGCGCAAGATGCAAGGGAATTGCTCGCGTTAGAAAAAAATTCTAATAAAAAAATCTGGACTATTTTGCAACTGCGCCTACATCCAAATATCATTGCGTTAAAAAAGCGCGTGGATTCTATCCTAGCGCAAAATAGCGCGCATATTTTTGACATTGAGCTTACTTATATCACCGCGCGCGGGAGCTGGTTTTTTGTCTCTTGGAAGGGCGATGAGGCAAAGAGCGGGGGGCTGGCGTGCAATATTGGCATACATTTTTTTGATATGTTGCAGTATATTTTTGGCGCGGTGGAAAAAAATATTTTGCATTATAAAAGTAGAGAGACGATGAGCGGATTTTTGCAATGCAAGCACGCGCAAATTTCGTGGTTTCTTTCAGTCTCCAGCAACTTTTTGCCTGAAAATCCACAAGCGCGCACCTATCGCTGTATGCGCGTGGATTCTGAAGAAGTTGATTTTAGTAGCGGATTTGAGGATTTACACACGCAAAGTTACCGCCAGATTCTAGAGGGCAAAGGCTTTGGGATAGAATCTAGCCTTCCTAGCATAAAAATAGTTGAAACCCTACGCTCAATCCCCCCTAGCAAAGAGGGACGAATCCACCCGCTGTGCGAAAAGCTCAAAGGCGCATAATGGCATATTTCGCACATGAAAGCGCAGTGATTGACGCGGGCGCGCGTATTGGGGAAGGTTGCAAGATTTGGCATTTTTGTCATATTTTTGCAAGTGCCAAAGTTGGTAAAAATTGCGTAATCGGGCAAAACTGCATGATTGGCGAAAATGTCAGCATTGGCGAAAATGTGAGAATCCAAAATAATGTGAGCCTTTTTAGCGGTGTGGTGGTGGAAAATAGCGTGTTTATCGCGCCTAGCGTGGTTTTTACAAATGTCAAAAATCCGCGCGCCTTTCTCTCGCGCAAAAATGAGTTCCGCCCCACACTCATCAAGCAAGGTGCGAGCATTGGCGCAAATGCGACTATTGTGTGCGGGATTAGTATCGGCGCGTATGCGCTTATTGGTGCGGGAAGTGTGGTGACAAAAGATGTGCCAGCATTTGGGCTTATGGTTGGGAATCCCGCGCGCCTTGTTGGCTTTGTGGATAAGGCGGGGGTGAGAATGGAGTTTGATTCTCAAAATAGGGCGATTGATAGCTTTGATAAAAGTATTTATGAGCTAAGAGATGGCGCGGTGGTGGAGCTTGGCTAATATCGCGATTTTGGGACTTGGCTATGTGGGCTATCCGCTCGCGCGCGCGTTTGCAAAAAGTCATTTTGTCATCGCCTTTGACATTGACAAAAAGCGCATAAAAGAGCTTCAAAGCGGATTTGAGCGCAATACAAATGAAACTTTTCCGCAGAGTAAGAATCTGCATTTCACCCACAATCCACAAGAGCTAAAAAAAGCCGAAGTCTTTATCATCGCCGTGCCTACGCCAATTCATAAGGATAAAAGCCCAAATCTTTCGTTTTTGTTTCACGCAAGCAAGCTTGTGGGGAAGGTATTAAAAAAAAATGATCTTGTCGTGTTTGAATCTACAACCTATCCATTTTGCACAAGCATAGAGTGCGCGCAGATTCTGCGTGAGAATACCACGCTTAAAGAGGGCAAGGACTTTTTCATCGCTTATTCCCCAGAACGCATTAATCCAGCAGATTCCAAACACACGCTAGAAAACACCACAAAGCTCATTGCCACCAACACTAAAGCTGTGCAAAAGCGCCTAAAAAGCCTGTATGAGAGCGTTACGGATACTTATCTAGCGCCCAGCATTGAAGTGGCGGAAATGGCAAAGCTCATCGAAAATGCCCAGAGGGATTTAAATATCGCCTTTATCAATGAAGTGGCGATAATGTGCGACAAATTAGGCTTAAGTGCTAGCGAGGTGTTGAGCGCGGCGAAAACAAAGTGGAATTTTCTGCCCTTTAATCCCGGGCTTGTGGGCGGGCATTGCATAAGTGTTGATCCGTATTATTTGGCGTTTATCCTAAAGCGCTTTTCTTATAAGTCGCAGATTCTTAATTCCGCGCGGCGTGTAAATAACACTATGTCAAAATTTTTGGCGCAAAAAATCACGCATTTAAGTAAAGAGCTAAATCTTCCAAATCCTGCGCGCGTGCTGATTTTGGGATTATCATTTAAGGAAAATTGCCCTGATATGCGCAACTCAAAAATCCCCGCCCTGCGTAAAAAGCTCAAAAAAAATGGCTTCAAAGTCAAGGTGTATGACCCGCTCATTGATAGGGAAAGCGCGCGTGAAATGTTTGGCTTTTCCACGCTTAAAAGTGTGGAGGGGAAAAAGTTTGATATTATTATGCTAATTAACGCGCACAGCGAGTTTTTAGAGCTTGATATAAGGGCTTTGTTAAAAGATTCTCAAAAGCATATTGTTTTTGATTTGAAAAATGTCCTTCCCTATGCCACGCATAGGCTATAAACTAAGAATCCAAAAAATCCTGTACTCAACACAAAAAGCCCAATATATGCGCTCAAAAACCGCATACTAAGCGCGCTTAAAATGAGATAGATTCCAAAAAGCCACGCGGGCGCGAAAACTTCAATAGAAAATATTTCTAAGCTAAAAAGCCTTGAAAGTAAGGAATCAAAAATCCCGCCAAGTGAAAAACAATGCGCCAAAATGCTAAGCGGGAAAAATGGCACAAAAGCGATACTCAAAGGAATGGCGCTAAGCGTGTAGGCGCTAAAATAAGGAAAGAAAAAATGCACGATGATAAGCATATGTAAAAATATACTTGTGTTAAAAAATAGCGGTGTGAGCGTGAGATTATAAAGCTTTGAGCGCGTTAATGGGTGAAAATAGCGCAAAAATAAGTAGATATAAAACACGCCCATGCATGAGAGAAAGAATCCAACGCTAAAAATTAGGCGCGGAAAAAAGCTCACACAAAGAATCACCGCGATAAAGAGAAACTCAAAACTCACCACCCGCACGCCTTTATACACAAAAAACAGCGCAAGCGCGCTCATCGCCCACGCGCGTAAGAACGAAGGATTTAAATCGATAAGCAAAAGATAACCAAAAAGCGCAAGAAGTGTAAGCGCGCTAATGTCAAAAAAGCGGTTGCGATAGGGGAAATAGCGCTGCAGTGGTTTGTAGCAGAGATTTAGCACAAAGGCAATACATGCGCTTAGCACGCCAAGATGAAAACCACTAATGGCGATTAAATGCGCGATTCCAAGTTTGTTGCTCACTTCGCGCAAAGATTTTGGTAAAAAATCCGCCAAATAGAGTGTCAAATACAGCTCACTTAACTTAGAATCTGCATGCTGCGCTTTAATAAACTCACGCAAAGGCGCGTGAAAGTCCTTTGTAGATTCCAAACTTAAAGAAAAAGTAATGAAAAAACAGGATTGTAAATACTGCCAGAATCCGCATTCCGCGCTTTTGCCATACACTTCTACAAAGGCATGCGTAAGATCCTTTAAGTCCTCTTTTGAAGTGGTGTAGAGTATCGCACCATCTTGCGCGCGGAGCTTTAGCACAAAATAGGGCTTGTTCTTTTTATCTAGCTTTGTGTATTGCGCCAAAACCTGCGCGCTTAGTGTGGTTGGATTCTGCATAGAATCTATGTAGCGCGCGTAGTTGCGGTATTCTAAAAATAAAAAAATCCCAAAAATGCACAAACAACCAAGCATGAAAAAAATCCAATGAGACTTTTTCTCTAAAAGTCGCACGCTCAAAGTGCTTGTGGTGTTTATGGTTTTGCTTGTGTCTTTGTAGGATTGCCAAAGGTGCTTTGCAAGGAGTTTGAGAAAGGAATAAAACCGCGAAGGGAATTTCTTTGCCCGCGAGGCGTTAGATTCTGCTTTTTTGTGAGAATCTAACATGCCAAGCCTACTTTTTGGCTTCTTTTTGTTGCTCTTTAGCTTTTTGTTTCCTTTTTCTTTGCTTATCCGCTTCTTCTTTACCTATTTGCCAAAGGCATTTATCAAGTTCTTTAAAACTATATGAAAGATTGTAATATTTTTTAAAATCCTCTAAAACAGCCTTAAATGTTTTGTAGTTTCTTAAGTCATTTTCAGTTTTAAACTTATCGCTAAAATTCCAGTATTTATTGAAAGCTAATAATACTTTGCTTACGAGATTATCATATATAGGAAATGCCACTTCGTTATGATGTGAGCAATATTTACTAGCAAAAGAATAATAACAAATTTCTTTTGATTCTCCTTTTTTATCCTTTAGTTTTATATTGGCTATTTGTTCCACTAAATCTTCATCACCATTTTTTATTTTTCTGTCAATATTAATCTTATTATGAAGTCCAACGATATGTTTTGCCATTTCAAGAGTATAAAAAATATTTGTACTATAGAAGTCATTTAAAATAGCAATTTTTATGAGAACTTGAGTGATGTCTCCATGAGAGGAGTTGTCAAAAGCTACTTTTACCGCTTTTTCTTGTTCCTCATATTTACCATTATCTAACTTTTTCCAATCGTCATTAATTAATTTATCCCACCTCTTTGTATCTACCCTTAAATCGCTTGTTAAATATTGCTTTAACAAAGTTTCTTGTATGTCTAGTTTCATTTTTTCTCCTTTAATCTTAAGAATAGCTACTATTTTATTATCTATTCCTTTAAAATTAAATAATTTCTTTATAAATACTCCTGCAGTGCCACAGCCTTATTTATATCGCGTTTTTTCATCGCTTCGAGGGCTAGCACCACCATATTTGCCGCGCTTAGCGTTGTGAAATAAGGGATATTATCACGCAGAATCTGCGCGCGGATAAGCGCGGTATCGCCACGATTTGACTTGCTATCACTCGTATTTATCGCCATAGCGATTTGCCCATTTGTCATCAAATCCGTGATATTTGGGCGCCCTTCAGAGATTTTTAGCACGAGCTTTGCTTGTATTTTTGCCTCACTTAGCACCTTGTAAGTCCCGCTGGTGCAGCAAATGCTAAAGCCAAGCGCACTTAGTTTTTTTGCAAGATTTACTCCCGCAAGTTTATCTTTATCATTTAAGGATAGGAATACTTCCCCACCGCAAGGAATGGCGTTTTTACATGCTAGTTGAGATTTTGCAAAGCTTATACCGACATTATCAGAAATCCCCATAACCTCGCCCGTGCTTTTCATCTCCGGTCCCAAACTCATATCCGCGCCACTTAGCTTGCTAAATGGAAAGATAGATTCTTTAATCGCAACGCTTTTTAGCTTCTTGTGTTTATAAATCTCCCCGCTAAAATCCACATTTTTATAGCTGTCATAAAATTCCAGCGCCTCGCGCAAATCCCCTTGCCACATCACGCGCGTTGTAACCTTTGCAAGCGGAATGCCTGTCGCTTTAGAGACAAAAGGCACGGTGCGACTTGCGCGTGGATTGACTTCAATAAGATAAATTTCATTTTGATAAATTGCATACTGCACATTCATAAGCCCTATTACGCCGAGCTTTAGCGCGATTTTGGCGCTCAATTCTTCGATATTTTTAATCATCTTAGAATCTAGCCCAAAAGGTGGCAAACAGCTCGCACTATCGCCACTATGGATTCCCGCCTCCTCGATATGCTGCATAATCCCGCCAATATACACGCGCTCCCCATCGCTGATACAATCCACATCAAGCTCTAGCGCAGAATCTAGGAATTTATCAAGTAAAACTGGGGAATCTTCACTCACCTTCACCGCCTCCTCCATATACACGCGCAATTCCTCTTCATTATCCACAATGCGCATTGCACGCCCACCTAGCACATAGCTCGGACGCACCAAAATCGGGAATCCAAGCGCCTTGCCCAAATCCAGCGCCTCTTGCTTTGTGCGTGCGATGGCATTTTTTGGTTGCAAAAGGTTGTTTTCCTCCACAAATGCCGCAAATTTTTCCCTATCCTCGGCTTTGTCGATGACTTTTGCGCTTGTGCCAATGATTTTTGTGCCCATGAGGCTAAGCGCTTTTGAGAGTTTGAGCGGTGTTTGCCCGCCAAAATGCACGATGATTCCATCTGGATTCTCTTTTTTTATCACAGAGCGGACATGCTCTAAATCGATAGGCTCAAAATACAGCGTGTCGCTGGTGTCGTAATCCGTGCTTACGGTCTCTGGGTTGCAGTTATACATAATGCTTTGCACGCCCAAATCGCGCAGGGCAAAGGAAGCATGGACGCAGCAGTAATCAAACTCTATGCCTTGGCCGATGCGGTTTGGACCACCACCAATAATAAGCACTTTTTTAAAATTCGTCTCTTGCGCGCTTTTGGCAGAGTCTGCGAAAAAGTCTCGGTCACTACCGCTTTGGTAGCTCCCTTCACCTTTTTCTTGACAGCTACCAAAATCATCGCAAGATACTAGAATTTTTTCACGCGTTTCATTCGAGCGATGAGATTCTTTAGCAGATTCCGCATTTTTAGATTCTATATTCGAAATTTCAGAATCTATCACATTCAGCACGCTTTCCTTATCTACGATTTTAGAATACAAATATGGCGTGAGGCTCGGGAACTCCGCCGCGCAGGTATCCACTTCATTATACGCATAGATTATTCCCATCTCCTCGCGCGCATTTGTGACATCGCCTTCGCGCAAATCCAGCTTATACGCCTTGTTTAGCAGATTTGCAAGCATTTTATCGCTAAAGCCTTTTTGCTTGAAAGCCAGCATTTGCGCCTTGTTTTTGAGAATCTCCTCGCTCAAATTTGATTCCATGGCGATAATTTCTTGTATTTGGTGTAAAAACCACCTATCAATCGCGCTTAGCGCGTGGATTTCCTCCAAACTTAAGCCCTGTCTAAAACCCTCCGCAATGTAGAGAATCCTTTGCGCGTTTGGACGGCGGATTTCTTTTTTTATAGTCTCAAGGTCTTGATTGATACCTTCAAACCCGCTCAAGCCCACTTCCAAGCTACAAAGTGCCTTTTGCAAGCTCTGCGCGAAATTCACCCCAATCCCCATAACCTCGCCAATAGACTTCATCGAAGTAGTGAGCGTGGAATCTGCGTTTGGGAATTTTTCAAAAGTAAAGCGCGGGATTTTGGTAACGATATAATCAATGCTCGGCTCAAAGCTCGCCGGCGTGCCTGTTATGTCGTTTTTAATCTCATCAAGGGAAAATCCAACCGCAAGCAGCGTTGCAACTTTAGCAATCGGATAGCCTGTGGCTTTGCTAGCAAGTGCCGAGCTACGCGATACGCGCGGATTCATCTCAATCACCGTCATTCTACCATTTTGTGGATTTATCGCAAACTGCACATTGCTTCCGCCCGTATCCACGCCAATCTCGCGCAAAATCTTAAAACTCGCATCGCGCATGCGCTGGTATTCTTTATCAGTGAGCGTAAGTGCTGGTGCAATAGTGATAGAATCTCCTGTATGCACGCCCATAGGATCGAGGTTTTCGATGCTACACACGATGATGCAGTTATCAAATTTATCGCGGATAACCTCCATTTCAAACTCTTTCCAACCAAGAAGCGATTCCTCGATGAGAATCTCGCTTATGGGCGATGCCTCAAGCCCCGCTTTTGCCAGAATCCTAAACTCTTCGATATTATACGCCACGCCACTGCCACCACCTGCTAGCGTGTAACTCGCGCGGATAATGAGCGGGAATCCTATCTCTTTTGCCGCTTCTAGCGCTTCATCCTCATTGTAGGCATAGCAGGATTTTGGCAAATCCATGCCAATTTTTAGCATCGCTTCTTTAAACGCCTGCCTATCCTCGCCCTTTTTTATCGCATCTGGCTTCGCGCCCAAAAATTCTATGCCCTCAAGCATCCCCTTTTCATACATACTCATCGCCACATTTAGCGCGGTTTGTCCGCCCATAGTTGGCAAAATCGCATCAACTTTTTCTTGTTTGATGATATTTGCGATGATTTCTTCAGTGATAGGCTCAATATAAGTGCGGTGCGCGAAGTCTGGGTCTGTCATAATAGTCGCTGGATTTGAGTTGATAAGCACCACGCGATAGCCGAGGCTTTTTAGCGTTTTTGCCGCTTGTGTGCCAGAGTAGTCAAACTCGCATGCCTGCCCGATGACAATGGGACCAGAGCCGATAAGTAAAATAGTGTGAATGTCGTTGCGCTTAGGCATAAATGTCCTTTTTGTGTGAAGTGGATTTTAAGTATTTAGATTTGGCGGATTGTATATTACAGCGGCTTAAAATGCGGTTATAGAGTTTGGTTTCTTAGGCTTTTTGCGCGTAAAATTTAAAAATTTCTTTGCTAATTTTTGGGCTAGCGCAAAGAGTAGTTTTAAGGATTTTTTGTTAGAATTGCGCCCTTTAGCAAAAATTGCAAACTACCTAAAGGAATCACGCGTTGAGTAGTATCAAAACAATCACCCTTGCGACAATTTATGAGAATCAAGGCTTGAAGGATGATGCCTTGCAAATCTATGAATATATTTTGAGTGCAAATCCAAATAACGAGGAAGCAAGGTTAGGGGTTGAACGCTTAAAAGGGCAAGAGGGCAAAAAGTATGAAAGCAAGGCAAACGCGCAATGGCTTGAAGTTTTTGCAAATATCGCGGATTCTAACCAAAATAAAAAATTCCAACAATGGCTACTACAATGGAATTAAAAGATATTATTTTAGAGACAATCAGCTCGCTTGAATCCACGCAAAGCCTGCAAGAATCTAGCGAAATTAGCGAAATTAAAGAAAATATGCCTTTAGATTCTGCATCTATGCTTGAATCTTTTGAGGCATTAAATAAAGCGCAAAATGCCCCACAAGCCCAAAAACAAGATTTTAGCCAAAATTTTACTCAGCCACACATTGCACCATTTGCGCCAAATCACACATTAAGCCACACACTAAATCACCAAAACGCGTCAAAAACTCCAAGCGAGTTTGCGCCCTCCGTCCTTTCAGTCATCAATGAGCCAAAGCGCCAAGAAGCGTTAAGCGATGAAGTGCAATTCCTTTCGCTCCTCCAAGAGCGCTTGCTTGTGCTGTTTGAAGGGCTTAATCAGCAAAATTTGCAGTCAAACAAGCAACTTGAAATGGTGATAAATTTTTTGCAATACCAATTGAGCGTGATTGAGCGTCGCTTAGAAATCCTCTCTCAAACAACCCAGCCAAAATGAGCCAAACACGCCACAATCCTCAAACTAGCAAAGAGATTCCAGCAAAACTTTTTACTTGCAAAAATGAGCAGCTCGCCATTTTGCTAGCTTTTAGCCAAGATTTAAACGCGCAGTATTTGCAAAGTGAAGTGATAAAAGAACTTTTTGCGCAATTAGGCCAAGTGCTTAATGCGCAAAATCTTTCACGCATTGCAGAATCTAGCCAAGAAATTTTGCCAAAATTAGAATCTCCCGCGCTTTTGGCAATAAATTCTGCGCTAAAAAAAATCCAAAACGCCCAAATTTGCGAGGAAGCGCATATTATTGCAATGCAGAAAAAAATCAAAAATCTTTTGCAAGAAAATCTTTTGCAACCAAGTGAGATAAAAGAGCAGTTTTTTATTATTGCAAGGGAGATTCAGGCACTTTTTACAAATACGCAGTTTGAAGATAAGAAAACCACCAAAGCCATAGAATCTATTATAGAAAATCTTACAAATGGGCATTTTAGTATCGGTGTGAGCGGGGTTTTGAGTGCGGGGAAAAGCACTTTTTTAAACGCGCTTTTAGGTGAAGAAATCTTAAGCACTTCCACAATCCCAGAAACTGCAAATCTCACAATTTTGCAATATGGCGCGAAAAATTGCGCTCAAGTGCGCTTTTGGAGTAGGGGGGAATGGGAGGAATTATGCGCGCAAAAAGATGCGGATATTAGGCAGTTTGTCAAAGAGACGCAGGAACTTTTTAACACAAATCTTGCGGGCTATCTTACTGAGCCTCCGCGCGTTGAGGAAATCTCTTTAGATTCCCTAAGCGCTTATACTTCGGCTAATCATAAAGATAAATTTTGTAATCTTGTGCGCGAGGTGCGCATAAATTTGCCGCTAAAATTTTTAGAACAAAATGTCTCTATTGTCGATACACCCGGGCTTGATGATCCTATCACAAAGCGAGAGGAGATCACAAAAAGCTATTTGGTGCATTGTGATTTGTTGATACATTTGATGAATGCCAGCTGTGCGGCTACGCAGACTGATATTGATTTTATTTTGGAGACTTTGAGCGAGCGCAATATTTCGCGTTTGCTTGTGGTTTTGACACGCGCGGATTTGATTAGTCAAAAAGAATTAGAGCAAAGTCTAAATTACACAAAGCAAAGCCTGCGCGCGCAAATTGCCAAGCTTTCAGCAAAAATTGATGTTTCAGAAATGCTTTCGCGCATTACTTTTATCCCGCTTTGTGGGCATGATGCGCTTTTACATAGGATAAATGATAGCGCGCGCACGCCAAAAGTTGCGCTAGAAAAAACAGGGATTTTAGAAATCGAGCAGTATTTGCAAACCTTGCTTTTTGGGGAAAATAGCCTAAAATCGCGTGATATGCTTTATCTTGCGCTCAATGCATTGCAAAAGCTTGTGAGGGAGAAAGAAGCGGATTTGGAGCTAGAATCTAGCTTGCTTTTTGCTTCAGATATTCAATTGCAAGAAAAAATTTCAGAGATTAAAGCGCAAAATGATTCTCTGCATTCACAGGCAAAGAGCGCAAAAGAGGCGATTTTAGCAAAGTTTGAGGAGCTAAAAAATGCCCTTAATACAATGCAAAATGCCATCAATACAAATTTGCAAAGCCAAAGGGAGCGGTTGTGCGAGCGCATTTGTGGCAATATTGCTTATGATAGGGCGCAAAAGCGCGCGTTTGAAGTGGAGCTTTTGCAAGATTCTTTGCTTATTGGGCTGAAAGATATTTTTGCAGACACTACGCGGGGCTTTAAATTTCATCTTAACGCCAAAATTTCTCAAACACTTCAAGCGCTTCAAAATGAAGGCTTTGTGGGAGAATCTGAACTTTTAAACGCGCCAAATTTTAGCTTTTATGCTAAAGATTCTCAAGTGGAACTTTTTGCTAAAAACTTAAGCGCACAAATTGCAAAATATGCGAAAACAAGGGAGTTTCAAGCGCCTATACAAAAGGCTTTTGAGGAAGTTTTTTTAGAGTTTGAAAAAATCATTTTTGAAAAAAGTGCGCAGATAAAGAGCGAAAATCTTGCGTTTTTTGACTCCATCGCGCAAAATGCCTACAAAGCGTATGAAGAGCAAATCGCGCATACAAACGCGCTTTTAAATCAAACTCTTGCAAGGCGCGAGGAAGGGAAAAATAAAAATTTAGAAAAAGAGATGGGCGCGTTGCAAGAAAATCTTTCAAACATTAGCCACAAGCTAGATTCTCTGCGGGCGTTTTTGGAGGCGTAAATGGATATTTTGGAAAGATTTATCGCTGAATTAAGTGCTTTTAAAAATGCTCAAAATTTAGATTCTGTATCCGCTACAAATACGCAAGAGCTTCAGAATCCTAGCGCGCATAACACACATTTTGACACACAATTTGATGCGCACGCACAAGAGTTGCAAGCGCTTATTTTGCAGACGCAAAATCTTTTGGAAAATTTGCAATTACTAGATACAAAAAGCACGCAGATTTTAGCGCGTTTGCAAGCAAAAATAGATTCTAAGCTCAAAATCGCGGTTATCGGGCAGTTTTCAAGTGGAAAAAGCACTTTTTTAAACGCGCTTTTTGGGGAGGAATTTTTGCCAAGTGGGATTATTCCTCTCACCTCAAAAGTGTGCGAAATAAGCTATGGCAAGCATTTGTGTTTAGAGATTCTTTACAAAGATGGTTCAAATGCGTTTGAAAGTTTGGAGGTTTTGGAGCAAATTTCCCCACAAGAAAATGAGAAAATCGCTTCTTACAAGCTCTTTGCGCCAATTGAGATTCTCAAAGAAATGAGCTTTTTTGACACACCGGGCTTTAACTCACAAAATCAAAACGACACAGACACGACAAATGCCTTGCTGGAGGAAGTTGATGGGGTTATTTGGCTGAGCCTTATTGATAATGTCGGCAAATTAAGCGAGAAAGAAATTTTAAACACGCATATCAAAAAATACAGCACAAAGGCGCTTTGCGTGCTTAACCAAAAAGATAGGCTCAAAAATGAATCTGAAGTGCAGACAAGCCTTGAATACGCAAAGAGCGCGTTTAGCGGGATTTTTAGCGAGATTGTGGCGATTTCTGCAAAAGATGCGCTTGAATCTAAGCGCGCGCAAAATCTTAAAAGTTTGCAATTGCAGGATCAAAAATTTGCAGATTCTAATATGCAAAGCGTTTTGGACTTTATCAATGGCGCGCTTATCCCACTGCGCGAAAGTGCGCGCAAAGTAAGCATTATAAACGCGCTTAAAGCCTTGCTTTTAGATTCTGTGAGCTTTTTGCGTGGGAAAAATTACGCGCTGTGTGATTATGAAAAATTTTTAGATTCCCAAATTGCGCTTTTTGCTTCTCAAAATCCACTTGCAAAAAAGGCGCAAGAGGAGTGTTTGAAGGTGTATAATCTTGCAGATTCTTTGCTTGATAGCCTTTCTCGTGCGATTTTTGCGGGCGTTTTGAAAGAAAAAATGGAATTTTTGAGAGAAAAGAAAAATACGCTTGGCATAAAAAAATCTTTTTTTGTCACAAAGGAAGTCCCCACGCTGCCAAAGGACACGCTTTTGCGTAAGTTTGATTCCCAAAGTGAGTTTTTTAGAGAGGCAAAAAAGATTACTTTTAAGGAGTTAGAAAAACTTTTTGCAAATGCGTTTTTGGAGTGGCAAAACGCGCAAAATGAGGAATTACAAGAGAATCTGGGGCAGGATTTGATGGATTTAGCGGATTTGGCGCAAAATTTTAGCGCGCAAACTTCGTATATTTTTTCGCACGCACAAACAAAACTTAGCGCTAAAACTTCCGCGCTTGAGACGCTTTTACATACAAATTTTAGCAACGCCATTAGCTTTGTATGCGCCGAGCTAGATTCTCTTATTTGGCGCGGCGTGCGCACTTTTAGCAAAGATGAAAAATTCCCACTTTTTGAACCAAGCCTTGAAAATATCAGAGAGCTATTAAATCGCGCATTTTGCTTTGAGGAATTTTTACAAAAACTTTTTTTGCAAAATAATATCGCTAATGAAGCACTATCCTACCTTACACGCGAGATGGAAAGTATAAAAAATGCGCAGAATCTTGCAGAAAAAAAGCGCGCAAATAGACTTCAGGCAAAGAAAATCCTAACGCACATAAAAACCCTACAAAAGGAGCAAATATGCTAGATTCTAAAGATTCTCATCAACCAAAAAATGCCGAGTATGAACGCGCAACGCAGTGGAGCGGAGGCGAAGCGGGATTCACTCCCGCTGAGACGATACAATCTAATGGAATAGATTCCAAAAGTTCTCTTTCTTTATTAGGTGCAAAAAATGTCAGCTATCCGCAAACTTACAGCCCGCAAGTGCTTGAAACCTTTGAAAACAAGCACCCTGAGGTGGATTATTTTGTGAAATTTAATTGCCCAGAATTTACCTCGCTTTGCCCCATTACAGGACAGCCGGACTTTGCGAGCATTTATATTAGCTATATTCCAGCGATTAAAATGGTGGAATCTAAATCGCTCAAGCTCTATCTGTTCTCATTCCGCAACCATGGGGATTTCCACGAGGATTGTATAAATATTATCGCAAAAGATTTGATTAAGCTCATGGAGCCAAAATATTTAGAAGTTTGGGGGAAATTTACCCCGCGCGGGGGCATTAGCATCGATCCATATGTAAATTATGGAATCCCAAATACAAAATACGAGCAAATGGCGCAACACAGGCTTTTAAACCATGATTTGTATCCAGAAAAAATTGATAATCGCTAAGGGATTCTAAAAATTCCAACCAATCAAAAATAACACGCGAAGCGGATTCACTCCCGCTGAGACGATACCAATTAATGGAATAAGATTCTAAACCACAAAGCAAGGTGGCAGAATCTACAAATCCTATCAACTAAAAAACGCCGAGTGTGAGCGCGCAAGCGAAGTGTAACGAAGCTGGAGCGGAGCTTGTAAGGGCTTTGCCCTTACAAGTGATACATTAAAAGGAATAGCGCGCTAAAACACCACATCGCTTGCGTGGATTTCATCACTATAAGCAGGCGCTAGCGTGCTTTCATACGCTTGAAGCAAAAAGCCCTCTTCAATAAGCGCAGAAATTTCAGAATCTAGCCACTCAAGCAATTCTTTATTATCCTTTTTCACCGCTGGCGCGATAACATCATTTTCGCCTAGCTCTTTAATGCCAACCTTAAAGCTCGGATTTTCCTTCGCCCATGCAAAAAGTAGCGTGTTATCATGCGCGAGCGCATCGCCCCTGCCGTCTTTCAATGCAGCAAAAGCCTCTGTATTTTGCTCAAATTTGAGAATCTTTAGCTCTGGGAAATTTTTGCTAAAGTAAAAATCCGCTGTCGTGCCTTTATTGACAATCAAAGTTTTGCCCTCAAGCTCTTTGACATCGCTTATTGCGCCATCTTTGCTCACCACGCCCAAAGAGACTTTCATATAAGGCTTTGCAAAATCCACGACTTTTTCGCGCTCAGGCGTTTTTGTGAAGTTTGCCATGATGATATCTACTTTGTTTGAGCGCAGGAATTCCACGCGATTTGCCGCTTCTACAACGATGAATTTTGCCTTCTTTTCATCGCCTAGCAAATCCTTTGCAATGCGCTTTGCAAGGACAACATCAAAGCCTGCGTTTTCCCCTTGAGAATCAATATAGCCAAATGGTGGCTTATCGCCAAATACGCCGATAAATACCTCTTGACGCTGTTTAATGCGCTCCAACGCGCTTACTTCTTGCTTTTTAGAATCTTCGCCACATGCGCTAAAAATCGCGCCCACCGCGAAAGCAAACACAACGCCTAGAGTGAATTTAAAGAGTTTTTTCATGAGAATAATCCTTTTATGGTAGAATTGCGCCTTTTTAAAAACAAAGGCTTTAAGCGCGCTATTATTCCAAAAAAGGGTAAAAATTATGACAAAATTACTGCAAACTCGAGGAGAAGGCGAAGTTGCGAATATGGATTTTTTGCAGGCGTTATTAAGCCCATCAGCGAGCTTTGGCGGGCTTTTTACGCTAGGCTCTGTGCCAAAGATAGATTCTAGCGAGTTGGCGCATTTGACGACACTTTCTTATAAAGCGCTTTGCAAGCGTGTTTTTGAGTTGCTAGATTTGGGCATTGATGAAAAATTATTAGAATCTGCGCTAAAAAGTTATGAAAAATTTGATACTTTTGCCACCACAAACGCCCCACTTGCGCTAAAAAAATATGATGATTGCTTATTTATTTCAGAGCTTTATCACGGACCTACGCGCGCTTTTAAGGATATGGCATTGCAGCCTTTTGGGGTGCTTATCAATGCTTTGGCAAAAGAGAATAAGCGCGAGTATCTTATTTTGTGCGCGACAAGTGGCGATACGGGACCAGCGACTTTGGAAGCGTTTGCGGATTCTCAAAATGTCAAGGTTGTGTGCTTGTATCCGCAAAATGGCACTTCAGATGTGCAACGCCTACAAATGGTGACGCAAAGAAGCGAAAATCTTAAAGTCATAGGCATTGAAGGGGATTTTGACACTGCGCAAAATGCGTTAAAAAATCTTTTGAAAGATGAAGGCTTTAAAAGCGCACTACAGGCAAAGGGCTTGCATCTTAGCGCGGCAAATTCTGTGAATATTGGGCGTGTGGTTTTTCAGATAATTTATCACATTTGGAATTACTGCGAGCTTGTGAGAAGTGGTGAAATAGCACTTGGTGAAGGCGTGAATACGATTGTGCCTAGTGGGAATTTTGGCAATATTTTGGGTGCATTTTATGCCAAAAAGCTTGGAATCCCTTTCCTTAAGCTCATAAGCGCGTCAAACCCAAATAAGATTCTCTATGAGTTTATAACCACAGGGATTTATGATATCCGCAATCGCGCGTTAATCAAGTCGGATTCCCCAGCGATGGATATTTTGAAAAGCTCAAATGTGGAACGAGTATTGTTTGAGCTTTTTGGTGCAGAGCGCACGAGGGAATGTATGCAAAGCCTTGAAAAAGAGGGAATCTATACGCTGAAAGCTAGCGAATTGGCGTTGTTGCAGAATGAGTTTGGCGCGAGTTTTTGCAATGATAGCGAATGCGAGGCGTTGATACAAGAGGCGTTTTTGCATGGAATACTAATCGATCCTCACACTGCTTGTGGTATTAAGGCGTACAAGGAGTTTGCAAACGCAAAAGGGCGTGAATCTAAAGCGGCGAAATTTGTGCTTTGCTCGACTGCGGAGTGGAGTAAATTTGCGCCTATCGTGGCAAAGGCGCTCAAACTTGATTCTCAAGATTCTAAAGCAGGGCGAGATTCTAAAGATTCTAAGGGCTTTACAATTTTAGACGATAAGAAAGCCATTGAATCTATCCTTGCGGAATGTAAAAAGCTTGGGCGCGAAAATGTGGCATTGCACCCAAAGATTTTGGCGTTATTTGAGAAAAAAATAAGCCAAAATACAAATCTTGGGATAAGTAAGCTTAAAGAAAGCATTTTACAATGGCTATAGAATCTCGCGAAATTAAGGGGGCGTAAATGGAAAAAGGGCTTAAAAATTGGCTTGTGCCATGCGTGAGCTTTTTTTTATTTTTGTATGCATTGGCGTTGCTTGGGGTTTATACCTATAGGGATTCTAAAGCCCCGCTTTTTGAAGGCGCGCAAAGTAGCGGAACGACGAGTGTTGGCGACTTTAAAAAGGAGCTAAACAAATATATCAACTAAAGCTTTAAGAAAAAAAGTTTTAGTCGATTTGAGTTTGTTTTAAACAAAATCTAAAAAGCATTAAATCCACAAAAAAGGACGAAAGATGATTACAGGCATAAATGCAAATCTCGCAGCGACAAATTCACTGCAAGGCAACAAAGATTTACAGCGTGCATATACGCAAAATGCTGAAACTAGCGAAAATAACGCACTTGCAAATGTAGCAAGCGTAAATGCTGATAGAGTAAGCCAAATCAAAGAGCAAATAGCAAATGGTAGCTACAAGCTTGATATGGACAAAACTTCAAGGAAAATGGCACAAGACTTGCTTAATATTTAAAAACTATCCCTTCCATATAATGAGAGCCTGCAAACTCTGTGGTAGGGGTGCTTGGAGAAAATATGTTAGAGCAATATTTACAGGGCGCAACGACAGATTTGCAAGAGCTCATCAAACTCACTCAAGATGACATTGCCGATATACAAGTCGCTAATAATGAGGCGATTTTCGCGCGCAATGAGACAAAAAATGCGCTTATCAAATCTTTCGAGCAAAAAAAATCCCTTATGCAGCAAGAAATGCACCAGCTTTTAAAGGATAATCCGCAAAAAGAGCTTGCCGATTTACTTTCAGCAGAAGTTGATGCGGGGTTAGATTCTATGCGTGATGCGCTCAAAGAGCTTAAAAAGCTCAATAGTGCGTATGCGCAAAGTGTGTATGCGGTTTCAGAGTTTTACACTTCTTTGCTTATGCGCCTTGTGCCACATGAAGAAAATGGTTACAACAAAAGCAGGGCGTCAAGTCAGCTTTTGCAAACTAAAGCTTAAGGAAAAGGCAAATGGGCGGGATTCTCTCTTCTCTTAACACCTCCTACACGGGCTTGCAAGCCCATCAGGTGATGGTAGATGTAACGGGAAATAATATCTCAAATGCAAGCGATGAATTCTACAGCCGACAAAAAGTAGTCGTGCGCCCAGAACGCCCAATCTACCACCAAGACTACAATCTTGGGCGTGGCGTGAGCATTGAGACAATCGCAAGAATCCACGATGAATTTGTCTTCTCGCGCTACCGCAGGGCAAATGAAGAAGCGCAGTTTTATGACACACATTTTACTTTTTTGCGCGAAGCAAGCGCGTTTTTCCCAGAAGTCGATGGCGTGGGAATCTACAATGACCTAGAGCAGTATTTTAACTCATGGAAAGATTTAGCTAAAAATTCCAGTGATCCAGCCCAAAAGCAAGTCCTAGCAAAAGATGCTAGAACGCTCACCCAAAATATCACAGACACGCGCAGACGGCTTGAAATCCTGCAAAAAAAGGCAAGCGATGAACTAGAAGTCGTGGTAAAAGAAGTCAATCAAAATGCCAAAGAAATTGCAGAAATCAATAAAAAACTTAAAGAAATGGAAGATGGTTTAGAGCTCAAGCAAGCAAATGAATTGCGCGATAGACGCGATGAACTTGAGTTTAACCTTCAAACGCTTATCGGCGCGAATGTGTTTAAAAACCACCTAAGAAGCGATTATGCGATCCACCCAATGCGCGCGGATTTTGATGATGAATATGTGCTAAATATCGGGCATGGCTTTAATATCGTAGATGGAGCGATGTATCACCCTATCATTTTGAATAAAGAAAATAACGCGCAGAATCTTAGTCGTGTGTATTTTCAAGGTGATGATTTTAAAACCATCGAAATCACAGATAAAATCAATCAAGGCAAAGCTGGCTCGCTCATCGCGCTGTATAGCTCGGGGGTGGAAGGCACACCGGTGGGTAAAATCCAAGATTATATCAACCAGCTTGATGTATTTTCAAAAGGCTTTATCGAAGCGACAAATGCCATCTATGCGCAAAGTGCCTCAAAGGTTGTCAAAAGTGATAAGCTTGATGTGTGGCGCACAACGGCTTTGAGCGATACGAATTATAATATCAAAGAAGGGAGTTTTGATATTATCGTTTATGGCACTACGGGCGAGGAGATGGTGCGAAAGACTATTGAGATAAATCGCATTACTTCAATGAATGATGTCGTCAATGCCATCAACGCCAGCACTGATGACAATAAAGACAATAACCCACTCAATGATGTTGATGACTACTTTGAGGCGTCTTTTGATAATGTTTCAAGGGAATTTGTAATCCAAGCAAAAGATCCTTCAAAAGGGCTGTATATCGCGATTAAAGACAATGGGAGCAACTTCACAGGCGCATTTGGGCTAAATAAATTTTTTGAAGGCTCAAATGCAAAAGATATTGCGCTTAATCGAGAGTATGAGAAAGATTCTACCCTTATCCGTCCGTGGCTTGCGCCTGTGAATGGGAATTTTGAAGTGGCAAATATGATGCAGCAGCTTCAATATGAGAATGTGGATTTTTATGTCAATAAGTTTGAAAAGAAAAATATGCGTATCACGGAGTTTTTCCAAACGCTCACAGGGCGCGTGGCTACGCAAACAGAATCCACACAACGCACAAAAGAGACAAAAGATTCTGTTTTGGCGGCGGTGAAAAAGGAGCATTTAGCGATTTCTCAAGTAAGCATTGATGAAGAGATGGTAAATCTCATCAAATTCCAAGGCGGCTACGCAGCAAATGCCAAGGTGATAACAACCATTGATAGAATGATAGAAACCTTGCTAGGCATTAAGCAATAGCGTATTTCATTAATTTGTATCGTCTCGCTAGCGCACATTCCACCTTTTATAGTTGTTTGGATTTCTGCCTTTGTTAGTGTTGTTTGGTTTGCAAGTTTTTTAATTTGTCACTGCGAGGCAGAGCTGAAGCAATCTGTAAAGATTCTTAACTTAGAGATTTAGCAACAAAACCGCGCTTATTACAAGCACCACGCCTACATAGCCGATAGGCTTTAGCTTTTGTTTAAAAAACACATAGCCCCCAAGCACTGAACCTAAAATCCCAATAGCACCCCACAGCGTGTAAGCAATAGGCAATGCAATGCCAAAACTCACTGCATACGCTAAAAGCAAAAACGCCACATCTACGAGCACAAGTGCGCTAATGCCCCAAATAAGATTCTTAAATCCATTCGATTTTTGCAAGCAAAGATTTGCCAGCACATCTAAGATTCCAGAAAATACAATCATCAAAAAGCCCATTTATCCCCCTTAAATCTTTCTAATGCTCTTCACCAGCAATAATACAAATAATGCCTACAAAGCCAACGACAATGCCAAAATATTGCTGTGTGCTTAAATGTGGGTTAAAAAACAAAAAGCTAATTGCCAGCACGCCCACAAGCCCTAGAATCTCCCACACGCTGTATGCCACGCCAAGGGCGATTTGACGCAGTGCTAATGCCATAAAAAAGTAAGAAAAATTCACAAATACAATCATTGTGATTTTCCCGTATATCGGATTTTGCAAAGCTTTTAGCATGCTTACGCCACTCACTTCCAAAGCTATGGCTAATAGTAAAAATGCCCATGCCATTTTGCGGGATTGCATCGCCTCTCTCCTAAAAATTTTTAAAAGAAATTATAGCGTTTTTGTAGAGAAATTTTAAAGGTAGCGCGTGGCTGGGGGGGGGGATAAAAAGTGAAAGAGAAAAAATGCGTTTTAAAAAAGCTTAGATTCTCTAATTTGCAAAAGTGAAAATCCCGCTTGCCTTTAGCTTCCTTAATTTAACGCAATAAGCGCAACTAAAGAAGCAATTAAGAAGGCAATTAAGGTTGCGAGATTTTCTTAAAGAGATTTTATTGCGCTATTTTTAAGAATCTTTAGCTTTGCTCTCTTGATTTGCCTTAGATTCTTTATTTTCTTTAGGCGCTTTGAGCTCTTTTTGTTTAGAATCTTTTCCACTTTTTGCAAGCTCTTTTTTCACCTCTTGCTCTTTTGCTTTTAAGATTTTCAACTCTTTTTGCTCTTTGGCTTGAAGTTTTTTGTCTTTTTTCTTTTGGGATTTTTCAGCCTTTTTGCGCTCTTTAAACTGCCTTAGAATCTCCTGCGTTGGGTCATCGCTGTGGTGTTGGTATTCAGAATACTGCCACACGATATGCGGATCAGGCAAAAGGCATACGCGCGTTTGATCCTTTTCTTCATAATCGATTTTGCTTAGCAAATCGCGCGCGATATTGAGCCTTGCGCGCTTTTTGTCGTTGGTATTCACCAAAATCCACGGGCAAAAATGCGTATGCGTGCGCGCAAACATTTTTTCAAATGCTTCGGTGTATTCATTCCACAAGCTTAGCGATTTATCATCAATCGGACTTAGCTTCCACATGCGAAGCGGATCAGTTTTGCGACGCAAGATTCTGCGTTTTTGCTCATCTTTCCCCACATCAAGGAAATATTTAAAAATCATCGTCCCACTTGCGATTAGCATATGCTCCAAATTCGCCACTTGCGTGATAAACTCTTTATACTGCTCTTGTGAGCAAAAGCCCATCACGCGCTCCACACCCGCGCGGTTATACCAGCTACGATCATAAAAGACGATTTCCCCACCGCTTGGCAATGTTGAAATATAGCGTTTGAAATACCATTCTGTGCGCTCTACCTCGCTTGGCTTAGGAAGTGCCACCGTGCGACAACCACGCGGATTTAGATGTTCTTTCAATGCTTTGATTGTGCCACCTTTCCCCGCTGCATCGCGCCCTTCAAAAAGTATGGCGATTTTTTTATCATACTTTTTCACCCAATTTTGCAACTTGCATAATTCAATGTGAAGTTTTTGCAATTCTTGCTCGTAAAAGCTCTCTTTCATGCGACCATTTTTAGCCTTATACACTTCTTTTAAATCAAGCTCATTCTCCGGGCGGATAACCAACTGCTTTTCCTTAGACATGCTCACTCCTTGTAATTCAAATAAGCTAATATGGTATCATTTAACAAAAAGTTGTTACTTAAAATAGCTTTTAAAATTAGAAGTTTTGTATGCGGAGGTAAAAAATGAAACAATCTAAAATGCGCAAGATAAATTTACTTTTATTAGGTGTGGATTCTCAAAGTGCAAAAATCCTGCTCAATAGGCAAGCACAGCGTTTTGGTGTGGTGCTAGAGGAAAAGGATTCTTTGCTTTGTGCGCGTGAAAATGATGAACCGCGCGCTGGCTCAAATGATTCTGGCTTGAAAGGATTTTGCGCGGAAGTTTTGGCGCTCTTTGGCTCAAAAGCGCTTTTTGGCGAAAGTCTGCCACAAATCGCGCTCAATCTCTTAAAAGCAAAAAATCTCAAACTCACCACCGCCGAAAGTTGCACCGGCGGGCTTTTGGCGTATCAATTTACCAAACTTAGTGGCGCGTCAGAAGTCTTTGATGGAGGCGTGATAAGCTATGCAAACGCGATAAAGCAAAAGTGGCTTAAGGTGGATTCTCAAAGTTTAGAAACTTTTGGTGCGGTGAGTGAATCTGTCGTTGGACAGATGACTAAAGGCGCGCTAGAGCTAAGTGGCGCGGATATTGCGCTTGCGACAAGTGGGATTGCAGGACCGCTGGGCGGAAGTGCGCAAAAGCCTGTAGGGCTTGTGTTTATAAGTGTGCAGGGCAAAAATAAAGGCGCAAAAATCGAGCGCCATTGCTTCAAAGGGACGCGCACAAGTATCCAAAAGCAAGCGTGTGAAAGCGCGATTATTATGCTAATTAGAGAGATTTTAGAATCTTAGAGAAAAACAATTGCGCGATTTTTACCCAAAAATCATATAATGCGAGGCTTCTTAAGAATTATTCTAATTTTTAAGGGAAAATGAGAATCTCACCGCCATTTTGGCACGCGAAATTGCGGGATTTGCAAGATTGCAAGATTCTATGAGATTTACTTTAAGGACAGATTTATGCAGACATTTTTTATAAAAAATTTAGATTGTGCTTCTTGTGCTGCAAAGATTGAAAAAGAGCTCAAAAATGCGCCGGGTGTGCGCGAAGTCAAACTTTCTTTTGCGCTTAATACTTTGCAAATTGACTGCGATGATATAGAATCTATAAAAGCGCTCATTGCGCGCCTAGAGCCAGATGTGACTTTGAGTGAGAAAAAGGAAAAGACTTATTTTTTTAATTCGCAGTTTTTCTTGCTTCTTGGTTTGGTGGCGCTGTTTTTGACGTCGCTTTGGGTGTTTCACTATATTGAAGGCGCGCAAAATTATGAGGTGTTTTTTCATATTTTTTGGGTTGGGATCTACCTTGTAAGCGGGCGCAATGTGTTTTTGGGTGCGCTAAGGAGTTTTAAGAAAAAAGAGTTTTTTGATGAAAATGTGCTTATGCTAAGCGCGTCCATTGCGGCATTTTGCATTGGTGCGTGGGAAGAGGCGGTGAGTATTATGCTGTTTTTTTCCGCGGGGGAATATCTGCAAGATGTGAGCGTGAAAAAGTCAAAAGACACAATAAACGCCGCTACTTTGGACCAAACAACCATCGCGCATAAAATTGAAGGCGCACAGGTTGAGGATATTGATCCAAAGGAATTGAAAGTGGGTGATGAAATCGTGCTGTATGCGGGAGAAATGCTGCCTTGTGATAGCACGCTTTTAGAATCTAGCGCGAGTTTTAACTGCGCGGCAATTAGCGGGGAATCTCTGCCCTGTGATTTTAGCAAGGATTCTGAAGTGCTTTCTGGCTCAATTGCGCTAGGAAGTGCGATAAAGCTTAGAATCTTGCGCCCTTTTGAAAAAAGCCAAATTGCTAAAATTACCGAGCTTATCACAAATGCTTCTTCGCAAAAATCTTATACAGAAAATTTCATCACCACTTTTGCGCGCTATTACACACCTATCGTGCTTGCGCTTGCTGTGCTTATTGCGATTATCCCGCCACTTGTTTTTGGGGAATCTTTTGAAGAGTGGATTCACCGCGCGCTTGTGGTGTTGATGGTGAGCTGTCCTTGTGCGCTGGTGGTGTCTGTGCCGATTGGCTATTTTGGGGGATTAAGCGCAGCGAGTAAAAATGGTGCGCTTTTAAAAGGCTCAAACTACCTTGAGGCGCTAAGTAAGCTCTCTCTCATCGCGTTTGATAAAACCGGCACGCTCACAAAGGGCGTTTTTAAGGTGATTGATATTTTCCCTGCTCAAGGCTATAGTAAAAATGATGTTTTGCATTACGCCCTGTGTGCGCATAATCTCTCAAATCACCCCATCGCACAATCTATCAAAAGCGCGTATGAGGAGCTTTCCCACACGCACCATGTGAGCGAGTATGAGGAGCTTTCCGGGCTTGGTGTGCGCGCTGTATGTGATAATCACGAGATAATCGCGGGAAATGATAAGATTTTGCATAAGTTTGATATTTTGCATAATACCTGCCATGTGGAAGGAAGCGTGATACATATTAGCGTGGATAAAAGCTATTTGGGCTATATTCTAATTGCTGATGAGCTTAAAAATGACGCGATAGAAGTGCTACATGAGCTCAAAAATATGGGCATAGAATGCGTTATGCTAAGTGGCGATGGGAAATATCCATGCGAAGTGGTGGCAAAAAAGCTAGGTTGTGAGTATTATCATTCCTTATTGCCACAAGATAAGTCAAGGATTTTTTCTGAATTAAAAGCACGCGTTCAAAATAAGGGCAAAGGCAAAGTTGCCTTTGTAGGCGATGGAATCAATGACGCGCCGACTTTAGCGCTTGCTGATGTTGGGATCGCTATGGGTGGGGGAAGTGATATAAGTCATCAAAATGCTGATGTGATTTTGCTAAATGATTCTCTTGGCACGCTTTTAAAAAGCATAAAAATCGCTAAAAAAACAAAAATCATCATTTATCAAAATATTATTTTCGCGCTTGCAGTCAAAGGCGCGTTTATCGTGCTTGGGCTTTTTGGCTTGGCAAATATTTGGGAAGCAGTTTTTGGCGATGTGGGCGTGGCGCTGATAGCCTTAGCAAATGCAATGCGATGCTTGAAATTGTAAAATCTATTTTTAAGTAAAGAATTGGCACAATGCACGCCCGAAAGCTTTAAGCTTTCAAAATCTATTTTAGGAGCAGGACAATGAAAAAAGTTCTAGTAAGTTTAGCCCTAGCAGGCACATTGGTAAGTGGCACATTTGCTGCGGCAAACTCGAATACAGGTTGTGGTCTTGGATCATATTTGATTGACAAAAAAGGGCTTGTTTGGAATATTTTACAACTTACAACAAACTCAACTCTTTGGAATCAAACTTTTGGTATCACTTCAGGAACGCTTGGTTGTAAAAATGAAGGTCTCGTAATGGATACACGCACACAAGAATTTGTGGCTTCAAATATGGACCAACTTTCTAAAGAAATCGCGCAAGGCAAGGGCGAGTCACTTGATACTTTAGTAGAGCTTCTAAAAGTTGAGGATAAAGAAGGCTTCAAAGTAGCATTGCAAGAAAACTACAATAAACTTTACGCAAGCAAAGACGCTCAAATGGCTGATGTGCTAGGCGGCGTAGCTACACTTTAATTTTTTAAAAGCCCTCATTACGCAAAAATACTTGCAAAATGGGGCGCTTTTACACACTACTTTATAAATAATGATGAAATTTCCCAAACTCTTTTTTCTTTGGCTTCTTTTTATTTCGCTCTTTCCTCCACTGCTGGCGGATTCTAAACCTTATCAACCAAAAAACATTGCAGAATCTACAAATCTAAGCAACCAAAAAACGCCGAGTATGAGCGCGCAACGCAGTGGAGCGGAGCCGAGCGGGATTCATTCCCGCGAAGGTGATACAATTAATGACATAGAATCTCATCAACCAAACAGCATTACAGAATCTACAAATCTAACAAATCAAAAAAACCCCGAGTATGCACGCGAAGCGGAGCCGAGCGGGATTCATTCCCGCGAAGGTGATACAATTAATGGAATAGAATCTACAAATCCTATCAACAAAGCCCTAGAGCTCAAGCTTGCAGATTCTAAGCAATGGCGAGATTTGCTTCATTTTGGCAGGTGGGAAAGCGAGATTGATTCGCTAGAATTTTTTTACGCGCCAAATGGCAAAAAGGACGCGGAGGCTGAGCTTATCGCTACTATCAAGGCATTTTATACGCCAATAGATTTGGTGGAAGTGCCAAAAGATTTTGAAGAAAAGGTTTCAAAAACAAATGCGCTTTTGGATTCCGCGGTGACTTCACTGCCACGCCGTTCGGCAAAAAAGCAAGATTATCACGCGATTTGTCGCTTTCCTGCGCGCTTTTTTTATCTTAATTCTGTGCTAAATTTTGAGAATCTTCCGCAAGTAGAATGCGAGGAATTCCACCAAATGCGCGATTATGTCAATCCAAAAAGTGCCACGCTTATTTTTCCTTCCGCGCATATTAACTCGCCTGCTTCGATGTTTGGGCATACATTTTTATTGCTAAATTCCGGCTTTAACTCGCGCTTGCTCTCTTTTGCAATCAATTACCAAGCTGCCGCTGATGAGAAAAGCGAAAATGGTCTTGCGTTTGCGTATAAAGGCTTGCTGGGCTTTTATGAGGGGCGTTACTCGATTTTGCCATATTACGACAAGATTAAAGAATATCGGGATTCTGAAAACCGCGATATTTGGGAGTTTGATCTAAATCTTACAAGTGATGAGATTGCGCAGATGTATCGGCATATTTGGGAGCTTGGCGATGCGTGGGCGTGGTATTATTTTTTTGATGAAAATTGCTCGTATAATATGCTGTGGTTGCTTGAAGTCGCGCGCCCGAGCCTAAATCTACGCAAAAAGTTTATCTATCAAGTCAATCCGCCTGAAACATTGCATGCCATTAATGAGGCAGGATTGATTGAAAAAGAGACTTTTCGCCCAAGTAAACGCACAAAACTGCTTGAGTATGAGCGCTATATGAGTTTTGGCGATGTGAGGAAGGCAAAGAAAGTGGCATTAGGGAAAATTGAGCCCCAAACTATAGCGCGAGATTCTGTGCTTTCTCTCAACCAAAAGCAATTTATTTTAGAATCTAGCATTGAAATGAGCGAGTATTGGTATATGAAGGGCAAGCTTGAAAAGGAGCAATACACCGATATTGCGCACAAAGCTGCGCTAGAGCGTAGCAATCTAGGTGCAAGCACTGCGTTGCAACCGCCCGCGCCTAGCTCGCCATTAGGGGCAAATCAAGGTTTGCGCGTAAGTCCAATGTATTTTTATCACGCAAGGTTAGATTCTCACAATGCGCGCAATGCTACAAATGCACTAGGGCTTGATTTTCGCTTGACTTACCATGATATTACGGATAATGATTTGGGATATTTGAAAGGTGCGCAAATCGAGTTTTTAAAAGTCTTAGCTTATGCGGGCTTAGATTCTAAAAATAATCAAGTTTTGCAAGTCCATCAAGCCACTTGCTATCCATCGGCTCATTTGCAGGCGTGAGCAAATTTTTCACGCCATTTTCTTATAGAATGGATTTGGGTGCTTCAAGGCAGTTTTTGACACCACATTTGCGCGCTTATGCGTCCTTTGGCGGGGGTGTGTCAAAAAATATCGGGCGCAATTCGTTTGCCTATTATCTCTTTGAGCCAACAATTTATTTTAATACCAAAAATAAAGCAGATTTTTTGCTTGCAAATGTGCTTGGGGTTTCGCTTTCAAACGATGCGCGCTTGAAATTTAATACAGAATATAAATTTAGGGCTTATGATTTGCGCACTTTTGGGCATTATGTCACTTTGAGCGCGTCAATTAATCTTATCCATAATCTAGGGCTTTTCACAACTTTGGAATATAACCTTGTGCCAAATAATTACACTTCTACGCTTTCAGTCCAAAGTGGCGCGAGAATCTATTTTTAAATTCTATAGAGTTATAAAAAATTGCTAAGAAAAAGGGATTTTTAGGGATTTGGTTTTGTAGGGGGATTTGTAAGAGAGCTAGGGGAAGCCCCTAGCTTTTGAAAGACTTTCTTAAGATTAGTTAAGAAGTCTTAGGATATTTTGTTGCACTGCGTTTGCTTGTGAAAGTGCATAGCTACCAGATTGAGCAAGGATATTGAGCTTGCTAAATTCTGTGCTTTCAGCTGCGAAATCCACTTCGCGGATTTGAGATTCAGCTGCTTTGACATTCACTTGAGTAACGCTAATGTTATTTACTGTGCTCACCATTTGTCCTTGTACAGAACCTAAGTCAGCGCGGATTTTATCAAGCATTTTTGTAGCAGATTCTGCGATATCCATTACCACCATCGCACCACGTAAGCTTGTTACACCAGCGCCAAGCCCTTTGTCTTCAGCAGCAAATACGCCATTGTAGTTACCACCAGCAGCAGAGCGGATATCCGCACCAAAAGAGCCTGTAACTTCACGAAGATTCACAGTAGCTTCTGCCACGGTTTGATTTGGGCTATAGCCTGTAGCACTCACACCTGTTCCGCTTACAAGGATATCTCTTGCGTCTGTGCGCACAAGTGAAAGACGCCCAAGGTTCATAGAACCACCTGTAGCTACACCATTATTAACTGTTCCTTGGATATTTTGTCCGCCATTAACGGTATCAATAGCAAGCGCACCTTGTCCTTGTTGTCCTTGTCCGCCTTGTCCTGCACCGGGTTGATTTACCACGCCTGTTGTTACAAAGCTAATACCGCGTCCATCTGTGCTTCGTAGATTTAAGCGACCAAGATTGTCTGTGTAAGCTTCCACACCTGTATCTTGAGTAGCAGCATTGATTGCTTGCACCAAGCGTCCATCGCTGTCATTATCTCTAATACCGATGATATCACCAATTGTTACGCCATTTAGCACCACGCCACCAAGTGATCCTGCTTTAATCGCGTCATCTGAAGTGGTGATAACATTTGCCTGTGCGCGCACACCTGTTTTATCAGAGTTTTTATTGATAACTTCTGCGAGGTTTCCTAAACCTGTGCCTGCTGAAGTAGAGATTTTTACAGATTCTAGCTCGACATCATTGATACCATCAACATTGATGAATTTAATTTTCACTTCACCAGTTGAAGTCACATTCTGACCTGTTTCGATACGCGCTTGACCGATTTTATCAGAAGTTGTAGAACCAATAGATGCTTTAATGCTTTGGTTAGAATACGCGCCCACTTGAAATTCTTTATTAGAGAATGCACCAGAAAGCAAAGCTTGTCCGTTGTAAGTGGTTGTATTACCAATCATATCTAGACCTTCAATCAAGCGTTTAATGTCAGCTTGAATTGCTTGACGAGATTGTGTAGATTGTCCATCTTGTGCTGCTTGCACGGCTTTTACTTTGATTGTATCAAGGATTTTGATTTGCTCATCCATCGCTTTATCCGCAATTTGGATAATCCCCATACCATCATTTGTGTTTTTAATAGCTTGCCCTAGCGCGCTAGCTTGACTTCTCAAACTATCTGCAATCGTCATACCTGACGCGTCATCAGCTGCTTTGTTAATTCTTAAACCTGAGCTTAATTTTTCCAAAGAACTTTTCAAGCTATTTTGTGTGAAGACCCCTTGCACATGTGAGTTAAGTGCGTTAATGTTTGTATTGACTTGGAAAGCCATGTGTTACTCCTTGTAGTTATTCCTCCGCGTCCTTGCGATAGGTTGAGGTGTAAATCGGAAAGTCGCAAAAAACTTTAATACTTTTTTGGTAGAATTTGCTTGAAAAATCTAACAAAAGGCTTATTAATGAATACAAAGCGCATTGAGTTTATCAATCTCAAAGCCCAATACAGTGCCTATAAAGCGGATATAGATTCTCACATGGCGGAAGTTTTGGAATCTAGCAGTTATATTTTGGGTAAAAGCGTGCAAGAGCTAGAATCTAATCTTGCGAAGTTTGTAGGAAGCGCGGGAGCAAAGGCGATTTCTAGTGGGACGGATTCTCTTTTGGTGGCGCTTATGGCGCTTGGCATTACGCGCGGTGATGAGGTGATAACTACGCCTTTTACCTTCATCGCTACAGCCGAGATGATAGCACTACTTGGTGCAAAGCCGGTATTTGTGGATATTGATGAGCGCACTTATAATATTGATCCAAACAAAATCGAAGAAGCAATTACCCCTCAAACCAAAGCCATAATCCCTGTGAGCTTGTATGGTTTGCCCGCGGATATGGATAGAATCAATGAAATCGCTAAAACGCATAATCTCGCAGTAATCGAAGATGCATGTCAGAGCTTTGGCGCGCTTTATAAAGGGCGCAAAAGTTGCAATTTAGGCAAGGAAGGCGTTGTGAGCATTGGCGTAACGAGCTTTTTCCCCTCAAAACCGCTTGGGTGCTATGGCGATGGCGGGGCGATATTTTGCAACGATGAGGAGCTAGATTCCAAAATCGCTTCAATCCTCAATCACGGGCAAATCGGGCGCTATGTGCATAAATATATCGGGCTTAATGCAAGGCTAGATTCCCTGCAGTGCGCGGTATTGAATGCAAAACTCAAATACTTTGAATCTGAACTTGCCACGCGTCAAGAGCTAGCAAAGCGCTATAATGAAGGCTTTGCACCTTTGAGCTTGTCAGAATCTGCGTTTTTAGAATCCGCTCAAAAAAGCGGGGCTACGCAAAGTGCAGATTCTAATCCGCGCCTTATTTTGCCTTTTGTGCCAAATAACTGCGTGAGCGTGTATGCGCAGTATTCCTTGCGTTTGGTGGATTCTCACTCTTTGTGCGAAAGCGCGCCACTTGATGAATCTGCGCTTAAATCCCGCGCGCAAAAAAGAGAAACTTTGCTTAATGCGCTTAACGCTCAAGGTATCCCAACAGCTGTGCATTATCCTATCCCACTACATTTGCAAGAATCTTTGCGCTACCTTGATTACAAGCTTGGCGATTTCCCAGTGAGCGAAAAAGTCTCAAGTGAGATTTTCTCGCTTCCTTTTAGCGCGTTTCTCACACACGAGGAGCAAGACTACATTATAAAGACGCTAGATTCTCAAATCCACAAACTTTAAAAAAGGCAATTTCTCATGGAAAATAAACTTGTAAAAATCGGCTTGCTAGGCATTGGCAAAATGGGGCAAAACCACTTGCGAAATCTCAATATGTTAAAAAATGTCGAGGTGAGCTTTATCTATGATGCGAATGAAGAGCTTTTGCAAAAAACTGCCAAAGAATTTGGAATCCACGCGCTTAAAAATGATAGCGAGCTAGAGGACGCATTAAAAGCAAGCGATGGTGTGATTATCGTAACGCCGACATTTACGCATTTTGACTATATCCAAAAAGTGAGCAGTCATATCAAAAATATCTTTGTCGAAAAGCCCCTAACCGACACGCTTGATACAACTGAAATCATCGTTAATGCTGCCAAAACAAAGAATCTCAATATCCAAGTAGGCTTTATCGAGCGCTATAATCCGGCGATTTGCGCACTGCAGGAGTTGCTGAAAAACTCAAAGCGGATTTTTAATATCGATTTAACCCGCACAAATAAAATGAGCAATCGCATTACAGATGTTGATGTGGTGATGGATTTGATGATACATGATATTGATTTGAGTTTGCTTTTTAACGGAGCGGCGGAAAAGATAGAAGCCCATGGCGTGGTAATCAATGGCATGATAGAATACGCGCGCGCGATGATAACGCACACAAATGGCGCATTTAGCACCATCACCGCTTCACGCGTGACAGAAAAGAGAATCCGTCAAATAAGCGTAACTTGTGAAGATATGTATGTGGATTGCAATCTTTTAAGTAAAGAAGTGCTTGTAAATAAGCAAACTATCGAGCAACATTTGCATAATATCTCAATTTCTAGTCGGAGTGAATCTATCGAGGTGCGCCCGCAAGAAGCGCTACTTTTGGAATTGCTAGACTTTGCAAATATGTGTCGCAGTGGTAAAAGTAGCCCAAAAGCACCAAATGAAAATGATGGCAAAAACGCCATGCTTGTGGCAAATAAGATACAAAATCTCATAGCCCCCCCCCTTGTGGCAAATGAAATAATCAAACTAAGCGCGTAGCGTAAAACAACACAACAACTTTGAATTAAGGAAATTAGGAGAAAAAAGGTGAGTGCTCAAAATGAAATTTTTCTTTGCAGTATTTGCAATGTGACTTCTGGAAACTGCGCGGAGGACTGCAAATACTGCACGCAAAGTGCGAAATACAATACACAAATTGCAACTTATAAAAACAAGCCGATTGAAAAGATTTTGCAAGAAGCAAGGACGCTAAAGGAATATGGCGCGCTTGGGTTTTGTCTAGTAACTTCTGGGCGCGGGCTAGATTCTAATAAATGTGAATATATCGCAAAGGCTGCAAGCGCGATAAAAGAGGCAGATTTGGGCTTGCATATTATCGCGTGCTGTGGGCGTGCGGATTTGGATTCTCTAAAATACCTTAAAAAGAGCGGCGTGGATAGCTACAATCACAATTTAGAGACTTCAAAGAATTTTTTCCCGCAGGTGTGTAGCACGCACACTTGGAATGAGCGCTTTGAGACTTGCGAAAATACGCTAAAAGCCGAGCTTGGGCTTTGCAGTGGCGGGATTTTTGGGCTAGGGGAGAGCTGGAGCGATAGGATTGATATGCTAAAAACCTTGCAGATTCTCACCCCGCACTCAAGCCCGATAAATTTTTTTATCGCAAATCCAAACTTGCCACTTTCTGCCCAAAAGCTCACCAAAGAAGAGGCGCTAGAATGCGTGGTGCTGGCGCGCGAGTTTTTGCCAAATACGCGTTTGATGATAGCAGGCGGGAGAGAGCATATTTTTGGCGAGGAGCAAAAGGCACTCTTTGAATGTGGGATAAATGCCGTTGTGCTGGGCGATTATCTCACCACGCAGGGCGAAGCGCCTAAAAAAGATGTGGAGCGCATACTTTCTTATGGCTATGTTGCTGCTACGAGTTGCCATTAAGCGCGTTGTTTAGCGCAGTTGGCGTATTTTGCGTGTAAAATTTAGCCACTAAATATATAAGTTTTTAGATAGAATCCTTAGGAATTTTTTTCTAAAAAGGATTCTTTTGAAAAGGCATTGTAAAAAACTCTTATTGTGCGCGTTTTTGCTTTGTTCGCAAGGTTTTAGCTTAGAGGCTAAAAGCGGATTTTATGGTGAGGCAAGCTTTAATACAGGCTATTTTTACCATACAAATAGCAATGCAAGCGCGAGCGCAATCCCTAGTGGCATTGGCTTTGAGCTTGGCTATATTTTGCAAAATACTTTCAAAATTGGCTTGCTAGGAAGCTTTCTTTCTTCGCCTATGAGTGATAAGAGCGCAAGTTTTGTTTCAAGCAATCCTAGCATTGTCGATACCACCACGCGCTATCAAGGCGCGAAGCAACTTCTAAATTTTGAGTTTGGCTTAAAAGGCGGGATAAATATCCTTGAGCGCAGCAACGCCACGCATGGCACACTTTATCTTAATAGCGGAATGTATGTCAAAGATATAGCAATCGCAAGTGTGGGCGATGCGTATGCGGATATCGTGCATTCTGTGATCCCCTTTGAAGTCGAGGGGCTGTTTTATCATAATGAAAAGTTTGGAATCTATTATCTTGGCGCGTTTGATTTGATGAGCACGATTTATAATTTTGGTCCTACCACGGTGAGGAAAAGCGCGCAAGAGAGGGCAAAAGAGTATGTGATTTCGTATGGTGTGCGCTTGGGCGCGGGAGTGAGTTATAAAGTCAGCAAAGATGCGAGATTCTTTGCAAGGTTAATCTTAAGCTATATCTACGCACCGCAAAGCCCCACACAGCAGATTCTCACACCTTCCCGCACGCCAAATTCTAACCCCGCAATCTTAGGCGATGTGCGCGCAGATGTGTTTTATCCATCAAACAACACTTTGGGTATCAACCTAAAAATTGGCTTTGGATTCTAAGGGGGCTGTATGAAAAGAATGAATATTTTTTATTTTGTGGCTCTTGTGTTTTTGGGATTGCAAGGCGTGGTGAATGGCGCAGAAAAGATGAGTTTGCTAAAAAATGGCGTATATAAAAATGTAGGCTTAAGCGCTGGATATTACTACTATGGCGAGGTTGATAGGCGAGGGGATTTTGTCATGCGTATGGATACTGCGCCACTTGGCGTGTTTGGGAGTCTTGGCAAGGCGTATGAAAATGGGCTAAAACTTGACGCGCTAGCAGAGATTAATGCTTCGATTGGGCTTTATACCGGCGCTGTACTTGATACTTCAAATGCAAATCGCGATGGGCAAAGCCTGCAAACGCTCATTGGCAATACTTTTATAAAAGGTGTGGGGCGCGTGGGCTATGATGTGCTAAAGTCCTTTTCTTCTGCGAGTTTGTATCTGCAAAGCGGGTTTGGGTATTATTTTAATTGGACAAATTTCCTCTCTATCCCGCGTCTGCAGGGCTATGCGTATATTCCGCTTGAGGTGGAGGGACAAGTTGCGCTAAGTGAGAAATTAGCCCTTGATTATGCGCTTGGCTACAATCTCTTTTTATTTGGGAATCACTACACAAATGGCTATGGCTGGGGCTATAGTGGTGCGCTTGATACCACGCAGACAAAAGGCTTGGGGGGAATTGCAAAAGTGGGATTTTCTTTTTTCAACAAAGATGGGGAGAAAAATTCCTTTGGCGTGATATATGAGTTTTGGAGCGTGGAAGGCTCAAATCCCGCGCGCCTCACAGATTATACCGGCAAAGATGTAGCGCTCTATGAGCCCAAAAACACCTCGCATATTGTGAGATTCTACTATTCGTGGGATTTTTAGGGGTTAGTTTTTTGAGCTTAATACCGCCCACGCAAAAATTTAAAGGAATTCAAGTTACGCATTGAAAATGCGTAACCCCTAAAAGCGTTGTCGGGGTTTGGGGGTGCAGGGGGATAAGGG
>NZ_NXLL01000012.1 GCF_003364115.1 Helicobacter sp. MIT 00-7814 | reverse complement strand
TGGCAACGCTCAAGGCGCGCGAATCACCACCATCGACAACACCGGCTCGACAAATATCACAAATGAGGGCACAATAACCACGCTCAATAACAACGCGGGAAATAATAGCGCGATTGGGAATCTTAGCAATGCTGGCTCTGGCTCAATTGCTACATTGAAAAATGAATCTAGCATTACAAGCCTCATAAATGCCGGCGCAATCGGTGATGCGAATAATACAAACAATAAGCTTGACAATCAAGGCTCTATAGGCACGCTTGGCAATAGCGGGACGATCTATTATGTCGATACGAGCACAAATAAGACTGGCGCTATCACAACAAGGCTAGAAAATCTCACGCAAGCAGGTGCGGGCACTACCAAAGCAACTATCAGCGGGGATATAAACTTGCAAAGCGCTACAGGCGCGGATGTGGTGGTGATAAATAACAACGCAAACATTGCTGGCATTCTAAGCAATAAAGCAAACTCAAGCGCAAGCATCGCAAATCAAAATGGCGCAACTTTGACAACGCTCACAAATACGACTAACGGCACAATCAAGGAATTGCAAAATACCGGGGCGAATTCTAATATCGCTACTTTTACTAACCAAACAGCGGGTAGGGTGGATTCTCTCACAAATCAAAATGGTGCAAAAATAGATACTTTCACAAATGAGGGCGACATCACCGCGATGGTAAACAACAACGCCACTATTGCTAACCTTACCAACACCGGCACAATCGCTGATTTGCAAAATAACGCAACCATTACAACTATCGCAAACAATGGCGGTGAGGCGACTATAAGAACATTTAATGGCTCAGATATTACTACTTTAACAAACAGCGCTAATGCGACTTTAAATCTCAATGCAAATGGTGGCACTATAGATGCACTTACCAATCAAGGCAACGCTACTATTACAAATAATGCTGGAACAATTGAAAGCTTAACAAATACAGGCACTACCGCTAATGCTAAGCTTACTAATGGAGGGATTATTACTAATTTAACCCTTCAAGGTGGCATATTGCAAGCAGATTCCACCAACACAGGCACTATCACTACACTAGAGAATCAAGCAGGAAGCAGCATTGCAGGTTTTACTAATGCAAATATTATCGAAACCTTTAGTAATGCTGGAAAAGTAGATTCTCTAACTAATACAGGCAATATCAATAAATTTACTAACTCTAGCACTATTACCACCTTAAATAACTCTAGCGCCATTACAGGCTTTAGTAACACAGGCACTATTACTAATTTAGAGAATTCTGGGCTTATTACAACCTTTACAAATATGGCCAACCATGATGCAAATATTAATACAAAAGAGCAGGGCGTTTTTAGCAACTTCACTAATCAGGGTAATATCACCTCGGACACGAACCTAGATATTAGAGAGGGATTCACTAATCAAGGGCAAATCACTGCTCAAGTCCTTAGTATTGTAGATGATTCTAAAAATCCATTTAACAACACAGGCACAATCACTTTGGGGACTGATGGCGTGCTAAACCTTACAAGAGGTGCTTCAAATGAGACGAGTCTTATTGGGGTTGTGGGCGTAAATCCAAATGATATTAAAGATTTATCTAACCTCGCCCACATCAATGGCACCATACAAGGAAACAACAACGCTACTAATACAAGCATTAACCTAAAAGGTTGGGCATTACAACTAAGCCTATCAGAAGATGAATATAACAACACAGGCACAAGCGCAGGAAGTAATTATGGAATTACTGATATAAACGCTCAAGCCCTAAAAGAGCATATTATCCTAGGTAATGGCGTCAATGTAGAAAATATCACAGCTGAAAATAAAGCAATTACAATCTATCTTACAAGAGAAGCTCAAGCAATAGGCGAGAGGTATTATTATAAAAATGTCATTTTGCAAAATGATGGACAAGGTAACTTTAGCCAAACCACTCACAATGTCGCTACCACAACAAATGGCACAACAGCTGGTGGTGCTACCAACACAGATACAACAACTGCAAATGGCGCCACTAACACAAATCTTGCAAATGGCGCAGTAAGTAACTCTCTCTCCTTTGCCTCTATTAACACAAAGCAAGGCACTGTAACAGTTACTTCAACCTTAGAACCCGGCAGAAATGAAGCCTACTTTGTATTAGGTGTAGAAGCAGATGATTCTCCGGGTATTGCTTTATCAAAAGGTGCAGTGCTAAGCTCTATGCGAAGAAGTGTGATGATAGATAATATTTTAGATTCTCTTTCAAGAAAAATGTTTCACTCTAAATATGATCCTAGCACAGCCACAGCTGCAAAAGTAAGACAAGATAGAGTGATTTTAACAAGAGTAGAGAAAAAGAATAAAAACTCTAAATTATTAAAAAATATTAAAGAATCTCAAGGAATAGATTCTAATAATGCAGAATCTAAGGATTCTAATCTTGCATTAGAAGATTCCCAAACAAACAATATTCAAAATGAAGCTAATCAAGCTCATGATGAAAGTGATGATTCTCTAAACAACACTAACGACACAGATGACAACGACAATGTAACCCTTGCAGGCACAACAAATATTTCTCAATCTGAAGAAATCCTTTTAACCAACAAAGACTTAGATTCTATAAAAGATGAATCTAACTACACTTACACAAGCAAAGTAAAAAAGCTCAAAGATACTATCACTCTAAAATACACCAATCAAGATTTATTAAGTGAGCTTAATCTTATATTTGTCCCCTACATTGAACCAAAGAGCTATGATAGCTTTATCCTTCCTTATGCAGTGCATGATAGCACAAACCTAGGAGCAGGCTCATCATCTACAGAATTAGGAATGGGAACACTTATAGGAGCACATAAGAATCTAAAAAGATTAGGAAGTGTAGGTATCTATGCAGGCTATGAATATAGTAATATAAACATAGGCAGAAATGATGGCTCTGCGAAAGTAGGTAATCAATCCTTTATGGCAGGAGCGCAATACTACAACACACTTTTAGCTAAAGGCTATAATGAACTCTATATAAAGACTATCTTAAAAGGTGAATTAGAAACACCAAATATGAGCTATAGCATGACTGATTTAGGCACAGCCAAAGCAAATCCTAATGTATTAAGTGCAGGAGCAGAATTTAGAATTGGTGCAAATATGTATAATATCTATAAAAACTCTTATATCTCACCAGAAATAGGCTTAGGCTATACCTTTATGAGTATAGATAGCTTTAGTTTGGATTATGGAGCATTGAGTGCAATTGAGACTTACACAAGAAGTAACTTTCACTTACCTGCATTAAGTGCTCAAATACGCTATGAAAAAGCAGTAAATAACAAATGGAGATATTCTTTACTTGCTGGAGCTAGATATAACTTAATACAAAGACATCTTATTACTCTAAGATTAGGCACATTTAGTGATAGCGCACATTTAGTTGTCCCTAGCTTTTATGTGTATTCAGAAGCAAGTGCGCATTATAAGATTAAAGAGAATCAAGAATTTAACTTCTCATACAATGGATTCTATCACCCTCAAGGCATAGCTACAGCTTTATCAATGAAATGGGTTGTGTGGTTTTAGGGGGCTAAATAACAGCACCAACCCCACAAAATAAATCCCTTGCGAAACTTAAATTAAGTAAAAACCTGCTACAATCACCCCTACGCGAGCTTAAAACAAATAAAGGAATCTCATGCTTACAAAAATTCTGATTGCTAATCGTGGCGAAATCGCAGTGCGCATTATCCGCGCATGCAGGGATTTGCACATACAAAGTGTGGCGATTTATTCACGCGCGGATAAGGATTCTATGCATGTCAAAATGGCTGATGAATCCTATGAAATAAGCGATGATCCACTGCGCGGCTATTTAGATTCTGATTTGATCGTGGAGGCGGCGCTAAAATTTGGCGTAGATGCGATACATCCGGGCTATGGGTTTTTAAGCGAGAATGCCGCATTTGCCAAAAAAGTGCAAGATGCCGGGATTATTTGGATAGGTCCAAATAGCGAAGTCATCGCCAAAATGGGCGACAAAAACCAAGCGCGCGCGATTATGCAAAAACACGGAATCCCAGTCGTGCCCGGCACTGAGCCACTTAATAAACTAAGTATCGAGGAAATCTCTAAAATCGCGCAAAAAATCGGCTATCCTGTGATTTTAAAAGCAAGCGCTGGCGGTGGAGGCAGAGGCATACGGGTGGTGGAGAAAGAAAGCGAGCTTGCAAAATTTTTTAACGCGTGCAAGCGCGAGGCGATGGCGTTTTTCAAAAATGATGATTTTTTTATGAAAAAATACATTACAAACCCCCGCCACATTGAGTTTCAGATACTTGCGGATAATTATGGCAACACAATCCACCTCTTAGAGCGCGATTGCTCTATCCAGCGTCGTCATCAAAAGCTCATAGAAATTGCGCCAAGCCCGCTTATAAGCGAGGCTTTGCGCCGTAGAATGGGCGCTACTGCCGTGGCTGCTGCAAAAGCTGTGGGCTACACAAATGCCGGAACTGTGGAATTTTTACTCGATGATTTTAATCGCTTTTATTTTATGGAGATGAATACGCGCATACAGGTTGAGCATGGCGTGACAGAGGAGATTACAGGGCTTGATTTGGTCGGAAGGCAGATTCGCGTCGCAGGCGGGGAGATTTTGGATTTAAACCAAAGCGATATCCACGCGCAGGGCTATGCGATTGAAGCGCGCATTAATGCTGAAGATGTCTCAAATGACTTCGTGCCAAATCCGGGCAAAATAACGACTTATTATCCCGCGCTTGGTCCTTTTGTGCGCGTGGATAGCTGTATTTATAAGGATTATGTGATTCCGCCTTTTTATGATTCTATGATTGCAAAGCTCATCGTGCGCGCTTCAAGCTATGATTTGGCGGTAAATAAACTCGCGCGCGCGTTGCAGGAATTTACCATTCGTGGGGTGAAAACGACAATACCATTTTTGAAAAATATTTGCCATGACAAAGACTTCCGCCGAGGGGACTTTGACACTTCATTTTTGGAGAAAAAAATCACTTCCTTAATCCCAGAATCCAGCGAAAATACCGATGATTTAGTCGCTGCCATAGCTGCGGCAATCGCTGCGAGATGTGGCGCGTAGGCAAAGAGATAGGCAAAAGAGGAATCCTTTTTGATTAGTATATTTTTATTCTACATTAGGAGCATTGATGCAGAATGTCTATGAGAGCGTGGGTGCGCTTGATAAGCGTGCATGCGAGAAGTTTGAGCTAAGCGCGCAGATTCTAGTAGAAAACGCTGCAAACGCGATGCTAGAGCTCATCAAGCAAAAAGCACACAAAAAAAGCGTGGTGACTATCATTTGCGGGAGTGGTGATAATGGCGCAGATGGCTACGCGCTCGCAAGGAAGCTAAGCGGAAGCTATCGCGTGAGAATCTATCAAGCAAAAGAGCCAAAAACGCCACTTTGCGTGGAAATGTGTCAAAAAGCGCGCTTGATTGAAGAGGTGCGGTTTATTAGCAAACTCACGCCTTGCGATGTTGTGGTGGATTGTCTTTTTGGGAGCGGGCTTAAAGGGCGCGTGGATTCTAGCTTAAATGAGATTATCGCGCAAAGCAATCTCATCGCAAGGCTTAATATCGCGTGTGATGTGCCTAGCGGGCTTTTGGGCGAGAGTGAGATTACGCCAAAAGAGGTGCAACTTTTTGAAACAGATTCTGCTGATGACGCGCCCACGCAAGCCATTTTCAAAGCGCATTATACAATGTGCATGGGCGCGCTTAAAAGCACGCTTTTAAGCGATGAGGCAAAGGACTATGTGGGGGAGATTCTCATTGCTGAGCTTGGGATTTCAAGGCAAAATTATGAAATCGCTTCATCGCTCAAACTTCTTGAAACAAGCGATATGCGCTTGCCAACGCGGGAAAGTCAAAATGCGCATAAAGGGAATTTTGGGCATTTATGCGTTTTTATGGGGAATAAAAGTGGCGCAGGCGCGCTCAGTGCGCAGGCTGGATTTGCCTTTGGTGCAGGATTGGTGAGCGTGGTGGATAAGCGCTCGCTTGATAGGGGCGAATTGCCTTTAGAGCTTATGAAAGCGCGCGCAATCCCGCAAAATGTCAGCGCGTATGCGCTTGGAATGGGACTAGGTGAGTTTAGCCCAAAGGTGCTAAATGAGCTGGCGCAACGAAGCGAACCTTGCGTGATTGATGCGGACGCGTTGCATTGCAAAGAAATACTTGAGCTTTTAGAATACAAAAGCTTGCTAGATTCCACACCGCGCGAAATCGTGCTAACACCGCACCCAAAGGAATTTAGCGCGCTTTTAGAAATTTGTGGCTTTGGGCGCGTGGGTGTGCTTAAATGGCAGGATAAAATGCGCCTTGCTTTAGAATTTAGCGCGAAATTCCCACATGTCACACTTTTGCTCAAAGGTGCAACCACCATCATTGCGAAAAATCAAAAGCTATTTTTCAACACGCTTGGAAGCGTCGCGCTGGCAAAAGGCGGAAGTGGCGATGTGCTAGCAGGTATGATTGGCGCGCTTTTAGCGCAGGGCTATGATGGGCTAAAAGCCACAATTAGCGCGAGCTTAGCCCACGCGCTTGCTGGAAGCTTAGAATCCTGCACCTACGCGCTCACACCACAAAAAATCATCGCAAATCTCGCAAAACTAGAAACACTACATTTATAAAAGGCTATTTATGCAAAAATCACAAAAAGACTTGACAAAAAACCTCGCAGACTTAGAAAACTCTTTGGATTCAAAAAACCCCGCTGGCGCGCCTGATATGCCATTAGTCATTGGTAGCAAAACCTTGCAATCGCGCCTTATTGTCGGAAGCGGGAAATATAAGGATTTCAAAACCACGAGAGAAGCCACGCTTGCCTCTGGCGCAGATGTTATCACCATAGCTGTGCGAAGGGTGAATATTTTAGATTCCACGCAGGAAAATTTGCTGGATTATTTTAAGGACACGCATATTTCATTTTTGCCAAACTCCGCTGGGTGCGTGAATGCAAATGAGGCGATTACGCTTTTTAGGCTTGTGAGAGAGGCTTGCGGGATTGATTTTATTAAGCTTGAAATTATTGGCGATACGCAAAAAACGCTCTATCCTGATGTGATTGAGACGCTTAAGGCATGCGAGATTCTCGCAAAAGAGGGCTTTTGCGTGCTGGCTTATACAAATGACGATCCCATTATGGCAAAGAATTTAGAATCTGCGGGTGCGAGCGCGGTAATGCCTCTAGCTGCGCCCATTGGTAGCGGGCTTGGGATACAAAATCGCTATAATATTTTGTTTATCAAAGAGGCAGTGCGTGTGCCTGTGATTGTCGATGCGGGCATTGGGTGTGCGTCTGATGCAGCGGTGGCAATGGAGCTTGGCGCTGATGGCGTGCTGACAAATACCGCAATCGCTACCGCGCAAAATCCCCTACTTATGGCACAAGCAATGAAGCACGCAGTAATCGCTGGACGCGCGAGCTTCCTAGCTGGTAGAATGGAGAAAAAGCCCTACGCAAGCGCTAGCTCACCAACGCAAGGTATGCCAAAGCTGTGAGGGCAACTTTTTGCATTGGTTTTGCGGATCTGTGCGTAAGGCTTTTTGCAAATATAGTTTTGTGAGCTAAAAAAATAAATATAAACGCGAGAAAGAATATTTAGAAGTGAGCGAGGGGGTTGTCCCGCCCACCAAAGAGACAAAAACTAAAGCTCTACGCACTCTTTATAAGTTTGCTTGTCGCTTGGATAGAGAATCCTTCCACAATGTGGGCAAGTAACGATTTCGGCATTTGAAAGCACTTCGGCGTAAGTTTTGTCGTTAATACGGATAAAGCACCCGCCACATGCTTGTTTAAACACCGGCACGACACTTGTATTTTTCGCCCAACGGCGGATTTTCTCATAAAATGAAATACTCTTAGAATCCGCCCTGCCTATGATATCTCTGCGCTTTTCAAAAAGTTTTTCTTGCTCTTTTAAAATCGCATCAACTTCGCTTTGCACGCTAGATTCTAGCTCTTTAATTTGTGCTTCAAGCGCATCTGCTTGTGTTTGCAATTCTTGCATATCCTCTTGCTTTGTGCGTAGCTTTAGCTGGTGAGCGTGGATTTCCTCATTTGCCACGCTTAGATTTTCTTTAGCGATGTCTTCTTCGATATTAAGCGCGCGAAGTTCTTTTTCACTGCGGATTTCTTGCTGTTTTTTAGCGATATCCTCGATACGCGCGACACTTTCGCCCACCATGCGCTCGCTTTCATTGATTTGGAATTGCAAGCCATCGATTTGCTCTTGGAGATTCTCAATATTTTGCAAAATTTTTGCTTTTTGCGCAATGCGAGAATCCAGCTCTTTGCGCACAAGCGCGATTTTTGGGTTAAAGTCATCGACTTGCTTATCAAGTTTTGCAAGCTCGAGGAGAATTTGAAGATGTTTGTTCATACGCGTCCTTTATAGATAAGTGATTGGATTTTTACAATCCGTAATTATAGCTTGATAACCTGCATTTTTCAAAATAGAATCTAAAATTTCTACAAAATATTTTTCGCTTTCATAATGTGGGACTTCCAAAAGGCTAAGCCCGAGCGACTTTGCAATCATCGCATCGTGGTATTTCAAATCCCCGCTAATAAGCAAGCCTTCCTTTGGCGCAAGCCTAGCAATGGTGCTAATCTCGCTAAACCCACTTCCGCATATCACAAACACGCGCGAGATAAGCTCATTTGCCTTAAGCGCGCGGATATGAGGGAGTTTGAGCTTTTGCTTGATATTTTGCACGAGATTTTCAAAGCCAATGGGCGTAATTTCGCTCGTGCAGTAAAGCCCTTCTTGACAAGATTCCATAAAGCCCAAAACCTCTTGTGTGAAAAATTCATTTAAATGGCTTTTGTCAAAATTTGTGTGCAGTGCGATAAGTGCGCAGTTTTTAGCGATAAGAATCTTTGCGAGATTTGCCGGGTAGGTGGTGAAATCAAAGTTTTTTAGACTTTTAAAAAATAGCGGGTGATGTGTCAAAATCACGCTATTTGGGCGCATAGCAAGCGCGATTTCTTCGGTTAATTCTAAAGAAAGATAAATTTGCTCAAATGTTTGAGTGAGCGCGCCGAGATTTAGCCCGCTATTATCCCATGATTCTTGCGTGTTGAAAGGCGCGTTAAAATCACAAAGCCTGTAGAGATAATCGATTGTGTAGTATTCTTTCATTATGGCTATTCCTTGTTAAATTGTATCACTTGCAAAAAAGCCCTTGTGAGCTCTGCTTCGCGTGCATTTTCTGCCTTTTTTGGTTGATAAGGTTACAGATTCTATCATCGCTAGTTTGGATTTTTAGAATCCGCGGGATTCTTAGAATCTGCAGAATTTATAGAATCCACATTTTGAGAATCCGCATTTTGCGAGGCTTCTTTATGAGATTCTTCATGGGATTCCCGATGAGATTCTCGCGCGTGTAGGCTTTCCCCGATATTTTCAACCTTTGCTTTTGCAAAGTCCTTGATATCCTCGAGAATATCTTGCTCTTTTTCGCTCAAAGTGATTTGGTAGATTTTGCTTGCGGCTTTGATGATTTCTTTGCCCATATTGCTTGCAAAGGCGATGTCATTAAGCAGCGAAGTTGCATTTGCTGCGCTCAAATTTTCCTCGCGCAAGATTTTTTCCACCCGCAAAAGCGCGCTTTTGTCAAACTTTTTTAGTGCCTTGCGTTCTTGCTTGAGGATAGATTCTATCTCATCATAGCTTGGATTTTCAAGCAAGGTGAGCGATTGTATAGTGTTGAGCAAGGTTGCGATTTGGATTCTGATTGCGTTGTATTCGCGCGCCATGTTGGCATTTGTGCCTCTTGCGTATTTTTTGATATTTTTTTCAAGCAAAATCATATTTTTGGTAGCTTCGGAGAGATTGCGCGCAGCGATACTTGCTTCATTGCTAAGGCGGATAAACTCCGGATCATCAATGTGGCTTTGCGCTTTTGTGGCAAAGTCGATGATCGCATCAAAAAGCACCTTGACTTTATGATGATACGCCTCGCTCACATTCACTTCGCCAGAATACCACTTTTTAGCCAGCAATTCCTTTGGCGTGAGATTAGCGCAAATATCAGAGCGTGAGAATCCCAACGAGTGCGAGATGACGCTAAAGACATTGTCATAAAGGTGCTTGATTTCATTGCTAAGCGCTTCGATGGCTGTGGTGGGATAAGAGACGATATTGTCGTTGAGATAAAGCGGTGCGTCCATATCCGCGGGCTTCCTGCTTTTGATAAAAGTTGTGGCAAACTTCACAAAAACGCTAATATAAGGCGTCATAAGCACGACTGCAACGACATTGTAGAATGTATGAAACACCGCGATTTTAAGCGCGTAATCCGTCTCTTTTATCCCGGCAAATTCGCTAATCACCTCCACAATCGCCCTAAAATAATCCAAAAAGATAAGCGCCACCGCCGCGATGATAAGGTTAAAGATAGTGTTAACAATCGCCAAACGCTTGCCCTCGATATTTGAGCCAAAGGACGCTACAAGCGCGGTTACGACGCCACCGATATTTGTGCCGATGACAAGCCCTAGCGCATTATCATAAGTGATAGTGTTTGACACAAGCGCAGAAATGATAATAGTGAGCGTGGCAAAGCTTGACTGCACGATGGAAGTGATGAGAATCCCAGCCATCACAAAGATAAATAAATCTTTCCCTCCACCGCTTGCATACGCGCTTAAATCCAGCGCGCTTTTGTAGCCTTCAAAGCCACTTTTAATCTCTGCAATTCCTAAAAAGAAAAACCCAATCCCAGCGCAAATATTCCCTAAACTTTTAATGTTTTTGTCTTTCTGAAAAGTGAGCAAAACCGCGATGACGATTAAAGGCATGGCGATTTTTGCGATATCCATTTTCATACCAATGCCAGCGATGATCCAGCCTCCGGTAGTCGTGCCAAGATTTGCCCCAAAGACAATGCCAATGGCTTGTGCGAGGCTGATAAGCCCGGCAGAGAGGAAAGAAATTGAAATGATTGTCACAAGCGTTGAGCTTTGCATTAAAATTGTCGTAACAATCCCAAAAAACAGGGCTTTGAGCTTGCTGTTTGTCCATTTAGCGAGAATCTTTTCCAAAAGCCCGCCACTAAAGCCCTTAAAGCCATTTTCTAAAAAAATCATACCAAACAAAAAGATCCCCACACCCGCGAAAATCTCTGTCAAAGACGCATCTGTGCTCATCAAATAAATCGCCACCGCACAAATTAAGGGCAACCAGCTGTGTCGCGCTAGATTTCTTAGATTCTCTTTCAAAGCCACTCCTTTAGATTCTTTAAGATTTTTAAAATCGTGCCAAAAAATCCTGTATAATATTTAAAAAATACTTAAAAGACAAGCAAGGAAAAGCAATGTATCATCTCACTCATGCCCCGATTTCTTTTGTGTTTTCCCCAAGTGCGCGGGATTTTGTCGTGCGTGAAAACGCCTTGTATGAGCCAAGCGGAAAGGGCGAGCATCTCTATATTTTTGTGCGTAAAAAAAACTTAAGCACTTTTGAGTTGGTGAATATTTTTTCAAAGATTCTGGGTATAAAAGCGCAAAATATCGGCTACGCAGGGCTTAAGGATAAACACGCAACAACTTATCAATTTCTCTCAATCCCGCGCAATAAAGAGCGCGCATTGAGTGAGAATCTAGCGCGCTTGGAGGAGCAAAATATTAAAATTTTAAGCACAAATACACATGAAAATAAGCTAAGAATCGGGCATTTGAAAAGTAATACTTTTTTTATGCGCTTAAAAAAAGTTACGCCCTTGCACGCTCAAAAGCTTTGCAATGTTTTAAGCACGCTCACAAAAGAGGGGATTCCTAATTATTTTGGCGCGCAGAGATTTGGGAAAAATGGGGATAATCACAAAGAGGGCGAGCAGATTTTGGAAAATCTCTTGCATTTTCGTAACAAAAAAATTGAAAAATTTTTGCGCTCGAGCTTTCAAAGCTATTTGTTTAACCTTTGGCTACAAAAGCGCGTGCGCCTAAGTAAGTATATAGAATCTTTTAGCGTGAAGGAATTGCTAGAGATTGAGGAGCTGCGCGCGCTTGAGCTAGGGAAAAATGAGCTAGATTCTTTAAAAGCGCAAACGCAGTTTTTTAAGCTTTTTAGCGGTGATGTGGCGATGCATTATCCACATGGCAAGGTGTTTGTTTGTGAGGATTTGGAAGCAGAGTGTAAGCGCTTTAGTAATCGCTTGATATCCCCAGCAGGCGTACTAAGTGGCAAAAAGCTTTTTGAAAGTAAAGGCATGGCACACAAAATTGAGGAGCCGTTTTTAGATTCTCGTTTTAGTGAATCTGGCTCAAGGCGCTATGCGTGGGTGTGGGCGGAAGGAATTGAGTTTAATTACAAGCAAGAAGAAGCGCAGTTTGACTTGCATTTCACACTTCCCAAAGGCTCATACGCGACAATTTTCCTCGAAGCGGTGAAAAATGAGAAGTTGGATTCTCATTTGGAAGCCTAAGATTTTTAATCAAATAATTAGAATTTTGCAAAGGAGAGTGAAAATGAAAAAAATTCTTTATGCATGCTGGGCGCTTTTTGGCGTGTATTTTTTGAGCTTTTTTGGTATGCGTTTAGCGATGCAAAATGCCTTTTTGCCACCATTACCTGAACTTAGGATAGATGAAGTTTTTGCGCTGTATAAAATGGGTGCATTGCTTGATATGCGCGCGATTTGTCCTATTTTGCTTGCACTTTTGGCGCTTTTTTATGCCGGGGAGATTCTAAAAATTACAACGCAAGCCACACAGAAACTTTTCCCTAAAATAAAATCCTATATATATATATATATATATATATAGGATACTTGCTGTGCGTGGGCGTTTGTAGCTTTCTTGTCATTTTTAGCGCTCTTGGGAATTTCTACTACTTCAAAACCTACCATACAAAAATCGATATTTTTATTTTTGGATTTAAAGACGACGACACAACCGCGATTTTAAAGATTATTTGGCAGGATTATCCTGTGCTTGTGATTTTGCTTGTGTGCGTGATTTATACGCTATTATGCGTGAGAATGACGCATAAGATTCTAAAGACGTACGATAAGTTTTGCAATGCAAGAGAATCTGACAAGCCTCGCAAGAATTTTAAGGCTATTTTTGCGCTTGTTTTGGCTCATCTCCTTACCATCGCGCTTTTAATCATCGGCGCAAGGGGCAGTGTGGGGACATTTCCTTTGCGTGAAGATTCTCATCATATCTCCCAGCTTCCGGCGCTAAACCACATTGCTACAAATCCGATACTCGCCTTTGGCTGGGCTTTGGGGCATTATGCAGAGCAAGAAAAGCTTCAAGTTATAGATGATGCAAAAAGTGTGCAATTACAAAAAGAGCTTTTTCCTATTTTTTCGCACAATGTTTCACTTTTAAGCCCTAAAACTCCGCCAAATGTGGTGTTTGTGCTGATGGAGAGTTTTGGAGCAAATATGCTTTCTTTGGATTCTCAAAAAGATTTTGATTTGCTAGGTGAGTTTCGACCCTATTTTGAATCCGGCAAAAAGCGCCAACAAGCACAGCAGGACTTTACTTTCACAAAGTTTTTATCTCATCATAATGGCACTGCGCCAAGCTTTGCCTCGATATTTTTTAACGCGCCTTTAAGCACGATTTCACTTTCTCGCTACAAGAATAAAACGCTCGCTCTTACGCCAATGCAAGTGTATAAAAACGCCGGCTACAAGGTGATTTTCATCACTTCTGGCAATCGTGCGTGGCATAATTTGGGCGATTATCTTTTGACGCAAGGCGTGGATTCTGTCTTTGATAGCGGTTTTTTGCTTTCTCATTATCCGGCAAGTAGGCAGAGTCAAAATACCTATGGTGTGAGTGATGAGTTTGCATATAAGTTGGCGCTTGAGCTTTTAAATGAAGCGCAGGAGCCACTTTTTATTTTTATGCTAACTACGACAAATCACCCGCCTTTTTCCCTGCCAGCGCATTTTAGCGCGCCACAATACAATTTAGAGGGCAAAAAAGAGTTTTTTAAAACCACCGATGAAGCAAAAATGCGCCTTATTAGTGGTGTTTTCACTTACTCAAGCAACGCGTTTGGCGAGTTTGTCGCGCAGGTGCGCCATTCCTCTTTGCAGGAAAACACCATTATTGCCGCAAGCGGGGATCATATGTGTAGGGATATCGCCACGCCAGAAAATCTCGCACTTGCCCATGGTGTGCCTTTATATCTCTCAATCCCGCGCGCAATTGCTAAGAATCTGGATTTTAACCCAAATACGCTTGGCTCGCATAAGGATATTTTCCCAACACTTTATGCGCTAAGCCTTAAGGAATACGATTATATGTCGCTTGGCGGGCGCAATCTTTTTGGGGATTCTCAAATATCTAGTCAAAATGCGCGCTCTAACTTTGCCTACAATGACGCCTTATTAATCACACCTGATTTTATCTTGCCAAATGGCGCAAAGGAGGGAATCGCGTATGAAATAAAGGGGGATTTTATTACCCCAACTTCGCAAAAAGTGGCTTTGCCAAAAGAGTTTGCGGATTTTTTCACGCGTATGCAAGAGCTTGATTGGTGGCAGTTGGGGTATCGATTGATGAAAGATGCGCGATAATTAACCAAATCAATGCCACAGCATAAAAACAGCTGGGGAAATATTAAACACCACATGAATGCCGTGCATAGTGGAATCTGCCCCAGCCATTTGCACGCGCTCCGCCCAGCGTTCGCCATAGAAGCTAGCTCTATACAAAATATCGATATTTACCAAAGGATAAAGCTTCAAAAGCCCAATGCCTGCTTCTATGTAGCCGCCATTAAATCTATGATTGTCTATTTTTGAAAAAAGCGCACCACCACCAAAGATAAGCGAAAAATATGGCTGTTGTTCGTAGTCCTCTCTATTGCCTAAAATAAAAGGCATTTCATAGTTTTGAAAAGGGTGGATATAGATGGCGGCTCCTATGCTGTGCGTATCGGCAAAAGTGTGAGAATACAAATACCGCAAGCGCGCGTCAAAATCCACACAGGAGGGTGGATCTTCTAAATATAGCAGGTAATTTATCCCAATGCTAGCACCTACATTGATTCCTGTTTTGGTATCGATATTTGCATGGGGCAAGCCAAAATCAGTGCTAGGACCCACATGAAGTGATAAAAATTGCAAGATTGTATTTGTAGTCTTAGAGTCAAATTTATCAGCAAACGCGGGAGCATTTAGGCAGAAAATTAGAATACAAATGAGCCTATACATTGAATCTAAAATGCATCACATCGCCATCTTGCACGATGTATTCCTTGCCCTCACTTCGCATGGCACCCGCTTCTTTTGCCTTTGCCTCCCCGCCGTATTTGATAAAATCGCTGTAGCTAATCGTCTCTGCGCGGATAAAGCCTTTCTCAAAATCCTTGTGTATCACGCCAGCGGCTTGCGGGGCTTTGGCGCCATTTTTGATAGTCCATGCGCGCACTTCTTTCACACCTGCGGTAAAGTAGCTAATAAGCCCTAGTGTGTGAAATCCTGTGCGGATAATCTGTTCTAAACCAGATTCTGCGCTTTTGCTTCCTGTGAGCTCGCACAAAAACTCTGCGCGCTCCTCATCGCTTAGCCCCACCATTTCTTCTTCGATTTTTGCGCAAAGTTTGATAACTTCATAGCCTCGCTTTGCGCCATATTCGCGCACCTCTTTGACAAAGTCATTATCTTCTGCAAGCGCGCTTTCATTGACATTCGCACCATAAATCACGCGCTTATTGCTTAAAAATCTTAGCTCTTTATCAAGTGTTAAGAATTCCTCGCTCTCGCGGTTTTCAAAGCTACTTGCTGGCGCGCTAGATTCTAAATGTGCTAAAAGTGCTTGCGCGATTTCTAGGGATTTGAGCGCGCCTTTTTGGGCTTTGGATTCTCGTGTGAGCTTTTCGATGCGTTTTTGCAAACTTGCAATGTCTGCTAGAATCAGCTCCAGCTCGATAATCTCAATATCTGCGATTGGGTTAATGCGATTTTCCACATGTGTAATGTCAGAATCTTCAAAACAGCGCACGATATGCAAAATCGCGTCCGCCTCTTTAATATTTGCCAAAAACTGATTTCCTAGCCCTTCGCCCTTGCTCGCCCCGCGCACAAGCCCGGCGATATCGACAAACTCGACTTGTGAGTGCAACACGCGCTCGGGATTTACGATTTTGCTTAGCTCGCTAAGCCTAGGATCTGGCACCTCGACGATGGCTTTATTTGGCTCAATCGTGCAGAAAGGATAGTTTGCTGCCTGCGCACTTTGGGTTTTGGTTAGCGCGTTGAAAGTGGTGGATTTGCCGACATTTGGAAGTCCTACGATACCGATGGAGAGCGCCATTTTAAGCCTTATTCTTTTTGGAATTTTTGTTTTGGGAATTTTTAGAATCTTGCTTGTTTTTTGGCGCGCAATTTTTTGAATCTCCTAAAATTTGCCTAGATTCTAAACTTTCTAAAAACTCCACGCACGCGCGCACACCAGCGCCGCTCGCGCCATAAGGGTTTATATCCCATTCCCTCTCCACAAAGGCAGGTCCGGCGATGTCGATATGTAGCCATTTTTGCTTGTATTCCTCGCGGATAAACTCGCCCAAAAACATTCCCGCGCTTATCGCGCCACCATAGCGGCTTGAGCCGACATTGCAAACATCTGCGATTTTGGATTCTATGAGTTTTTTTAGATGGCGGTTAAATGGTAGGCGCGCCATGAGTTCACCACTTTTGAGCGCGCTTGTTTCAAAATGCGCCTTTAGCTCCTCATTGTAGCCCATAATGCCGCTTGTATATTCCCCAAGTCCCACGACACACGCGCCTGTGAGCGTTGCAAAATCCACCAAAACATCAGGTTTCAAATCCTGCGCATAGCTTAGGCAATCACATAGCACCAAGCGCCCTTCAGCGTCAGTATTGCGTACTTCGATACTTTTACCTTCCCTTGAGAAAAGCACATCATCGGGCTTGTAGGCATCGCCACCGATCATATTTTCTGCTAAGCCTAAGATTCCATGCACTTCGATATCTAGCTTTAAATTAGCAATCGCATTCATTATGCCAAGCACTGCACATGCGCCACTTTTATCAGCCTTCATCGTTACCATATAATCCGCTGGCTTGAGGCTTAAGCCCCCGCTATCATAAGTAAGCCCTTTTCCGACAAGCACGACTTTTGCGCGCGCGTTTTTACTTTTATAGCGCAAATGCACGAGGTAGGGCTTATGCACGGAAGCGCGATTTACCGCAAGATACGCGCCCATGCGCTCTTTTTCTAGCTCTTTGTGCCCAAGTATTTTGCAAGTTATGTCAAGCTCCTGCGCCTTCTCTTCACAAATATTTGCAATGTATTTTGGCGTGGCAACTTGTGGCATTGTGTTGATAAGATCGCGTGCGATATTAAGGCTTTGGGTGAGAATCTGCGCTTTTTTACAAAGTTTTGGCAATTCTTTGTTATCCCCGATAATCTCCACCAAACGCAAGGCTGATTTTTTTTGCTCGCTTTTGTAAATCGCGCTTTCATACGCTCCAGAAGCAATCCCAAGTAGCAGCGCATAAGCAAGCTCGTTATCTGCAGGCGCTTTAATGCTTAGAGATTTGAAAGGAAGATTTTTTGCGTATCTTGTGATATTCGCGCCTGCTTCACGGATAGAATCTGCGTTTAGCTCATCGATTCCAACCAAAAGCAATTTTTTTGCTTGCAAGAAAAAAATCCCCTTGCCCTCAAAACCTAGCTCTTTGGCACTTATGATATCCATAGAATCTTTGCCTTTTTTAAGATTCTCAAAAATTTCCACGCGCAAAGGCGCGCTTGCGTTTTGGACTATTTTAAGCTCTAAATTCATTTTGTCTCCTTAATTTTTATTTTGCATAGTTTTTTGAATGCGCTTGATGCTTTTATCCACGCGCTTTGTTTGACTTTTGAAATACCACAGCACGCCACCGCCAAAGAGCAAGGCAAGCGGGATAAGTAAATAAGGGTGATTTTTAAACCAATCAAGCGCGATGAAAATTTCCTCGCCAAAAAACCAAGTCAGCACAATCGTAACCGCCGCCCACACCTGCGCGCTAAGGAAATTTATAAACGCAAATTTGCCCGCATTATAGCGCGTGGTGCCTATACTCATAGGGATAATCGTCCGCATACCATACATGTAGCGCTGGATGAAAATAATGCTCCAGCCGTATTTTTGCAAAAGAAGATGGGCGAGGGCAAATTGTCGGCGCTGGGCTTTGAAGCTTTTTTGGATTCCGTTGCGATTGAGTCGCCCAATGTAAAAATAAATTTGATCTCCCACAAATCCGCCAAATCCCGCAACAAAGATTGCCAAAGGCATAAACATTTTTCCATCATGCACAGCAAGCCCAGCAAAGATAAGCCCAAGCTCGCCCTCCAAAATCCCCCAAAAAAATAAAATCACATAGCCCCAGCGCTCGACATGCTCTTCCCAAAGTGTGGTGATAAACTGCTCGAGCGAAAATCCTGTACTTTTATAATACACCACAAGCGCGATGAAAAGTACAAAGAATCCGCCCCAAATAATGGCTTTTTTGGGTTTTTGTTTGATGAAGTTTGAGAGTTTTTTCATAATGCGAAATTCCTTAATTTATAGTCCCTTAAATATACGCCTAAATATCTAAAATATAAAAAACCTTAGCAAGTTCTTGCAATTTTTTTGCACCCTCAAGCTCTGCAAGATTTAAGATAAAAGTCGCTTCCACGCATTGTGCGCCTGCGCTTTGGATAAGCTTTACCCCCGCATGCGCTGTGCCACCTGTAGCGATTAAATCATCAATAAGCACCACGCGCGCATTTGGCACGCTTTCAAAGGCATCAATGTGAATCTCTAACTCATCAAAGCCATACTCAAGGCTGTATTTTTCGCTGATTGTGGTGAAGGGAAGCTTGCCTTTTTTGCGGATTGGGACAAAGCCGATATTAAGCGCATGTGCTAATGCCGCGCCAAAAATAAATCCACGAGATTCAATACCGGCGATAAAATCGATCTTTTGCCCTTCATAGCGCTTTTTCAAAAACTCAATAAGCTCATTAAAAACTTCTTTATTGCCAATAAGCGTGGTGATATCATAAAACAAAATGCCCGGCTTTGGGTAGTCTGGGATTTTGCGTAGAGAATCTGAAAGTTTTTTTATATCCATTGTTTGCTCCTTAAAAATTTAGAGTAGCGCTTCGATTTTTTGCTCGAGCTCTTTAATACGCGCTTTGTATTTGTCAGTTTCGATTCTATATTGAGAATTGCGCGCTTTGAGAAGTTTGACTTCATTTTTAAGTGCGTTCATTTCTGTTTGCATATTGTCAATATTTCCTAATGCGCGTTGAAGTTGCAGCTGGTGCTTGCGCACGAGAATCTCTGCTTCACTTAGCGTGAGCTTCATCGATGCCGAGCTTTTCTCCTCCTTGCGCGCGACACTTTTATAAAAAAATGTCCGCACAATCATATACAGCACAAAAAGTATAAAACCCGTAAGAAAAAACCATTGCGCAAAAAAAGTCCCTGTCATTATTGCCCTCTTGCTTTACAAAACTTGTGAATCTAGCTTTTTAACACGCTCGCTATGGCGTCCGCCCTCAAACTCTGCGCTTAAAAATGCCTCTACAATCTCTTGCGCCATTGTCTCGCCAATCAAACGCCCGCCAAGGCAAAGCACATTTGCATTATTATGCGCGCGCGAAAGTTTGGCAGAAAGAGATTCTGAACAAAGTGCGGCGCGAATGCCTTCAACGCGATTTGCAGCAATACTCATACCAATGCCACTTCCACAAACAAGAATCCCGCAAGCGCGCGGGATTTCTTTCACTTTTTGCGTAAGTGCAAAAGCATAGTCTGGGTAATCCACGCGCTGTGTGTCGCTTGTGCCTAAATCTTGTGCGTTTATGCCATTTGCTTGTAAGAATTTCACAAGAGAATTTTTCAGCTCAAAGCCGGCGTGATCGCTTGCGAGGAAAATTGTGCTAAAGGTTTTAGATTCTAAAGACATGGCTAATCCTTTTGCGCGTCTTGTGCGCTTTGCATATCGCGCTTTGATGGGATTTCGTGGTAGTAAATTAGTGGTGGCAGTTTGTTTCTTGAATAGTCAATCATCGGCTGATAGGACTTGGCATGCAAAGGTCGCGCGACAAATTCTTCACCAAAAGGAGAATCTGTCCTCTTGTCACGCTTATCTTTAGCAAGCTTATTTAGAGAATCCACGCTTTTAAACATTCTTTCCCAGCGCACTACATAGCGTTTGTTTCTATCCATATCAGCGCCTGCTTCTTCACTATTTGCCTTTGTGAAGCTTAGGTAGATAAACCACGGCGTGCCGACAATATTGCTATAAGGCACACTTCCCCAAAAGCGCGAGTCATAGCTGTTGTTGCGATTATCCCCCGCCATGAAAAAAGAATCTTCTGGCACTTTGTAATAAAAAATCACTTCATTATCGCTTGTGAGCCTATCCATTTTCGTGCCTATCCCATAGGGTGAGAGCATTTCTAAGAAGGTGATATTTTCTACCTCTACAAAAGAATCTTCTGGCGCATCTACAAAAGATTTCTTAAACAAATCGCAGTCTTTGCGCGAATCGGCTATGGATTCTCTTGTCTCGCCATCGCATATTTTTTCAAAAAATTTCTCACTTTTAGAATCATAGTAGTATTTTTCAAAATGCAGTGGGCGCGAGACTTGCAGTTTTGGCAAATCCTCAATTTTCCAATAAATAGGAGTGTATTCAATCCCGCCATACTGCCTAATAAAAGGATCTTGAATGTAGAGCTTGCCAAAAAATTCTTTCGTGCCATAATCTATTTTTGCGTAAAATAGATCGTTTTTAATCTGCTCAAGCTCTTCATCGCCACCTTTTGGACGCAGGAAATAGCCATCTTTGGTGAAAATCACTTCATCGCCACCTGTGGCAAATACGCGCTTGACATAGTAGGTATCTTGCTCTAATGGCGGGATAAAGACGACAACTTCCCCGCGTGCAGGACGCGGACCCTCAATCAAATGCCCGTTACCAAAAATATCAGGCATAATCGCCTTATCAACGATAGGCATTCTAGGAAGCGGGATTCCATAGCTAAACTTTTTTGCTAGTAATAAATCGCCCTCAAAAAAGCTCCCAACCATCGAGCGTGTGGGAATCACAAAAGGCTGCACGACAAAAAATATTAGTAGCAACACGATAATAATCGTGCCAACCCAGCTCGAGCAAAAATTCTTAAATTTTGTAAAAAAACCCATTTATTTCCTTTATTTATGAAAGTTTTTCGCGGCTTTGAGCGTGTTTTGCAAAAGTGTAGCGATTGTCATCGGACCCACACCACCGGGCACAGGCGTGATGAAACTGCATTTTTTGCTTACAGATTCAAAATCCACATCGCCCACCAAGCGCCCATTTTCCAAGCGATTAATACCAATATCTACCACAATCGCGCCTTGCTTTATCATCTCTGCATTTAGCAAATTTGGCTTGCCAACGCCTACGCACACGATATCTGCTTCGCGCGTGTAGGTGCTAATGTCGCGCGTTAAGATATGACAAAGGCTAGGCGTGGCGCCAGCATTTAGCATAAGTGCTGCAAGTGGCTTGCCTACGATATTGCTAGCGCCAATGATGGCGACATTTTTCCCGCGCACTTCGATTTTGTGATGCGCTAAAAGATTCATAATCCCAAGTGGCGTGGCAGGGCAAAAGCACTCTAGCCCCACATGCAAACGCCCGACATTGTAGGGGTGGAAGCCATCGACATCTTTTTGCGGTGCGATAGATTCTAGGATTTTAGAAGTGTCAATGTGCTTTGGCAAGGGAAGTTGGACTAAGATTCCATGCACGCTTGCATCATTATTAAGTTTTTGCGTAAGAGAGAGAATCTCTCCTTGCGTGCAAGTTGTGGGTAATTCAAACTTTAAAGACACAAAGCCAACTCTTTCGCACGCCTTTTGTTTCATATTCACATACGCCCTACTCGCGGGATCATCGCCTACTAAAATCACTGCCAAAGAGGGCTTTAAATTATGCCCTTTTAGCTCGGCGATGATTTGAGATTCTATATTTTGCGCTAGATCTTTGCCATTTAAGAGTTCCACTTTGTCCCTTTTTTGCTTTGGAATAAAATTTGTATTATACTATGATTACATTTCAAAAATACTTTTTGGCGGTGTGTATGTGCAAATTTATGTATAAATTTTTGTTTTGTGTGATTCTTTTTTGCGCGCAGATTCTAGCACAAAATGTAGAATCTAGCGAGCAAAATACGCAAAGTGATGAAGCGGAGGTGCTAGATTCTCAAAGTGCGGAATCTGGGGATTTTGTGGATTCTGCGCTGGATATTTTAGGCAATGAGGAAGAAGAGTTTGAGGGCTTTATAAGCTTTAAGGATTATGGAAAAAATCTCTACAAAAATCCGCGTGGCATAGGCTGTGATAAATGTCATGGTGCAAATGGTGAGGGCGGGATCATCGCAAGCTACACGCATAAAGGAAAGCTAAAAACGCTCAACGCGCCTTCAATCAAGAATCTAGAATTTAGCATTTTCCGCAAAGCGCTAGATTCTAAAAAGATAGGTGTGATGCCAAATTATTATTTGACAGATAAGGAAATCGAGGCGATTTATTTTTATTTGTATGAGTGATTTATTTTGAAGTGATTTTGCTTCGAGCAGTGCTGTTTTAAGATTCTAATGTAGGCGTGTTTTTATTTTGCAAGCTATTTTGTATATATTTTATATCTTGGAATTGCGTTTTGTGAATTTGAGAATCTATTGTGAGAGGTGAAACCCCCTTACAGATTGCTACGGCACACAAAAAGACGAGGTGCTCTGCTGTGTTCCCACCCTGAAGCGTTGCCTAGAATTTCCATTGCATAGGTCTATAAAGAGGCGGGCGCAATTATACACCCCTTAGCCTTAAAGAAAAATTACGAGCTTTCTTAGTTTTCTGTTGGGGCTTTTGGATAGCAGAATCTATAGCCTCTGCGGCGCACGGTTTCAATCGTGGCGATACCTAGAGGTTTGTCCATTTTTTGGCGGATTTGATTAATCGCAACTTCAATCACATTTGGCGTTACAAGCTCTGGCTCCTCCCAAATCGCATCAAGCAGCTGCTCTTTTGAAACAATTTGATCCCTGTGGCGTGCCAAATGCGTAAGCACTTCAAATGGTTTGCCTTTCACCTCGATTTCCTGCCCTTTGTAGGTGATTTTTTCTTCATCTGGATTGATGGTAAGTTCTTCAATCTCAATCACACTTGAGCCCCAAAACTTCAAGCGCGCCTCCATACGCACGAGCAAAACCTTAAGATTGAGCGGTTTTGCCACAAAGTCATCAGCACCATGTTTAAACGCTTGAATCTCGCGCTCGGGATCGTTTTTTGATGAGATAATGATTACAGGCGTGCGCGGGGATTTTTCTTTGATTTGTGTAATGATATCAAGCCCAGAGCCATCGCTCAAAGACCACTCGCTCAAAACCAAGTCATAATTTCGGATACTAATATAGTATTCCCCGTCTTTGAGATTTTCAGCCACATCGGTTTGATAACCATTTGTGTTTAACACTTCGCTTAGTGATTTATTAAGCGCAGAGTCGTCTTCTATGATTAAGATACGCATAGACTTTCCTTTTTATTGTGTTATCTGTAAAATAATTTCGGCGGGTATTATAGCGTAAAGATTGCAATTTTTTCAGAAAAATTTAATTTTTTGAAACTTAAAAAATGTTGCAATCCCCTAACTCTTAGTTTAAAACTACCTTAAGGAATTATTAAGAGTTAGGGCAAGAATCTTAGCTGTGTATTTGTGTTTTTAAGAATCTGATATGGCAGTGATAAATTGCGCGCACTCATAAATTTCAAAAGGACTATTTTTTGGGAAAAGCAATACATCATAGTAGTAGATGTTTTTATTGCTGTATAAAGTGTAGTCCAAAAGTAATTTAAGATTTTGGGTGTCAGAGAGTTCTACCGCGCAAAGCAATGTGCCAAAGTTATCAAAAATTAGTGCTTGATGGTAGCCTAAAGATTCTAAATAGCTGAAAATGCTTAAGGGGTTTTCATCTTGAGCTTGAAGGTGAAACATATCCCATTCAAACAAAACAAGGCTCTGAGTTTCTTTGAGCGTTTGCTGTGCGCTACGAAGCACTTTAAAATCAAATCCATCGGTATCGATTTTGATAAAATTTGGCTTAAAATTATGCTCTGACACGATAGAATCAAGTGTTTTGAATATAAGAGAATCGCTATGATTTGTAGGGTTTGATGAATCTGCGTGGTGTTTGGATTCTAAAGAATCTGCAGGAGTGATTTTTTCTAATCGTCCGCTACCTTGAGCAAGGTTAATATTGTATGTGCCATCTTTATCGGTTATGAAGCAGTTTTCTATTTTTATCCCCCCCCCCCCTTGTTGCTCTTTAAGGGTTTTTGCATAGTGTCTAAAGACATTCTTTTTTAACAAGTCAAAATAGCTTTTTTCTCCCTCAACCAGCAAAAAATCTGCATGCGCAATATTTGTCAAAACAGCGGTATCGCCAATGTTTGCACCAATATCAATCATTCTAAGCTGACCAGTTTTGCTTTGGATATACGAAGCAATTTTATGCAATTGCATATCGTAATTTGGATAAAGCTTTTGGTTGATAAAAAGTGTGTGCGAAAAAGGCATACTAAGTGTGAATCCGCGAAATTCTAGCGTGATAATAGGGTCACTAAATCGCAAAAATAATGCACGAAGTTTGGAGAATATCCTAAAACCCAATCGCGTTCTTGAAGAAAGAATTTGCCCGTAAATAAATGTAGCGAGTGATTTTGCTAACATTAAAACTCCTTTTGTTTGTGTGTTTGAAATATCTTCTTGTTTTTGTTTAAAACAAGAAGTTTTGTGATTATACAAGAAATCTTGCTAAATTTTTAATTAGAAATTTTCTGTAAAATATCCTTATTAAAAGGAAATAAATTTTTAATAAAATCGCGAAAATGTGGGAAAAGTATTGCTAAAAAAATCATTTTTTACTATAATTGCGCGCTTTGAAAATACATTGCATTGCAATGGGTTCTTTAATGAAAAGGATAGATTATGGAAAAGATTAGACTAAAACTCAAAGCCTATGATCATAGGGTTTTGGATCGTTCTGTGGCTGCGATAGTAGAGGCTGTAAAGCGCACTGGTAGCGAGATTAGAGGGCCGATTCCTCTTCCGACTAAAAAGCGACGCTACACGGTGCTTAAGTCTCCGCATATCAACAAAGATTCTCGCGAGCAGTTCGAGATTAGGGTGCATCACCGCATCATTGATATTATGTCTGCTACGCCTGATACCGTTGATAGCCTTATGAAGCTTGATTTGGCTCCTGAAGTTGATGTAGAAGTCACTTCTATGAGCAAATAAGCAATTTTATATGTTAAGTTAAGGATTGAGTTATGGAATTTATCGTTGAAAAAATCGGCATGAGCCGCACGATAGGCACAAAAAGCGAGGCAGTAACTTTATTGCGCGTGCTAAATGCTAAGGTGTGCGAGGTGTATGAGAACGGAAAAGCTCTTGTTGCCTATTCTAAAGGAAAGGCGCTTAATAAGCCAATTGCTGGGATTCAGAAAAAATACAATCTAAGCAAAGAATTTAATACATTCGCAACACTTGAAGTTGCTAATAAAGAGCAAGGCGATTTGAGTTTGGAAGCGCTTAGCGAGGCAAAAAGTGTCAAAAGCATTTTTAATACAAAAGGGCGCGGTTTTAGCGGTGCGATGAAAAGATGGAATTTTCAAGGTGGTCCTGCTGCGCATGGTAGCAGATTCCATAGAAGATTAGGATCTATTGGTAACCGCGAATGGCCGGGTCGTGTGCAGCCGGGCAAAAAAATGGCTGGACATTATGGTAATGAGCAAGTGAATCTAAGAAACGATGTGCTTTCTTTTGATAAGGAAAGTAATATTTTGGTGCTCAAAGGTTCTGTGGCGGGCTACAATGGCGCGTATGGCAAAATCAAAATTACCAAATAGCCAAAATAAATAGTTAAGAAGTGAGGGGTTAAAGTCAATGAGCAAAGCAATCGTATTAGATGCAAATCTAAAAAAGAGCAGTGAAATCGAGCTTCCTAAAGAATATGCGCAGGTAAATGAGCACAATCTCTACCTTTATATAAAGTCTTATTTGGCGTCATTGCGCTCAAATACTGCGCAAGCAAAAAAGCGCGGAGAAGTAAGCGGCGGTGGCAAAAAACCATGGGCGCAAAAAGGTGGCGGACGCGCAAGAGCTGGAAGTATCACTTCACCTGTATTTGTAGGTGGTGGTGTGGCGCATGGTCCTAGCAAAAGAAACTATGAACTTAAAATCAATAAAAAGCAAAAGCGCCTAGCCTTAGAATGTGCGCTTGCACAAAAAGCAGAATCCGGAAAGCTTTTTGTAGTGGATTCTGTAGCTGTGGCTAGCGGGAAAACAAAAGACGCATACGCGAAGTTTAAAACTTTTAATGAAAAAAATGTGCTTTTTGTTTCGCATTTTAGCGATGAGCCAACTTTCTTGGCGTATCGTAATTTGAGAGAGTGTGGGCTTGTAGATTCTAATGAATTGAATGCGTATTTGGTAGCGGCATTCCGCTGTGTGGTAATAGAAAAGGCTGTTTTTGATGAAATAACTCAAAAAGCGCCTAAGCAGGCATAAGGAGGCGTTATGGCAGACATTACAGATATCAAAGCAATCCTTTATACAGAGAAATCTCTTTCTTTGCAAGAAAATGGAGTGATTGTCGTGCAAACTGCAAATGGAGTGAGCAAAAACCAGCTTAAAGCGGTATTTAAAGAATATTTTGGCTTTGTGCCTTTGAAAATTAATTCTCTTAAGCAAGATGGTAAAACAAAGCGCTTTAGAGGCAAGGAAGGCAAAAGGGCTTCATTTAAAAAATTTTATGTAAAAGTTCCTGAGGGCGCAAAAATCGATGCGCTATCAGTGTGAGAAGGAGTGAAAAATGGCAATTAAAACTTATAAGCCCTATACGCCTAGCAGACGCTTTATGAGCGTTTTAAGCTCAAAAGATATCACTGCAAAAGCAAGCGTGCGTGGTTTGCTAACTAAGCTCGCGGTAAGCTCTGGGCGCAATAATAATGGACGAATCACAAGTCGCCACAAAGAAGGCGGAGCGAAAAAACTTTACAGAATCATTGACTTCAAGCGCAATAAATTTGGCATACAAGGCAAGGTTGCGGCGATTGAATATGATCCATACAGAAATTGTAGAATCGCCCTCATCCATTACCCTGATGGCGAAAAGCGCTATATTATCCAGCCTTCTGGTTTGAAAGTGGGCGATGTGGTGCTTGCAGCAGAATCTGGACTAGATATCAAAGTCGGCTTTGCAATGAAGCTTAAGGCAATCCCTATCGGAACAATCGTGCATAATATCGAAATGCACCCCGGCGCTGGCGGACAGCTTGCTAGAAGCGCAGGTGCAAGCGCACAGATTATGGGGCGCGAGGGCAAATACATTATCCTAAGAATGCCAAGTGGTGAAATGCGCTATATTTTAGAAGAATGCATGGCGACAATCGGCGTTGTGGGAAATGAAGACTTTATCAATATCTCTATTGGTAAAGCTGGGCGCAATCGTCATCGTGGTATCCGCCCACAAACGCGTGGAAGTGCAATGAACCCTGTAGATCACCCACATGGTGGTGGTGAAGGTAAAACCGGCTCAAGCGGACACCCTGTATCGCCTTGGGGCATTCCAGCTAAGGGCTTTAAAACTCGCAAGAAAAAAGCAAGCGATAAGCTCATCATCTCAAGAAAGAAAAAGTAAGGAAAAGCAATGTCAAGATCAATTAAAAAAGGTCCGTTTATTGACGCATGTTTGTTGAAAAAGGTGCTAAAAGCCAAAGATTCTAAAGACAATAAGCCTATTAAAACTTGGTCAAGAAGAAGCACGATTCTCCCTGATATGATAGGTTTTACTTTCAATGTGCATAATGGGCGCGCGTTTGTGCCAGTGTATGTGACAGAAAATCATGTCGGCTATAAGCTTGGGGAATTTGCTCCTACAAGAACTTTTAAAGGACACAAAGGCAGTGTCCAAAAGAAAATCGGTAAGTAAGGGGTAGGAAAATGAGTAAAGCATTATTACGACATATTAGGCTTTCTCCGACTAAGGCACGCCTAGTAGCTAGAGAAGTGCAGGGAATGAATGCCGAGCTTGCGTTGGCAAGTTTGGAATTCACGCCAAATAAGGCAGCAAGAGTGATTGCAAAAGTTATCGCTTCAGCCGTGGCAAATGGAAGTTACGACGCGCAAGAAGTGGTTGTGCTTTCATGCCGTGTTGATGCGGGTCCTGTGTTGCGTAGATTCACACCGCGTGCAAAAGGTCGCGCTACACCTATTCGCAAGCCCACTTCACATATTTTTGTCGAAGTAGGTAGCAAGAAGGCAGAGCAAAAGGCGCAAAAAGCGGATTCTAAAACAGAATCTAAAAAAGTAGAATCTAAAAAGCAAGCAACCAAAAAGGTAGAGCCTAAGGCAGATTCTAAGGTCGCGTCAAAAGATTCTACAGAATCTAAGCCAAAAGCGCCAAAAGCTACCAAAAGCACAAAAACAGCAGGTGAGACAAAGCCAAAAAGCACAAAAACACAGGCAAGCAAAAAATCAGAAGGTGAGGGCAAATAGTTATGGGTCAAAAAGTTAATCCGATAGGTCTAAGATTAGGAATAAACAAAAATTGGTCTTCGCGTTGGTTTCCTTCCACGCAGGTAGCACCTTCTAATATTTTGGAAGATTACAAGATTCGCAAATTCTTAAAAAGCGAAATGTATTATGCAGGTGTGAGTGAGATTATCATTGAGCGTGCAGCGCACAAAGTGCGTGTAACCGTGGTTGCATCAAAGCCCGGGCTTATCATTGGTAAAAAGGGCGTGGATATTGACAAGCACAAAGAATCTCTTAAAAAACTTGTACAAAAAGATGTTTCAATCAATATCAAAGAAGCAAAACGCCCACAAACAAACGCACAGCTTGCAGCGGAAAATATCGCAACACAGCTTGAAAAGCGTGTGGCTTTCCGCCGAGCGATGAAAAAAGTTATGCAAACGGCGCTTAAAAGCGGTGCGAAAGGCATTAAAGTAAAAGTTTCTGGACGCTTGGCTGGTGCTGAAATGGCAAGGACAGAATGGTATATGGAAGGGCGCGTGCCACTTCACACATTGCGTGCGAAAATTGATTATGGCTTTGCTGAAGCGATGACAACTTATGGAATCATCGGCGTGAAAGTGTGGATTTTCAAAGGTGAAGTCTTGCAAAAAGGTATCGCTCAAGAGCGTGAGGGTAGAGATTCTCGCGAAGGTAGAGATGGCAGAGAAAGAGGTGAGCGAGAGCCTAGAGAGAGCAGGGGCGAAGAAAGAAGTGAGCGCGCTAGATCAAGAAGAGGGAGGCAATAAATCATGTTGATGCCAAAAAAGACGAAATACAGAAAACAAATGAAAGGGCGCAATCGCGGGAAGTCTTTCCGCGGTGCGAGCTTGGCTTTTGGTGATATTGGGATTAAAGCCTTAGAGCATGGGCGCATAGATTCTCGACAAATAGAATCTGCGCGTATTGCGATGACTCGCCATATTAAAAGAGCTGGTAAGGTGTGGATTCGCGTGTTCCCTGACAAGCCTTTGACAGCGAAACCTTTGGAAGTGAGAATGGGTAAAGGTAAAGGTGGCGTTGAAAAATGGGTGATGAATATCAAGCCCGGTCGTGTAATTTATGAAATGATAGGGATTGAAGAGAATCTAGCGCGTGAGGCGTTGGCTTTAGCGCAGAGCAAGCTTCCATTTAAAACAAAAATCATAACGAGCGAGAGTGAAAATGAAATTTACTGAGTTAAAAGATAAGGACATTGCCGAGCTGCAAAAGTTGCTCAAAGAGAAAAAGTCGTTGCTATTTGAAACTAAGCTTAAGCTTAAGACAATGCAATTAACAAACTCTAGCGAATTACGCGTGGTGCGTAAAGACATCGCTAGAATCAATACCGCCTTAAATGCTAAAAAGGATACAAAATGAGTGAAAAACAAGCACATAAAAGAGTAATTCAAGGTCGTATCGTAAGCAAGGCTGGGGATAAAAGCGTTGTGATGTTGGTTGAGCGCAAAGTGGTGCATCCAAAATACCGCAAGATTGTAAAGCGCTTCAAAAAATACACAATCCACGATGAGCAAAACGCCACAAAAGTGGGAGATGTAATAAGCGCTATTGAGTGCAAGCCAATATCAAAACGCAAAGCTTTTACCCTGAAAGAAATTATTACTAAAGGAGTGGAGCTATGATTCAGAGTTTTACAAGATTAAGCGTAGCTGATAATAGCGGTGCTAAAGAGCTTATGTGTATTAAGGTGCTTGGCGGTAGCCATAGACGCTATGCACGCGTGGGTGATGTGATTGTAGCTTCTGTCAAAAAAGCTATACCAAATGGAAAAGTAAAAAAAGGTCAAGTTGTAAAGGCTGTCATCGTGCGCACGAAAAAAGAGATTCATAGAGAAAATGGCTCACTTGTGCGCTTTGATGAAAACGCAGCAGTTATACTTGATGCAAAGAGAGAACCGATAGGCACAAGGATTTTTGGTCCTGTAAGTAGAGAAGTGCGATACGCGAACTTTATGAAAATTGTATCGTTAGCTCCGGAGGTGTTATAGTGATAAAGTATAAAATCAAAAAAGGTGATATGGTTAAGGTTATTGCCGGTGATGATAAGGGCAAAAGTGGCAAGGTGCTACAAGTGCTTCCTAAAAAAGGGCAAGTAGTTGTGGAAGGCTTAAAGCTTGCAAAAAAAGCAATCAAGCCAAGTGATAAAGATCCCAAAGGTGGCTTTATTACAAAAGAAATGCCGATGAGTATTTCTAATGTAGCAAAAGTAGAGGGAGATAAGTAATGTTTGCACTAAGAAAAAAATACAAAGAGGAGATTTTTGAGAATCTCAAAAAAGATTTGGGTATTAGCAACGCGATGCTTGTGCCAAAATTGGAAAAAATCGTTATTAGTGTGGGTGCTGGCGATTATGCAAAAGACGCAAAGGTTATGCAAAATATCGCTGATACTATCTCGCTTATCGCAGGACAAAAAGCCATCATTACAAAGGCAAAGAAATCTGTCGCAGGATTCAAAATGCGCGAGGGAATGCCTATGGGTGTGAAAGTCACACTTCGTGGAAATATGATGTATAACTTTTTGGAAAAACTCATCGTCATTGCTTTGCCTAGGGTGAAGGACTTCCGCGGGATTAAGCGCAATGGCTTTGATGGGCGCGGGAATTATAGCTTTGGGCTAAACGAACAGCTTATGTTCCCAGAAGTCGTATATGATGACATTATGGTAACTCATGGTATGAATATTACGATTGTAACTTCAACTAATAGCGACAAAGAGGCATTCAGATTGCTTGAGCTTTTTGGTATGCCTTTTGCAAAAGGAAGATAATATGGCAAAAAAATCAATGATAGCAAAGGCTAAAAGAAAAGCAAAATTTAGCGCAAGGGCATACACAAGATGCCAAGTGTGTGGCAGACCACATTCTGTATATAGAGATTTTGGACTTTGTCGCGTGTGCCTTAGAAAAATGGGCAACGAAGGGCTAATCCCCGGACTTAGAAAAGCAAGCTGGTAAGGAGTAGGATATGGTAAATGATATTATCGCAGATTCTCTAACTAGAATCCGCAATGCTTCAATGAGACGCTTAGATTCCACGACTTTGTATTATGCAAAAATCGTGGTTTCAATCTTAGAAGTCTTTAAAGCAAAGGGTTTTGTGAAAGATTATCAAGTGATTGATAAGGACGGCAAGCAGTCTATTAGCGTGCAGCTTGAATATGATGAGCAAGGCAAGAGCGTTATTAGCGAGATTAAGCGCATTAGCACACCCGGAAGACGCGTGTATAAAGGGCATAATGAGCTAAAACGCTTTAAGAATGGCTACGGCACAATCGTAGTTAGCACGAGCAAAGGTGTAATCGCAAACGATGAAGCATACAAGGCTAATGTCGGTGGCGAAGCACTTTGCAGTATTTGGTAGGAGGGTTGTATGTCAAGAGTTGGAAAAAGACCTATTGCTATTCCAAAAGGCGTAGAAGTAAGCTTGCAAGGGAGCAAACTCACTTTCAAAGGTGCAAAATCTCAACAAGAGCTAGAAACTTTTGGGCGTGTGGGCATTGAGATAAAAGACAATAGCATTTGCTTTGCAAAAAGCGATGACACACCACAATCTCGCGCATATTGGGGCACATACCGCGCGCTAGCGAACAATATAGTCGTTGGCTTAAGCGAAGGATTTGTAAAAAATCTTGAAATTAATGGCGTGGGCTACAAAGCAAATGTAAATGGTAAGAATCTCGAGCTTTCACTTGGATTCTCTCACCCTGTGGTATATCCAATCCCTCAAGGTATTGAGATGAGCGTAGAAAAAAATGTCATCACCATCAAGGGAAGCGATAAGCAACAAGTGGGGCAAATCGCCGCTGAGATTAGAAAATTTAGACCACCAGAGCCATACAAAGGCAAGGGTATCAAATACAGCGATGAAGTCATTATCCGCAAAGCCGGAAAAACTTCTAAAAAATAAGGTGTGAATGATGAGAGAAAATATACAAGAGAGAAAAAAACTTTTGCGCGCAAAGCGCAAGCTACGAACACGCGGTAAAGTGTATGGAAGCAGAATCTATGGCAGTGCAGAAATGCCTAGAGTGAGTGTATTTCGCTCAAATCGCTATTTTTACGCACAAGCTATCAATGATACAGAATCTAAAACACTTGCCGCAAGCGATGGTAAGCAATTAGGCGTTGGAAATAACAAAGAAGATGTGAAAAAAATCGCCAAAGATTTTGCGCTCAAATTGCAAAAACTTGGCATCTCTAAAGCAGTGTTTGACAGAAATGGCTATTTGTATCATGGCGTTGTTGCGACATTTGCAGAAACTTTACGAGAAAACGGCATTACGCTGTAATTTAAAGGAAAGCTATGGAAATTAATAGAGAAGAATTTAGCGAAGTTGTTGTAAATATTGGTAGGGTTACAAAGGTTGTCAAAGGCGGACGCCGTTTTAGATTTAATGCCCTTGTGGTGGTTGGAAATAAAAATGGGCTTATTGGTTTTGGCTTGGGCAAGGCAAAAGAAGTGCCAGACGCGATTAAAAAAGCAATTGATGATGCGTTTAAAAACATTATCAAAGTCAATGTAAAAGGCACAACAATCGCACATGATATTGAATGCAAATATAACGCAAGCAAAATCTTACTAAAACCAGCAAGCGAGGGAACAGGAGTTATCGCTGGTGGTTCAGCGAGATCAGTTATCGAGCTTGCGGGGATTAAGGATATTTTGACAAAATCTCTTGGCTCAAACAATCCTTACAATATCGTGCGCGCGACCGTTGATGCCCTTTCAAAGATTAAAGCGTAAAGTTTAGAGAAGGAGAAATTATGGCGTTAGAGAAAATTAAGCCAGCACAAGGTAGCGTAAAGGACATTAAAAGAGTAGGGCGCGGTCAAGGCAGCGGTATGGGTAAAACCTCTACACGCGGTGGCAAAGGACAAACAGCGCGCACAGGCTATAAAGCAAAAAGAGGATTTGAAGGCGGACAGCAACCATTGCAACGCCGTTTGCCAAAAGTGGGTTTTACTTCTAAGGTGGCAAAGCCTTATGTTATCAATGCGGACAAAGCAAAAGTGCTAGATTCTTTGCAAGAAATCACTATGGAATCTTTGCGTGAGCATTTCAGCATTCCTTTGTATGTTAGCAAAGTTAAGCTCATCGGCACAAAGGCAAAAAGCTTTGCTTCTAAGATTAAAGACGAAGCAATCAAAACTAGTGGAAGCGCTCAATGAATAGAGCTATTGTAAATAAGATTCTTGTCACTCTTGCTTTTTTATTTGCATACAGAATCTTAGCTCATATCACCACGCCCGGCGTTGATGTCGAGGTTATTAAAAGCATCGTTAATCAATATTCCGATGGCGTGCTTGGCTTGTTTAATATGTTTAGCGGAAACGCGGTTGAGCGTTTTAGTATCATCTCACTTGGCATTATGCCCTACATTACAGCTTCTATTATTATGGAATTACTCTCTGCGACTTTCCCCGGACTTGCAAAGATGAAAAAAGAGCGCGATGGTATGCAAAAATATATGCAAATTATCCGCTATGCGACTATTGTCATTACAATCATTCAAGCAGTTAGCGTAAGCATCGGACTTGGTAGCGTGCAAGATGGTGGAAAAGGCGCGGTGGTGATTGATTTGCCTACTTTTGTGTGTGTGGCGGTTGTTTCGATGCTTGCAGGCACAATGTTGCTTATGTGGATTGGTGAGCAAATCACGCAAAGAGGCGTAGGAAATGGTATTAGCCTTATCATTTTTGCGGGTATTGTTTCTGGGATTCCATCAGTGATTGGCAATGTGTTTGATTTGGTGAGCACAGATCAAATTAGCATTCTTGTGTTCCTTGGGCTTTTTGTGGTGGTGATTCTAACCGTGCTAGCGATTATTATCGTCGAGCTTAGCGAGCGTCGTGTGCAAGTTTCTTATGCGCGTAAGGTGATTATGCAAAATCAAAATAAGCGCATTATGAATTACATTCCGATTAAAATCAACCTTAGCGGGGTGATTCCGCCTATTTTTGCTTCTGCGATTTTGGTGTTCCCCTCTACGCTTTTGCAAGCCTCTTCAAATGAAGTGGTGCGCGCGATTGCAGATGTGTTAAGCCCGCATGGATATGTGTTTAATGCGCTTATGTTTTTGCTTGTGATTTTCTTTGCGTATTTTTACTCATCAATTGCTTTTAATGCAAAAGACATTGCGGATAATCTCAAGCGACAAGGTGGCTTTATCCCCGGAATGCGTCCGGGCGAAAATACCGCAAGCTTCCTTAATGGCGTAGCAAGCAATCTTACTTTTTGGGGCTCGCTATATCTTGCGCTTGTGACGACTTTGCCTTGGATTATTATCAAACTCACAGGCTTGCAGCAGTTTGCTTTTGGCGGGACAGCTGCGCTTATCGTGGTGCAAGTGGCGATTGATACAATGCGTAAAATCGAGGCGCAAGTTTATATGAATAAATACAAAACGCTTAGCGCGGTGGGATTGTAGAGAATCTATGGCAATCAGCATCAAAAGTCCCAAAGAAATACAAGCCTTGCGCTTGCCAAATAAAATTGTCGCGCAGACTTTGGCTTTGGCGCAAAAAAGCGCAAAAGAAGGTATGAGTCTTTTGGAGCTAGATTCTCTTATTGAAGATTCTATCCGATCGCTTGGCGCGCGTCCGGCATTCAAGGGATTGTATGGATTCCCAAATGCGGCGTGCATTTCAGTAAATGAAGTCATCATCCATGGAATCCCAACAGATTATAAGCTTAAAAGCGGGGATATCGTGGGCGTGGATATTGGCACAGAATGCAATGGCTGGTATGGCGATGGCGCGGTGACTTTTGGTATAGGGGCAATTAGCACGCAGGATGAAAAGCTTATCGCTTGCTCGAAAGGCGCGCTTGAAATGGCTATTAGCACTATAAAAAGCAATATGCATTTTAAGGAACTTAGCAAGGCGCTTGAAGATTTTATTTTGCAATCTGGCTTTGTTCCGCTAAAGGGCTTTTGTGGGCATGGCATAGGGCGCGCACCGCATGAGGAGCCAGAGATTCCTAATTATTTAGAATCTTCAAATCCTAAGCAAGGTCCTAAAATCCGCGATGGTATGGTGTTTTGCATTGAGCCTATGATTTGTCAAAAAAATGGAGAGCCTAAGATTCTCAATGATAAATGGTCGGTAGTTTCGGCAGATGGGCTTAATGGAAGTCATTATGAGCATACAATTGCGGTGATTAATGGACGAGCAGAGATACTAACGGAGGTATAAATGGCAAAAGATGATGTGATAGAAGTTGATGGCAAGGTGATTGAGACATTACCAAATGCGACTTTTCGCGTGCAGCTTGAAAATGGGCATGTTGTGCTTTGCAGGATTGCGGGGAAAATGCGTATGAATTACATTAAAATCTTGCTTGGTGATAAGGTGAAAATCGAGCTCACACCTTACAGCCTTGATAAAGGACGCATTATTTATCGCAACAAATAGCGCGAAAAGTGCTAAAAGTATAGTCGCAAAAGTAGGTGCTAAAAGCCAAATAAGCGAGAATGTAGCCGTAAGAATTTTTGTAAAAAAGAATTTTTACCGCTGGATTCTTAAAATTTACAGAATCTAAGTAGCTTTTAATGATTAATTGCGTAGAATCCGCAGTTTTATTTCAAGATTCTAGCAACAATCAAAGCAAAGGAGTAGGTATGAAAGTGAGACCTTCGGTCAAGAAAATGTGCGATAAATGTAAAATCATTAAACGCAAAGGCGTGGTGAGAGTGATTTGCTCAACCCCAAAACATAAACAAAGACAAGGATAGAAAATGGCGAGAATTGCTGGTGTAGATTTGCCAAAAAAGAAAAGAGTAGAGTATGCGCTCACCTATATTTATGGGATTGGGCTTAAGAGTTCAAGGGACATACTTAAATCTGTAAATATCTCTTTTGATAAGCGAGTTAATGATCTCAGCGAGGACGAAGTTTCTTCGATTGCAAAGAAGATTCAAGAAGGCTATATGGTCGAGGGAGACTTGCGTAAGAAAGTAACAATGGATATTAAGGCACTAATGGATTTAGGAAGTTATCGTGGTTTGCGCCATAGGAAGGGCTTACCCGTCCGCGGTCAGACGACTAAAAACAACGCCCGCACACGCAAGGGCAAGAAAAAAACGGTCGGAAGTAAGTAAGGAGTAACTCATGGCAAAACGCAATGTAACAAAAAAACGAGTTGTAAAAAAGAATATTGCTAGAGGCATCGTGTGTATTTCTGCTTCATTTAACAATACAAATGTAACAGTAACTGATGAAGCTGGAAATGTGATTTGCTGGGCGACAGCTGGTGGATTAGGATTTAAGGGAAGTAAGAAATCAACCCCTTATGCCGCACAGCAAGCTGTTGAATCTGCTTTGATGAAAGCAAAAGAACATGGTGTCAAAGAAGTTGGAATCAAGGTTCAAGGTCCCGGCAGTGGGCGCGAAACAGCGGTTAAAAGCGTTGGCGCAATCGAGGGAATCAAGGTTTTATGGTTAAAAGATGTAACACCATTGCCTCATAATGGTTGCAGACCGCCAAAAAGAAGAAGAGTGTAAGGGAGGAAATCAATGGCAAGATATAGAGGACCTGTTGAAAAATTAGAAAGACGCTTTGGCGTGTCCTTGGCATTAAAAGGTGAGCGCCGATTAGCTGGTAAAAGCGCACTTGATAAGCGCCCTTATGGACCCGGACAGCATGGACAAAGACGCGGGAAAGTTTCAGAATATGGCTTGCAGCTTGCAGAAAAGCAAAAAGCAAAAGCAATGTATGGCACAAGCGAAAAGCAATTCCGCGCGCTTTTTAAAGAGGCAAATAGATTGGAGGGTAACACAGGGGAAAACCTTATCCGCCTTATAGAATCTCGCCTTGATAATGTCGTTTATCGTATGGGATTTGCAAGCACAAGACGCTTTGCGCGCCAGCTTGTGACACATGGACATATTTTAGTCGATGGCAAGAGAGTGGATATTCCTTCGTATTCTGTGCGTGCAGGGCAAAAAATCGAAGTGCGTGAAAAAAGCAAAAAGAATCCGCAGATTTTGCGCGCGCTTGAGCTTACAGCACAAACCGGAATCGTGCCTTGGGTAGATATTGATAAAGACAAGATATTTGGAATTTTCACGAGATTTCCACAGAGAGAAGAAGTGGTTATTCCGATTGAAGAAAGGCTCATTGTCGAGTTGTATTCTAAATAATAATTTAAAAGGTGGTAAGAGATGAAAGTAATTAAAACAGAGCCTTATATTCCCGAGAATATCGATGTGCTCGAGGTAGGTCCTAATCGTATTACAATTGCAGTTTCACCTTTTGAATCTGGGTATGCGATCACTTTCGCGCACCCTTTGCGCCGCTTATTGCTTTCAAGCTCTGTGGGCTATGCAGCTGTTGCGTTGAAAATTGATGGTGTAGCGCATGAGTTTGATTCTATTCGCGGTATTATTGAAGATGTAGCGCAGTTTATTACAAACCTTAAAAACATTCGCTTCAATATAAAAGACAAGGCAAATGATTCAAGTGTGGAGCTTAGCTATTCTTTCAAAGGTCCTATGGTGCTAAGTGGCAAGGATTTGGCAAATGAGGTGACTGATATTGTGAATCCTGATGTGTATCTTGCGACGATTAATGAAAATTTTAGTCTTAATTTTTCGCTTATCGTTAAAAAAGGTATCGGTTATGTGCCAAGCGAGACAATCAGAGGAGAAACAGCAGAGGGTTATATCCCGCTAGATGCGTATTTTACGCCTGTTAAAAGAGTGGTGTATGAGATTAGCAATGTGCTTTTGGAAGATAATCCAAACTTCGAAAAGCTCGTGTTTGATATCGAAACTGACGGGCAGATTAAGCCAATTGATGCGTTTAAAGATGCGATTGCAGTAATGTATAAGCAAATGAGTATTTTTGGCGTGGATTTGAATGAAGTTTCAGCGCCAAATCATAGCAATGACGATAGCGGCGAGCTTAAAGTGCTTTTCACACCGCTAGATTCTCTAAATTTGAGCGCGCGTTGCTTCAATTGCCTTGATAGGGCGGGGCTAAAATTTATCGGTGAGTTAGTAGCGCCAGCTATGCAAGAAAATGAGATTAAAAACATTAAAAATATGGGTAAAAAATCTTATGATGAGATTGCCGAAAAACTTCAAGAGTTGGGCTACCCTATTGGCAGTGAGCTAAGCGATGAAGTGAGCGCGCTTTTTAATCGCAGATTAGCTAAACTTAAAGCGTAAGGGAGAGAAAATGAGACATAATCATGGTTATAGGAAGTTAGGCAGAACTTCTTCACACAGAAAGGCGTTGCTTAAGAATCTAAGTATCGCCCTTATCACATATGAGAAAATCGAAACAAGCGTTTTCAAAGCAAAAGAGCTTCAAAGCTATATCGAAAAGCTCGTAAGTAGCGCGCGTGTAGAGGATCTTAACACGCATCGCTTTGTATTTGCGCATTTGCAAGACAAAGTAGCGACTAAAAAGCTCATCGCTGAAATCGCGCCAAAATATAAAGAACGCAAAGGTGGCTATACGAGAATCCAGCGCACAAGATTGCGCCGTGGTGATGCTTCTCAAATGGCGATTATCGAATTTGTGTAAGACTTTAAAAATGGCAGAGACAAAGGAATAAAGAAAAGGTTGATTTGTCGTATGCTTCAAGTCCTACAAAAACCTTTCTTTATAAATCTTAGATTCTCCAAACTCGCGCAGGACTTAGCGCTTGCGTTTTGGGAATCTTAAATAACGGATACTAAACGGATACTAATATGTATAGTGTTGATTTAGGCATAGAGTTAGACGATAATGCGCTTATTACTTCAAAAACTGACTTGAAAGGTGTTATTACCTACTGCAATCAAGACTTCTATAAATACAGCGGCTACTGCGAAGATGATGTCCTCCACAAACCCCATAATATCGTGCGTCACAAGGATATGCCCAAAGCGGTATTTAAGCTTTTATGGGAATACATACAATCAGGCAGGGAAATTTTTGCCTTTGTGAAAAATCGTGCTAAAGATGACAGGCATTATTGGGTGTTTGCAAATGTGACGCCCTCCATTGACGCACAGCGCAATATTATAGGTTATTATTCTGTGCGTAGGAAGCCAAATCCTAAGGCACTTAGTATCATCGAGCCGCTCTATCAGCAAATGTATGCCATTGAGCATTCCCAATCCGTGCATGCGAGCACGCTTATCCTTAATAAAGTCTGTCAAAATTCTCAAAAAACCTACAACCAACTTATTTTCGAGCTGCAAAGGAATAGTTAATGCGGAATGCGTTGTTTGATATTGTGCTTGTAGGCATTGGTATAATCGCGGGTATTGCAAGTGCGATTTTAGGCTTGTGGTGGGTATGTGCGCTTTTTGGCGCGGTGGTTATTATCGCGTTTGTGCGTTTTGTGCTAGTGCGCAAAGAGGCGTATTTGATAGATTCTCTAAAAAATGTCAGCGCGCAATACGCACAAGGAAAGTTTGAAAGCAGAATCGTGCATATTAAAGGCACAAGCGCGATTGCAGATATTTGTGAGAATCTAAACAACTTCATCGATCATCTCGAAGCCTTTTTGCGCGAAACGCAAACTGCTATTGAATGCTCGCAAAAAGGTGAATATTTCCGCTATGCGCTAAAGCGTGGGCTTGAAGGGACATTTGCGCAAAATATTATAAATCTCAACCACGCCCTTGAAAAAATCGAGCAAAACGCCAAGCAAAGCGTTACGAATGCACTTTCAAAAAATCTTATGAATCTTAACCTTAGTCACCAAACGCACAATCTTAGCGAGATTGCCAGCGAGCTTAATGAGGATATTTCATTTATGAAAAAAGTGGATTCTAATATCCACGAAATCCGCAATTCTTCTCAAGAAAGCAAGGACACCGCAAGTATTCTCGTGCGCTCTATCCAGCGACTTTCGGAGTTGATAGAAAACAACAATGCCCTTTGAAGGCTTTGTGCAAAAGTCAAAGGATATTGATAATGTGGTGAGTATGATTAGCGACATTGCCACGCAGACAAATTTACTCGCGCTCAATGCTGCTATTGAGGCAGCGCGCGCAGGTGAGCATGGCAGGGGCTTTGCAGTGGTAGCCGATGAAGTGAGAAAGTTAGCAGAAAAAACCCAGCAAGCTACAAATCAAATCTCTACTTCCATGCAAACCATGCAAGAAGAGATACAAGCTATCCAAGATGGTAGCCAGCAGGTGAGCCAAATCGCCCAAGATTCAGAATCTAAAATTACAGAATTTAATGAAGTCTTTGGGCGCGTGGATACAAATAGCACTTCGCTTGAAAGTATCTTTTCAGAGCTTGCTGAAGGGCTTGTGCTTTCTGTTACAAAGCTTGATCATATTTCTTTTAAATCTAAAATTTATGAGAGCTTAAACACACAGCGCGCGATACAGACAGATGCGCTTGCGCCAATTTCCTTGCTTGTAGATGATGCGAGCATAGCAAATATTTTTGAGAAGCGCATTTCACATAGTGAGATTGCGCGCTTTAAAGAGGATTTGTTGCACTCTTGCAATGAGGCGCTAAAAGACATTACACAGCCAATTACGCAAGAGAGTTCAGAACATATTATCGATTGTGTGAAAGCGCTTGAGGACACTTCCGCCACGCTTCTAAAAACGCTTAAAAGCTAGTGCGGAAGTTAAAAAATTGAAGTCTGAAGTTATCGCGCGATTTTTAGGCATTTGCTTATAAAAAGCACGATAAGGCTCACAAAGAGAATCTTAAAGCAGAGCTCGCTTTGGAAGTGGATTGATTGAAATTCTGGCGTGCTAAAATCTGTCGCCCCAAGAATTGCTGGCGTGTAATAAAGCACAAAAAGCAAAATCGCAATCACGCTAATGCCACCGCTCAAGCTTGTAAGGAGCGTCGAAGTGCGGAAAATACGCATACCGAGCAACTCAAAAACTATAATCGCCACAGCAATAATCAAAAAGACATAATTTGTTTTTACAAAAATATCTCCCATAAGCTTGCCACTTTCAGCATTTGTCAAAGATGGCATGTTCAAAATGTCCCCAGCGTGAAACACCACAGACGCGCTAAATACACAAGTAATAATCGCGCCTATGCCCACGCCAACTAGCAAAAGATAGATAGATTCAAAGAATCTTAGAAACTTGAAATTTCCCATTGTTTTTCTCCTTAAAATAAGATGCAATCTCAATTCTAGCTTTTAAATGCTTAAGGGAATATGATAGCGCGCGTATTTTGCGCTTTTTAGAGAATCTCAAGGGTAAGTTTTGCACTGCGATAAAGCAAAGAGAGCGCAAAGACAAAAAACAGCACGCTACAAATTTTATCTATCAGCGCGAAAGTTTTGTTGCTAAGGTATTGCTTGCAAAAGATAGAGGCAAAAATCACCACCAAAAACGCGCTAAGAAGGCTCACAAAAAGCACGATAAGGCTTAGGCGCAGGTTTGTATCCATAAATGGCGTTATGATAACGCCAAAAAAGAGGATTGCCTTTGGGTTGCTTAGGTTAATAAGAAGCGCTTTGAAAAAGCCTGTGGCTTGGTGAGAATCTGCCTGCGTGTCCGAAGGTGGCTTTTTATAAAGCATAAAGGCGATATAAAGTAAATACAGCCCTCCAGCAAAACCGATGAGAATCTGCACAGGCGCGCCTTTAAGCACATTTGCAAAACCAAAATAAATAATGCCTAAAAATACCACCCACCCAGTAGCGATGCCACACAGCGCGCGGATTCCAGCGAGTGCGCCAAAGCGCAAGGAATTGTGCATAACAAGCAAAATATCAGGTCCGGGCGTAATCGCCCCGATAAACCCCACGGCAAAAAGCATGACAAAATCCATCTTTCCCCTCTTTGTGTGTTTTGTTTGTGGGTATTTTAGCGTATTTTGCGCCAAAGCCGTTGTGTTCAAAAAAGTTTGGTGATTGAGCTTTAGTTGTTGGGAGCTAACTAATTGTGTTATAATGCAAAAAAATCAAAGGACTTTAAAGGAGTTTGAAATGGCTTTAAAGATTGAAATTAGCGGGTTTGACAAAGAGTTTTTACCTGTTTTTGAGAGCTTAGCAAAAAGCTTAAAGGCTTCTTATAAGCTGATTAACTTTGAAACACAGCAAGAGCAAAAAGAAAATTCTATGCAAAAAGCCATTAAAGAGCTAAAAAATGGAGAATACGAAACCTTCAAGGGTTTTGACGAATACAAAAAGGCAATGCGTGGAATATGAGATTAGAATCTCAAAGGAATACAAAAAGAACTACAAAAAGCTAACTTTGTATGAAAAAGACTTAGTAGATGAGATAGTCTGTCGTCTTTCCAAAAATGAAATTCTTGAAAAAAAGTATAAAGATCATAAACTCAAGGGAGAATTTAAAGACTACAGGGAATGCCACATAAAACCAGACTTGCTTCTTGTCTATCAAAAGCAAGATAATATACTTGTGCTAACTTGTATCAATGTGGGTTCACATAGTGAGTTGTTTTGATTGTTTTTGTGTTTCTCTTTTTACCAGCCCCCCCCCACTTTCAGGCATAATTCATAAAATACTAGACTTTAGCTCCCCTATTTGCATTTTTCCCTAAATATCCCTATAATGCCCCTAAAATTTAATAAACGAAAGGAGAACACCACTATGGCTAATGGTATAACACAAGCAGCACTTTGGGCAGCAGTCTTTACACCTACAGCTGATGAGATAGCACGAGAAATCGTGCAGCAAGAATGGGAAATGAGACAAGAGGAGGAAAAGGTTTATTGGATAGGTTGGGATAGGGAGTTTAAGAGAGGCTTTATTCAAGACTTAAGAGAGCATAAAGCAGGAGTTAATCTACTTACTTTCAATAAGCAACCACTTTATCCTCATATAACTCAAGATATGCAGGCTGATATGATTGAAAGCGGGGAATTGAAAATTATAGATCTTAAAAGTATTAATACCGTAGTTGCTGTTTGGGCTGATGAAAATAGAGAGGAAGCAAAAGATCCTATCTACCAAGAATATTTTTCTAAAGTCAAAGATTTACTAACCACAGAAAAACACAGAATTATCTCTTAAGATTTCTTAAGGGACAATTCCTTTAGCCGAACCGAATGTTTCCATTGTTACATTTCCCCCATTCCCTCCATTAGTCAGCGCATTATTAGCCCTGAAAGCTTTATTCTCCATCATTTGGTTATATTTCCCTAGACCTACAGCATATCTACTATTTGCACTAATTACTCCAGTATTCGTAGCTAGTTTAGCCACACCACCACCAGGAGCTATCATAGCTACATTTGATACAGTAGCAGTAGCAAAGTTCCAGCCTGACTCTACCGTACCCATAGCTCTCATACCTGTAACACCTCCTGCTTGATAAGAAGCTGCAGCTGTAACATCTCCCATATCTACTCTATATCCACCCTGAACGCTTAACCTACTATCAAAACTTCCATGATATTGTCCATCTACACCAGAAGCAAGATTAAAGCTTCTACCTTGGAAAGTCCCTCTTAGGGTAGAACCTCTTGTAGCTGCAAAGAAGCGGTTTGCAACTTCAGCAGGAAGCTTTTTTTACAAAAATTAAATTTTGCGAAAAAATAGAAAATCTGCAAAAATTTCATTGATTTAAAAATGCGGAAGTATGTGGTGGAGTTGTGGGGAATCAAACCCCAGTCCAAAAATCAAATCCCCTAAGAATCTACATGTTTAGACAAGATTTTTAGTCTTTTTATCTAGCAAGCAAATCTCCAAACTCCGCTAAATAAGCAACCTCATTTGTCTTTTTGTCTGTGCGAGGTGATACAGCCAAGCACCTAGCCGCGTTACGACTAATGATAAAACGCTAGGAATTCTATCTTAGTCGGCTCCTAAAGAGTAGTTAAACTTATGCTACTTTTGCATAAGCTGGAGCGTAATTTGTATTGTTTGCGTTTAATTTTAAAAATGGCAGTTTTAGAGCATGCCAGCTCACATGCACTTAGCTTTTTTGACTCCTGTCGAAATTCTTTTCAACCCCATAAGCCTTGAGCTCTGAAATCCTTTTTGAGAATCTCACAATCTCTAAGGAAGGCGCGGATTGTAGCTAAAAAGAGAATCTAAGTCAAGCCCGCCCCACGATATTTGCGCGAGATTTGCCAACCCACGCAGATTCTTATATATTGCGCACAAATCCACGCAAACCGCCTAGATTCTTAATCCCCTAAGCTGTATTTTTCCAAAACCTCTCTTAGCTCTTCTTCCAAATCCTCTAAACTAATATCATCAGTGCTAATGACTAATTCAGCGTTAATCACGACACGCACTTGCGTTGCAGAACGCTTGCCCTCGCTACTAAGCGGCTCAAACTCCAAATTCAAATCCATTGTCTTAATCTCCTAATTTAGACTTTATTATTTCTCATACATGCCTTCTAGAGCCTTCCACACGACTTCTAGATTCTTACTTTTAAAGCCTCTTTGCACATAGTAAGCGCGCATTTTACGCAAAGTCTCTTTCTCAAAATACGAGCCAATGCGCAAACCTTCCGTCCCTTTCACCACGACATAAAAGCCCAAATCGCGATTATTTGCATACTGCTTCAAATGCCCGAGGTTAGCGTAAGTCACCAAATCATTTAAGCGCACGCATTCTTTTTCAAAAAACTCCAAAAGCTCGGGTGTGGATTCTGTGATTTTTTTAGCATGTTTGTAATGCTTGAATTTTTCTTTCATTGTTTCTCCTTGTAAAACGCAAAATCGCCATCAATTGTATAATAATTTTTTCTATTTTTTGAAGTTTTTTTTAAAAAAATCTCTTAAATTTTTTTAGAAAAGTTACAGAAATACAAACTCTTAAATAAAGTTAATAAAAGAAAACTTGTAATACAATCGCACGCACAAATCCAAAATTCATTACGGAGTAGGCAATGAAAAAGAAGGTGTATGCCTCTAGGGTGGAGCTTTTAAGTGAGTCTGCGACTATCGCGATAAGTTCTTTGGCGCGTGAGCTGAAAGCGCAAGGGAAAGATATTTTGAGTTTTTCTGCGGGAGAGCCGGATTTTGACACGCCTCAAGCGGTGCGCGATGAAGCCGTGCGCGCGCTTAATAGCGGTTTTACGCATTATACTGCAGTTGCTGGGATTCCAGAATTACTCAAAGCCATAAGCGGAAAGCTAGAGCGTGAAAATGGCTTGTCCTATGCGCCAAATGAGATTCTTGTGAGCAATGGCGCGAAGCATTCACTTTTTAATATTTTCCAAGCATTGCTAAATGATGGCGATGAGGTTATTATCCCTGCACCATTTTGGGTGAGTTACCCAGAGCTAGCCACTTATTGTGGGGCAAAAAGTGTGATTTTGCAAACTGATGAAAGCACAAATTTTAAAATCACGCCAAAGCAGCTAAAAGACGCTATCACGCCAAAGACAAAGATTCTCGTGCTAAACTCGCCTTCAAATCCCACCGGAATGGTGTATTCCAAAGAGGAGCTAGAAGAGATTGCAAAGATTCTCAAAGGAAGCGATGTGTGGGTGGTGAGCGATGAAATTTATGAAAAGCTTGTGTATGACGCGCAGGTGTGCTCTATCGGCTCGCTTAGTGCGGATATGCTAGAGCGTAGCATTGTGGTGAATGGACTTAGCAAGGCTGTGGCGATGACTGGCTGGCGCGTGGGGTATCTTGCGTGCAAGGATAAGCAGTTGCTAAAATATATGAATAATTTGCAAAGTCAATGCACTTCAAATGTCAATTCTATCGCGCAAAAAGCAAGTGTCGTCGCGCTTAATGGCGAATGCGATGCGGATATTGAGGAAATGCGCCTAGCGTTTAAAGACAGAATGGAATCTGCATTTAAGCTTTTTAACACACTTCCGGGATTTAGCGTGCTAAAGCCACAGGGCGCGTTTTATTTGTTTGTGAATATTTCAGGCTTACCGCGTTTTGGCGGGGATTCTATGCGATTTTGCAAAGAATTGCTTGAAAATGAGGGCGTGGCACTTGTGCCCGGCTGTGCGTTTGGCAAAGATGGCTATGTGCGTTTTTCATTTGCGTGCTCGATTGATGAGATAACACGCGGAATCGAGCGCATTGCGAAATTTACGAAATTTTAAATTTATAAGGTTTTTGGGCTAGAGGGATGAGGCAAAAGGCTATTTTGTTTGCATTATGCGTTTTTTTTGTAGGCGTTGGAAGTTATTTGCGCCTGCGTGAAAGTGGCTTTGAGGTAAATAATGCGCGCTTTGTCACTACGCATTCCCCGCTAGATTCTAGCCATGTGCTTTTAAAATCAGATTCTCAACCTAAGCCCTACAATCTCACGCGACAAATTGACATTCCCACAGACAGCGACATTTCCCAGCTCAATTTTTTTGAATCTAACACTTACACGCTCATCCCAAATTTTGAAAAAAGCGCGCATGCAAGCACTTTGGTTGATTTAGATTCTCGACTTATGGTGCTATTTTTTGCCGGGAGCAAGGAAGGTGCGCGCGATGTGAAAATTTATCAAAGCTTTTTACCCAAAGGGAGCGTGCATTGGAGCGAGCCTAGGGCGATTTTGGATGCACCTACGCTTTCACGCCTAAGCGGGAAATTTATAAAAAAGCTAGGCAATCCGATCGCGTTTAGGGATTCTCTTAATCGCGTGCATGTGTTTGTCGTGGGCGTTAGCCTCGGTGGCTGGGCGACAAGCAAGGTGTATCAATTCCTTTTTGATGAAAATTTTGAAGGACTACAATACAAGGGCGAACTACATTTGGGCGCGTTTTTGAACTTTTCTCATCTTGTGAGAACGCCTGCTGTGGCGCTTGAAAATGGCGGCTTTATGCTTCCGCTTTACCATGAGCTGGCGAATAAATATCCGCTTGTGGCGTTTTTTGACGCGGATTCTAAATTGCTTTTTACAAAGCGCCTAAATTCCTTAAAATCCCAGCTTCAGCCTAGCATTATCGCGCTCAATGAAAGCGAGTGCTTGGCAATGTTTAGAATCCATCGAGGATACGAGAATAAAGCCTTTTTGCAAAAATGCAAGGATTTTGGCAACACTTGGGAAGCGCCAGTGCAGAGCAATATTCAAAATTTTGATAGCTCAAGTGTGTTGCTTGCATTGCCCAAAAATCCACCAAAAACGCCATTAAAGAATCCAAAACAAGCACAAAAAGATTCTAAAAAATCACAAAAGCCCCAAAATACACAATCACAAGAGCCACAAGAGCCAAAAAGCGAAGTGCTATTAATCCACAATGATGGGCTAAATAATCCGCTGCTTTCAATGTATGATCTCTTTTATGAAAAAGTGAGAATCCACCCGCGCGCGAGCATTAGCCTTTTTTACTTGCGCGATGCGGAGAAGGGGATTTTTGAGCGATTGATGACAATTGATGCACTTAAAAGTGGCGAGGTGAGCTATCCATCTGCAAGCCTAGATTCCCAAAATCTCTATATCACCTACACTTATGATAGAGCGCAGATAAAATATTCCGTAATCCCGCTAGATAGCATTTTTGAGCTTATCCGACAAAGTCGAGAATCCCCACAAGAGATAGAATCTGCGCGTGATATTTCGCTTGTCAAACCCCAAAATGCGTTGCAAGATTCCCAAAATTCCGCAGATTCTCAAAATCCGCAATTCCAGCAGGATTTGTTAGATGATGATGAGGATTTGCCACAAAAAGGGGATTTTATGCAAATCATAGAATACCACTATATGAGCGATGTAGGATAAGTGATGTTTGGCGTTGGCGTGTTGAGTTTAGGGATTTTAGCGTTTTTGTCGCAAGTGCTTTTTAGGCATAAGTTTGCGCGCTTTGTGTTTGTGGCGCTATTTTTTGCGCTAAGTTTTGTGCCATTGGTTGAGGGCTTTAACACAAATGCTTTGATTTATTCATTTTTTGGCGCACCGAGTGTGTTTTGCACACTTTTGCTGATGATATTTGTTTTGAAAAGCTTTGGGCTTACATTTTCTTTTTTAAACCACTCACTCAAGCCCCAAACGCTTTTTGTATTCGCGCTTTTTGGTGTGTTGCTCTATCTTAGCGCGCTTAATCTTTTGCCTTTTGATTTGGCGCATTTATCAATTTTGGTGCAAGGTGTGGTTGTGCTAATTTTTATTTTTTGCATTGCGTGCGTTGATAGATTTGCGCTTAAACTCCTTTGCTTAAGTCTTGGGCTGTATGCGCTTGCGCTTTGTTTAGAATCTTTTAATCTTATGCCCCCCCCCTTCGATGGCAATATTTATCTTTTTAGCCTTTATGAAGTTATCATTTGCCCTTATTTGTGGCTGTATGCGCTTGGATTCTCAATTTTTGCGCTATTTAGGCACCCATTTTGCGCACTTTGGGGCAAGATTTTTAATTTATTTTTTCGCAAGGACAGATGATGAAGCGTAGTTATTTTTTTGAAAAACTTTTATGGAAAAGCTTGATTTTTTTTATCTTTTTGTATGTTGTGTGTTTTGGATTCCGTGCGTTTTTTATTTTGTATCTTGGCGTGTGGGGTGGCGCGATAGGGGAGAGTAGCGGGGAATATTTACAGACTTTTATTAATGGCGCACGCTATGATGGGCAGATTGTTGGCGCTTTGGCGGTGGTGTATTTTGTCCTTGCGCTTTTCCTTGGGACAAGTAGGATTGGTGAAGGCATAAGGAAGCTTTTTGTAAGTCTTGTTATTTTTGTTTTGTGCTTTGTGAATATCGCAAATATCGGCTTTTATCAAATCTATGGCGATGTGTTTAATACAAATCTTTTGGGGCTTGTGTTTGATGATAGAATGGCGATTTTTGAAACTGCACTTAGCGGGCAGTATCATTTGGGTGTGAAAATCTTTGCCTGCATTGTGATAAGCATTGCGCTTATGTGGATTTTGCGCGCGTTTTTTAGTTTGGTTGATTTTGTGTATTGCACAAATGAGCTTATAAGCTCGCGTATGCGCCAGAAAAAAGAAAATCATTTGTGGAAAAATTTAGCGCTTTTTTGCGTGTTTGTGTTTGGTGCGCTTTTTGCGATTAACGGGCATTTTGGCTTGCAAGGGATTTCGCTTGGCAAAGAGATTAAACCTGTGGAAAATGTCTTTTTACGCAAGGCTACAAGTGGCGCACTGCGTGATTTGCACCTTGTGTATAGGGCGTATAGCAAGATTTCGCATTCTTCTTTTGATGATTATGTGGAGGAAAGCCCGATTGTGGCGACGCAAAAATATTTTAATCTTCCTAGCGCGCCAGAAAATACAGAATCTTCGCATTCTTACAATCTCTTAGAATTGCTACAAAAAACCTCAAGCAATACAAGCGATGTGCAGATTAATCATATTTTTTATATTGTTGCTGAAAGTATGAGTGAGTGGCATTTTGATAAAAAATTTGATGAGCTTAATCTCACAAGCGAGCTTAAAAAGCTTGTTGAACAAAAAGGCGCATATAAGGCAGATGTGTTTTTGCAAGGCGCGGGAAATACGATTGGGAGCTTAGATTCTCAAATTAGCGGGCTTTTGCATACAGAGATTCCGCTAAGCCTTATGGTTGGGCGTATGGAGGAATTTAAGAGCGCGCCAGCGGTGATTTTTAGGGATTTGGGCTTCAAAACACATTTTTATTATGGTGGCTCGGGCACTTGGCAAAAGCTTGATAGCTATATCACCGCGCAGGGCTTTGATGATATTTTATACTCTACGCATATTATTCAAAATGCGAAAAATCGCGACTACGCGCAACCTTACGAAAACTCATGGGGCGCGTATGATCATCTTTTGTTTTTGTTTGTGCGCGATAGAATCTTGCTCAATAACGAGCCAAAAACTTTTAATATGATTATGACAACTTCAAATCACCCGCCCTATGATGTCCCACTGCAAAGCTTTGGCGCGCCGATGGAAGAGATTGAAGCGTTTTTGAAAGCACACCCAGAAATCACGCAAAAATCCACAACAAAGCAGATTCTAGGGCATATTTGGTATCAAGATAAGATGATTGCGAAGTTTGTGGAGGAGATGAGCGCGCGATTCCCAAATAGCATTTTTGTGATAACAGGCGATCATTATGATAGGGAATATCCCTTTGCCGGGGCAAATGTGCGCATAAACAATAGCGTGCCACTTATCATTTATGCGCCAAAGCTTAATCCAGTGCTAATTTCTGGCGTTGGCTCGCATATTGATATTACGCCGACTTTGGTTGAGCTCACCGCACCAAATGGCTACAAATATGTGAGTTTTGGCGCGCCACTTTTGAGCAATAAAATGATGGTGTATGAGGACAAAAATGAGGCGCTCGGGCTTAATGTGGTCGCTACGGATAGATTTATTTATGATGGCTATAAGGTTGAATATTTTGGCGATGGACTGCAACGCGCTAAGGACACGCAACGCGCGCAGGAGCTTTTTTCTGACTTACAGCGTGCAAAGGCGCTGAGCTGGTGGATTCTCAAAAATGGCTACAAAATAGAGCAAAATTAAGGAAAACGCATGAAACTACTTTCTTTGGATTTGATTACGCAAGCGCATAAACGCTTGGAAGGCATTATCACGCATAACGCACTTGCTTACGCACCGCGCCTAAGCAAAATGGCAAATGCGCAGGTTTTTTTAAAAAAAGAGAATCTTCAGCTCACAGGCGCATTTAAAATACGCGGGGCGTTTAATAAACTCGCATGCCTTAAGGAAGCAGATATTGCGAATAAAACGCAGATTCTCGAACAGGGCGTGATTTGCGCAAGTGCTGGGAATCACGCGCAGGGCGTGGCGTATGCGGCACAACACTTCAAAACGCGCGCGGTGATTGTGATGCCTGAAGCCACGCCTTTGCTTAAGGTTACGGGCACAAAGGCGATGGGCGCGGAAGTCGTGCTTGCGGGGAATAACTATGACGAAGCCTATGCCTACGCGCTCAATCTTGCCAAAGAGCGCAATCTCACTTTTATCCACCCCTTTGCAGATAGCGAAGTCATCGCAGGGCAGGGCAGTATCGCGCTTGAAATGATAGAAGAAGAAAAGCTTGATATTGTAGTCGTGCCAATAGGCGGTGGTGGGCTTATTAGCGGGATTGCGAGCGCGTATAAAGCGCTAAGTCCTAACACAAAGATTATCGGCGTGAATGCCAAGGGTGCAAACGCGATGAAAAATAGCTTTTATCAAAAAAAGATTCTCAACTCTCAAGCTGTGCGCACTATCGCTGATGGCATTGCTGTGCGCGATGTGAATGAGGGCGTATTTGAGTGCATTTTGCAGGGCGTTGATGGGATTGTTGAGGTTGATGATGAAGAGATTGCAAGTGCGATTCTCTTTTTGTTAGAATCCCAAAAACTCGTCGTTGAAGGCGCTGGGGCTGCTGGTGTGGCGGCACTTTTGCATCATAAGCTTGATTTGGAGCCACGCCAAAAAGTCGGCGTTGTACTAAGTGGCGGAAATATCGATGTGACGATGCTAAATATCATCATCGAAAAGGCGCTGTTAAAGAGCGACAGGAAGATGAAGTTTCAAGTTATTTTGGTTGATAAGCCCGGAAGTTTGCAAAAACTCACAGAATTGCTCACAAAAGAGGGTGCAAATATCGTGTTTATCAACTATTCTCGCGTAAGCACGAAGCTTGAATACGGCGATGCGATCGTCGAGCTTGCACTTGAAATCAAGGGCAAAGAACATAAAGAATCTGTCCAACGCGTGCTTTTAGAGCATGGATATAAATTTAGCGAAATGTTTTGAATTTTGTGAAATATCAATCCCCCAAGCGCAAAATCCCGGTTTGCGCTTGGATTTGTTTTGTTTAGAATCTACTTCTCACTTTTCACCCCGCGTGTCATCATAAAGCTTTGTTCATAAAAGATAATAAAAGTTATCAACGCGCCTGCCACAAGCAAAACAGAGACAAAAAGCATAATTGTGAGGTTATTAAAAAACGCAAGGAGATAATCTAGTTGGTTTGGTGCATCGGCGTTTTTGGCAAAGGCGAGCAGGGAAAGAATGCTTTTATACCCATAGCTTCCGGGGAAAAGTGGCAAGAGCGAGGGGAAAACAATCGTTTCTGTCGGCACTTTGGCGCGTTTGGCGATGAGAAATGCCACAATCCCCATACAAAAACTCGCGCAAAAACTCGCGCCAGCAAGGCTAAAGACGGGGATTTGCAAAAGCATAGAGCGGATAAAATACCCCAGCCCAGAAATGAACATAATGCCCCAAAGTATGTGCCTTGGCGGATTAAAAGGGTATGAGAAGCCAAATCCTGCTACCATCGCAAAAAGCATACGCAATAAAATGTCGCTAATGTCGTTGCCTTCGAAAAATTCCGCGTGTAAAATGGCGAGAATCTGCGGGTATTCTTGCAAAAAATCAGACATGGATAAGGCTCACTTTTGCGATGCTTAGCGTCATATACGCGCCAAAGGAAATGCAAATCAGCAAAATCATCATATTAACGCCCCGACTTAGCGCCATCAGCGTGTATTCGTGCAGCACATCTGCAAGCGCGTTGATAATCTGAATGCCGGGTATGAGGTAGAGAATGCTAAGACCTATGGCGATTTCTGGCGTGCCTGTGATGCCAAAATGCACACCGATATAAGCGACAAATGACGAGATAAACGCCACGAGGACATAGATTCCGCGCACATCGACTTTGAGTTTGGTTAGGATATGTTTGCTTGCAAAGCCTGCAAATGTCCCTAAAAAGACGCATAAAAGTGTGCCCACATCACCGCCAAAAAGCTTGCAAAAGGCGGTGTTTGCGAGGCTTGCAAAAAGGAGCGAGTAGAAAAAAGTGTAATTTTTAGATTCCATAATATTTTTAAAATGCTCTTTGGCGCGCGTGAGCGAGATTTTTTCATCATGTATTTGCCAGCTAAGCGCGCTTAAGTCTGAAATTATACGGAAATTTGCGCCAAGTGGCGGATTTGAGCTTACTTGTGTGCGACGATTTTGGTAATTACTGCGCTCAGAAATGCTAAGAGTGATGTTTTTTAGCCAAATAATCATGCTCACATCATAGCCATAGCTTTCGCCTATGCGCTTTGTGCAACGCGAGACTCTTGAGGAATATGCGCCATTTGAAAGGAGTGCTGCGGCGTATTGAGCCAAAAATACGCTTAGCTCTTCTATTTCGCTTTCGTGGTTTTGCTCACTTTTACGATTTTGCTTATCCTCGTAATTTTGCTCGCTTTTGGCGTGCTTGTCTTTTATAACTTGGCTTTTTGGCTTTTGTTTAGGGGTTTTCGCACTCATTTGATAAACCTTAAAGATTCTCTATTTGTAGAGAAAATAAGCGCAATCATAACGCTAAAATTTTTAAATCTTTTTTAAAAAGCTAGAATTTGCTAGCGTAAAATCTTTGTTTGGATTTTTTGTAATTTTAGTTTGAATCCGCAGTGTTACTTTCTTGCAATATGTTTTATTTTGTATAGTTATGGATTTGACAAGTCTTTGAAGTTGTTAGTTTTTGCTTCCTATAATAAGCCTAAATCAAGAAAAGATAAGAAAAACTTTACCTAAATTACCAAAAGGTAAAGTAAAGTTTAATTCCCAATAAACCACACAAAGAGGACACATGCAAGGACATTTAGCGCTTTTTGAAAGCAATGTATATGATATTTTTTTAAAAAGCGATATTTTTTCTCCGCAGACTTGCGAGATTCTAAACGAAGTCAATGAAACAAGGCTTGATTATCTCCCGTTGCATTCTCATAAAAGCCAATTTATTAAGCCAATCATCGCGGTGGTGGGCAGTGGAGAAGTGACTGAAGATTTTTTGAGAGAACTTGTGGAATCTAAGCAAAATCCCGCTTTTAAATACTTTTCAGAGTTAGAGATTTTCAATGTTTTGCCACAAAGTTTTGTTGGGCTAAATGGGAATTTTGGGAATTTTAAACTTCTTTATACAGAATCTAGCGCGCAAAAACCGCTTGTGCTTGAGGTTTCTCAAGTGGTATTTTTCACAAAGTTTGAATCTGTGGCAAGCATTAAAGGCGTGCATTGGGTGAGTGAATATGCGAATGCAGACGCGCTTATTAACGCACTGCATGGGAATTGTGGCGTATATAGCTATGAAGCGCCTATTGTTTTTAGTCCAAATCTTTGTGACTTCCAACATCGCAGGGCTAAAAGTGATGGAAGTGGCTACTGCTCGGCGTGTGTGAGCACATGCGCGACACGCGGGATTTTTAGCGACATGAAAAAGATGGAGATTCTCTTAAGTCCGCTAGATTGCGTGGCGTGCGGGGAGTGCGTGAGCGTGTGCCCTACAGGTGCGCTTATGCGCGAGAGTGAGAGTTTGCTTTCCCTCACTTCTCAAGCGCGCGTTTGCAAGGGATTTTCACTTATCGTGCATACAGAATCTGCCAGCGCGCAGGTTTTGCAAGCTCTTGCAAAAAATACAAATGAAGGCGCAAATAAGGGCGCATTGCCTTTTGTAATGGGACAGCCACATATTTTGAATGAAACTTATTTGCTAAGTCTTGTGCAAGAGAGCGCTAGCACGCTTATTTTGTATGGTGAGATAAACGCGCATATGGCTGAAAGCATAAAGGCAGTAAATGCGCTTTCTCAAGCAATTTTCGGCAAAAGTTGCATTTTGCTAGCAAGTAGTGAATCCGAGCTAGATTCTGCACTTTTGCAGATAGAGCCTTTGGAGCAAGCGCATTACATTTACACACCGCGCGAAAATGAGGGACTAAAAGAGGTTTTTTCACAAAGGGCGTTTGCGTGGGTGCGGGGCAATGACTTTGGCAGAATCCACATGCCAAGATCTGGCAATGTGCTGATAGATTCTCAAGGTTGCACGCTGTGTCTTTCCTGCGTGGAGGCGTGCAAGACAAAGGCGCTTATTAATAACACTTCGTCTTTTGAGTTGCTTTTCAAGCAGTCTCTTTGCACAGGGTGCAACTACTGCGCGGACGCGTGTGCGGAGAAAGTCATAAAGATAGAATCTAGCGTGCTTGATGTCAAAGCAAGTAGCTTTGCGTATGAGACAAAAGCGCAAGATGAGCCTTTTAAATGCGTGGAATGTGGGAAAATCTTTGCGACAAGCAAATCGATTGCAAGGATTAAAGAGCTTTTAAGTAGCGCGTTTGCAGGGGATTCTATGAAGCAAAAAAGTATCGAATGCTGTGCGGACTGCAAAGTGAAAATCATCTTTGCGCCAAAAGAGCATTCTTAAAAGGAAAAATATGGAATCCACACTTTCAAATCAAGAACAAACTTTCAGCCAAACGCTCAATTCTGCGCGTGCGCTGTATTATGACTTTTTTGCGGGATTTTTCTTGTTTGAGTTGTTGCCAAAGCGCAAAGAGCTGTTTTTAAAGCAAATTGACATTTTGTCGCAAAGCCCGATTACAAGCGAAGATTCTGCGCGATTTGCAATGCTTAAAAGCTATTTGCAGCAAACAGATACACAAAGTCTCGTGCGCGAGTATAGCCAGACTTTTAACCTTCCTTTTGCAACAAAGAATCTACCGGCTTTTGTCGGTGGGCGCAAAGGACAGCGCGCAAATGTGCCAAATCCGCAGGTGTTTTTATACCTTAGCCATTATAAAAATGGTTGCCTCAATGGCGAGGCGCTTTTGGAAGTCAAAAAGCTTGTAAAACAAACGCATTTTAGGCTTAATAGCAAGGAGTTTAAAGAGAGCGAGGATCATTTTGGATTTTTGCTACTTTTGATGCGTTATTTACTGCAAGATAGCGCGGAATCTACAGATTCTAGCCACGCATCAGAGGCGCTTTCAAGGCAGATTTTTACGGAATGTATTAAACCTATGGGCGTAGAGATTGCAGAGATTCTAAGCATGAGGGAGGATTTGGCTTGCTATAGCTTGGTGGGTGCGTTGCTTGCAAGCTTTTTGCAGTTAGAAGAATACGCGTGATGTCCTTATCTAAGGGCTTTTGAAATAGAGCCTTTAAATGGGGACACCCAAGCACAAATCTCATCAAAAGGAGGAAAAATGTCTCAAGCACAAGATAAGAATCTTAGCGCGCGCCGTAAGATTCTCAAAAATGCAGGACTTGGCGCGGCGGTTGTGGCGGTAGGTTCTGTGGCGCTTAGTGGCTGTAAAAGTGGCGTAGAGCAAAAAGAAGTCATTAAGGGAAAGAGCAAGAAACAAGAAGTGCTTTATCGTAGCGATACGAAGTATTGGCAGGAATATTTTGCAGTAGCAAAATAGCGTGTAAAAAGCGCAAATTAAGGCAGGCGGTGGCTTTTTTGAAAATCCTTGAAATCTTAAGGAATCTAAAAAGCTTAGAACAACAAATTTAGCAAGGAGAATTAACATGAGCGAAACAACAAGACGAAACGCTCGCCGTTCTTTCCTAAAGCTTTCTGCATTAGCGTCAGTTGCTGGTGTGGGAAGTGCGTTTGGAAATGATAGTGAGCGTGTGATTCGCCAAGCAAGCCAAGCGGAAATCAAAGAAATGTTCCCTAAGGCAAAGCGTGTGAAAACAATTTGTACGCATTGCTCTGTGGGCTGTGGCATCATCGCAGAAGTGCAAGATGGCGTGTGGGTGCGTCAAGAAGTGGCGCAAGATCACCCAATCTCACAAGGCGGGCATTGCTGTAAAGGTGCGGACTTAATCGATAGAGCGAGAAGTGAAACACGCTTGCGCTATCCGATGGAAAAAGTCAATGGCGAGTGGCAGCGCACAAATTGGGAATCTGCGATGGATAAGATCTCAAAACAGCTTATGCAAATTAGAGAGGAGAGCGGACCTGACGCGGTTATGTGGATAGGAAGTGCGAAACTCTCAAACGAGCAATGCTATTATTTAAGGAAGTTTTCGGCATTTTTTGGCACAAATAACCTCGATCACTGCAATCGCGTTTGACATTCCCCAACAGTCGCCGGTGTGGCGAATACATTTGGATATGGCGGAATGACAAACCATTTAGGTGATATGATGTTCTCAAAATACATTCTTATCATCGGAGCAAATCCAGCGGTGAATCACCCTGTGTCAATGGTGCATATTTTGCGCGCAAAAGAGCGTGGCGCAAAGCTTGTGTGTATCGATCCGCATTTTAGCAAGACAGCGGCGAAATGCGATGAATTCCACAGAATCCGCAGTGGCACGGATATCGCGTTTGTGTATGGATTGCTTCATGTGATTATTGAGAAAAAACTCTATGATGAAAAATATCTCAAAGATAGGGTGCATGGGTATGAAGAGATTATGAAAGAAGCCAAGAAATTCCCACCAGAAGTGGTAGCGGATATCACGGGGATTCCAGCGGATTCTATTATCCATATTGCTGAAGAGATGGCAGCAGCAAAGCCAGCAAGTGCGATTTGGAATCAAGGGCTTACCCAACACACCGTTGGCACGAGCAATACGCGTATCGTTCCGATTTTGCAAATGTTCTTAGGAAATATTGGCAAAAATGGCGGTGGCGTGAATATTTTGCGCGGACATGACAATGTGCAAGGAAGCTCGGATATGGCGGCAAATCCAGATGTTTTGCCCGGATATTATCCGCTTACAGAGGCAGCGTGGAGACACTTTGCAAAACATTGGCGCGTGGATTATGAGTGGCTGCAAGGACGCTATAAGAATAAGCAAATGATGGAAGCAGGCGGTTTTGCGCATTCTACTTGGAAATTTGGTGTGCTTGATGAAGAGAATGCAAAAAACAATGGCGGAACAATGTTGCGCGCGCTTGTGGTGATTGGCACGGGGATGACGAGCGTTTCATTGCTTGACTTGCAACGCAAGGCGATGAATAAGCTTGAGCTTGTTGTGTTTATCGATCCATATGTTAATGACTTGGCAATTTATTGCGAAAAAGAGAATAATCTTTTTGTATTGCCTGCAGCTAGCCAAATGGAGACTTCCGGCTCACTTGCCGCGACAAATAGAAGCTATCAATGGCGCTCAAAAGTGATGGATCCGCTCTATGAATGCCGCGAGGATCAAGAGATTCTTTTTGATTTTGCAAAGCGCATGGGCTTTTTGGAGGAGTTTCAACGAAGCTTGTATGAAATTGCAAAAGCTGATGGTAGGGATCAATTTATTTGGCCTGAAGATGCGACTACAGAGCTTACGCAAAGTGTCCGCAGTATCGGCTTGCAGGGTATGAGTCCTAAGCGTTTGAAGGCGCATCAAGAAAATTGGCATATGTTTGATAAAGTCACGCTCATGGGTAAAGGTCCATTCAAGGGCGAATATTATGGACTTCCATGGCCTTGCTGGAGTGAGAAACACCCCGGAACGCCGGTATTTTACGATGATAGCAAGCCGGTTATGGAAGGCGGAATGGGCTTTAGGGTGAATTGGGGCGTGAGTGCGCCAGATGGTGCTACGATGCTTTCACCTCATATTCTGCCCGGTGCAAAAATCGGCGGTCACCCAGCTGTAAGCGCGCAAAATATAGAATCTCTGGGCGTAAAACTTACAGATGAGGAAAAAGAGGCGATTAAGGACTTTAGCGCGTATTCTTTTGGAATGGGGAATAATATCCTTGTTGAAAAGGCGCTAGAAGCGGGACTTTGCCCTTATGGCAATGGAAAAGCGCGCGCGATAGCGTGGAACTGGTATGATAAGATTCCATTGCATAGAGAGCCGATACATTCTGTGCGTCCGGATTTGATTGACAAATATCCAAGCTTCCCGGATAAAGAGAATCTTTTCCGCGCAAATGTGAAGTATCGCACACGCCAAAAAGAGAAAGATTGGACAAAAGATTATCCTATCAATATGCTAAGCGGGCGTTTAGTCGCGCATATGGGAACAGGGACAGAGACAAGAAGTGCAAAGTATTTGGCTGAAGTCTATGGCGAAATGTTTGTAGAAATCCACCCAGACAAGGCGTTTGAGCTAGGTATCAAAGATGGTGATATGGTATGGGTGCATGGCACAATGGAGACAAAGATTCTCACCAAAGCCAAACTTTCATATCGCGTGGATTACAACAGCGTGTGGTTGCCACAAAACTTCTCTGGAATGGATCAAGGTAAGAATCTGCTTAAAAACTATCCAGAAGGCACAGCGCCTTACGCGATTGGCGAGTCAGCAAATATGATTTCAAGCTATGGCTTTGATTACAATTCAGGCTGTCCAGAGACAAAATGCGGACTTTGTCGCATAGAAAAAGCATAAGGGGGAAACTATGAGTGAAAATCTAATGAATGGTTTTAATGATCCCGGGCATGCGCGTATAAAATTCTATTGCGATGATACGCGATGTATTGATTGTCATGGTTGCGATGTGGCTTGTAAAGAGGCGCACCATTTGCCGGTGGGTGTCAATCGCAGACGCGTTGTAACGCTCAATGATGGAATCGTGGGGGCGGAAAAGTCAATTTCTATTGCTTGTATGCATTGTGCGGACGCGCCTTGTGCGAAAGTCTGCCCAGTAGATTGCTTTTATATCCGCGCTGATGGCATTGTATTACATGATAAAAAAACTTGCATAGGCTGTGGCTATTGCTTGTATGCTTGTCCTTTTGGTGCGCCACAATTCCCTAAATCTGATGTATTTGGCTCACGCGGTGCGATGGATAAATGCACCTTCTGCGCGGGCGGTCCAGAGGAAACACATAGCGAGGAAGAATGGCATCTTTACGGACAAAACCGCATCGCAGAAGGCAAAGTCCCAGCATGCGCGGCAATGTGTAGCACAAAAGCATTGCTTGCAGGTGGTAGCAATGATGTGAGCGCGATTATCCGCGAGAGAGCTTTGACAAAAGGTGAGGGTGCGCCACGCATTCCTTATACTTGGAAAAAAGCCTATGGCGACTAAGAACGCAAAAGGGGCGAACATGAAAAAACTAGTATTGAGCCTTTTTGCGGTGGTACTTATGGCAAGCGCTCTAAGTGCAGATTCTCAAAGTGCGCAAAGTGATGGCGCAAAAAAGAATTATGTCACGCCTGATCATATCGGAATCCACGATAAAGAAGTCGATCTTTCCTACAATAAGCACATTTATGGCACGCGCCAAATTGAGGCGATTAAAAATTGGGGTTTTGATACCAAAACTTCAGGCGTCGTGCTAGGCGCGGTAGTTCCCGGCGATGGCGGGAGCATCGAGCCTTTAAGCATGGGAGAGGAAATCAAGGGCATTCGTGGTTGGAATGGCTTAGGCGAGGCTTTTACGACTTTGCAAAATGGTTGGTTTGCGCTTATTTTCTTTTGCATTGTGCTTTTTACGCCATTGGCGTTTTTCGGACATTACAAAATCATTGGCGCGAGGAAATACAACCATGAGCCAAAAATACGCGTTTTTAGCAAATACAATATTTTCGTGCATTGGTTTGCTGCTGTGCCTTTTGTGTTTTTGTGTATAACCGGGCTTATGATGGTTTTTGGCGATAAGCTCGGCGGTGGCGCGCTTATACGATTTGCACGCGATTTGCATGGTATTAGCACGATTGCTTTTGCGATTTTTGGTCCGCTTATGTTTTTGATGTGGGTGAAAGACTGCCTACCACGCTTATATGATATCAAGTGGTTTGTGATTATGGGCGGATATTTGGATAAGGTAAATCGCATTATCCCCGCGCATAAATTTAATGCCGGGCAAAAAATGTGGTTTTGGATAGCCACACTTGGCGGGGCTGTGATGGTGATTAGCGGGGCGATTATGTTCTTTCAAAGGGCGGATATCAACACCTTGCGCCTTATGGCGTTAATCCACAATATCCTTGGTTTTGGCGTGGTGGCGTTGCTTATTACGCATATTTATATGGCGGCATTTGCGATTGAAGGCGCGTTAGAATCTATCATCAATGGTTGCATGGGCGAAGAGGAAGTCTCAATGCTTCATAGCTTCTATTATGAGGATTTGAAAAAGCAAGGCAAGCTAGATTCTATGCGCGTAGCAGGGCATCATCATTAAGATTCTGTCTTTGTGGCTGTTTTGCGTAGTGATTTTTGTCATTGCGAGGGCGCAAGCCAGAAGCAATCCATAAAAGATTCTCAAACCACCAAAGTGCGTTAGAGAATCCGCAGAATTTTGTCAAACAAAAAAAGGTTTTGTGTGTGCGTGAAGCTGGAAACAAAGCGGAATTTATTTCCGCGAAGTTGGAAGCGGAGCGGAGCTTTGGCTTTAGCCAAAGTGATAGTTTAAAAGGAATAGGCGAAGCGGAATTTACTTCCGCGCAGGTGATACAATTTAAAGGAATACTATGTTTTTTACCAAAATCCCCATTGTGAGCTTAAAAAAGGGTGAAAATACCGCTCAGCACACAGAGGATATTATTATCAAAGAGCAAAGAATTGCCTTGTATCTTAATGGTAAAAAACTGCTTTCCACTATGTCTTTGCCAAAGGAGCAAGACGCGCATGCAGTGGGTTTTTTGATGAGTGAGGGCGTGATAGAATCTGTAGATGATATTACGCATCTTAGCATCGCAAAAGATGGCTTTAGCGTGTATGTCGAAGCAAAAATTAATGAAGAAAACATTAACAACCTCTTTCATGAAAAAACCTTGACTTCAGGCTGTTGCGTGGGCGTGAGCGCGAATTTTGAAGGCAAAATTATAGAAAAATTTATTTCTACAGATTTGCATCTTTCAAAGGAGCGTCTTTGGGAACTTATTGAAAATTTCGAGCGCAATACGGATTTATTTGAAAAAACAGGCTGCGTGCATAAGGCGATTTTGGTGCTTGAAGATGGCAGCGAGCTAGCGAGTGAAGATGTCGGGCGTCATAATGCTATTGACAAAGTCGTGGGGAAAGCGCGCTTAAAAGGCATTGACACTTCAAGGGCGATTTTAGTTGTGAGTGGGCGCTTGTCAATGGAGATGGTGATAAAAGCGGCAATGCATAATATCGCCATTGTGATTTCGCGATCCGCAACTACTGAACTAGGTGTCAAATCCGCGCAATTGCTTGGCATTACACTTGTTGGCTTTGCGCGTGGTGGGCGGTGCAATATCTACACGCATTCTTATAGAATCTTAGGCGAGAGTGAAAATCTTAGCGCGCCACAACTCAAACCTTGTGAAAAATACGCTCAAGCGCAGAAATTTTTTGGGTAGGGTTGTATTAATTGTATCGCCTTTATAGAAGCGGATTCTGCCTTGGTTTAGATTTAGTTTTACTTCGCTTTTGCCTATACTTTGTATTTTTTGGTTGATAAAGTTGTGATATTCTACCGCGTTGGTTAGATTTTTTCAGAATCTCATTTGATTATCTCTTTGTTTTATTCTGCTACATTATCTTATGTTTCAAAATTACACATAAAAGATTCTCATTTATTAAAGTCTCCACAATTCCGCACACTACGAGATTCCACTCTTTGTAAAATTTTTTAAAATCACCTTTTTATTCTTAAAAGTAAGATTTTTTAAGAAAATGCTAGCTTTTTTTGATTTTTTAAACAAGGGCGTTTTTTTTTTTTTGTCATAATTAGGGGTTTAAAAATCCAAAGCTTAAAGATATTTAAAAAATATTTAGATGTCTTTTTCACAACAAATACAACATCAGGAGGAAAAATGAAGTGGTTTAGTTCTTTAAGTATCGGCGTAAAGCTTGTATTGACGATAGTGAGCAGTGTTTTAATCGGTATGCTTCTTTTAAGCGCAATCATTCTTAATAAAGTTGGTGAAAATATGCGGGAGAGCATAGAAGAGACGATTGCAAATGCGTCTAAGAATTACGCAACCTATATGAAAAGCGTGCTAGATGAATCAATCGTGCTAAATAAAGGCGTAGCAACCACGCTCAATGCGATATTTCAGAGCGAGGAAAAAGATGAGGTGGATTTTGGTGATGTGCAAAATATCGTAAAAAATATGTTTGATAATAGCGCATATGCAACCTACACTTTTCTTTATATGCTAGAAACGCCCAAAAATTTTCGCAATCTTGACAAAAAATACTATACGCAAAGCGGTAAATTTGCAATGCTGTATCAAAATACCAATGAGTTTGCTAATAGCGCTGTGCTACAGCAAAGCGATGATGCGTTGTTGCAAAGCCCGATAATTGAAAAGATTATTAAAGAAACCAAAGAATCTGGCAAGAATTCGCAAACTATCTATGTAGGGAATCCAAGGGCTTTGCATATTGCTGGAAAAGAGATATTGGGCTTAAATATCGCCGCACCTATATTTGATAAAGAGAAAAATCTTATAGGAATCATTGGTTATAACTTTGATTTTGTGAATATTTCTGGTGTGCTAAATGATCCTAAGCTTGATCTTTTTGAGGGTGATATACGCGCCTTGGTGACGAGAGATGGCGTTATTACGATACATAAAAACACGGATCTTATTTTGCAAAATATTTTCGAGCGTAACGCGCATGAAGAGGCAAAGCCTGTATATCAAGCTGTGAAAGATGGCGAAACGAGGGTTTTTGATAATTATAGGACAACAAGCGGACTTGATAGCTATGCAAGTGTGCATTCTTTTCAAACGGTGGGCGATACGAGCGAATGGGCGATTTTAGTCACCACGCCAAAATCTTCTGCACTTGCTGCACTCAAAGACTTGCAGCAAACCATCATTATAATCGCGCTTTGTGTTTTGATTTTTGTAAGCATAGCGGTGTATTTTTTCGTGCGTAAGATTGTCGGCGCGAGGCTTCCTATCATCCTCCGCACCCTTCAATCTTTCTTCCGCTATCTTAATCATGAATCTAAAGAAGTGCATACTATTAAGATTAGAGCTCAAGATGAATTAGGTGCAATGGGACAAATCATTAATGACAACATCTCCCGCACTCAAAAATCTCTCCTTCAAGATGAAGAAGCCATTGCACAATCAGCTCAAACAGCTAAAGAAATAGAAAGTGGGAATCTTAAAGCAAGGATTATTAAAAATCCTGCTAATCCGCAATTAGTAGAATTAAAAAATGTGCTTAATACAATGCTTGATGTATTAGAGCATAAAATTGGTGGTGATACTAATGAGATAGCAAGAGTATTTGATTCT
>NZ_NXLL01000011.1 GCF_003364115.1 Helicobacter sp. MIT 00-7814 | reverse complement strand
AAAAAAAAAAAAACTACAATTATGCTCTGAAAATCATTCTTAGATTTTCTAAAAAATATTTACGAGGAGCTTTTGAAATATGATACATTTTTCAAAACTACGCACAAAAGGTGCGTTTTTACTGCCTTTGAGTGTGGCGTTGAGCCTAAGTTTAGTAAATGCTGATGAGTTGAGCCAAAGTAGTGCTCCGAGCGCAAATACCACCAGCGCAGAATCTACGGATTCTAAAGTGGAAAATATGGATAAAGTCAAGCTTCAGCGTTCAGTAGTGACAGCCAGCGGTTACGCGCAGGACATTAAGGACGCGCCAGCGAGTATAAGTGTCGTTGATAAAGAGGATATTTTGACGCGTCCTATCCGCGATATAGGCGATGCGGTGCAAGATGTCCCCGGCGTGTATGTGGAGTCTAGTAAAACAGGGGGTAATACAATCACTATGCGTGGGCTTAGCTCGGCTTATACACTTATCCTTATTGATGGTAAGCGTCAGAATGTCGCGCAAGGATTTGCTGATAATGGGTTTGATGGCGTTTTTGCTTCATTTATGCCACCACCTTCGATGATTGAGCGTATCGAGGTTATCCGCGGTCCTGCTTCTATCATCTATGGGAGTGATGCGATGGGTGGCGTGATAAATATCATTACTAAAAAACACACGGATAAAGTGACTGCTGGAGTGCAAGTAGAGACGCAATTGCCACAGCATAGCGATGTATTTGGTAATATTTATGGAATCAATGGTTATGTTACTTCGCCTATAATCAAAAATAAACTTAGCTTGAATCTACGAGCTGGTTATAAAACAGGGGGACAAAATGCCTTTTTGAAGCCTGAATCCGCGAGAGATTATGCATATAATAATGCCGGTAACGATGCTAGTCAAGGAACGCACACAAACCCTTATGCTACACATTCCGCAGCGAGTTTTACTTCATGGAATGCTGGCGGAAGACTTAATTTTACGCCAGATTCTCATAATACAATCTATCTTGATGCGGAAATATATAATACGGTTGGCGGGACGCTTAACACTTCAAGGAATGGTTGGTCGGCAGTGCGGAATTTTTATAAAATTAATTCCGTGCTTAACCATACAGCGGATTATGATTGGGGAAATCTTACAAGCTATATACAATATTCCCAAACAATGTGGGCTCCGTATAGTGTAACACCGGGATTTGTGGGTTCTTTACCAAGTGGAGCAAAAGTAAATTGGGATGGAAGTTTGCACGATAACAAAGATATTGTGTTTCAAAGCACCTTTAAGCAAACATATGATTTTAGCAATGATAGTGCGCTAATTTTTAATGGCGGAGTCTATTACTTGCATGAAAATCTTCTTAGAAGAAATGTTGGCTTTCAGCGTGCTATGAATCAGTTTGCTGTTTTTGCTGAAGGTGAGTATCTTATCAATAACTATATTTCTACGACTTTGGGCTTGCGCTACAACTACTCTGATATTTTTAATGCTATCCCAAATCCACGATTTTATGTGAATTTTAATCCTACGGAGTGGCTTACTTTTAAAGCGGGTGTTGCTACAGGAGTGCTTGTCCCACAATTAAGTGCGCTTTATGATGGTTGGAGTCTAAACGCAACAGGAGGAGGTGGATATTTAGGAAACAAAAACTTAAAGCCCGAACAAAGTGTGAGCTATGAACTTAGTGCTATATTAGACTTTGAGCATTCTTATCTTACGCTTACTGGTTTTTATACAGACTTTAATAATAAAATTTCTACATATATCTATACAGATAGTGAGTGCCAAGATACAACCTCATGTTACGCGTATCGTAATGTCGATAGGTCGATGATGACAGGAGCAGAATTTGGCTGGACGGTCAAGCCAATATATGGAGTTAGCCTTGATACGAGTTATGGTTTTACATACACAAAGCAACTTGATGGCACCAAGAATCCTATAAATTCCATACCTAGACATAAGTTTGTGATTAAGCCAAGCTTCAAAAAGGGTGATTTTGACGCATATATTCGCTGGAGTGGAAACTTTCAAACCCCAACTATTGCTAGCTCTGGGAGAAACAATGTGCGAACAACTGTAGGGGATTTTTACAAGGATTACCAACTTGTAGATATTGCGGCAAGCTATAAGCTCCTTAAAAGCTATACATTGACATTAGCTGTAAATAATATCTTTGATGTAAATTTTGAAGATTATATTGTCATAGGTAGTGGAGCGACTGCTAGTGCGCAAAATCGTTATCAAAGAATTCTAAAAAGTAGGAATTTTTGGATAAGCTTCAAGGCTGACTTCTAAAGATTCCCAAAGCGATAGGCAAAGTGAAAGAAACTCTTAGCGTAAGGGTTTCTTAAAAAAATGGATTGCTTCGGATTCTTACAGAATCCTCGCAATGACAAAAGAGAGAGGGTTCTTTATAGAATCCTTACAATCACAGGCAGTTATAGATTGCTTCACCGACAAAGTCGCCTCGCAATGACGGGCAGAGTTTTGTCATTGCGAGGTGTAGCCGAAGCAATCTATAAAGATTCTTAAGTGGGATTTATTCCCCGCGCAGACGATACAATTAAAAGGAAATAGATTCTCAAATCACCAAACAGCGTTAGAGAATCTTTTAATCTTAAAAATTAAAAAAGGTTGTGTATGCGCGCGGAACGAAGTGAAGCGGAGGCGGAGCGGAATTTACTTCCGCGCAGACGATACAATTAAAAGGAATTAAAACAGCGCGTTGTCCATCTCTTTGGGTTTTGGCAAGCCTAGCAATTTTAAAATCGTAGGAGCGATATTGTTAAGCCCGCCTTCTTTTTGCACTTTTTTCACATCTTTATCAACTACGAAACACCACACATCGCCCACGGTGTGATTTGTGAGCGTGTTACCCTGCGCGTCTTTCATCTCTTCACAATTGCCATGATCGCTTGTAATCACCACGCTATACTCATTCTTGCGCGCGGATTCTAAAATCCTGCCTAATTCCTTATCCACCGCCTCTACAGCCTTTATCCCCGCATCAAAATTCCCTGTATGTCCCACCATATCGCCATTTGCGAAATTTACCACGATAAATTCATAACCCTCATTCATCGCCCCTAGCACCACATCGCCCACTTCTGGCGCACTCATTTGGGGCAATTCATCATAAGTTTTCACCTTTGGTGAGGGGATAAGCACGCGCTTTTCGCCCGCGAATTCCTCCTCTTTCCCGCCATTTAAAAAGAAAGTCACATGCGCGTATTTCTCCGTCTCTGCGGTGTGAAGTTGGCGCATATTTGCCTTTGAGATGACTTCTGCAAGTGTGTTTTTAATCTTTTCTTTTGGGAACATAATCGGAAAAGTAAAAGTAGCGTCATACTCGCACATTGTGGCAATGTGAAGTTTCACAAATTTTTTGCGCGCAAAGCCTTCGAAGTTTTCACTCCCCAAAGATTCCACAATTTCCCTCGCCCTATCTGATCTGAAATTCACAAAAATAAAGCCATCATTTTCTTGCATTCCTTTATATGCGCCAAAGCTCGCTGGCTCGATAAACTCATCAAAAATACCTTTTTCATACTGCGCGTTTATATATTCTTTTGGGGTGCAAGTTTGGGGATTCTCTGCGCTCATTATCGCATCATATGCCCTCTCCACGCGCTCCCAGCGTTTATCCCTATCCATCGCGTAGAATCTCCCGCTAATCGTTGCAACCTCCACACTACCATTTGGCTCACTTTTGCAAAGATTCTCTACTTCCTCTAAATACTTTAGCGCGCTTTGGGGCAATACATCGCGCCCATCAGTGATGAGATGCAGCCGCACTTTTTTGCCTTTTTTCACGCATAATCGCGCCAAACCTAGCAAGTGCGAAAGGTGGGAATGCACGCCTCCATCGCTACAAAGCCCGCAAAGATGGATTGTTTGAGTTTTTTCAAGCACACTTTGGAACGCCGGATTAGAATCTAGCTCATTATTTTGCAATGCAAGCGAGATTTTCACCAAATCCTGATACAGCACGCGCCCGCTTCCGATACACATATGCCCCACTTCAGAATTCCCCATTTGCTCTTCTGGCAAGCCCACGCTCAAGCCATAAGTGTGTATCATCGCATAAGGCACATTTTTTAGCAAATAATCATAAGTTGGTTTTTTGGCGTGAAAAAAGGCGTTATAAGTGGTTTTTTCACTAAAGCCGATTCCGTCAGTTATCACAAGTAGCGCTTTTTTACCCATTTTATCCTCCGCAATTTCGCTAAAAATTTCAACCCACAAAGCAAGTTTTGAAATTTAGCAAAGTTTTACAAATTTAGCGATAGAATCCCACCTCTTTTGTTTGGAATTTTGATCGAAATTTTGCGCTTTAAATCTTTGGAGGTGGCTATGCTACATTGGTTGCACGCAGTGCTACATATCAATTTGTTTCAATATATCACTTTCCGCGCGGGCGTTGCGTTTTTTCTTTCTTTCATTTTGTGCCTTGTGCTTATGCCTTATTTTATCAAATGGGCACGCGCAAAGAAGGCAAATCAGCCCATTTCTGCCTTTATCCCGCATGAAGGCAAGAAAAACACGCCAACAATGGGCGGTATGGTGTTTGTGTTTTGCACGATTGTAGCAAGCCTCTTTTGTATGGATATAAGCAATGGCTTTGCGTTGCTAGGGCTTATCGTGCTGCTTGGATTTAGCTTTATTGGCGGGAGAGATGATTATATGAAAATCTCTTCGCGCTCAAATGCCGGAATGAGCGCAAAAGTCAAAATGGCGTTGCTTTTAGCTTTTAGCCTTGTTTTTGCGTTTATCCTCGTGCAGATTGGCAAGGGAAGCGAATTGTATGTGCCATTTATGAAAGAGCCACTTTTTAATATGGATTCTTTTGTATGCTTTGATATTTTTGGGCTGAAGATTCCCATTATCGCGCTTTTGTTTTGGGTGCTTGTGTTTGTCGCTACCGCAAATGCTGTGAATCTCACTGATGGGCTTGATGGGCTTGTGAGCGCGCCGAGCATTTTTGCGCTTATTTCTTTGAGCGTGTTTGTGTATATTGGCGGGCATATCGGGCTTTCCTCGTATTTGTATTATCCGCGCTTGCCAAATAGCGGGGAGCTTGTAGTGGTGAGCTGTGCGCTTATCGGCGCGCTTTTTGGCTTTTTGTGGTATAACTGCCATCCGGCGGAAGTTTTTATGGGCGATAGCGGGAGTCTTGCTATTGGCGGATTTATCGCGTATATGGCGATTGTCTCAAGCAATGAAGTGCTACTTATTTTGATAGGTATTGTTTTTGTGTTTGAAACGCTTTCTGTAATGCTTCAAATCGGAAGCTACAAATACCGCAACAAGCGCATTTTCCTTATGGCGCCAATCCATCATCATTTTGAGAAAAAAGGCTGGGCGGAGAATAAAATCATCGTGCGCTTTTGGATTATCTCGCTGTTAGCAAATATCATCGCGCTTTTGACGCTCAAAGTCCGCTAGATTCTCACAATGTAAAAAAATGCAAAAAAACACAAAAAAGGCGCGCGAAATGATTACAATCCTTGGGCTAGGCGTTACCACAAAGCCGATTGTGGCGTTTTTAAACGCACTTGGTAAAAAGCTAAGAATCTATGATGCGAAATTTACCCACGCACAAAGCGATACATTTGGTAACGAACTGCTTCCTATGCCAGAGGATTCTTGCTCGCAAGATTCTACGCCACAAAGCACGCGAGAATCCATCGCAAGCGAAATTTTTCATAAGATTCTTAATCTCCCAAATTTACAAGAACTAGATTCTTTTGTCCTCACTTCACCGGGCATTGCGCCACAAAATCCCCTTATTTTGCAAGCCCAAAGCAATCGCGCGCTTTTAAGCGAATATGATTTTTTCTACGCGCTTTTAATGCGAGAAAATAAATTTTCACAAGCGCAAATGCCCTTAAGCGCGTGGATTAGCGGGACAAATGGTAAAACTACGACTACGCAAATGACAACGGCACTTTTGTCGCATTTAGGCGCGCAGAGCGGGGGGAATATCGGCACGCCACTTTGCGTGCTGTATGAGAATAAAGCGCCTATTTGGATTTTAGAAACAAGCTCTTTTGCCCTGCATTACACACATATCGCCGTGCCAAAGGTGTATGCGCTGTTGCCTCTAAGCGAAGATCATATCACTTGGCATGGGAGTTTTGAAGACTACATTAGCGATAAATTAAGCCCTTTAGCGCGGATGGATTCTCAAAGTTTTGCGATTTTGCCAAAGGAGTTGCGCGCGCATAAGCTGTGCAAAAACTATCAAGGCAAGGCGCATTATTATGCGGATTCTAAGGATTTGGCGCGCGCTTTTGGCGTGGAGATAGAATCTTTGCGTTTTAGTGAGCCGTTTTTGTTAGATTCTCTAATCGCGTTTGGTGTGGCGCGTTTGCTTTGTGATAGCGGGGAAATTGAGGTGTTAAATCGCTTCAAAATCGGCGCGCATAGGATTGAGGAGTTTAGGGATTCTCAAAACCGCTTGTGGGTAGATGATAGCAAGGGCACAAATGTCGATGCGACGATACAAGCGCTTTTGCGCTATCAAGATTCTCAAATTTTGCTTATTTTGGGTGGCGATGACAAAGGTGCGGATTTAACGCCACTTTTTGCTACTATGCAAAAGATAGAATCTAAACATGAAGATTCCAATTCCGCGAAGGCGATACAATTAAACATAGAATCTCAAAACACCAACCAACGCGATAGAATCTTGCAATCTCAACAACAAAAAAACGCCGAGTATGTGCGCGAAACGCAGTGGAGCGGAGGCGAAGCGGGATTTATTCCCGCTGAGACGATACCAATTAATGGAATAGCACGCATCAAAATCTTTGCCATCGGAAGCAATGCGCAAAAAATCTGCGAGCTTGCGCGCGTATATAATTTAAACGCGCAAAATTGTGAGAATCTAAAAACCGCTATTGATACAATCAAGCCCTTGCATTCAGCAGATTCTGTCGCGCTTTTAAGCCCAGCTGCTGCAAGCTTAGATCAATTTAGCTCTTACAAAGAGCGTGGCGAGCTTTTCAAACGCTATGCACTAGAAAATAATTAACAAAATAAAAGGACACAATTATGAGCTTTTCAAAAAAACGCAAAAGGGTTTTGAAAAAGCGCAAGCAAGCCACAAGCACGCTTGCCACCATTAACAAGCTCCGCGCGCTCCTTACGCGCCGAGATAAGATTATTTTGTCCTTTTTGTTTATCGGCACGCTTGCTTTTTCTGTCATTGAGACGGCGAGCATTAGCATTATCATGCCTTTTATTACCTTTGCTTCTAAGCCAGAACTTATCTTTGCAAATCCCTATTCCAAGGCGATTTATGAGTTTTTCGCTTTTGAGAATACCTTTAGTTTTATGCTCTTTTTTTGCGAAGCGCTTGTGGGGTTTTATATTTTCCGCGCGCTGTATAGCATTTTTTACACCTATTGTTTGGCGCGCTTTTCTTTTCGCAAGTTTCACTACTTTGCCTACAGACTCTTTAATAAAGCAGTCGAGCTAAATTACACAGATTTTGTCAAGCGTAAAACTGATAAAATCCGCTCTACAATCGCAAATGAAGCGCTCAACACTTCTTTTTATATGCAGTATTTCTTGCAAATTTTTGCCGAGTTTTTCACTATTATCATTATGTATATTTTGCTACTTTTGACGAGCTGGAAAATGACGCTCGTGCTAAGTGTGGTGCTAAGCGTGCAGGTTTTTTTGATTATGACAATTTTAGGCGGGAAGCTAAAAAAAGTTGGCGCTGCAAGATTGCAAATGCAGGCGAAATTTAATGAAATCATCACCAAAACCTTTGGGAATTTTAAGATTATCAAGCTTAAAGGCAATCAAGAAGAAGTTTGCAAAGAATTTGATGATGCAAGTAGGAATCTCACAAATTCACAAATCTTTTTTTCCACCTCTCAACCCACACCGCGCTATTTGCTAGAATCTCTAGGCTTTGGGCTTTTGGTTGGTTGCGTGGCGTATATTTTGCTGTATTACAAGGATTTTGATCGCGTGTTGCCAATTATCTCAATGTATGCGCTGGCATTGTATAGAATCTTGCCTTCTGTAAATAGAATCTTGACATTTTATGGACAAATGGCATATCTCTCAAAATCTGTTTCTGCAGTCTATGATGACTTACTCTACCACACAGACCCAGAGGATTCCCGCCCATGCGAGTTTAAAGAAAAAATCGAGCTAAAAAACATTAGCTTTTATTATGATGCTAATAAGCCAATTATTGAAAATTTCAACCTTACAATCTCTAAGGGCGATAAGATCGCATTTTGCGGACCAAGTGGCGCGGGGAAGAGCACGCTTGTTGATTTAATCATCGGAATCTACAAGCCAAAAGAGGGCAAGATTCTCGTTGATAATGTTGAGATAAACAACCACAACCTACGCTCATGGCGCAAGAAAATCGGCTATATCCCACAAACTATCTATCTTTTTGATGGGAGCGTGGCGGAGAATGTCGCCTTTGGCAGTGTGATGGACAAAGCGCGCGTGATAGAAGCGTGTAAAAAGGCAAATATCCTTGATTTTCTCAACGAACACGATGGAATCTACACACGCGTGGGCGAAGGCGGGATCTTGCTAAGTGGCGGGCAAAAACAGCGCATCGGCATTGCACGCGCAATTTATGATGATCCTGAAATTTTGGTGTTAGATGAAGCCACCAGCGCGCTAGATTCCCAAACTGAAGCAAAGATAATGGATCAAATCTATGATGTTGCGCAGAATAAGACTTTGCTTGTTATTGCGCATAGGCTTAATACGATTGAGCGTTGCGAGCGCAAAATTGAGCTAAAAAAGGCGTGAGATTCTTTCTCATTCAATAAAAAAGTTTGGTAGAATATGCCCTAAAAATTTAAAGGAGTTTAATGCCACGAAGCAATACAGAAAGCGCTACAGACCTGCTTTTGGAAGAGCCTAAATTATGCGAAGTGATAATTTTAAATGATAATTGGACGACGATGGAATTTGTCGTGGATATTTTGGTAAAAATTTTTGACAAAAACTTTAATGACGCAAAAAATATTATGTTACGCATACATGAAGAGGGCTTGGGCGTGTGTGGAATCTACCCCTATGATATCGCTGAGCTCAAAGTCAAACTCACGCGGGAGCGCGCTCGCAAAGAAGGACACCCACTGCGTATAGAAACACGCGAGGTGTAGATTTTCATAAGTTTGGGCGATTAACTAGCGGAGAAATCTATAGAATCTTACTAACCAAAAATACTAATTTACCAAAGAAAAATACAATATTTTATGGCAGTGATTAGCCAAAATTTTTTACAATGATTTAAAAAATATTTTAAAAGGTTTAAAAATGGCAAGTAATAATTTCGCACAAGTAATCGCGGAGGCGATAAATATCGCTAGGGATATGCGACATAATATCCTTACAACTGAGCATGTGTTTTTCGCGCTGTTGCGCAATCAAGAGGGCGAGGAGTTGCTTGAAAAATGCGGTGGCAATGTTGCGCAAATGGGAGAATATATCTATCGCTATTTGACAAAATACCTTCCAAGTTTGCAAAATCTCAATTCCCGCCCAGAGCACACGCCGGCGTTAGAGCGCATTTTTACTTCTATGGTGGCGCATGTCGAGGCGCAGGGAAATAGGCAGGCTGAAGTGGGCGATTTCCTAGCTGCGGTGTTGGAGGAGCGCGAGAGCTACGCGGCGAAAGTTTTAGAATCTCAAGGCATTGATAGATTTATTGTCACTGCGCAACTTATCGAGGAGGAACAGCGCGCTAGAGGTGCGCGCGATGGCGCAGAGGCTGCGAGAAAAAGTAATGAAAGCTACCTTGCGCAATTTGCAAAAAATCTCACAAAAGCCGCCAAAGAAGGCAAGATTGATCCAATAATCGGGCGCAGTGAGGAGATTTTGCGCTTGAGTGAAATTCTATGTCGGCGTAAGAAAAATAATCCCGTGCTTATCGGAGAATCTGGCGTGGGGAAAACTGCTATTGCCGAAGGGCTCGCGCTTGAGATTGCAAATAAGCGCGTGCCTACGGCTTTGCATGATGCGCAGGTTTTCGCGCTTGATTTGGCTGCGATGGTGTCAGGGAGCAAGTATCGGGGCGATTTTGAAAAGCGCTTAAAAGGCGCGCTTAGCGAGCTTGAATCTATCCCAAATAGCATTGTTTTTATCGATGAGATTCACACAATTGTAGGTGCGGGTGCTACGAGTAATAGTGGGCTTGATGCTTCAAATCTTCTAAAACCTGCGCTTGCAAGCGGAAGTTTGCGTTGTATTGGCGCGAGCACATTTAATGAGTTTAAACAGACTTTTGATAAGGACAAGGCGCTTTTGCGGAGATTTTCAAAGGTTGAGGTCAAAGAGCCAAGCGTGGAGGATTGCTACAAGATTCTAAAAGCGCTTGCGCCCATTTATGAGAAATTCCACAATGTGCGCTATTTGGAATCTGCTATCAAAGCCTGCGTGGATCTTTCCCACCGCTACATAAGCGATAGATTTTTGCCGGACAAGGCGATTGATTTGCTCGATGAAAGTGGCGCGTATCATAAGATAAAAATGCAAGATTCTCAAAAAAAAGATGCCGCACTTGGCGTAATCCCAACAATTGGGCTAAGGGATATTGAATCTATCATCTCAAAAAGCGTGCATATCCCAAAATCTCAAGTCAATCAAGATGAAAGCAAGGTGCTAAAAAATTTGGATAAAAAGCTAAAAGAGCGCATTTTCTCGCAAGATAAGGCAATCGATGAGGTTGTGCGCGCGATTTTGAAAAACAAGGCTGGCTTAGGCGAGGTGAATAAGCCCATTGGGAGCTTTGTTTTTGCCGGTCCTAGTGGAGTTGGGAAAACGGAGCTAAGTCAAGAGCTAGCGAGAATCTTAGGCGTTGCGTTTGTGAAATTTGACATGAGTGAATATATGGAGGCGCATTCTATCTCAAGGCTTATTGGCGCGCCGGCGGGATATGTGGGCTTTGAGCAAGGCGGGTTGCTTGTGGATAGTATCCGTAAGAATCCTTACTGTGTGCTTTTGCTCGATGAAATCGAAAAGGCGCACAGCGATATTTATAATGTCCTTTTGCAGGTGCTAGATTCTGCGAGTTTGACGGATAATGCGGGCAATCGCGCGGATTTTAAAAATGTCATTGTCATTATGACGAGTAATGCTGGGAGCAAGGAAAGCAATACGCTAGGCTTTAATATGGACAATAAGGGCAAGAGTGAGGGCGCGATAAAAAATCTTTTCTCGCCAGAGTTTCGCTCACGCCTTGATGGCGTGGTGCATTTTAGCGCGCTTGGTGTGAAGGAATATAAGCTTATTGCAAAAAAATTCCTAGATGATTTAAACGCCCAGCTAAGTGAGAAAAAAATCACACTTTTGCCACAAACTAGCGCGCTAGATTTCCTTGCTACAAGGAGCGTGGATAATGATTTGGGCGCGCGCGAGATTAAGCGCCTTATTGATTCTCAAGTCAAGCAGCCTTTGAGCGAGGAGATTCTTTTTGGCAAACTTAGACGCGGTGGGAAGGTAAAAATCAGCGCGAAAAAAGCCAAAAATGCGGATTCCAAGCAAGAGCTTTGCGTAGAGATTATGTAAAATTTGTTATAATTGCGCCCTTGGGTGTGGCAGGTGGTTGCTTGCGTGTTTTTTGCAAACAAAAAAGCGCAAGAGGAAAGTCCGAGCTACATTAAGACGAGGATTCCATTTAACAAATGGCTGGCGCAAGTCAAGGGAAAGTGCAACAGAAAAAAACCGCTTTTTAAGCAAGGGTGAAAAGGTGGGGTAAGAGCCCACCGACTTTTTAGCAATATCAAGTGCCATGCAAACCCAATCCGTAGCAAGAAGGGCAGGTTGGAAGTCTTAAAATTTAAAGTCCTTTGCATGAGGGGCAAAGTGATTTGTCCCCTAGATAAATAACCACCCACGACAGAACTCGGCTTACGCCACGCCCAAGATTCTGCAAAATTTCTTTTTTTTACTTACTTTTTTCTTCGCAAAATAATCCGCAAAAAATCACGAAAAACTTTAAGGGGAAGCAAAAAATCATCATTGTATAATGCGCGCTTACAATCCCGCGAAAATCTCGCATAAAAAGGAATCTAACTATGAAATCAAATACAAAAAAAGCCTTTATTTTGCTTGCGTTTTTTGTCATTTCTTTGCTGCCGCTAGCGCTTATTTATGACAATTTAAACGCGCGCAAACACAATTATAATTCCGTGGTTGAGGAAATTAGCAACTCTTATGGTATGACGAAAAGTCTTTCAACGCCATTGCTTGCAGTGCCGGGCGTAAAGAGCGGCGATGAAGTGCATAGCTTTTTTAACGCGCTAGATTCTGAAGTGGAAATACGCCTAAAACCACAAGTGAAATCTCGCGGAATCTACCGCGCTGTGGTGTATCAGGGCGATGCGGAATTTAAGCTTAAATTTAAGAGCGATGAACTTAAAGAACTGCAAAAGAGAGAAAAGAGGGCGGAGTTTGACTGGGATAGGGCATATCTGCGTTTGAAAGTCGTTAGCAATACAAGTCTAAGCGTTTATGACAAAAATGACAAACCGCTAAATTTTAGTATGGATTACAAGTATATGAATATCCCGCTGACAGCGTTTTTCGCTGATGAAAGCATTTCGATAAATGAAGCTTTTTTGCTGAATAAAGAAATTACTTTTCACCTTTCTTTTAAAGGTTCGCAGGATTTTAGCTTTACCCCAACAGCGAAAAATGAGCATATTACGATGTATTCCACTTGGGAAGATCCCTCATTTGATGGAATCTTGCCTGATAGTATTGAGAAAAAAGACGGCTTTAGCGCGCAGTGGAGTATAAGAAGCCCTGAATACACAGATAATCTTGAAGCAACAAAAAGCTTAGAAGTGAGATTGCTAGATTCTGTGACAGAATACCGCTTGATTGAGCGTTCTATAAAGTATGGAATCCTCTTTATCGCGCTGACTTTGGCGCTATTTTTTATCTGTGATGTTGGCTTGCAAAAGAGACTACATATTTTGCAATATTTCATCATAGGCGCGACACTTGTGGCGTTTTATATGCTGTTGCTTTCGTTGTCCGAGCAAATTGGCTTTGTTAGCGCGTATCTTATTGCGATGCTTTCTGTCGTCGTGCCAACGGCACTTTATGCCTATGGGATTTTGCGCGATAAGAAATTTGCTCTGCTTGTTGGCGGTGCCTTGTGTGCGCTCTATCTCGCGCTCCTTGGAATCTTAAAAATTGAGAATTACTCGCTTTTGTTAGGAAGCGTTCTCTTAATGATTGTGCTGTATTTTGCAATGTTTTTAACAAGGCATTTGCGCACATAGCGTAAGTAGGGACATAAATGCAAAACCAAAACACCCTTATACAAATTGAAAAGGCGGTGCTTTCATCGATTATTTTTGCGCCTAGCAATTTTGAAGATATCGCAAGCGTGCTAAAAGCGCGCGATTTTTCGCTTAAAAGCCATCAATTGCTTTTTGAGCTTATGCAAGAATGTGAAAAGCTTGAGTTACCGCTAGATTCTGAAATTTTGCTGCAGCGCTCCGCTGGGAAAATCAATGAAAATGAGCTTATAGAAATTGCGAGCATTAATCCGATTGCAAATATCGAGGCGTATGTAAGAGAGATTAAAGAAGCCTCAATCAAGCGTGATTTGCGCGAGTTGGCAAATATTTTGCGTGAAAAATCGCTGGAAAGCGCGGAAAAATCTCAAGAAATTATGGACTTAATCGAGCGTAGGATTAGCGAAATCTCGCTTGAAAATGTCACGCGCAGTAATTTTCAAACTTCGCATGAAGTCGTGGTAAAAACGCTAGAGCATTTAGAGAATCTTAAAGCGCGCGGAAACCAAGTGCTAACCGGGCTTACAACAGGATTCCATGATTTAAATATGATTACAACAGGTTTTAACAAAGGCGATCTCATCATCATCGGTGCGCGCCCATCAATGGGGAAAACTGCACTTGTGCTAAATATCGCGCAAAGTATTTTGAACTCTGATAATGGCGTGGCGATTTTTAGCCTTGAGATGCCTTCCGAACAGCTCATGCTAAGAATGCTAAGCGCGCTTGCTTCTATTCCTTTGCAGTCCTTGCGTAGGGGCGATTTGAGCGATAAGGAATGGGAAAATTTAAGCATTTCTGCGGATTCTCTTAGTCAAAAAGATCTTTTTATCGATGATGGCAGTATGCTAAATATCGCGCAGCTGCGCTCCAAACTGCGCCGATTAAAGCGCCATAATCCAAATGTCGGCATTGCGATTGTGGATTATTTGCAACTTATGATAGGCGATAGAAATCAAGGCAGGCAGGTGGAAGTAAGCGATATTTCACGCGGGCTAAAGACACTTGCGCGTGAGCTAGAAATCCCAATTATCGCGCTTTCCCAGCTTAGCAGGAGCTTAGATTCCCGCGATGATAAGCGCCCGATACTTTCAGACTTGCGGGATTCTGGCGCGATTGAGCAAGATGCGGATATGATACTTTTCTTGTATCGCGATGATGTGTATCAAAAGCACGATGATAAGCAACGCCTCGCGCGCTTGAAAAAAGAGGGCAAGGAAAAGGAATTTAAGCCTGAATACCAAGAAAAAGAAATCGAGCCTGCTGAAATCATCGTGGCAAAAAACCGCAATGGTGAGACGAAATCTGTGTATGTGCAGTTTAACAAACGCTTCACGCGCTTTGAAAACAAGCGCAGAGATGATGGAGAGAATGTGGCGCATACAGAGACGCGCTTTGATCCAGATTCTGACAATGGTGGCGTGAGGCTAGATATCAATGAAGTGACAAATCTAGTCAAGCAGTTTGAATAAAATAAGAATCTAGCGCGATTATTTTAAGCGGAGCAAATAGCCATCATTTTGCGCCTGCAAGTCATAGTCATACTGCCCATCAAGCTCTAAAGTGATGCGGTAGAAATCATCGTGGCTTGTAAGCGCAATGCTTTTAAAATATTTTTTATCCACTGCGAGATTCTCATTTAGCGCCTTGTCCAAATCATCAAAATCAAGCACTATGCGCGAAGGCGTAGGCAAAAGAAAATGGCGCAGATTCTTGCGCTTTGTAGCGATGAAAAGGGAATTTTCATTAAAATTAAACTCAAACGCCCCAAGACTGAAGCGATTTTCGCTTGTATATTGCGCGCCTATGGCATTTTGTGAAAGGCGCAAGGGATAGTGCCAATCGATACTTTTTTCAATCTCGATTTCCTTTACACTTTCCGTCCCATCGATATTTTGATAAGTGATACTGACTTTTTTCACAATGCGCGCGGTGGAGGGCAACTCAACATCGATATTTTTTAGAATCTCATTTTTTAGCTCTTTGTGGCTGTGGATTCCCTCTTTTGGCGTTATTTCTGGCTCGAAAGGATTAGTGCGCGCGTGAAGGAGGCTTGCAAAAAAGCTCAAAAAAGCAAAAAAAACAACGCCTACTTTTAAATAATTTAGATAAACATTAAAAGTTTGAGAAACCTTCAAAGCCCCTTCCTCCTTATAAATTGCTAAAATTTTTAAGGCTCTAGCCCTCTAAGCTCAAAAATTTCTTTTTGAATCTTTGCATTTTGCTTCTGTAGAGAATCCACTTCTTCAATGAGCGCATTTTGCTGGTATTTGAGCTTTAATAAACTTCGCAAGGAAATATCGCCAAAAAGTAGCACCACGCCATAGCCAAAAAGCCCAAGCACGATGAAAAATGCCACCAAAAAATAGCGGTTAGTTTCAAACCACCGCCGAAATTTTGAAGGTGTGTCAAAAAGTTGCATAAAAGATTCTTATTTTTTGAAAAGTTTCGCGCCCAAATACTCGCTATTTGAAATCTCTGTTTCAATCTCAAGCAAGCGGTTATATTTAGCTATGCGTTCACTTCTAGCAGTCGAGCCTGTCTTAATCTCGCCTGTATTTAGCGCGATGGCAAAATCCGCGATGAAAGAATCCTCGCTCTCCCCACTTCTATGACTCATAATGCAACGATACGCATTGCGCTGTGCTAAACGCACACAATCCATCGTCTGCGTAACCGTGCCTATTTGATTTGGCTTGATAAGCACTGCATTTGCGATATTTTGCTCAATCCCTTGCGCGAGGATCTTTTTATTTGTCACAAATAAATCATCGCCCACAAGCTGAATCTTGCCTCCTAGCTTTTGTGTGAGGATCTTCCAACCTTCCCAATCATCTTCACTCAAGCCATCTTCGATTGAAACGATAGGATATTTTTCCACCATTTGCACATAATATTCTACAAGCTCTTCACTGCTTAGCTTGCGCCCTTCACCCGCGAGATTATACATTCCGGAATCTTCCACTAGCTCGCTACTTGCCACATCAAGCGCGATGGCAATATCGCTACCGGGCTTATAGCCAGCCTTTTCAATCGCTTGTAAAATCACTTCAATTGGCTCTGTGTTGCTTTTAAGATTTGGCGCAAAGCCCCCTTCATCGCCGATACTTGTGATATGCTTTTGCTCGCTTAGGATTTTTTTAAGATTCTGATACACTTCCGCGCTTGCCCGCAGAGATTCACTAAAGCTCTCAAAGCCAAGCGGCATAATCATATATTCTTGAAAATCCACGGTGTTTTCGGCATGCGAGCCACCATTGATGATATTTAGCATAGGCACAGGTAATACAATCGCATTTGCCCCGCCCAAATAGCGATACAAAGGGATATTTTGACTTTTTGCCGCAGCTCTAGCAATCGCCATTGAAACGCCCAAAGTCGCGTTTGCGCCGAGTTTTGAGTAGTTTTCTGTTCCGTCTAAATCTCTTAGCGTGACATCAATAAGCCCTTGATCAAATGGGCTAGCGCCAACAAGCGCTTCGCTTATGCTTAAGTCGATATTTTCACATGCTTTTAGCACACCTTTGCCCAAAAAGCGGTTTTTGTCCCCATCGCGCAATTCTAGCGCTTCTCTTTTGCCTGTGCTTGCGCCACTTGGGACGATTGCGCTTGCTTTTGTGCCATCGCTTAAAAGCACGATTGCCTTTACCGTTGGATTCCCACGAGAATCCATTACTTCTTGTGAATAAATCTTACTAATATGCACCATTTTTAAACTCCTTTATTTATTGCATTTCATCTTGTGGCTCATCAGGCAGCGGTAAAATCTCATCTTTTGTGCCGATTTGCTCTTTGATTTTTGCGGTGATTTCTTGTGCGATATTTTGATTTTCGCGCAAGAAAATTTTCGCATTTTCCCTACCTTGCCCTAATTTGACATCTTTATAAGAAAGCCACGCGCCACTTTTATCAACGATATCAAGTTTGATTCCATAATCGATGATTTCGCCCTCTTTGCTTATCCCTTCGCCAAACATAATATCAAATTCCGCCTCTCTAAATGGCGGTGCGACTTTGTTTTTGACAACCTTTGCTTTGGCGCGGTTACCGATATTTTGATCATTTTGCTTCAAAGTCGCTATGCGGCGGATATCAATCCGCACACTTGCATAAAATTTAAGCGCATTCCCACCTGTGGTGGTTTCTGGGCTACCATAACCCATAGTGCCGATTTTCATACGGATTTGGTTGATGAAAATTAGCGTGGCGTTCATTTTATGCAAAATCCCCGTAATCTTGCGCAATGCATGGCTCATAAGGCGCGCCTGCAAGCCCACATGCTGATCGCCCATATCACCTTCAATTTCCGCGCGTGGCGTGAGTGCCGCCACAGAATCTATAACGATTAAATCCACCGCACCGCTTCTTGTGAGCGTTTCTAGGATTTCAAGTGCTTGCTCGCCATTATCTGGTTGAGAGACGAGGAGATTTTCTGTATCCACACCAAGATTTTTCGCATAATACACATCTAGCGCATGTTCAGCATCGATAAATGCCGCGATACCACCATTTTTTTGGCATTCCGCGACAATCTGCAAAGCAAGCGTGGTTTTACCGCTAGATTCTGGTCCATAAATTTCAATAATGCGCCCTTTTGGCACGCCACCAATGCCTAGCGCCATATCAAGCCCAAGCGAGCCTGTGGAGATTGCATCGATTTTTTCTACCTGTTTATCGCCCAAGCGCACAAGCGCACCTTTGCCAAAAGCCTTATCAATCTGCTTGAGCGCGAGATCAATAGCCTTCTGCCGTCTTTCATCTATTGCCATTGTATGTCCTTAAGATTTAAGATTTTGCGAGTTATAAAACGAGGGATTCTATCTTAAGTTTCTAAAATGTCAAATATATTTTAGGGTGTAAAGCTTTTGCTCAAAGACTTTCAGTAACCCAAAATGTGCCTATGGCGAGTGAAAAATTTTCACATAATTGTTTAAAATAGGGCTTTGTAAATGATAAAAATTGTCTTTTGAGCCCAAAATATGCCTAAATGCTTGACTTTGTAGAAAAAAGTTATTAGAATGTGCGCGCCTTTAAAATTTCATTCGAGGAGTTTGTTATGAACAAAGCTGATTTCGTAGAATTGGTAAAAACTGCAGGCAAGTTTGAAACCAAAAAAGATGCTGAAAGAGCAGTAAATGCTTTCACTGAAGCTGTAAGCAAAGCACTTTCTAAAAAAGAAAGCGTTGAGTTGGTAGGTTTTGGTAAATTTGAAACTGCTGTGCAAAAAGCAAAAACAGGTAAAGTACCTGGCACAAACAAAACTTACACTACAAAAGAGAAGCGTGTTCCTAAATTCAGACCAGGTAAAGGTCTAAAAGACTTAGTAAGCAAAAAATAAATTTTGCTACAAGCTAGGGTTTTTAAGCCCTAGCAACTTCTTAAGATTCTCTACTATAACTTCTGTAACCTCACAAATCGCTAGATTCTATTATTTTTTATTGCTAGATTTTCTTTGTTGAGTTTGATTTTAAATTAATCACTAAAAGCGCTATAATCTATTCTTAATTTTATAAAATTTTAAGATTCTGGGTTTGTATCACCTTAATGATTTTTAATCCTACAAGTCAAAAATGCTGTAAATATCAAATATTGTTGAAACCTGTAAGCTTATTAACCAAAAAAGGTAAAATACACGCGCAAAAAGCGAAATGTAATGAGAGCGGAGGCGAAGCGGGATTTACTTCCGCGAAGGTGATACATTAATTATGAGGAATAGAATCTAATATATGCCAATCGATAGAAATAATGCGCGGATTTTGTTAATCGGCTATGTGCTTATTGCGCTTTTTGGCGCTGGGCTTTTGATGCTACCTGCAATGCATAGGGGCGAGCTTGCGTTTATTGATGCGTTTTTTACTACTTCTTCTGCCATTAGCGTGACAGGGCTTATTGTCAAAAGTAATGCCACGGATTTTAGCTTTGGCGGGCAGTTGGTGATTTTGTGCCTTATCCAGCTTGGTGGCTTTGGGTATATGAGTTTAGGAAGCGCGCTCTATCTTATGTTGCGCAAAAATATCAATCACTCTAACGCAATGCTTTTGAAAGAAAATCTCGCTTATCCCACGACTGATGGTTTGGGCGGATTCTTAAAGCGTATGTTTCTTATCACGCTAAGCATTGAAGCATGTGGGGCGCTAATTTTAACCTTGCGTTTTATGCTTGATTTTTCGCCTACACAAGCGCTGTGGCAAGGGATTTTTCATAGTATATCAGCTTTTAATAACGCTGGATTCTCGATATTTGCGCAAGGGCTTATGCCTTATCGTGATGATGTTGTGCTAAATCTCACCATTACCACGCTCATCATCATCGGAGGCATTGGGTATTTTGTGCTGGTGGAGTGCTATTTGGTAGCAAAGGGGTGGAAAGGTGGCTTTTCACTGCATTCAAAAATCGTGCTTATTATGACGGCGATTTTGCTTGTGGTGGCGTTTTTCTCGGTGTTTTTGCTGGAATATCACAATGCAAAAAGCATTGGCGATTTATCGCTTGGGCATAAGATTCTAAGCTCGTATTTTGCCGCGGTGAATTACCGCACTTCAGGCTTCAACACGCTTGATTTAAGTTTATTACAAGATCCTACGCTATTTTTTAGCTCTATTTTTATGGTGATTGGTGGTGCGCCCGGCGGGACAGCTGGGGGCGTGAAGGTGACAACTATTGCAATAATTTTCTTGCATATTTTTTACACACTTCGAGGCTCTATGCAGGTGAAAGTGTATAATCGCGCCATTACGCCACAAACCATCAGCAAAGCCTATGTGGTGGTGATTTTGTCCGCGCTTTATATTGTCCTTGCGCTTATGGCGTTATGCTTGTTTGAAGATGGCGGGAGTAGGGGATTTTTAGCGTTGCTTTTTGAGATTTGCTCGGCTTTTGGGACGGTTGGGCTTTCTATGGGTGATGGCGGTGTGCTAAGCCTTAGCGCGCATTTTACGCCTTTTGGGAAAAGTGTGATTATAATTTTAATGCTGTGCGGGAAAGTTGGGATTTTTGCCTTTTGTGTGAGTATGATCATAAAAGAAAAAAGCGCACACATCGGCTACTTGCCAGCAAAGATTCTGATTTAAATGTGTCGCTTGTATAAATTAGATTCTTTAAATATTGAGATTGGATTTTTTAGAATCTTGCTATACAATGCGACTTTTTAAAATGTATCAACAAAAAAATTAAGGAATACTATGTCAGAAAGTTATGGTGTGATAGGATTAGGAAAGTTTGGGTTCCACATTGCTACGGGGCTTTTGAAGCAAGAAAAGCGCGTGATTATCGCCGATAGAGATGAGATCGCGCTCAAAGAAATTTCCGAGCTTACAAACAATGTGTTTATTTTGGATTCCACAGATGTGCTCGCACTCAAGGAAGCGGGCTTTAGCAATTTGGATTTTGTCATCGTAAGCATTGGCGAAAACATAGAATCTAGCATTCTCACGCTTATGGCGCTTAAGGAAATCGGGGTAAAAAATATCATCGCTAAGGCAATCACAGCCGTGCATGGAAAGATTCTCTCAAAACTAGGTGCGAGCAAGGTTATTTACCCAGAGCGCGAGGCTGCTCAGCATTTGTTGGCAAACTTTATCACGCACCCAAAGATTGAAATCACCCCTATCTCAAATTCCCTAAAAATCGCTAAGATTGAAATCAGCCACAATCTCATCGGAAAAACCCCGAGCGAAATCACAAAATTTTTACAAGAAAATAACCAAACAGAAAAAATAAAGCTTATCGCGCTTAAGCAAAGCAACCAAACAGATTGGAATCTTGATATGAGTGAAGATGTAGCACTTTTTGAACATGATAAAATCGCGATTTTAGGGGATTCTAGTGTGATTGATACTTTAAGATATTAAGTATAAGAAAACTTAAATACTTTTTATTGTAAAATGCGAGCTTTTTATTAAAAATCTCTACCCAAAAAATGCAAGGGTATTATTAAGGAAACCACAATGAGAACAGAAGAAGTCGCTGCACTCGCACTTGCAAAAGTTGATAATGATAGATATGTGCTTTCAAACCTCCTTTTTGCGCGTATCAAAGAGCTTGGCTTAGGTGCTGAACCTTTGGTGAAAAAAGATATCAAAAAAGACAAGCTCGCAGATATCGCAATGCTAGAAATTGCTGAAGGCAAAATCACTCTTGAAAAAATTCAAGACGCCCCAGCGCGCTAGTGCCTGCTTAGATTCTATTGTTTGTCTAAAATTTTAGGGAGATAGGGTGAATTTTTTTTCACAAATAGCTGCGATTGATAGTGTCGAGCATGCTATCACCAATCTCCAAACCCTCACAAAAATCACCCCAAATATCCAAAAAGCCATCGACAAAGCGATTTTCTACCATCAAGGGCAGTTTCGCAAAAGTGGGATTCCCTATGTTGTGCACCCCGTTTGTGTGGCGTGCATTGTGGCGTTTTATGGTGGCGATGAGGTTATGCTATGTGCGGCACTTTTGCATGATGCGGTTGAAGATACGCAGTGCAGTTTAGAAGATGTGCGCGAGGAGTTTGGCTGGGATTGCGCGCATTTGGTTGATGCACTGACAAAAATCGTAGAAATCCGCAAAGAAGAGTTTGAATCTAGCAAAAATCCTTCAAAAGATTCTGACATTAAGCTTGTGGCATCCGCGCTTTCTTTTCGCAAAATGCTACTTGCATCAATCAAAGATATCCGCGCTTTTGTGATTAAAATCTGCGATCGAATGCATAATATGCTAACGCTTGATGCCCTGCCTCATCATAAACAAATAAGAATCTCCGAAGAAACGCTTGTCGTGTATGCACCTATCGCGCACAGGCTTGGGATTTCTTCACTCAAAGCCGAGTTAGAAGAGCGCAGTTTTTATTATCTATTCCCTCAAGAGTATGAAAAAATCGAAAATTATATGAAAGAAAATCATCAAGCAATTAGTTTGAAGCTTAATTCTTTCATAGATACCGTCCGACATTTGCTACTTAGCAATGGCTATAATGAAAAGGATTTTAGTATCGAGCATCGCATAAAGCGCAATTATTCAATTTATCTCAAAATGCAAAGAAAGGGCGTAGAAATCGATGAAATACTTGATTTGCTCGCAGTGCGCATTATCTTAAAAGAACCGCTTGACTGCTACAAAGTGCTTGGAATCTTGCATTTAAACCTTAAGCCCGTAGTTTCGCGCTTAAAAGATTATATCGCTATCCCTAAGGAAAATGGCTACCAAACAATCCACACAACGATTTTTGATAAATCAAGCATTTTTGAAGTGCAAATCCGCACCATTGATATGCATAAATCCGCGCAATATGGAATCGCCGCGCATTGGAAATACAAAAGTGGGGGCAGAGAGCCAAATTTAAGCTGGGTAAATAATTTGCAATACCAAAATAACTCGATTGAGGAATTTTACGAGCTTGCAAAAAATGATCTCTACAAAGAAGATATCATCGTTTTTTCGCCAAAGGGCGATACTTACAGCTTGCCACTTGGCGCGGTGGTGCTGGATTTTGCCTATGCTATTCACACAGATATTGGTAGTCGCGCAAAAAGCGCCTTTGTCAATCATCAAAAAGCCTCTCTTTTACAGCCGCTCAAAAATAGCGATATCGTGCGTATCATCACCGCTGAAAGCGATGAGGAAGTAAAGCCAAAGTGTAGCTATATCGATGCACTCAAAACTTCAAAAGCAAAAAATCATCTCAAATTACAATGCCAGCAACGCATAAAAGAGATTGACAAAAAAAGCGCGATAAATATCCTTGCGACAATGTTTGAAAAAACGCCACAGCAAGTAGAGGAATACCTAAAAAGAGGGAATCTAGATTCTGAAGTGTATAAAATTATGCGCGATAGGAGCTTTTTTCGCAATGTGAAAAATTATATTAAAGAATTTTATGAAACCCAAAAAGGCTTTTTAAATATTTTCAAGCCAAATCGCTTTAAGGTGCGCCAAATCAAGCTTGATAATATTATGGCGTTTAGTAATTTTTCAATTAGCGAAGCGATTTTTGATTATTGCTGTCACCCAAAATATGGCGATGAGATTTTAGGGATCAAAAACGGCGCAAAAATTGCAATCCATCATAAGCTCTGCAATCGAGCAAATGCAGAAATTGACAAAGGCGCGCAAATGGTATTTGTGCAGTGGCTGGAAAATCAAAAATACAATTATAAGATTCTCGTCGCATTAGAGGACAAAAGAGGCGCGATTGCCGAGCTTTTATTGCTTATCAAAAAATACAATTATCGCATTGTGCGCCTAAATTACGACAGAATCAACAGCACTTTTTCCACGCTTTGTGAAGTGGTGGTGGAGAGTAACACAAGCAACACAAAACCACTCAAAGACGCGCTGGAGCAAAATTACAACATCGTAGAATTTAGCGCGCTCAAAGATGCGTATTCTAAGTGAAAGGAGAAAAATGCAAGAATATATCAATAGCCTAGATTCCACGCAGTTGGAGAATCTAAAAACTGCGATGAGTGAGATTAAGCGCGGGAGCGCGGAATTTATCGGGGAGGAATATATCGCGTTTTTGGTGGCACGCTTTTTGAAAGAAAACAAGCGCTTTATTATCAAGGCTGGCTTTGATCCGACTGCGCCAGATTTGCACTTAGGGCATTCTGTGCTTTTGCAAAAACTTGCGACTTTTCAGCGCTTTGGCGGAGATGTGAAGTTTCTTATCGGTGATTTTACCGCGACAATTGGCGATCCTAGCGGGAAAAGCGAGACAAGAAAGCCTCTAAGCAAAGAGCAGGTGCAAGAAAATGCGCGCACTTATAAAGAACAGGTTTTTAAGATTTTAGATTCTGCACATACGGAGGTTTGCTTTAATTCCGCGTGGATTGAGCCACTAGGCGCGAGCGGGCTTGTCAATCTTAGCTCAAAATTTTCTGTGGCAAGAATGCTAGAGCGCGATGATTTCACAAAACGCTACAAAAACAATCAGCCAATTTCAATTATTGAGTTTCTTTATCCACTTTTGCAGGGTTATGATTCTGTCGCGCTCAATTGTGATATTGAGCTAGGTGGGAATGATCAGAAGTTTAATTTGCTTGTGGGGCGCACTTTGCAGCGTGCTTATGGGCTAGAAAAAGAGCAGAGCGTGCTTACCATGCCACTTTTAGAAGGATTAGATGGCGTGCATAAAATGAGTAAATCGCTTAATAATTATATCGGTATTACAGAATCTCCAAACGCGATGTATGCGAAGATTCTAAGCATTTCAGATGAGCTTATGTGGCGGTATTATGAATTGCTTTCAGATATTAGTTTGCAAGAATTGCAAGATTTAAAAGCGCGCGTGGAATCTGGGGCTTTCCACCCAAAAACCGCAAAAGAAAATCTCGCCCTAGAGCTTACCGCAAAATACCACAGCCAGCAAGATGCGCTAAAGGCAAAAGAGGAATTTGACAGCGTATTTACCAAAAATGAGATTCCAAGTGATATACAGAGTTTTAGCTTTGGCAAAGATGAGTGGATTTGCAAAATCGCGCTAGATTGTGGATTGTGCGCTTCTACTTCTCAAGCAAGGCGCGAGATCAAAGCAGGCGCGCTCAAGCTAAATAAGCAAAAAATAAGCGATGAAAATTTAAAATTACAACCCGGAGAATATATCTTACAGGTTGGAAAACGGCGCTTTGCGCAGATTTTAGTTAAATAGCGAGTTTTGGTAATTTAAAATGAGGTTATTTAAATAGAAAAAAATTAAGGGAATAAAAGGATACTGATGCAATTAAAACCTCTAAAAATAGGCAAACACACCATTAAATACCCCATCTTTCAAGGTGGAATGGGCGTGGGGATAAGCTGGGACAAACTCGCTGGGAGTGTTTCAAAAGAAGGCGGGCTTGGGATTGTGAGCGCCGTTGGCACGGGATATTATCAAAAAATGCAATTTGTAGAAAGAATCGTGAATCTAAAGCCTTTTGAGGCGATTAATTTTTATTCTAAACAAGCATTAGGCGAGATTATTAAAAATGCGAGAAAAATTTGTGGCAATGCCCCACTAGGCGTAAATATCCTCTATGCGATAAATGAATATGGGCGTGTGGTGAGAGATGCGTGCGAAGCGGGGGCAAATATCATCGTCACAGGTGCAGGATTACCAACAAATATGCCAGAATTTAGCAAAAAATTCCCCGAAGTCGCGCTTGTGCCCATTGTCTCTTCTGCAAAGGCATTGCGTATTATTTGCAAACGCTGGAAAGAGCGTTATTGTAGGATTCCCGATGCCGTCGTGGTTGAAGGACCTTTGAGCGGCGGGCATCAGGGCTTTACTTATGAGGATTGCTTTAAGCCAGAATTTCAATTAGAATCTATTCTGCCTCAAATTGTCGCGGAAGCAAAGCAGTGGGGGGAAATTCCAATCATTGCAGCAGGCGGGATTTGGGATAGAGATGATATCAATCGTATGCTGAGTTTAGGTGCTAGTGGCGTGCAGATGGGGACGCGCTTTTTGGGTTCATTTGAATGCGATGCGCCAGCCTACAGGGAGCTTATGCTAAAGGTGAAAAAAGAAGACATTGCGCTTATTAAATCGCCTGTGGGCTATCCTGCACGCGCGGTAAAAACAGGCGTGCTAGCGCGCCTAGAAGAAGGCAATGCGCCAAAAGTGCGCTGTGTGAGCAACTGCGTCTCGCCTTGCAATCGTGGTGTGGAGGCTAAAAAAGTGGGCTACTGCATTGCAGATTCTCTAGGAGCGGGGCATTTGGGCGATATGCAAAATGGCTTATTTTTTACAGGTGCAAATGGTTATAAAATTGACAAGATTCAAAGCGTGCATGAAATCATCGCAGAGCTTACGCAAGAATAACAAGCGCTGAAGGAATAAAATTTGGAAAATGGGCAACTTAGCAAGGTTTTGCGCGTAAGCTTAGCCCTTTTTCTCTTTTTGCAATGTTTCACGCTTGCAGACACGCTAATAACGCAAATTACGCCTTACAAGGTGCTTTCCCTCGTCCCTTTTGGGGATAATAATCTTAAAATCGTTTTTAACCAAGATACACAGAATCTAAAGCTCAAAGAAAGCAAGCTCAAAGATGGGCGCGTGTTTATCGATATTGAAGCGATTTTAGTTGTGCCAAAAAGAAGCTTTATTTTTAAAAATAACTCTACTATCAATGTCGCGCAGAACACAAAAGAAATCCTGCGCCTTGTGATAAAGCCAAATGAAAAATACACCTACACTTTGCAAAAGCAAGAGCAAAATCTCTATATTAGGCAGGAATTAGCAGATTCTAAAGCGACAAAGCCAGCAAAGCCAAATCCCCCAACCACCCAAAGCGAAAAGCCCAAGCAAGAATCTAAACCCACGCCGCCACCAAAACCAACGCCCCCTGCCGCGCAAAATAACACAAAGAAAAAAATCGCCATAGATCCCGGACATGGTGGCAAGGACTGCGGTGCGATGGGCGCGAACAAAATATGCGAAAAAACTATCGTCTTAGAAGTGGCAAAGCTCCTTCACGCAGAGCTTAAAAAGCGCGGTTACATTGTCTATATGACGCGCAATAATGACACTTTTATCGATCTTATCGATAGGACGAAATTTGCCAATGACAAGGGCGTGGATTTGTTTATCTCAATCCATGCGAACTCTATCCCTGTGGGTAGGAAATCTCCTAGCGGGATTGAAACCTACTTCCTCTCCACCAATCGCAGTGAAAAAGCGCTCAAAGTCGCAGAAGCCGAAAATATCGGCGATATCGCAACGATGAATCATTTTTCAAAACAAACTTTTCTCAACACCATCAACAATCACCGCCTCATCGCCTCTAGCAAGCTTGCCATTGACATACAAGCAGGCATGAGGGAATCTGTGCGTCGCAAATATAAAAATGTCGTTGATGGTGGCGTGCGCGATGGTCCATTTTGGGTGCTTGCGGGCGCACTTATGCCATCTGTCCTCATAGAAATAGGCTATGTCTCGCACAATACTGAAGGCAAGCTTCTCACAACCAAAGACTACCAAAAACTTTTGGCTGAAGGCATCGCGGATGGAATCGATGATTATTTGGATAAAAATTAGAGAAAAATTAAAGGTAGGGGCTTAAGAAGTGAAAATTACAGATAATATTGTGAGCGTGATTTACTCGTGCTTGTTTTTCGCGCTTTTTTGCTGGGTGAGCGTCACGTTGTTAGGCTCGCGATTTTTAGAGACTTTTTCTTATATATTTTTTATCTTTATCCGCGAACATGGGGTTTTTGTGTGGCTGACAAATTTTATTCTCTTTTGTGGGGCGCTTTTAAGCATTGTGTTTTTAGTGCTTGGAAGCAAGAAGTTTGAGTTTATTCTTCATGCGCTGATTGTGTGTTTTTGTATCGGTTTTGTGTATATTATCGTGCTTACTTCAAATGCCCCAACGCCCAACAAACAGGACATCACAAGCCTACTTTTGATTGAATCAAGCATCGATCATCGCGGTATGGTGGAAAGTATTTTGGATTACAAAACGCGGATTCTCACAAGTGGATTTGTGTATGTGTTTTTTATCTTTCTGCCACTAAGTTTGCGCCTTTTTCATATCGTGCCAAATACCAAAACCACCATCGGTGCGCTTTTAGAAATGCTAAAGCCAAGTCTAAATATCGTTGTGATGGCACTTTTTGCCTGCGCATTGCAGCCATTTTATTTTAAGACAAATTTTTATGGTTATTTGGATTTGCTCTGCTTTATTGCGGGATTTGTGATGCTTGTCCTCACACTTTGGCGTCATAAGCCAAAGCTAGATTTTTATAGTATGAGTAATATTGTCATGCTTTGTTTGGGCGTAGTGCTTGTGTTGCTTTGCTCAAATATTTTGGCAAGCTCGGATCAGTATTTCAATGTGCGCTACACTTTGTATGCTTTTGTGTTTGTGGCGTGGTATGCGGAGTGGGCGTATAGCTACATTACGCGCACATGAGGCAAAAGGATTTGACAAAAATGGTATTTTTTTTGCTTTTTAGATTCTTAAAAGTTTTGGAGATTATGTGATGAAATCTATTTTTGTAATATTGCTAGTTTGTGTTGGATTCTTGTATGCAGAGCCTGAAAATTCCGCAGATGCGACAATCTCACAAGTGCCAAGCGCGCCCGCACCAACAGAATCTAACAAGCCTAGCACAGATTCTCTTCTCGCGCAAGCCCCACAAATTACCCCGCAGGATTTACAAAAGCAAGATGCTAGTTTTGATGATTTTGAATCCATCATCCAAAATTCCAATGCCGCGCTAAACTCTGCCATTGCCTTTGCCAAAATGGGCGAATACACAAAAGCACTCGATCTTTTCACACAATCTTGCCAAGCTGGGAATGCTGCGGGTTGCTTTGGAAGTGGGCTAATCTATATGTATGGTATGAGTAATGGCGTGCCTGAGCCAGCTACAGCGGTGAAATTTTACACACAAGCTTGCGCTGGTGGCGATGCAGTGGCATGTGCGAATCTCGCTCTTGCGTATGATAATGGCAATGGTGTAGCGCAGGATAAAGCACAAGCGCATGAGCTTTATGGCGTGGCTTGTGCTGGCGGTGATAGCCTTGCTTGCACGAATCTCGGCTGGTCGTATGCAAATGGCGTGGGCACGAAAAAAGATTATGCAAAAGCGCTAGAAGCCTATCGCACCGCATGCGCGCTAGGAAGCGATTTGGGATGCTACAATTTGGGACTTATGACAAACACTTACAATGTTTTTGGGATGAATAGGGACAAAATGGGGATTGTGGAGATGAACTATGTCGCGTGCGAGCAGGGCGATATCGTGGCGTGTGGGAATCTAGGCTTTTTGTATGCGACAGGGAGTGAGGGCGCAAATCAAAGCTACTACTACGCGGCAAAATACTTCACTATCGCGTGTGATAGCGCGCATATGCAGAGTTGCAACAATCTAGGCGTGCTTTATGATGGCGGGCTAGGCGTGCGACAGGACAAGGCACGCGCTGTGGAGCTTTTTGGCTTAGCGTGTGATTATGGGATGCAAGAGGCGTGCAATAACTTTAGCCTTATGCAAAATTACGGCACACTCAACCGCGGCGGCATCGTGGGCGATATTTTTGGAATGTAAGTAGTTTTTGAAATTTCCCTATTTTTGATTGCTTAAAGAATCCTAAGCAAGGTATTTTGTAAGATAGTGTAATTTTAAAAATGTAGCGATAAACTCTGGCAGAGAGGAAGGGATTCGAACCCTCGAAGGCTTGCACCTTACACGCGTTCCAGGCGTGCTCCTTCAACCACTCGGACACCTCTCTAAAAAGCACTTGCAGTTTTAAGCAAAAAACCTTTGCAAGCAAGCGCGCAATTATATAAACTTTTAACTTCAAAAAACTTTAGCTAGATTTGATCTTCAGGCAAAATCTTTGAAATAAAGCTCGCGGCTTTAAGCAAAAAGTTTGCGTTTGGCTCGCTTGTGTGGATTTCAAACACGCCATCTTTATTGTAGCCTTTCCAATAAGTTTTCCCATCAATGCTCCACACACGCCAAGAATCCGCCATTTGCTCCTGTATGTCGCGCTTTGTCTTTTGCGCAAACTCTGCATTGTCAAACACCACGACAGATTCTGTATTAAGGCTTCTTGAGCGCTCATCAAGATTGAAACTTCCTATCCAAGTAATGCGCTCATCAAATACAATGCTTTTGCTATGCAAAGACGCGCCAGCACTTGAATTGAGCTTTGAGCGCAAACCAGCATTTTTCTTTTTGCCCTCATATTGATACTCATACACCGCTACACCAGCCCTTGCTAAATGATCCCTGTAGCGCTCCCACGCGCCATACACCACAAGAGAATCTGTCGAGGCAAGCGAGTTTGTGAGCACATTTAGGCGGATACCGCGATTTTTAAGCTCTTCTAAACCCTTTGTCATATGTTTGCCCGGCACGAAATACGCCGCTGCGACATAAATCTCATCAGTGGTGTGCAAAAAAATCTCGCGCAACGCATTAGAAATCGGGCGCTCAATATTTGGATTTTCAACCTTAAGCGGAGAATCTGCCAAAAACTTCGCATTCCCCCACGCAAGCGCAAATTCTTTATTTTTGTAGCGTGTTAAAAATTCACTCAACAATTCCTCATATTTCGCATGTTCATCAGAATAGGTTTTAAGCTTTGTAACTGCCTTGCTAATGTCTTTTTGATAGTTTTTCATAGTGCGCTTGCTAGGAAGAAGATAGGCTGGGATTGAGCGCTCATATTGCCAATAAAGCAAGAAATTTTCGCTCGCTTCTTTTGCCACCTGTCCTAGGAAAATCGCATCTGTATCGGCGAAATTTGTCTTTGCGTTGTTGTCAAAATAATTATCCGCCACATTGCGCCCACCGATGATAAGTGCGAGCTCATCAACGACAAAAATTTTATTGTGCATGCGATGATTGATTCTATTAAAATCATAAATCATCTCTGGGTAGCGCAGGACTTTTGAGCGATTTTTGTAAGGATTGAAAATTTTTACCTCGATATTTGGGTGAGAATCAAGCGTGATAATATCCGAAAAATCAGAATCTAGCCCATTGTCATCGATGAGCATTCTCACCTTCACACCGCGATTTGCCGCCTTCCATAGCTCATACATAAAGACTTTTGAGGAAATCTCATCTTTATAAATGTAGCTTTGCAAATAAATGCTTTTTTGCGCGATGCGTGTGAGCGCGGTGCGGTGCAAAAGCGCTTGCGTGCCATCAGTGATGAGCATCGCGCCACTTTTATTTTTATTTTCCTCTAGCTCTTTAGCATACACTTGCCCGATGAGCGTTTCTTGCGGGTTGAAAGGCTCGATACTTATGCTTTTTGTGATTTTACTTTTATCGACATCTTTGATATTGACGACTACAGACGAACAGCCCGCATAGACAAATAAGCACAGCACGAAAACAACAAAAATATTTGTGGTGCTAAAAAGATATTGGCTTATAAATGTCATCTCTTAATCCCTACAAAATTTTGCAACATTTTAGAAATGCTTTATAATACTCAAATTTTTCTTGATTTTCTTTAATCAAACATTGAGATATAAAATAAATGCTAATGGGTAATATAACAATAATAGAAAAAACCTTATCAAATATTTTTTACCGCCTATGATTAAAAATAACCATAAATTTAATACTATTAGCGGAAAAATCATATACCCAACCATCGCAAGAAAATCCTTAAATCTATCTGAATGATACGCAATTACAGGCGCGAGCATCCAAACAAATATACAAAGTATAATCCAAAAAATATAAAGTATTTTGAATGCTTTCATATTATCCCATTTCTTTTGCATTTTTATCCTTTATCCTTTTAAATTGATTTCTCATTGCGCCATTCCCTGTGCTGTTCTAGGGTGTAGCTCTAAGGTTTTGTTTTTTTGTAGTATTTTATAAAATTTAGAGCAAATAGCGTAGATTCCCAATAAATTTTAGCTTTTTTGGTTGGCGGTGCAAATCTTTGAAAAACCACAGCAGAGTGTAGAATTTTGAAAGATTGAAAGTTTTAAGAATCTGCTTAATCCCTAAAGGATCGATTTTGAGCGAGGTTTTAAAAATTTGCAAGTGATTTAAAATTGTAAATTCAAAAAAGCGTTTGTAGTCTTGCGCGCTTGTTTGGATGGATTTTGCTTGCGTAGATTCTGTAGATTCTAAATATTTTGCATCTTCTAACGCGAGACAATCTATGTAAAAAGTCCAAATTTTTAGCGCTACAATGCAGTAGCAATAGGCTTTAAAATAATCGCGTAAATCTTTGTAATTTTCAAAATAAGGTTTGAGCGGTTGGAGGGCGGTTGGGAGATTTGGCGGGAAGGCGGTTTGTTTTTGCGATGAGGTTACAGAGTTTGGGCGTGAGCGGTAGATATAGCCTTCTACGCCGATATAGCCGACTTTTTTTGCGAGGCAAAAAAGCAGCGTGCCAAAGTCGTGGTCTTCATGGAAGATTCCATTTGTGAAGCGCAGATTATAGCGATTGAGGATTTCAGAGCGGAAGCACCCCTGCCACGCAAAGTAAAAATCATAAATATGATTTTGACTAAGCAATTTCGCGCCAAAATCATAGCTATCTTTTCGCACTTTTTTGAAAATCCCAAGTCGCTGGTGGTGCTTGAAAGTCTTGTTTCCTTCAAAATATTCTATCAAATTGTGCGCGCAAATTTCCAAGTGAGAATCTTCCATCGCACGCGCGCAAGATTCCATACAATCAAGTGAAAGATAATCATCAGAATCCACAAAATGGATAATGCGCGAGGGCAGTTCTTGTATGATTAAGTCGTTAATATTGCTAATGTTTGCTCGGATAAAATTTGGCGTGATAGCTGTGAAATGCTCTTGCAGCGCGCTTTGTGTGAGCATTTTTGTAGCAGGTGTGAAAGCATGCGTTTGGGTGAAAGAATAAATAGGCTTGCCTTGCTTATGCGGATTTTCAATCATTGTGCGCAAAGGCGTGTGTTTGATAAATTCTAAGCCGATGTTGCGCGCGTTCCCAAGTCCGAGATTTGGCGTGGAGATGATGAAGATTCTCTCATCTTTGCGCGCGTATTCTAGCGCGATATCAAGGCTAGAATCAAGACTGCCATCATCTACAAGCACGATGTCAAGGTTTGTGTAGCTTTGGTTTATCAGACTTTCCAAGCACTCGCGCAAGTATGGCTCGACATTGTAAATAGGGACGATGATAGAGATGAGGGGATTTTTATTTGCAGTCATTTTTAAGCCTTTGAAGTTCTTTTTTACGCAAAAGTCGCAAGTATTTTTTTCGCACACTTGAGTAAAGATAGTAAAAAAATCCCTTTGTCTTGCGCGTGTCGTTTAAAAGCGAGCATTGCAAATCATAAGAGATTATGCGTGCATAGATTGCGTGCTTTGGCTCTGCTATTTGCAATGAGGCGATTTGGCTAAGGACATATTGATGATCACAAATACTTTTTGCAAGCTTTTGCGCGTCATTTCTCTTTGTGATAGAATCTAAATTTTCACAATAAAAATAAAGTGCATCAGGGATATACGCGGCATTTTTGGCATGGAATAAAAAAAGCAAAAACATAAAAGCATCTTCAGCCATTGTGATTTTTTGCATTGTCGGAAGGGAGTTGCAGGCATTTTTGTAAGTGGAAGTTTTATAGATTTTATTGCAAAGATTCCAATAGCCTTTGCCTTGCGAAAAGAGATAGATACAAAAAGCATCGATTTTGCCTCTAAATTTGTGCTCAAAAAGTGAATCTTTGTAAAATTCCCCGCCTTCTTGTTTAAAAAAATTAAAGCCTAAAATATCGATTTCTTGTGTAGATTCTAAAAGCGCGGTGTGTAGAATCTCGCACACTGATAAATCCAAATAATCATCAGAATCTAAAAAGAGCAAATATTCCCCGCTAGCGTGCAGTGCGCCATTATTGCGACTTGCAAAAGTGCCTTGATTTTTTTCGTTGTGAATTATTTTAATCCGTAAATCTCTGCTGGCAAATTCTTTGGCAATCTCCATGCTTTTATCTTGTCCGCAATCATCTACGATGATGATTTCAATATCCCCAAAGCTCTGATTTATGCAAGATTCTAGCGCTCTGGCAATGTAGTTTTGTACATTAAAGGCAGGAAGGATAATTGAAAATTTTGGCATTATTGTGTCACTTTTGGTATTTTTTGATTCCTAAAAATCGCTTTATTTTATGGCGGATAGCTCTTTCGATGGATTTGAAAATATATCCCGCACCTTCTTTGCGGAATTGCGCCTTTGTGTAAAGTTTGCGCGCATTTTTGTAAGCATTTTTATTAGAATTTTTAAGAATCTTAAATCCAAGTTCAAGGCACTCTTTCATTGCGTCATTGAAGCGTTTTTGGTTTTGTAAATCCGCATAAAGCGCCACTTCATTTGTGCTAATTTTTTGCGTGCTTTCTGGTATCTCTCCCCAAAGGTGAAATTTCCCATAAGGTTGCGCTGGGACAAAAGTTTTCACCCCAATTTTTTGTAAAGCAAGCGAAAAGCCCATATCCTCTCCCGCGACTTTGTATTTTTGCAAGCTTTGTGTATTTGCAAAAAATGTTTCAAGCCATTGTTTTTTGAAAAACCACGAATGCCCCACGAAATCAACTTCCGCGCACCACTTGTTTGGATTCCTCCAACCGAGTGTAAAAAAGTCTTTATAAGGGTAATTTTCTGGCTTTTGCAACACCACGCCAGTCGTCCCATACAGCCCCTCCTGCTTTTGCATATGTAAAAAACAATTAGCCAAAAAATCCCTACCCGGAATCGTGTCATCATCAAACACACATACAAGCTCCGAGCTTGCCCTCCTTTGTGCGAATCTAAATCGCTCCCATACACCTTTATTTTCCTTAGAAATCTCAATAATATCAAATTCTTTCTCTATCTCTTTTGGAATCTCAATGCCTTCAAACACACCATCTTGATAAAGCAAAATTTCTTTTGGTTTTAGCGATTGATTCTGAATTGCTCGCAGTTGCTCTTTTAGTGCTTGTGGGCGTTTGTAGAGATTAAGCACGACACTTACATTAAGTTCATTTTCATAGATTGGCATTACGCAGTTTCTTTCCGCATATTCATTTCCCGGTATCATATAAGGGCGCAACGCCTCAGCTCCAGCGTTTCCAGCCTGCCCGGATTTGAAATAAAAGTCAATCGATGAGCCAAAGTCAATGTAGCGATTGTTTGGATTATGTAAAAAAAGCCGCGAAATTACAATGGGCGACAAAGGACCGCAGGACACGACAAAAAGCAGATTTTCCCTTTCGCCAAAATCTTTTTTAATCTCGCTTAGTAAATTTTGCAAATCCTCTTTAAAAAACGCATTGCAATCATCGCTGATTTCATAATGTTTGAGAATATTGAGATTCCCTATTTTCTTGCCCTTTGCGCGGTGGTTTGCGATTAGCACTGCATCTTCGCTTAGTTTTTCAAAATATTCTTTAAAACGCCTGTGGTTGATATTGACAAAAATATTTGAAAAGCTTAGATTCTTTGATTTTATATGTGTTTGATACCAGCAAGTCGCTGCTTCATCGCAACACGGGCAAGAGACGGCATAAATCAATCTTTCATCAACGATATTGAGTGAATCTAAAAGCGCGTTAGCAAAGTCTTTGTTGTCTTGGACTTCCCAGCCTTCTTGCGCCCTTACGCTATCACCCACTATAATTGCCCTCTCACCATCAGCACTACGGATAAGTGAAAAATTCTCTTTTTTATAAAGTTTCTCAAAGATTCTGTCAAATTCTTTGTCTAAATACAGTGTTTTCATTGTGAGCTATCCTTTTTATTTTTTGTTTCTCCCAAAATAGACTTTTAATTTAAGCCGAATTCCTCGCTCGAGTGCTTTGAGTTTGGATTTTATGAAGCTTTTGGCAACTTTCCATATATATATATATATATATATATCACCCTCTTTTTTCTTCTGCGCCTTGTGATAGAGCAGAGTGGATTCCCAGTAGGCTTTTTTGTTTGTTTTCTTAAGTGTTTGAAAACCAAGATCGAGGCATTCTTTCATTGCATTATTAAAGCGCTTAAGATTTTCCTCATCTTTATGTAGGGCTACATCTGCGCTTCCATAGGTTTCTCCAAATTTTGGATGCGAACCCCACATTTGTGGTTGGTCGTAAATTTGTGGCGGGACAAAGGTTTTTACCCCAATTTTTTGCAAAGCAAGCGAAAAGCCCATGTCTTCCCCCGCAACTTTGTATTTTTGCAAACTTTGTGTATTTGCAAAAAATGTTTCAAGCCATTTCTTTTTAAAAAACCACGAATGCCCGACAAAATCAACTTCCGCTCGTCGTTTATTTGGATTGAGCCAACCAAGAATTAAAAAGTCCTTATATGGATAATTTTGTGGTTTCTGCAGGATTATGCCTATTGTCCCATACAGCCCTTCTTGTTTTTGCATTTCCCTATAGCAGTTCATTAGAAAGTCGCTTCCTGGAATACAATCATCATCAAACACGCAAACAAGCTCCGAGCTCGCCCTTCTTTGTGCGAATCTAAATCGCTCCCACACACCTTTATTTTCCTTAGAAATCTCAATCACATCAAATTCTTTCTCTATCTCTTTTGGAATCTCAATTCCTTCAAACACACCATCTTGATAAAGCAAAATTTCTTTTGGTTTTAGCGATTGATTCTGAATTGCTTTCAATTGCTCTTTTAGCGCTTGTGGGCGTTTGTAGAGATTAAGCACGACACTTACATTAAGTTCATTTTCATAGATTGGCATTATGCAATTCCTTTCTGCATAGATATTGCCCGGGATTGTATAAGGACGCAATGCTTCTGCCCCCCCCCCTAGTTCTCCTTGCTTAAAGTAAAAGTCAATCGATGAGCCAAAATCAATGTAGCGATTGTTTGGATTATGTAAAAAAAGATTATAAATGATGATTTCAGCCAATGGTCCTGCGGAAATAACAAAAAGTAGATTTTCCCTTTCGCCAAAATCTTTTTTAATCTCACTTAATAAATTTTGCAAATCCTCTTTAAAAAACGCATTGCAATCATCGCTGATTTCATAATGCTTGAGAATATTAAGATTCCCTATTTTTTTGCCCTTTGCGCGGTGATTTGCGATTAACACCGCATCTTCGCTTAGTTTTTCAAAATGCTCCTTAAAGCGTCTATGATTAAAATTAACGAAAATATTTGCAAGGCTTAGGTTTTTAGATTCTATATGTGTTTGATACCAGTAGGTTGCTACTTCATCGCAACACGGACAAGAGATAGCGTAAATAACGCGAGGATCATTAAGCCCAAGGGTTTGCAAAAGTGCGTTAGTGAAGTTTTGATTATCCTCCACTTTCCAGCCTTCCCCGCTTCCATAGCTTTGCCCTACCATAATCGCTCTCTCGCCATCGCCATAACGCAAGAGACTGAAATTCTCTTTTTTATAAAGTTTCTCAAAGATTCTGTCAAATTCTTTGTCTAAATACAGCGTTTTCATTGTGAGCTACTTCCTTTCAAAAAATGCTTTAATAGCCAAAAAAATTCTTTCACTTGCTTTGCCGTCCCCATAGGGATTTTGCTTATTTGTATGAAAGGGATTTTGCAAATAGTAATCCGCGCGCTTAGAAATAAGCTCTTCATCATTCCCCACAAGCTCGCTGAAGCTAGATTTTAGCCCAGCTATCCTTTCTGTGAAGTTGCGCAAAACAAGCACCTTAACCTTAAAGCTCGGTGCTTCTTCTTGTATGCCTCCACTATCGCTTAAAATTAGCGTGCTGTGCTTCATTACATTGATTAGATCGATATAATTGAGCGCTTCGCATAAAATGATATTTTGCTTGTTTTGTAAAATTTGTGAGAGCGCTTCTTTGACATTTGGATTTGGGTGCAAAGGCAGTATGAAAGTAGCCTCTGTGTGCTTATCTGCAAGATTTAGTATGCACTTTGCTAGAGCTTTTATATTGCTGTGATTTTCCCTTCTGTGGATTGTTACAAGCACGATCTTATCTTGCTTGAGCTTTAAACCTAAGCGTTGCAAGCGTTTTGTAGAATTTGCTAGCTCATTTTTATCGATACAATGCATTGCATCGATGCCGGTATTTTTGGTGACAAAAATCGCGTTTTTGTCAATATTTTCTTTTATAAGATTCTGAGAATCCTCTTTTGTGGGGCAAAAATGCAGATTTGCTAATTTGCTAATCATTAGGCGCATAGCCTCTTCAGGGAATGGCTCATAAAGGTTACGCGAGCGCAAACCCGCCTCAATGTGGAAAATCGGCAACTTTTTATAAAAAGCCGATAAAGCGCCACAATACGCACTCATCGTATCTCCCTGCACGATCAAAGCATCAATCTGATGCTCGCTTAAAAGCGCATCAAGCTTAGTAAGAAGCTTTGCGTTAAGCGAAGGCAAGCTCTGATTTTTTGTCATCACATTGAGATTGAAGTCTGCTTTGAGGTTGAAAAATTTCAGTGTTTGGTGGCTTAAGTGTTTTTGCTGCTCTGTGTTGCACAAAAAAACTTCCATATCACTTTTTTTGGCATCTTTTTGCGCCTTGAAATACAAAAACAACGGAGCAAGCTTAATAACCTCTGGTCTCGTGCCAAGGACAAAGAGAATCTTTTTCAATTGATGCCTTTTGTTGAAAACTTGAAATTATTTTGTTTGTGTATTCTATCTAAAAAAGCAAGAATTTTTATATTATTTTGACATCAAAACCGCCACCCCAACCTTTCGGGGCGATGATAATTTTTTGCGGATTCTCATTGAGTGCCCCCCCCCATAATGAAAAAGTAGAATTAGCTATAATATTATGCTTACAGGCTCGCATAAGCTCTAAGTCGTAATGCGCCTTTTCTTGCGGGTTGTGATCCATGATAAAAAAGCGTTCCCCGCCCAATTCTCTCGCATTTTCCCTAAGCCATGCGCTATCATCTGAAAAAAGAAAATAGCAAGGATTTTCCACGCGTTCATTTATGTAGCCAATCGCGCGCTTGTAGTAATCCATATCACACAAAGCACAGCCAAGCGCGATATAATCCCCGCGCCTAATATGCACACTCACCGCGTTGCAGGATTTGATTTGCGCTAAAATCCCCATATTTATAGAATCTAGCGCATTTTTAAGCGTTAATTCCTTTCGCAAATCCCCTAAAAGTGGCGCAAAATATTTTGCGTTTTGAAAATAGCCTTCGTAAAAAGTGTTTTTCTTTGTTTGACGCAAGAGATTTTCATCATAGATTCTCGCGCCATCTTCATTTTCTCTAATATATTCGCGAAAATATTTTCTCAATGGTTTTGGGACAAGCGAGCCTTTGAGCGTGCAGTATTTAACATCTTTTGGCGTGGCGGTTTTAAGCGTGATATTGTAGTTTTGTAATAAAAATGGGCGCGGGAATTCACCATCTTCAATTTCTGGTGTATAAAAGCTAGTATCAAGCAGCACTTCGCATTGAAACTTTTCCTGCAGTGCGCGCGCAAATGCATATTGAAACATTTGATTCCCAAGCCCACCCATAATTTTTACAATTTTCACAATTCCACCACCTTAGCCTTAATTAGCGTGTGATTATAGCAAATTTCGCTATAATGCGCCGTTTTATTTATGCACTTTAAAGCGCAAGAGAGCAAATGTTTAAATCGCTTTAGAGGGCATTAGAATCCGCAAAGAGAGGGGAAAATGGAGAAAGATTCTAAGATTTTTGTCGCTGGGCATAGAGGACTGGTTGGCTCGAGCGTGGTTAAGGCATTGCAAGAGAGTGGCTTTACAAATATCATTACCAAAACGCGATCAGAGCTTGATTTGCGTGATTTTAATGCGGTGGAAGAGTTTTTCAAACAAACTAAGCCAGAATATATCTTTTTATGTGCCGCAAAAGTTGGTGGCATAGCCGCAAACAACCAATACAGGGCGGATTTCATCTATGAAAATCTTAGTATTCAAAATAATATCATTTTTAACGCCCACAAGCACAATGCAAAAAAACTCCTTTTCCTCGGTAGCTCGTGCATTTACCCAAAGAACGCGCCTCAGCCGATTAAAGAAGAGCACCTTCTCACAAGCGAGCTAGAATACACAAACGAGCCCTACGCAATCGCCAAAATCGCGGGGCTTAAGATGTGCGAGAGCTTCGCATTGCAATATGGGTGCAATTTTTTGAGCGTGATGCCGACAAATCTTTATGGCGACAATGATAATTTTGACCTCTACAGCTCGCATGTGTTGCCCGCGCTCCTGCGTAAAATCCACCTAGCAAAGCTCTTGTCAGAAGGCAAGCTTAAGGAAGTAGAATCTGATATTGGCTTAAGCGGGGAAAAGGCGCAAGAGTTTTTGCAAAAGTTTGGCATAAGTGCGCAAAGCGTGCAAATCTGGGGCAGTGGGAATCCACGGCGCGAGTTTTTGCATGCTAAAGATTTGGCAAAGGCATGCGTGTATGTGATGCAAAATATTGATTTTGCAGATCTTGCTGGGGCGGATTCTAACGCGCAAGGTGTGCAAAAGGTGCAAGGCGCGCAAAACGAGGCAAAACAAAACGAGACGAAAAAAGAAGTGCGCAACACGCATATAAATGTCGGCTTTGGCAGTGACATTAGTATCGCGGATTTGGCGCGCCTTATCCAAAAAATCGTGGGCTTTGAGGGCGCGCTTGTGTTTGATACGAGCAAGCCTGATGGGACTTTTGCAAAGCTTATGGATTCTTCAAAGCTCAATCACCTCGGCTGGAAACCAAGCATAAGCCTTGAAGAGGGCATTAAAGCGGTGTATCAACATTACAAAGAAACTCATCAATGCTAGAATCTTATCAATTTAAGGAATTAAAGGAATACTATGGCTAAAAATCCCCCAAAAAAGCGTGTGGTGCTTAAATTTGGCAGTTCAATCTTAAGCGATGGTAATGCGATAAATCAAGTGCAAATCCAAAATATCGCGCGCCTTGTTGTCGAGCTACGCGCGCGCTATGATGTTTTGCTGGTGAGCTCTGGGGCGGTGGCGAGTGGCTACACGCGCGTGAAAATCGATAAAAGCCTCATGCCAAACAAGCAGGCTCTTGCGAGTATCGGGCAGCCTTTGCTTATAGAATCTTATCGTAAAGAGTTTGCGCCTTTTGGCGTTGAGATCGCGCAGATTCTGCTAACCGGGCATAACTTTGATTCTCGCAAGCAAACAAAATGCGCCAAAGACTGCGTGGAGACGCTTTTAGCACATGGTGTTTTGCCAATTTTCAATGAAAATGATTCTACTGCTGTGCATGAGTTTATTGGCGATAATGACAGGCTGGGCGCGTTTGTGGCGCATTATTTTGACGCGGAGATTTTGGCGATTTTGAGTGATATTGATGGCTATTTTGAGAGCAATCCAAAGAAAAATCCGCACGCAAAGATTCTCTCGCGTATCCAAAATATAGAATCTAGCGCGCTTGAAGAGCTTGCTAGCCCAAATGCGCATTTTGCCACAGGCGGGATTGTTACTAAGCTTCAAGCCGCGCAGTTTCTGCTTGAGCGTGGCAAGGCGATGTTTTTAAGCAATGGTAGCAAATTAGAGGTTGTGAAAGAATTTTTACTCAACGACAACCAAATCAGCGGAAGTTTGTTTAAGAGGGACTAAAAGCAAATCCGCTAGTTTTGCGCGCTAATTTGCAAAATTTTAAAAACAGAATCTAGCATTCCGCTTAAAAGATTCTTAGTAAGTTCTGCATTTTGCTTTGTCTTCCAAGCGACATTCTTTGCTTTTAATATCCCAAAAATCCGTATAAAACATTGTTGCGCCTTTGCCAATGTGTGAATCCATAAAAGCGCCTTCATTGCTTGAAAACGCCATAATACAGCCGCCATTTGCGATAAATTCCTGCGCTTGCTTTAGCGTTTTTTCATTTTTTAGCACTGAAGTATGTAGGGCTAGCATCGGGATTCCAAGTTTGCGCGCGAGGTCAAAATCCGCACTTGAAAGCATGGGATAAAGTATGCCTGCCTTGCGCGCTTTGTAATAATTATTAAGCCCAAAGGCTTCGACTAAGAGATGGTCTTTTGGGAGTTTTAGCTGGGTTATTATGGCATCAAAATTATTGAGCTTGTCAGTTACCAAATACGCCTGCGGGTTGGCGTTAAAAATTTCATTGATTGAATCTAGCTCAAGCGGGGTAAATTGATTAAAGATTTTTGCGTTTTTGATGTAGTCTTTGTTTGGGGCTTTGAGTGCGTCTTTGCTTTCTAAAAACTCCTTGCTCTTGCCTGTGATTGAATAAAAATGCTTATAGTCATGCGCGCCAAAAATTTTACCTTCATCATCAAGCATCAAATCCAACTCAATAAATTTAAATCCTCGAGCAAGAGTGCCAAGCAGGGCTTCTTTAGAGTTTGTGTAGGAATAGCTTTTTGGTATCCCCCCCCCCTCTACAGATTCTACAGAATCTATAATTCCTCCGCCAGCGTGCGCTATGTAGGTGTATGTCGGGTCGTTTGCTATGGTCTTATTGACAAGCGGATTGAAAGGGCATTTTTCGTTTTTGAGCGATAAAAGTGTGGCTTCAAGCAAGTAGCTATCGTCAATCTTGTATTGCTCTTTGAGCGTTAATGCGCGCTTGTATAAAAGGCTTGCACCTAGGATAATTACCGCAAGGAACGCTAATGCGCCAAGTATTTTGAATTTGTGTTTTTTCATTTTGTCTCCTTTTTTGTGTGTTTGGTGAAATCTGGCTTCCAAAGAGAATCATAAAAGCGCGAGCTTTGGTTAAGCGCCTTATTAAACTCCTGCGCGCCAAATTCCTCCAAGAGTGTTTTTCCTTTAAGCGGATTGCGTCCAAGTCCAAAGGCTTCAACCTCTAATCCGATGGAATCTAAAATAAGCGCGCTTATATCAAAATGGCTAAGTTGGCGATTTTTGATAAGTTCTGGCTGTGGATTTGTGCTAAAGCTAGGATTAATAAAAGCGTTAAAAACTGCGCGTTTGGTGTCTTGCGGAAAAAAGTTTTGCTTCATACTAAGATGATCACCCAGCACGATGATAGTAGTATCTTTGTAAAAATCCTGTTTTTGCGCCCAGTCAATAAATTCTGAAATAAGCTTGTCCGCACACAAAATAGAGCTTTGATAAGGTGTTTCATCGCTAAGATTTGGGCAATTTTGTTTATCTGTAAAACCATTTGGGTGGTGTGTGTCAAGAGTTGCTAAAAAAAGCGCAAAGCGCGGGGATTCTTGCGTTTTTTCTTTGTTATAATAGCGTTCTTGCCACTCTTGCAAAAAGAGTTTTCCTTCGTTTAAGACAAGCGCATCTTTAATCCCCCATATGCCATTTTTTGTTTGTGGATTAATATTGTGCGCGCTAAGATATTGTTCGTCAAAATATTTTGCGCCTTTAAGTGGGATAAAATGCGAATTAAAAAACTGCAACATTCCAGAAAAAGCTGTATCACTTCCCTGCACGGCTTGAAGTGTGTAACCTAGCGAGTGGAGTACATCACCTATGCAAGTGGCAGATTCTAAAAAATGTCCGCGAGAAAAAGAATTCCCACCTATTGGAAGTTTTAGCGGGACGGCACACATATAAGAAGTAAGCCCAGCAATCGTCCAGCCAGTGCCTGCAAGCTGTGTCGTGCCTCCAAAGGTTTGCGTGGAGCTAAAGTTTATATGTTGCGTTGCAAGGGTTGAAAGATTTGGCAAAAGCTCGCCAAAAGGCGCATACTGCCCCCCCCCCTAATTGCACTTTTTAAGCTAAAGGTAGATTCTAAAGATTCCACAAAGATAACAATAAGATTTTTTGGAGCAGAATTGATTTTAAGCGCGAAAGGTTTATAGTGTTCTTCAAAAAGTGTGGAATCTTCACGCTGAAAAAGTGCCTTGAAAGCGCCAAATTTTTTATCCACAAGATTAAGAGATGCTAAGATAAGCGCGATAACGCCACCATACTGCGCACTTAAGACAAAAGTGCGTGAATAACGCTTGAAGTAAGCATAAATTTTGTTTATAAGGTTTCTTAGCGCAGTGTAAAATTTTGGTAAAAAATATTTTATTGCGCTATAGAATCTTGGGATTGCCTCTTTGCAATAATGATAAATTGGCACGCTAAAAATTAGCACACTAAGCAACACACTAGGAAAAAGGACGCGTTTTGCAAAGCTAGCAAACAGCGCAATTTCTGGGAGTTTGAGCTCAAAGAGAAATTTATCAAGCGTAGTTGGCGCATAGAGTGTATAAACCCTATAAATCCAAAGAGCAAAAAATATTACAAAAAAGAATGTAAGTATGAAGAAAAATGGCGCGCAAGATTTGAGCGCGTGAAAAATTTTTGTGTGCTTAAGAATCTTGCGTAAAAATAATTTGAGCGCTTTAAATGCAAGTGGGCTCAAGCTAAGAATCGCGCTTAGAATCACACTAGGAAAGATCACATGCTCTCTAAAACTCATAAGAAACTTAGGATCGACATCATTAATTGGGAATTGTAGGTGAAAAAGGATTTGTAAAAATGTGACTTTGCCATAAATGGAGCTTATCCAAGCGCTTGAAAAAAGTAGGAAAAACCCACCAAAAAAGAGTGCAAAAAGTATAAGGGGACTAATAAAGCGTAAAAAAGAAAGGACTTTGGGCATACGCAACCTTTATGTTTAAATTTTTCAAAAAAAGCGCAATTGTAATTAAAAAAATCTTAAGATTCTCTTTGTGTGATTTTTATTTGCAAGCGTTGGGTTTTTGTGCTTACTTTACAAAATCCTCTAAAAATTGCAGGAAAATTTCTTGCAAGATTTTCACATCGCCTATCTTTACGCATTCATTTACAGCGTGGATTGTGTCATTTGGCACGCCGACTTCTATCACGCTAATTGCTCTTGCACCAAAAAAGCGCGCGTCACTCGTCCCGCCTGCTGTGCTTAAAAGCGCCTCTTTGCCACACACTTTTTTGATGCTTTTTTGCATGCGCGCGATAAGTGGATTTTCCCTTTGTGTGAGAAATGGCAACGAGCTTTGGCGCAATTGCAAGCTAAACTCTAAGCCCGCGCATACTTCCCTCACATAAGATTCTACGCGCTCTAGCGAAGTCTGCGGGGAATTACGCACATTAAAAAGGATTTTCACCTCATTTGGCGTGACATTTGTAACCTCTAGCCCCCCGCGGATATCGGTAATCACAAGCTTGCTTGGTTCAAAATCGCCATCGCCATTATCCAAATTCACCCCCGCTAACTTCCCTAGACGCGCGCCTAAAAGCTCCACAGGATTCACACATTGCGCAGGATAGGCGACATGCCCTTGCTTGCCAAGGATTTTTAGCACACCATTGATACTTCCGCGCCTACCGATTTTGATACTATCGCCAGTTGTCTTGCTAGCAGTTGGTTCAGCCACGATCACCATATTTGGCATTAAGCCTTTTTCCTCTAGCAGAGGTAGCATATATTGCGTGCCATAGGTGCCTTCACCCTCTTCATCGCTTGTGAGAAGTAGAGAAATTTTTAAATATTTTTGCGCGTCTTTGTTACGCTCCAAAAATTCCAAAACCGCACAGATAAAGGCACTCACACCACCTTTCATATCCTGCGCGCCACGCCCATAAATAATGTCATTTTTTATCACCCCAGCAAAAGGCTCATATTCCCAGCCTTCCCCCGGTGGCACGACATCAATATGCCCAGCAAAGCAAATGTGAGGGGGTGTAGATTCTCCAAAATCCATTTTTTGTATCGTCTGCGCGGAAGTGAATTCCGCTTCGCCTCCGCTCCACTTCGTTTCGCGCGCATACTCGGCGTTTTTTGATTGATAAGAATCTTGGATTCTGTCGCGTCGTTTAGATTCCTCAGAAACCGCAGAATCCGCAAAATCCTTGCTATACGCAAAAAGATTTTTCACGCCGCCAGCTTCTTGCTCGAGGAAGTCAAAATGCGGGCTCAAAAGATTTTTTACAAGCTCGTAGATTCCGCATTCTTTGGGCGTTATGCTAGGGTAGGTGATGAGCTTTTGCAAAAGGGAAACGCAGTCAAATTTGCAATCAGGCTTTGGTGCTAAAGGGGACATTATTTTTTCTCATACAAGCTATGATGCCAAATGCTAAAGCCAACGAGCGCCACGCCACTAAGCACATGGATAGTTTTTGCGCTGTTATTTTTCATAAAAAACGCGCTCCCCACGCAAGTAAGCAAGCTCACGCTCATACCAAGCTTTGCAATTTCGCGTTTAGAATCTAGGGATTGCAACAAGTTTTTTGCGCCTTTTTGCGCGCTTTTTTCCTCTAAAATGTGCGCGTTGGCTTTTTGTGAAGTTGCTTTTAAAGGCGCTTTTTGCGAGTTTTTAGGTGTTTTTTTGCGTGGCATGGAATCTCCTTGTAAAATAATCTAGTGTTTTTTGGCTTTTTTGCGCATTTTGCCAAAAACTTTGCGACTTTTTGCGCTGGTTTTATAGAGCAGATACACGCAACCAATAAGCGCTAAAGGCATAAGTGGCATTATTTTTTCTTTAAATTAATGCCTTGCAAGGCATTGAGAAGTAGGACAATTGTCGTACCATTATGCAAAAAGGCGGTTTGTATCGGTGAGAGCTTCCCAAAAGTCGCAAGGGCTAAAATCGCGCTATTGACAACGACGGTGATTTTGAAATTATTGCGCACTTTTGAAAGGCACTGCATTGCGTAAATTTTGGCATCAGCTACAGATTCTATATCATCGCGCAAAAGCACCACATCAGCGCTCGCCTTTGCGATATCCGCGCCCTTGTGCATGCCTATGCCGCTATCAGCCTTTATGAGTGCTGGCGCGTCATTGATACCATCGCCCACAAAGGCGACTTTCCTGCCTTCACTCATAATAGTTTCCAAAATTTCAGCCTTTTGTGTTGGTAATAATCTCGCGTAATACCTATCAATCCCAAGCTCGCGCGCAATCTCGCTTGCTTTGGAATCTTCATCGCCTGTCAGCATAATGATTTCTTTCACGCCACTTTTTCTTAGGCGTGCGATGGCGGTTTTTGCATTGTGGCGCAAGGTGTCTTTGAGCAAAATAAGCCCTAGCAACTTCCCATCATACGCGATAAAAAGTGGCGTGTGACCGGAACGCAAAAGCTCGTTAATGCGCTCATTGTGCGCGTGCATATTAATGCCTTCATCATCTTCTAAAAAGTGGCGATTGCCAATTAACACCTCTTTGCCATTAATCTGGCTTTTCACGCCATGCGCAACGATGAAAGTCACTTCATCATGGTGAATGTGATTAAACTCTTTTTGTTTCGCAGCCTTTACCACCGCTTCAGCCACAGGGTGGAAATAATGCTCTTCAATGCTAGCGGAAAGATTTAAAATATCCTCTTCTTGCCACGAGGGGCTGAAAGAATGCACAGCGATGACTTCAAGCTCGCCTTTTGTCAGCGTGCCGGTTTTATCAAATACAAAGACTTCGGCTTCGTTGAGCGATTCTAGGCTTTTTGCGCCTTTGATGATGATACCATTTTTCCCCGCACTTGAAATGGCGGATTTAAACGCCACAGGCGTAGCAAGCTTGAGCGCGCAGGAATAATCGGCCTGCAAGACAGACGCCACACGCGTCAAATCCTGGCTAAAAATATATGAGGTAATGGCAAGCCCAAGCGTCACAGGCACGAGGTTGTCAGCCATTTTTGAGGCGCTAAGCTGGATTGAGCTTTTTTGCACGAGCGTTTCTTGTATGTAGTTTTTGATACGCGCGGTGGCGGTTTGGTTCCCCACGCCTTCAGCCCAAATTTTGATTCTGCCTTCCTGCACGATTGTGCCAGAAAGCACCCTGTCCCCTCGCGCACGCTTTACCGGCGTGGCTTCGCCTGTCATTGAGATTTGATTGACTAGCGCTTCGCCCGCGATAATATGCCCATCAATAAGTATGCTATCCCCCGCACCCACGACGATGATATCGCCGATTTTTAGATTTTCACTCGGAGTTAGGACAAGCTCGGCTTTGCCATTTATTTGCTTTTCTACCCACGCTTCAGAATCTTGAGGCTTGCTAAGCTCTTTTAGCAAATCATCGCTTTTATACATTGTCATTTCTTCAATGTATTCGCCAAGGCTTAGCATGAAGTTTGTGGAGTTTGCCGTGCGATAGTCCTTGCGATAAAGTGAAATCGCAATCGCCATAGCTTCAAGCACGCGCGAGGTGACACCTTCATTTAGCGCTTCTTTCGCGCCACTTGTGAGGATTGGCGTAGAAGCAATGAGTGAAAAAAAGCCTTTTAAGACACTAGATTGCATAAAAGGCTCTAAAAGCAACGCAGTGAGTGAGCGCGCCACTTCGCTCGAGCTTGGGATCTCACTTCTTAGCGCAATGTAGCTTTGCTCGCTTCCTTTTTTCGCCGAGGTGATAAGGAGATTTTGCAAGGTTTTGAAAAGAGATTCTGTGATTTTTTTAAGCGCGTGTTCCCCGCCAGCGTAAGTAATGATAATATTATGCAAAATATCATTGACGCGCACACTTTGGATATTTGGGATTTTTTCAATTTCCACGCGCAAAGGCAGGGATTGTATCGCGCTACCTTTTGGCAAATGATAAGAAAAGCGCGCGCGATTTGGGCTTGTGTGAAGGAGTTTTAGCTGTAAGTTTTTAGACATTGTGCAAGCTTAAAATTTACAAACTTAATTTATTCGTTAGAATCCACTTCAGCTTTGGCGTCTTCATAGCGCTCTTTGAGCTCTTCGATACCCATTTCAAAAAGGCTTGAAAGCTTTGCAAAACCTTTGAAAATTGCGCGTTGTGCGTCCTCATTTGTAAGGATAAAAGTTGCCACCGCGCCAATAAGCGCACCTTTTATAAAATCCTGTTGCGTGTTGCCACTATTAAAAAACGAGTTAATAGTATTTGTAATGCCATTAGTGGTATTTGTGTTATTTGTGGATTGTGTATTTGCGCTGTTTGTGTTATTTACGCCATTATTGCTAGCATTATTAATGTAGGGATTATTTTGCACGGAATTAAGATTCTCTAAATTTGCATTATTTGTGCTATTTGTATTATTCGCGTTATTTGTGTTGTTTGTCGCCATTTTTGCTCCTTTTGGTTTTTATCTATTTTTGCTAGTGATTTTTTGAGAATCTATACAAAAATTTTGTATCGCATAGCTTCCAGCCACACCAAGTGCTAGGTATGCGCCAGATTCTAAAAGATTATTTAAAATACTTTTTTGGCTTCCAAAAGCATTCGCCACGCCCACCGCACATGCGGTGATAAGCGCGCCTTCCGCGGTTGCTTTAAGCGTATGTTGCAAAGCATTTTCAAGGGAAATTTCACCATTTTTAAACTTTGTGTAATTATACACTCCAGAAATCATCAAGCCAGCTATGCCACCACTTACCGCGTGCCCGGGGATTGAGCGTGTAGCTCCTGTATCAAATATCATAATAAATCCTTAAAATTCTTAAATATTTGGTGTATTTTGCGAGTCATTTTGTGCTAAAAAAGTTTGCTCTTGTGCAATATTTTCTTGTGGTTTTTTTACTTTTGTAGCTTTTTTTGCGCCTTGTGCTGTTTGGTTTTTAGGTTTTCTGCCACGGCGTGATTTTACCTTCTCCACCGCTTCTTTAGCCACTGAAACGCTAAAATCCAAATCCTCTTTTAGCTCTCTAGCATTTTTTCGCACTTTTTTTGCACCTTGTGACAAATCCTCTCTTAAATCCTTTGTTTTTGCTTGCAAAGTTTTTGCAATTTCTTTGCGATTATTGTATGCGATTATCGCGCCACCGCCAAGAATAAGCCCTGCTAAAAATGGTAATGCCATAATTTACTCCTTATTTTTTGTAAAAATTGCTTGCAATCATAGCACAAAAACTTCCCAAAATGCCACCACTTATAAGAGAGAAATTGCATTTTTCCAAAAATTCCACAAGCTCTTTTTGCTGTAATTCTTTATTCTGCAACTTCGTCACAATCTCCCTTGCACGCGTGCCAAACTCCATCAACCCCTGCAAATTTTGCTCCAAAAATTCGCTGTAATTTTGCGCGTTTAAAAAATCATTTGAAAAAAGATTATTTTGCGCGTTATTTTGTGGTTTTTTCTCTTCAAAAGAATTTGTTAAAGCATTTTTCAAAAGTGGCAAATGATGCGTGTAGCTTAGCGCCTGTAGGCGAAAAAGACTATCTTTCACAAATGGCGCGCATTGCAATTTTAGCAAAAAATCGCAAGTTTGAATCTGCGTAGATTCTATGCCAAAAAGCAAAAAATACAATTCTTTAATTGCCTTAGAATCTATATTTTCAAATTGCGTGGCAAGCTTTAAAAGCTCATCGGGCAAGGGATTTTCAAGCTCCAAATTTGTATAATTAAAAGATTTTTCAAACACGCAAAAATCTTTTAATTTCTCTTCAATTTCCTCCAAAAGCGCATTTTCTTTTGAAATAATTTCTTTTAAACATTGCATAAATTCTTTTAAAATTTGGAAATCTATTCCATTTATTGTATCGTCTTGTGCGAATGAATCGCACTTCGCCTCCGCTTCGCTTTGCTCGCGTTCATACTTAGCACTTTTTGATTGCTTAGAATCCACAGATTCCAAAGGCGCATTAAGCATTTGTAAATGCAAATTTGCTTGCAAAGTTTTGTAAAATTCTAAACTTTTTTTGCGCTCTGAAATGGCTAACTGCAAGGGTTTTGATGCTTCTGAAAGCATTATTTAAATTTCCTTTATATCTTGTGAAAAATCATTAAGCTTTGCCGTAATTTCCTCTAAGCGCTCTTTTTTCACCCAAGATTCCCACAAATTTGGCTCAAAAAGATTTGCGTCATAAGTGATTGTCGCACTACCAATAAGCGCATTTACCTTGATTTCTTTAATCGCGCTTAGTCGCTTAAGTAGCGCAATAATCATCGCTTGCGTGCCATTTGCCTGCATATCATTTGAGTGAGAATCTGCCAAAAACTGCCTTAACTTCGTATTTTGCGCCCATGCTTTTGCTTTGCTAAGGTTTTTAAGATTTGCACGGATTCTAATCCTCCCGCGCACATGATGGACAATTACAAAAAAATCTGCAATTTGCGTGATTTCACTTAGTGGGATTTTTTGCGCCATAAAATGCCTTTGTGTTGGGCTTAAAAAGCCTTAAGCTAAAAGCGCGATTGTAGCGAATATCGTATTAAATTAGCTTAAAATTTTTGCTTTATCTTTTTTGTTATTTTGCAAACTTTCCACAGATTCTGCATTATTCTTTTGGGAATTAGAGAGCTTATGTTACAATTGCGCCTTAAATTTACACCAAAGGTTTTTGCATGCTTAAGACACTCACAACCCCGCTAGGCGAAAATAAAGACTTGCAAGCGGTTTTAGATTCTCACAAATTAGACGCAAAAGATTACGCGCGCATTGTTACGATGCTTCATCGCGCGCCAAATCTTATCGAGCTAGGCGTGATTTCAGCGATGTGGAGTGAGCATTGTAGCTACAAATCAAGTAAAAAATATCTCAATGGATTCCCTACAAGCGCGCCTTGGGTGGTGCAAGGACCGGGCGAAAATGCGGGCGTGATAGATATTGATGGCAAAAATGTCGCGGTGTTTAAAATAGAATCTCACAACCACCCGAGTTTCATCGAGCCACACGCAGGTGCAGCGACTGGTGTTGGCGGGATTATGCGCGATATTTTTACGATGGGTGCGCGTCCTGTGGCAAGTCTTAATTCTATCCGTTTTGGTGATGTGGCAGATTCTGGCAAGGTTGGCAAAAAGCATCGCTACCTTTTGCGCGGTGTGGTGGAAGGCATCGGCGGGTATGGCAACTGCATGGGCGTGCCGACAATCGGCGGAGAAATGAGCTTTGAAACCTGCTACAACGGCAATATTTTAGTCAATGCCTTTTGCTTGGGACTAGCCAAAAAAGAGGAAATTTTCTACGCAAAAGCCGAAGGTGTTGGGAATCCGGTAATTTATGTCGGCTCAAAAACCGGACGCGATGGCTTAGGTGGGGCGGTGATGAGTAGCGATAGTTTTAGTTCAGATTCTAAGGGCTTAAAAAGCGCGGTGCAAGTGGGCGATCCATTTGCCGAAAAGCTTCTTTTGGAGGCGTGTTTGGAGCTGTTTAAGAAAGACTATATTGTAGGGATTCAGGATATGGGCGCAGCTGGGCTTACAAGCTCAAGCTTTGAGATGGCGGGCAAAAGTGGCGCTGGTATGCGTTTAGATCTTGATAAAGTGCCGATGCGAGAATCTGGCATGAATCCTTATGAGCTTATGCTTAGCGAGTCACAAGAGCGTATGCTAATTTGCGCGAAAAAAGGCTATGAGGCGAAGGTGCTAGAGATTTTTGCCAAATGGGAGGTGGATTGCGCGGTGATTGGCGAGGTGACTAATAGCGGGCTTATGGAGCTGTATTGGTATGATGAGCCATGCGCGCGCTTGCCTATTGCCGAGCTTAGCTCAAATGCGCCTATGCTAGATAGAGCGACAAAAGAGACAAAGCGAGAAAGCGCGCCTGCTAAAACGCTAAAAACCACGCTAAGCGCGCAAGAAATGTTTGAAAAACTGCTAGGCTCACTTGAAATTAGCGATAAAAAATGGGTGTATAGTCAGTATGACTCAAGCGTGCAGACAAATACTATCGTGGGACCCGGGCAGGGCGATGCAAGCGTGATACGCATAAAGGAGAGTGAGGCGGGAATCGCGATGAGCGTGTATTGTGATGTGCGCGCAAGCTATCTTAATCCAAAAGAGGGCGCAAAGCTAAGCGTGGCGCATGTAGGGCGCGACTGCGCTACGCGTGGGGCGCGAATGAAGGCGATTAGCGATTGCCTCAACTTTGGCTCGCCAAATAATGCCGAGGTTATGTGGGAATTTAAAGAATCTTGTGAGGGTATAAAAGAGGCGTGTAAGATTCTCAATACGCCCGTTGTGAGCGGGAATGTGAGCTTGCATAATCAAAGCGATGGCAAGGATATTTATCCAACGCCTAGCATCGTGGGTGTTGGTGTGATAGAAAATAGCGCAAAAACCATTGGTAGCGCGTTGCAGAGTGTTGGAAGCGCGCTTGTGCTATTTGGTGAGATTGAAGCAAACTTTAGCGCGAGCTTGGCGCAAAAGCTAAGTGAGGGCAAGATTTATGGCGAAGTTCCGCGCATTGATTTGGCTAAGGAAGCGCGCTTGTGGGATTTTCTTTGTGAAAATATTGAATCTAACAAGATTCTTTCTGCTAAAAATGTCGGGCAAGGCGGGCTAGCTGTCGCTCTTGCAAAAATGGCGCTGCTAGGAAATAAGGGAATTAAGGTAGAGAGCGCGCTTGCGGATTCTTATATGCTTTTTGCGCAGACGCCGGGTTGTGTGGTGGTAGAGGTGGATTCTAAGAATATGGTAGATTTGATAGAATCTGCGCGCGCGCAAGGTTTGCAAGCGCGTCAAATTGGCGCTGTGGAAGGGGAGGGAATCTGCATAGATTCTCTCCAATTAGATTTTGCCCGCGCGAGGGAGCTTTATTTTGAAAGCTTTGAAGAAGTGCTAGAGCGGGATTTGTAGGATTTAGTGTTGAAAGATTCTAAAAAAAGCGTAAAAAAGCCAAATGCTAAGGGGGCGCAAAAGCCAAAGGAGCGCGCTTTCCACACTTTTAAGGAAGTGGCAAAAAACAAAAAGGCTTTTTTTGATTATGAGATTTTAGAGAGTTTGGAAGCAGGGCTTGTGCTACTTGGGAGCGAAGTGAAGTCTGCGCGCGCTGGGCGGGTAAATCTCAAGGATAGCTTTGTGCGGATTATGAAAGAAGAGGCGTTTTTGTTTAATACACATTTTGGCGCGCTGGAGCAGACAAATACGCATTTTAAGCCTGATGAAAGGCGCGTGCGCAAACTCTTATTGCATAAAAAGCAAATTACAAAACTACTTGGAAGCGTTTCTGTGCAGGGCTTAAGCATTGTGCCTTTGAGTTTGTATTTTAACCATAAAAATAAATTAAAAGCTCAAATCGCGCTTGTGAAAGGCAAGAAACTTTATGACAAGCGCGAAAGCCTTAAGAAAAAGCAACAGCTCAAAGACGCGCAGATAAGCCTCAAAGAGGCGATGAGGCGGTAAGCCTTTAATTTGCAATATTTAGTAATGCTGTGCGCCCAAAAGATCGTAGCTACCAAAAAGCGCTATATTGCAAAAGAGCAAAAATATCATATACAGCACACCAAAAAATATGCCCGCAAAAAAGCTTAATATCGGAAGTTTAATGCCGCCAACAAAGGAGGATTCCCGCAGCTTTTTTTGCGCTTGAAAAATCCCATAGCCCAAAAATGCTAGCAAAGCAAAAGGCAGAAAGAAGTTTAGACCATAAGACCTTGCGAGATTAGGCAAAATGCAAAAAAGCAAAATCAACGCAAACACCCCGCATAGCGTATAGAAATGCGCTTTGCTAGAGATTTGATAAGGTTTAAACACAAAGATTCCCACACCTAAGCTCGCCCAAATATAAGCCACATAGGCAATCCCGCGCATGCAAAGCTGTGAAAAATCATGATGAAAAATCGGCGCATGATAGTAAAAAGCGCGCATGCAAACTAAACCAAGAGTGCTAAGCAGTGGATAGAGCACAAAAGAGATAAGAAGCATTTTGTCTAAAAGCGTGCGTGCGTGCCTTGCACTAGATTTTTTGATGCTTTTAAGCAAAATCACAATAAGCATAAAGGTAACGCAGAGATACAAGAGGTTAAAAAGAGCAAGAAAATATTCAGTGGGTAAAAAGTTGAGATAAAAATAACGCTGTGCGATTCCGGCAAACCAGATCCCCATATACGCTACACATAACCACTGCGCGCTTTTTGCGTGTGTGAGCTTGCTAAGAAAAAAGCCAAGAGGCAAGAGCATGAAAGGCAAAAAGCTTAAAAAGCCAAGCAAAGGCTCAAATAACCGAGAAAGCCCAAAATCATTCCTTCCCAAAGCAAACACCACAAACAGCAATCCGCCAAATATACATAGCGTGCCACATAAACTTAAGAAAATGCGCGTTTTGACAAAAGCCTCATCAAAGAAAAACTCCCAAAACCCCAATCCTGCGAAAATAAAAAACACTCCCCATGTAAAAACCGCAAACTCAGAATTTATAAAAAAGAAATTTCCCTGATAAAAGCACAAAAGATTATACAAAGGCGCAAGCGCTAGAAATGCAAATGCTATGGCAAAAAGATAATAAAAATTAGGAAGCTTGTATTCGCGCATGTAACTACCTTTTATGGGTTTTGCATTTGTGATTATAGTGAAAATTTAAGCTTTTGTGTTGTGGTGAAGATTGTGATTTGTAGTAGATTAATTAAGTCAAGACGAGTAATTTTGTATCTTTAAAAGGTGATAAAGTGGTGCGGAAGAGAGGACTTGAACCTCCATGCCTTGCGGCGCTAGATCCTAAGTCTAGTGCGTCTGCCAGTTTCGCCACTTCCGCATATTGCTTAAATTAAAGCCGTAAAAAAGCGAAATTATACAAATTTAAGGTTAAAACTGCCTTAATTTCATTTGCCTCACTTCAAAAATTCGTTACGCAAAAGATACAATTTTGAGCTATAATCCAAATATTTTGTCATTTCAGATTCTAAGGATTTTGCTTGCGCCATGTGCCTAATATTCTCAGCATTTCTCGTATTATTTTAGCGATTTTGCTACTTTTTGTGGTGTTGCATTATGAGCTGATTTTCCCTGCATATATGGATTTTTCGTGGGTGAATTATTTTGCTTGTCTTATTTTTTGCATTGCGAGTTTGACGGATTTTTTTGATGGCTATATCGCGCGAGAATACAACTTCAAATCCCTTTTTGGCGAGGTTTTTGACCCGCTAGCGGATAAAATGCTTATTCTTTCAGCTTTCATCGCGCTACTTGTGCTGGAGAGGGCAAATGCGTGGGCGGTGTTTTTAATCTTAAGTAGGGAGTTTTTTATCACAGGTTTGCGCGTGGTGGTGGCGAGCAGTGGGAAAAGTGTCGCAGCTTCGCAAGCTGGCAAATACAAAACCGGCGCGCAAATTGCCGCAATCGCCTTTTTGCTAGCGGACTTTTTCCCCGGTGGCGAGGTTTTGCTATGGTTTGCGACAATTTTAACGCTGTATTCTGGCTTTGAATACACGATAAAATACTACAAAACGCTAAAGGGCTAGTTTGGGGCTGGCTCTCGCGCTCATCGCACTTTGCTTTCTTGTGCTGTTCCACGAGCTGGGGCATTTCCTCATTGCGCGTTTGTGCGGGATTGGCGTTGAGGTATTTAGCATCGGCTTTGGTAAAAAGCTCTGCACTTTCACCCACAAAGGCACGCAGTATGCGATTTCGCTCATTCCACTTGGCGGCTATGTGAAATTAAAAGGCTTAGAATATAGCGCGGATTCTCACACTTCAAATACTTCGCACACTTTGCAATCTCCACGCGCGCAAAACGCAGATTCTTATGAGAGCAAACCGCCCATTGTGCGACTTTTGGTTTTGTTTGGCGGTCCTGTTTTTAATCTTTTGCTTGGATTTTTGCTTTATTTTGGAATCTGCTTAAACGGCGCAGTTGGTTTAGCGCCTGTGGTTGGTGGTTTGCAGGAAGATTCTCCAGCGCAAAAAGCCGGAATCTTAGCAGGAGATAGAATCATAAAAATTGAAGGTGAAAATATTTTTTTATGGCAGGATATTAGCAATGTTTTGCAAAAGCACGCTTCTTTAAACGCGCTAAAATTCCTCATTCAGCGAGATTTTAAAGATGCAGATTCTCAAACAATAGAGCTTTTTATTACGCCATTTTTCAAACAGGGACAAAATATGTTTAAAGAGCCTCAAACACAAGCATTTATCGGAATCTACGCCACGCAAAAAGCAGAATTGCTTCAATTTTCACCCTTGCAATCCTTGCAAATCGCATGGCGCAAGACTTTAGAATCTACGCATTTCATAGCCCAAAGTATTGCAAAGCTTGCAAGTGGCGTGGTGAGCGTGCGCGAGGTGAGTGGTGTAGTGGGTATGACAAACACGCTTAGCCATGTCGCGCAAAGTGATTTGGTGGCGTTTTTTGGCTTTTGTGCGCTTCTTTCAATCAATCTCGGGCTTATCAATCTTTTGCCAATTCCACTCCTTGATGGCGGGCAGATTCTCTTTGTGTTGTATGAAATGCTCACGCGCAAAAAGCCAAATGAGCGCATTTTGCGACTTCTTAGCTTTTTTGGGCTGGCATTCATTGTCGCGATTATGCTTTTGGGGCTTTTTAATGATATGACAAGACTTATTTATTAACCTATCAAGCGCATAATTAAGGCTTATTTCAATGCAAAAGAGGTGAGTTATGGAAGATGTATTTGACACGAGATCACTTACGATGAGTATCCTTGCAGGTCCGAATTTGGCGAATTTTAGCGGTGTGGTGCATGGGGGGGAATTGATGAAATTGCTTGATCAAGTCGCCTACACTTGCGCCACGCGCTATTGTGGGCATGGCGTGGTGACTTTGAGCGTGGATAATCTTATCTTTAAACACCCCATTCCCATCGGCTCGCTTATCATTTTCCTTGCGAGCGTGAATTATGTCGGCAAGACGAGTTGCGAGGTTGGGATAAAAGTCATTAGCGAGGATATTAAACATCGTTTTGTCACGCATTGCAATACTTGCTACTTTACGATGGTGGCAATTGATACAAAAACAGGCGAGAAAAAGTCAATCCCACCATTTACGCCAAAAACGCCTACAGAAATCCGCCGCTATGAAGCCGCACTGCAACGCAAAGGCGCAAGGCGTGAGAATGTGCGGAATTTCCAAACCATACAAAATAACGCAACGCCACAAGAATTGCGCTAAAATTTATTAAGTGAAGAGAATCTATGCTAGTTGGCGCGCAGGAATTTTTAGCAAAATCTGATATTATCATCGATACGCGCTCCCCTAGCGAATACGCACTCTCTCATATCCCAAATGCGCTCAATCTCGCGGTTTTGAATGATGAGCAACGCCAAAAAATTGGCACGCTTTATAAGCAAAATCCTTTTAGTGCAAAGACGCTAGGTGCGAGCTTAATTTGTGAAAATATCGCTAGATTCTTACCACAGCTAGAATCCTTGCAAATAACCCCTGCAAAAATCATCGGAATCCACTGCGCGCGTGGCGGTATGCGCAGTCTTTCAATGCAAACGATTTTACAAAATATTGGCTTTCGCACTCTGCGTTTAAAAGATGGCTACAAAGCCTATCGCAACGAGGTTTTAAGCGCTTTAGGCAAAACTCCTAAAATGTCGTTTTTTACGCTCATCGGTCCCACAGGCTGCGGGAAAAGTGAGCTTATCGCAAATTTTAAAAATTCCCTTGATATAGAATCTTTTGCTAAACATTTAGGTTCAAGCTTTGGGGGGATTTTAGGCGCGCAACCAAGTGTGGGAATGTTTGAAAATCTCCTTTTTACGCGATTAAGAGAGTTAGAAAATATGCAGGTGCTGGTTGAGGGAGAGAGCAAAAAACTCGGCGCGCTCGTGCTACCAAATGCGCTGTATAACGCCTATCAAAACGGCGTGAAAATCCTTGTGAGCGCGCCACTTGAATTGCGTATCAAGCGCATTGTGAAGGTTTATAGCGCTATAGATTCTGCATTTTTCAATCAAGCAATGCAAAAAATCGCGCCTTTTATGCAAAAAAGTTTTTGGCTTCAAGCAAAGAGCGCGTATGAAAGAGGGGATTTGGAATGCGTGGCGAAAATTCTCATCACGCGCTATTATGACAAAGTCTATCGCATAGAATCCCACGCGTATGAGGTGGATTCTAGCGATTTAGATTCTGCATTAGAGCAAATAAAAGAAATTATGGCTAAATATCTACACGAAAAGTAAGCCAATAATTCCTTCCGGCTAAAACTTTTTGATAAGCATTAATGTATTCTGTGGCGTTATTATAAAGCACATAATCCATAAAATTTGTATTGAAAATATTATTGACTGCAAGTGTAGTATTGAGATTTTTTGTAAATTTATAACTAAGTGCAAAATCTACGAGTTGATAGTTTTTATAATAAGTGCCTATATAGTTTCGCGCTACGCTGTCATCATCTGAAATAAGTGTAGGTGTTTGAAATCGCCCTTGCCAGCGAATATAAGAGCTAAAATTTCCATAGCGATATTCAGGTTTAATAGTGAAACTATGTTTTGGGATTGCATTAAGCGGCTGTCCTTTGTAAGTTCCACTTTTTTGCTCTGTGTAAGTAAAAGCATAGGTAGAATTTAGCGAAAATCCATTGATAGGCTCTAGTTTAAATGCCAATTCTGCGCCAGTAGTGATTGCGCGATCGACATTTTGATACATAAAGCATCTATTTGCATTAGCGCAATATGTTATATTTGGATCTCTAAAACCAACTTCAGCGATTTTATTATTAAAATCTGTGTAATAGCCTGTGGCAATCATTGATAAGTAGTCATTTTCTACAATGGCACTAAACTCATAATTCCAGCTCGTTTCTTGCTTGAGCGCTTCATTGCCATAGCGACGCATACCAGAAGATTGTGTATAAAACTCATTATCTAAGTAGTAGATAGGTGGAGTGATTACGCCACTTGAGATTCCAGCTTTAAGTGTTAGCCACTCTGTGGGATTGATATTGACAAAAAAGCGTGGATTTGGAATCGCCCTAAAAATATCTGAATAGTTATAGCGCAAACCAAGTGTGGTGGAAATATACTCATTGATGTGATATTGTCCTTCCCCAAAAATCGCCACTTGATTAAGGCTTGTGTCAGTAACTGCATTTGTGCGAGAAGATATCGTATAGTAATTTTGATGGATAAAATAAACTCCACCATTAAAGCCTATCACGCCATAATTATCAAGATCGAAGTTTTTATTATAGGTTGATTGAAAGATAATATCAGTGTTAATCCATGGGTGCGCCCAATCTACATAAGCGCCTTTGTTCGCGCCAGTTACAACACCAGCGCTACCACCTTCGCCTAAGTGTCTTGCTAGCATGGTTTTAGAATACTGCACATAAGTATTGATATTTCCCCAATCATAATTTGCATCATAATTTAGCACATTGTTAAACTTGTAAAAATCCCGCACAACCGTATTATTGCTACTATTTAGCGTGCCACCTCGTGCAAAGTAGGCTTCTGTGTCAAAATAAAAGCTATTGTGTGCATTTGGCAGATAGCTAATGCGTCCGCCAGCATTCCACTGGCTAAAAGCTGTGGGAGCTTGCACGCTGTAGGGATTGCTACTTGTATCATTTAAACCCGCTGGCTTTAGATAGGCTGCTTTATCGCCATAGCGATAGCTTCCGCGCAAGTTTATTGAAAGTGTGTTTTTAATAAGTGGCAATGCCAAGTAAGCATTTGCCCCATACATATTGCCAAACTTGCTATCTTCTGCAAGCCTTGTGTCAAATTGCACGCTTGCGGTATATTTATCCACATATTTTTTGGTGATAACATTTATCACACCACCCATTGCATCACTTCCATAGATGATTGACGCAGGACCTCTAATAACCTCTATACGCTCAATCATCGAAGTTGGCGGCATCATTGTATTAAGTAATTCTGCAAAACCTCTATTAAATCCGGGCGTGACATTTTGACGCTTGCCATCGATTAAAAAGAGCGTGTAGGTATATTCTAAACCACGCATTGAGATTGCATTAGCCCCATTCCTGCTAGTTTCTATATACACACCCGGGACATCTTGCACCGCATCGCCAATATCCCTAATCGGGCGCGTGAGAATCTCCTCTTTATCCACTACGCTAATGCTCGCAGGAGCGTCCTTAATCTCTTGATCATAACCACTTGCTGTGATAACTGAACGCTGTAATTTAACAGAAGTTAGATTCTGCTCATCTGCATTTTGAGATAAGCTAACGCTAACACCTAAAACCAGAGCCACAAAAAATTTTTGTGCTACCTTAAAGGATAGAGTTGCCCCCCCCCCTTATTCTACTTAATGCATTTTGAAATGTAAGCAAAATAAACGCCATAAATTTCTCCTCTTAATTTTTTTTGGTTGTATTTTAATTTTGCGCTTATAGGGTATTTAAATACTCAAATACACCGCTAGTGCAGTAATCCCAAGTCCAGCGACAAATGTCCAAAGTGCGCTTTTTCGGCGCTTTTTACAAAATGAAGTCATAATAAGCCCGGAAAGATAAAAAATAATCATACTAATAGAAAAAGTCACCGCGATAATGTCAAAATAAAATTTGCCCTTCGCCTTATGCATCAAAAGCAAGATTCCATACAAGCCCCTATCTGTCGTGCGTAGGATATTTGTGCCATCTCTATCTTTGGCAATACTCGCGCTGTATTTGATGTTTCCCATTGTTGGCATGCCTTTCATCATACGCACTTGCGTATCACTTGGGATTTTGAGATTATGCTTTGCTAAGAGATTAAGGATAAATTCCTGCTCTTGTCCCTTTTCAGGCAGAGAATCTAGCGTGATAGTGTGGATTGTCGCATCGGCATTTTCACGCACTTCAAAGATATACAGCGCGCCTGTGAGCACATAAATAAACGCTGCGGGGAAGAAAAATATACTTAGATAGACATGGATTTTCATCCAAAGTTGCTTGTCGAATTTGAATTTTTTCATCGAAGATTCCTTATTTTTTTAAAATCAAAAGCGCGCATTATAGCAAAATGTTTGTGAAGCAATTGTGAAATTAATTCTTAAATCTTAAAAGGCAAAGGTTTAAAGACATAAGGCGCAAAGTTTCTCTTAATTTTTTGGTTGGATTTAACATTTCTTTTGCTATAATCGCGCTTCTTATTTTGTTTAGCGGAGAAATTTATGGCGTTTATTTTGCTTATAGTTCAAATTGTTTTAGTGTTTTTAATCACCATCGTAGTGCTTTTGCAAAAAAGCTCAAGCCTCGGACTTGGCGCATATAGCGGAAGTAATGAAAGTATGTTTGGCGCAAAAGGTCCAGCGGGATTTTTGGCAAAGGCGACTATGTTTTTGGGCTTGCTTTTTTTGGCAAATACCATCGCGCTTGGCTACCTTTATAATAAACAAACAAGCCTCACAGATTCTCTTCAAAATGGCGCGCAAAATGGTTTGCAAAATAGCCTGCAAGTAGCACCGGCTGAAAATCCTTTCGCAATGCCAGATTCTCCTTTAGCGCCAGCGCAAGACACATCTACAAATGTGCCAGCGCAAAATGCACCAGCAAACGAGCCTGCAAATGACGCTTCAAATAGCGCAAGTACGCCAGCGCAAGCACAATAATTTTTAAAGGAAATTGTATGAGTGATGAAATTTCGCAGATTCTCAAACACACACAAGAAAGCATGGAAAAGTCGCTTAATGCGTTAAAAAAGGACTTTAGCGCGTTGCGTAGCGGGCGCGTATCGACTGCGCGCGTGGATTCTATCAAGGCGGATTATTACGAGACGCCAACACCACTTTCGCAAATGAGCTCTATTGTCGTGCAAGATGCCTCAACGCTTGTGATAACGCCATGGGATAAGGGCTTGCTAAAGGCAATCGAGCGCGCATTGCAGGAAGCAAATATCGGCGCGACACCAAACAACGATGGAGAATCTATCCGCCTAAACTTCCCGCCCATGACAAAAGAACAGCGCGTAGAAATCGCCAAAGAAGCCAAAGCCATGGCAGAAAAAGGGCGCGTAGCAGTACGCAATATTAGGCAGGATTCTAACAACGCGCTAAAAAAACTTGAAAAAGCAAAAACTATCACAGAGGACGCTTGCAAAAAGGCGCACGAAAGCGTCCAAAAGCACACAGATGATTTTGTGAAAAAAATCGATGACGCGCTCAAGGCAAAAGAAGATGAGATTTTAAAGGTTTAAAAATCTATGAGCAAAAACGAACTTATTGGCAAAAAGATTGATGGCAAGATTTATGATTTACAGACTTTGCAAGAAAATGGCTTAGAAAACGCGCCAAATAGCGAGCCAATTTATTTTGACAATTCAGAATCCGCACTTTTTATCCTGCGCCACTCTTGCGCGCATTTGCTCGCTCAAGCAATCAAAGCACTTTACAAAGACGCGCAGTTTTTCGTCGGACCGGTGGTGGAAGAGGGCTTTTATTATGATTTTCAAACGAGTGAGAAAATCAGCGAAGAGGATCTTCCAAAGATAGAATCCAAAATGAAAGAGATTGCAAAGCAAGGCTATGACATCGCCAAATACTCTACCACGCGAAAAAGTGCCGAGCAAAAGTTTGCAAATGATGCGCTCAAGCTTGCGGTAATGAGCAAAATTGAAGGCGATACCTTTAGCTTTTATACGCAAGGTGATTTTGAGGATTTGTGCCGAGGACCGCATTTGCCAAATACGCGCTTTTTGGAGCATTTTAAGCTTACAAAAATCGCAGGGGCGTATCTTGGCGGGGACGAAAAAGCTCAAATGTTGCAGAGAATCTATGGCATTGCCTTTGCAGATAAGCAATCGCTCAAAGACTATCTTTTCCAAATTGAAGAAGCCAAAAAGCGCGATCACCGCAAGTTAGCTGTGAGTATGGGACTTTTTAGCTTTGATGAGGAAATCGGCGCGGGACTACCTTTGTGGCTACCAAAGGGCGCGAGACTACGCAGAAATATAGAATCTTTGCTTACAAAAGCCCTTATCAAGCGCGAGTATGAGCCTGTGCGCGGACCTGAGATTCTCAAAAGTGAAGTATGGAAAAAAAGCGGGCATTACGCAAATTACAAAGAAAATATGTATTTTACGACCATCGATGAGGTGGAATACGGCATTAAGCCTATGAATTGCGTTGGGCATATCAAAGTCTATCAAAGCTCGCCACGAAGCTACCGCGAGCTGCCTTTGCGCTTTTATGAATATGGTGTGGTGCATCGACATGAAAAAAGTGGCGTGTTGCATGGACTCTTGCGCGTGAGGGAATTTACTCAAGATGACGCGCATATTTTTTGCGCCCCAGAGCAGATAAAAAGCGAGATTAATCAAATCATCGATTTTACAAAAAGCATTATGGAAGCCTTTAATTTTAGCTATGAAATGGAGCTTTCTACCCGCCCGCAGAAGTCAATCGGGAGTGATGAAATTTGGGAAAGCGCGACAAATGCGCTAAAAAGCGCGCTAGAGGAAAACAATATCGCCTACAAAGTCGATGAAGGCGGTGGCGCGTTTTATGGACCAAAGATTGATATAAAAATAACAGACGCGCTAAAGCGCAAATGGCAGTGTGGCACGATACAAATTGATATGAATCTGCCAGAGCGATTTGAGCTAAGCTACACAGATGAGCATAACCAGCCCCAAACGCCCATTATGATACACCGCGCAATTTTGGGGAGTTTTGAGCGTTTTATTGCGATTTTGACGGAACATTTTGCCGGCGAGTTTCCGCTTTTCATTGCGCCTACGCAGGTATGCCTTATTCCTATTGGTGAGGCGCAAAGCGCGTATGCAAGGAGCTTGCGTCAGCGAATTAGCGCGCAAAGTGGCGCGTATGTGGAAATTTTGGATAAAAATGAAACGCTTTCAAAGAGAATCCGCACCGCGGAAAAACAGCATATTCCGCTAATTATCGTCATCGGCGAACAAGAAGTCACAAGTAAGATTCTCGCGGTGCGCGATAGGACAAAGCGCGAGCAATACAGCCTAAGCGAGGAGGAATTTATAAAAATGTTACAAACCAAATTAAGTGAGGTCAGCTTTTGAAAGAAAATAAAGACGAAGTGTTGTTGAATGAGGAAATAAACCTTAAAGAAGTGCGTTGCGTAGGCGATGATGGCGAAGTTTTTGGCGTGATGAGCTCAAGGGAAGCGCTTGAGCTAGCGGTGCAAAAGGATTTGGATTTAGTGCTTATCTCGCCAAATGCCAAACCGCCGGTGTGCAAGATTATGGATTATGGCAAGTTCCGCTATCATCAAGAAAAGCGCCAAAAAGAGGCAAAGAAAAAGCAAAAGCAAATCGAAATTAAAGAAATCAAACTTTCCACCCAAATCGCGCAAAATGATATTAATTACAAAGTCAAGCACGCGATTGAGTTTTTGGAAAATGGCAAGCATGTGCGTTTCAAGGTGTTTTTGAAACAGCGCGAGCTTAGCATTCCTGACGCGGGTATGGACACACTGCGTAAAGTCGCGCCTATGCTTGAGGAAATCGCTGTGGCTGAAAAAGAGCCAAAGCTAGAAGGGCGCTATTTAAGCGTGCTTTATGTGCCTAAAAAAGCCGCGACAAAGTAGATTCTTAGTAATTTAGAGAATCCAAAGATCTAATCAATCATCGTGCGTTATTGTGAGTGGTAGCGAAGTAGTCCAAAACTTTACGCAACCAAAGCGCGTTAGAGAATCTTTGCGCCTTATCAATTAGAAATGGTAAAATATGCACGCAAGCGCAAGCGAAGCCGAGCTTTGGCGAGCAACGCTTGCCAAAGTGATACACTCACAAGGAATAGGTAGCGGAATTCACTTCCGCAAAGGTGATACAATTTAAAGGACATAGATTCTCAAACCGCCAACCACGCAATAGAATCTTTAACCCTTATCTGCCAAAAATGGTAAAATATGCACGCGAGCGCAAGCGAAGCGGAGCCGAAGTGCGATTCACTCGCACGAGGTGATACAATTTAAAGGAATAGGCATGAGAATCTGCTATGTCGAAGATGATATAAACTACCGCAAAGCCCTTGAGCTGGGCTTTAAAAACTACCCGCAATACGAAGCCATCGGCTTTAAAAACGCCATCGAGGCGCTCAAAGCCCTGCAAGATTCCCAGCCTTTTGATGTGATTATTACTGATATTAATATGCCTAAAATGGACGGCTTGGAGTTTTTGCGCGAGCTACAAAACCAAATGCGCTATGAGTATAAAACAATCGTCATCACCGGAAATGCGTCCGTGCAAAACGCCATCGGCGCGATCCGCTTAGGCGTGAAAGATTTTCTAGTCAAGGGCTTTGATTTTGAAGAGCTTGTAAGCACGCTTGAGCGCATACAAAAAGAGCAAAATATTCGCGCAAAGATTCAAAGCGCCCAGCGCGCAGATTCTGCTAAAAAGCAGGCAAATCAACCAAATGATTTTAACTCCGCAAATGTCGCCACCCAGCTAGATTCTGCGAAATCTAATGACAAAAGCGCACCCACTTCCAAAGCCTTGCAAGAAGTGCTAAAAATCGCAAAAAAAGTCGCGCCAACTGATGCGAGTGTGTTTTTGATGGGGCAAAGTGGGGTAGGCAAAGATGTGTTTGCAAACTTTATCCACCAGCATTCCCCGCGCGCGCAAAAGCCCTTCATCGCGCTAAATATGGCGGCAATCCCTGAACATTTGCTAGAATCTGAACTTTTTGGCTATGAAAAAGGCGCATTTACAGATGCCACCGCGCCAAAACCCGGAATCTTAGAAGATGCCAATGGTGGCAGTGTATTTTTAGATGAGATCGGCGAAATGCCCGCCAGCCTGCAAGCAAAGCTCTTGCGCGTGATACAAGAAAAGAGCCTTACAAGGCTAGGAAGCTCTAAAAAAATCCCAATCAATGTGCGCTTCATCTCCGCTACAAACGCCAATATCGCGCAAAAAATTGCTAATGGCACTTTTAGAGAGGATTTGTTTTTCCGCTTGCAGACGATACCAATTTTTATCCCACCACTAAATGAACGCAAGGACGAGATTCTAGGTATTGCGCGTAATAAACTTTCCCAAACCACCGCAAATTACGGCTTCGCGCCAAAGATGCTTAGCAAAGAGGCTGAAGCGAAGCTCCTTGAATACAGCTGGCCCGGAAATATTAGAGAGCTTTTGAGCGTGATTGAGCGCGCGGTGATTTTGAGCGAGGGTGAGGTTATCGATGTGGCGGATTTGGCTTTGCAAAGCAAAGAGCGCGTTTTTAACGCCACTTTGAGCACGAATGCAAATTCTTTGGCGAGTTTAGAAAAAGAGCTACTTTCCCGCACCTTGCAAGAAGTGGGTAATAACGCGCAAAAGGCAAGCGATTTACTCGGTATGGATTTAAAAGTCCTGCGTCAAAAACTCACACAATATGGACTTTTATAAGCGCCAAATCACAGCTTTAAGCGCAAAACTCAATTTTCTTGCTATAATTTTCCCACAAGCGCTTTAAGATTTTCCCATTTTGCCGATATAGCCAAACCCGAGAAAAATACAGAATCTCATTTATTTGGAGAAAAAATGATTAGGAAGTTTTGCTTGCTTAACCTATATATATATATATATAGGATTTCCTCTCGTTTTATTCTCCATTATCCATTCTCTTGTCTTCGCGCATATAAGGGCTTTTTCGCGCACGACATTCATCTGTTTTTTACAAAATTTCACCGCACCCTCAGCACTACGCATAGAAAAACGCAATTTTCACATATTCCCACGCGGTAAGGATTCTCTTTTGATAACCAAACAGGCAAGGAGGCTACAATGAAGACTGCAAAACTCAAACGCAATCTGCACCATATTTCATTGCGCAGATTCTGTGAAGTTTCTTGCAATTGTTTTCTTGCCTCATGTCTTATTGCGCCTTCCGGACTTCAGGCGGGATTTACTAATGTTTTTAGAAATACGAATTGTGACGCAGGACATGATGCTAATAACTGCACCATTAGTGGCGCTGTGACGGTAACAAGCAATCTTGGCAGTGTGCCAAATCAAGGTGGGTCTGGAAACACCACAACAATGACTATAGCACAATCAGGAAGTTTCAGCGGTAGTAATATCTTATTTAGAAACATTGATACAGCCACTCGTTTTGTTCTTAATAATAATGGAAGTTTTTCTATTACTGGTAATGGACAGCTTGTTTATGAAAGTGGCGGTGGGGACATTACAAATAATGGAACTTTCACTTCACGGGTGCAATATAGCACAAGTACAGGGGCTTCGCAAAATGGTAATATAACAAATAATGGCACCTTTACAGGAAATGTAGCTTACTTGAATAGTAGTAGCGGGAGCGTGACAAATAATAGCGATTTTACTGGGAGTGTATCATTTGCTAGCGGTCAAGGGAATGTTGAAAACTCGGGAACTTTTACTGGAAATGTGTCGTATGGTGCTGGTGGCGGAACTCTTACGAACTCTAATGTTATTAATGGCTTAGTTAGCACATCAGGTGGCACGGTTACTATCACTAATGACGCCAATGGCATAATAACGGGTGGCGCTTTTACCAGCGGTGGGGTTAGGGGTAATGCTGGTGTATATGGTGGAAGTGGCACGCTTAATCTTACAAATAATGGTAGTATAACAACAACCACTCATGGTGTTAATGATGTTGGTATTTGGACTGCCAATGGTGTTGTAGGCACGATAACCAACAATGCAGGTGGGCTAATCGAAGGGATTACGTTTTCTAGGGCAGCTAACACCATCACCAATGCAGGACAAATCGCAAATGGCT
>NZ_NXLL01000010.1 GCF_003364115.1 Helicobacter sp. MIT 00-7814 | reverse complement strand
CCACTTAGATTCTTTATGCTTTCTTTTTTGCAGGGGGACAAGGGGGCTTGAATTGCGAAGTCGCTCCCCTTATCCCCCTGCACCCCCAAACCCCCGACAACGCTTTTTAAGGGTTACGCTTGCGCGTAACTTGAATTCCTTAATTCCATTTTATTTGAATTTTGCATCACAAAATTCTAGGAATATTTTTTGCATTACCAAACATAAACAAAGCCAAAAGGAGCGCGGAATGCAAAGCGGATACTACAACACCACCGGCGGTATGGTAACGCAATTTAGCCGCTTAGATATCATCTCAAACAATCTTGCCAACCTCAACACAAACGGCTTTAAGCGCGATGATGTGGTGATCGGCGATTACCTGCGCTTGTATCAGACGCATAAGCACCAACTGCCCATTGAGGGGCAAACGCGCGAGGCGGCGAAGTTCCTTAACCGCTCGCTTGATCGCGTGCCAATTATCAGCGAGGAATACACCGATAGAAGCTCTGGGACTATGGCGCAGACGGACAATGCGCTTGATTTCGCTTTGCAAGATTCTAATGCGTTTTTTGCGATTTTGACACCGGAGGGCGTGCGCTATACGCGCGATGGGAGCTTTAGCATTGATAGCAATGGCGCGCTTGTGAGCAAGGAGGGCTTCCCTGTGCTAAGTCGCAATGGGATAGATTCTCAAGGTGGGATAATGCTCGCGCAAGGGCAGAATCTCGAAGCGGATAAAAGCGGAAATCTCTATCTGCGCAACATTAATAACGATACAATCGGTGAAATCGCGCCTATAGGGGCGCTTGCGGTGGTGAGCTTTGAAAATCCGCGCTATTTGAAAAAAGTCGGTAAAAATCTCTATGAATACCCAGATGAGCGCCTAAATGAGCGCAAAGATATAGGAAATAGCGTAATGCAGGGCTTTGTGGAGAAAAGTAATGTCAATGCGGTGCGCGAGATGACTTCGCTCATTGAGACAAATCGCCTTGTGGATATGTATCAGCGGGTTATGCGCTCGCATATGGACGATCTCAATAGCGAGGCGATTACCAAACTTGCGGTGCGCGCGTGAAAAGCGCTCATTTGGATTTTAGGAATTTTAAAAAATAGAGAATCTGCGATGGAAAATTTTAGAGATTCTGCGGTGAATGCTAATTCTCAAAATTCTGCCTTGCGCGCGCGTGATTTGGCGCATATTTGGCACCCATGCACGCAAATGCACGACCATGAAAGCACCTTCCCACTTATCCCAATTAAGCGCGCAAAGGGCGTGTATTTGTATGATTTTGATGGGAAAAGTTATATCGATTGTGTTTCAAGCTGGTGGGTGAATCTTTTTGGGCATTGCAACGACTATATAAGCCAAAAACTAAGCGAGCAGGCGGGGGATTTGGAGCATTGCATTTTCGCGGGCTTCAGCCATGAGCCAATCATACGCCTTTCTCAAAGGCTGTGCAAGAAACTGCCAAAAGGGCTGGAAAAGTGCTTTTACGCGGATAATGGCTCAAGTGCGATTGAAGTCGCGCTCAAAATGGCATATCATGCAAGGGTGCTTGAAAATCCACAATTTGCAGAAAGTTTGGAATCTGCACAGGAAACGCCCGCCTTTATCTCACTGCAAAATGCCTATCACGGCGAGACTTTGGGTGCGCTAAGCGTGGGAGATGTGGGGCTATACAAGCAGACTTATAAGCCACTTTTGCTAAAAAATATCGCTATCCCAATGCCACGCACGCTCACAGGTTACCAAGATGATGGGGTGGGATGCGCGGATTCTGGGGATTTGCTGGATTCTAGGGATTCTGACGCGCAAGATAAAGCACAAAACACCGCGCAAGATAGCGCGCAAAATGCCGTAAGCTATGAAGATTCTCTTGCGTTTTTAGAATCCACTCTCGCGCAAAATCCGCATATTGTCGCCTTTATCATCGAGCCACTTTTGCAATGCGCGGGCGGTATGCAAATCCATGCGCCAAGCTTTGTGGCGCGGGCATGTGCGCTGTGTAAAAAATACGGCGTGAGGGTGATTTTTGATGAAATCGCGGTGGGCTTTGGTAGGACAGGCACGCTCTTTGCGCTTCAAGCTTGCGGGGTGGTGCCCGACTTCCTAGCACTTAGCAAGGGCATTAGCGGGGGGTATTTGCCACTTTCGGTGGTGGTGACAAGTGATGAGATTTACAAGCTTTTTTATGCGCCTTATAGCGAAAATAAGGCGTTTTTGCACTCGCACTCCTACACTGGAAATGCGCTGGCGTGTGCGTGTGCGAATGCTGTGCTTGATATTTTTGACACGCAAAACGTGCTAGAAAATAATAAAATCCTAAGTCGCCACATTTGGGAAAAAGCGCAGAATCTGCGTGAATTTTCATATGTCAAAAACTTGCGCCAAAGAGGCATGGTGTGCGCGTTTGAGATAGATTCCAAAAATCCGCGTAAAGGCATAGAAGTCTATAACAAAGCCTTGCAAAAAGGCTTGCTCCTGCGTCCGCTAGGCAATACAATCTACTTCATGCCCCCTTTTGTGATAGAAAAAGGGCAAATTGAGCTTGTCTTTGAGGGGATTAGGGGGATTTTGGGCGATCGCGACTTTTTGGATTCTTAAATTTTTAAAATCCAAAAAATTCTACTTCTATAAATTCTACTTTTTACCCTTTGTATTTTTTGGCTTTCCACAAACTTTTGCCACCCTTTGCTCTTGTGTATCTGTAGTAGCGCCAAGCTGGGATAGAACTACATAAAAATAAGGCTCCACATTTTCGCAGTATTTAAAGTTGTTGAGCTTCAAATTTTTGTGCTTGCTAAGCTTTTTTTCAAGTGAAAGCATCTTGCTTTCTAACTCATCAAAGCCCGCCATGCCTTGCACCATCGTTAGCGTAGTCTGCCTAAGCGTTTGCGCGGTATAGGGATTATCGCTTGTCTGCGCATTTGCCTCATTCCTCGCAACTAAACAAATATCCTCATCTTGAATATGTTTATTGCAGTATTCCTCGATATTTTCAGCATAACCAAACGCGCCTAAAAATGCCATAACAAGAAAAAATCTCACCAACATAGTTTGTCCTTTTATTGATATTTCCGCGGATTTGCGAAGGCTGGATTATATCTTAAAATCCAATAATATGCTAAAGGAATTTGTATTTGAAAAGCGAGAATCTATACACCTAAGGATTTTAAAGAGTAAAAATTTACTTAAAGAGTTTAAGGAATGAGATTTAAGAAGCGCAAAGAATTTTCATTCAAGGCGCTTCTTAAAAAGATTTAATAAAATTTAAAGGTGCAATGTAAAATTACATCATACCGCCCATGCCACCCATTCCGCCCATGTCTGGCATTGCTGGAGCTGGCTTGTCCTCTTTGATTTCGTTAATTGTCGCTTCTGTAGTGAGAAGGAGGCTTGAAACTGATACAGCATTTTGCAACGCAATGCGTGTGACTTTAAGCGGATCAATAATGCCTGCTTTAAACATATCCACATACTCGCCCTTGCTTGCGTTAAAGCCGATTGTATCCTTGCTTTTTTCTACTTCATTCACCACCACACCAGAATCAAAGCCTGCGTTTGTTGCGATTTGCGCCAAAGGTGCTTTAATAGCGCGCTTGATAATGTCATAGCCCACTGCTTCATCACCTTCTAGTTTAAGCTTGACTTTTTGCGCTGCGTGGATAAGTGCCGCACCACCGCCGATTACGATACCTTCATCAACTGCTGCTTTAGTCGCAGAAAGCGCATCATCAACGCGATCTTTTTTCTCTTTCATCTCTACTTCTGTCGCCGCGCCTACTTTGATAACAGCCACGCCACCGCTAAGCTTTGCTAGGCGCTCTTGGAGTTTTTCTTTGTCATAGTCACTTGTGGTGTTGGCGATTTCTGTTTTGATTTGCGCGATTCTATCTTTCACTGCTTGCGCTTTGCCCTTGCCATCAACGATTGTTGTGTTATCCTTATCAATTACGATGCGCGCTGCCTGTCCTAGATCTTGCAAGCTCGCAGCTTCTAGCGTTTTGCCTAACTCTTCGCTGATAACTTGCCCGCCTGTAAGGATTGCGATATCTTGGAGCATTGCTTTTCTTCTATCGCCAAAGCCCGGTGCTTTCACCGCAGAGACATTAAGCACACCACGGAGTTTATTCACTACAAGCGTTGTAAGCGCCTCACCCTCGATATCTTCAGCGATGATAAGAAGTGGCTTGCCGCTTTGCATTGTCGCTTCTAATAAAGGAAGAATCTCTTTCATGCTTGAAATTTTCTTGTCTGTCAAAAGCACATAGGCATTTTCAAGCTGTGCTGTCATTTTTTCGGTATTTGTCACAAAATACGCTGAAAGATACCCGCGGTCAAACTGCATACCCTCAACCACGCTAAGCTCATCGTTAATACCCTTTGCCTCTTCAACGGTGATAACACCATCTTTGCCTACTTTTTCCATTGCTTCAGCGATGAGCTTGCCCACTGCTTCATCAGAGTTTGCAGAGATTGTCGCAACTTGCGCGATTTCAGAGCCACTCACTTTTTTGCTACCTTTTTTAAGCTCCTCTGTGATTGCCTCTGCTGCTTTGTCCATACCGCGTTTTACCTCAACAGGATTTGCGCCTGCTGTAATATTGCGCAAACCTTCTTTGAAAATGCTATGCGCCAAAACGGTGGCTGTAGTCGTGCCATCGCCTGCTGCGTCGGCTGTCTTGCTCGCTACTTCTTTCACAAGCTGTGCGCCCATGTTTGCGATAGGATCGGCTAGCTCAACTTCCTTTGCCACGCTCACACCATCTTTTGTAATCGCTGGTGCGCCATAGCTTTTTTGGATAAGCACATTGCGCCCGCGTGGTCCCATTGTCACCTTAACAGCGTCATTAAGCTGCTTAATACCCTCATAAAGTTTGTTTCTTGCTGAATCTGAAAAGTGAATTTCTTTGTTTGCCATGATTTACTCCTTATGTAAGTTATGAATATTTATTTTTCTAGGATTCCTAAGATATCCTCTGCCTCTAGGACGATGAATTCTTTCCCATCAAGCTTGATTTCGCTACCTTTGTATTTCTCAAACACAACGATTTGCTTTTCTTTAAGGTTTGAAAACTCCTCTTGCGCCTTTTTACCAATAGCTTTGATAATGCCTGTAAGTGGCTTTTCCTTTGCATTATCCGGGATAATAATGCCTGAACTTGTCTTTGTGTCCTCTTCTTGTCGTTCTATAAGAACTCTTTTCCCAAGTGGTTGAAATTTCATACTATCTCCTTAGAATTATGTAGATTGCTAAAAATTAGCACTTAAGTTTCTTAAGTGCGCGAATTTTAATGGTTTTTATTAAATAAGTCAATATCTAATAGTAAATGAATAAATAAAATTTAGCCAAATAGACTAAACTTTATTAAGTGCTCAAGTCACAAATTTTCAAATTTCAATGAAAATAAGCGCAACAAGATTCTATTCCTCAATGTAATTCTTAAGCTTTCTGCCGACTTTTGGGTGTTTGAGCTTTTTAATCGCACTAGATTCTATCTGGCGCACGCGCTCACGCGTTACATTAAGCTCTTTGCCAATCTCCTCTAGCGTGCGATCACTCTCATCATCAAGCAGTCCAAAGCGCATGCGGATAACCGCCTTTTCCCTGTCATTGAGCTGCTCTAGCACCTCATCAATTTGCACTTTTAAATCCTCTTTTAATATAAAATCCATCGGTCCCACCGAGCTTTTATCCTCCACAAAGTCCCCAAACTTCCCATCATCATCATTGCCAATAGGCGCTTCAAGGCTTATAGGCTCTTTGGTGATTTTGATGACATTTTTCACCTTATCCACTGGCAAGCCCACTTCCTCTGCGATAAACTCCACATCTGGTTCTTTGCCATTTTCTTGTATGTATTTACGCATGATTTTGTGGATTCTATTAATCGTCTCAATCATATGTATCGGAATGCGTATTGTGCGTGCCTGATCGGCTATCGCGCGTGAAATCGCCTGCCTAATCCACCAAGTAGCATAGGTTGAAAATTTAAAGCCCTTTTTGTACTCAAACTTATCTACAGCTTTCATAAGCCCAATATTGCCCTCTTGTATCAAGTCCAAAAACGGCAACCCACGATTTGTATAGCGCTTTGCGATACTCACCACAAGGCGCAAGTTTGACTTTGCCATTTTAGCTTTTGCTGTGTCAGAGATATTTTTTCCGCGCTTTATTTGCTCTAAAATCTCTTTTAACTTTTCAGGCTCTAGGTTAAAGCCCCCCTCACTTGCTTCTTTTGTTTGAAAAAGCTTCTTTAGTTCCACATACACGCTTACCATTGTCGTTTCTGGCACGCTTGCAGCGATTTCATCGCGACTCATATTTGTGATATTTGCGAGAATCTTTTGGTGATTTTGTATCAGCGTTTCGTTAAATAATGGCAGTTTGTATTCAAGGCGCTTAAGCTCTTTTTCAAAGCCATTGCCACTTTTTAGCGTGTTTTCCATCGCTTTTACAAGCTCATTTATGAGCTTACTTGTCGGTCCTAAGTCAAGCAATCTGCTTTTAAGAATCTGCTTTTTATGCGCCAAAAGTAAGATATATACAAGCTCATCTTCATCAGCCTTTGCGTTTTCCTCTTCAGAATTTAGCACTTTGAGCCAATCTTTTTTAGCCTTATCAAGTGCTTTGAAGTTTTCTAGCACCTTTTCGATGCGCTTTTGATCCTTTTTACTAATGACTTTTTTTCCTGTATTTTCCTCATCATTTTCAATCTCTTCTATCTCATCGCTTTCCTCTTCGCTTTCATCTTCTTCATCGTCAAAACTTTTGAAAAGCTCTTTGACACGGCGTTCTCTATTAATCAGCGCATCTTTATAATCATAAATAAAATCAATCAAATATGGCACAGAGCAAATCGCATCTAAAATCGTGCTTTCCCCTAACTCGATTTTTTTTGACAAGTCGATTTCCTCTTCCTTTGTCAAAAGTGGAATCTGCCCCATCTCGCGCAAATACATTCTCACCGGGCTATCGCTTCTGCTCCATTCTAATAACTCGCGCTCTTTGGTGAAGTCAAACTCTTCCTCCAACTCCTCATCTAAAATCTTTTTGCGCTCTTCTTGGGATTTGATTTTATCCTCGATATTGAGCTTTTTTGCCGCTTCAGAGGAAGAAAGCAGTTCTTTTTTATACTTTTTTGCCATATCGCGGATTTTTTTTACCTGCGCGCTTGTTGGGGCTTTGGTGAGAATCTGCGCGATTTTTTCATAAGTAATATAGCTGCTCTCCTCTTCTTTGAAAAAGGATTCTAAGCTTTGCATAGCTTCTTTTGTTTTTTTATTTTGTTTATCAGCGCTTTTGCCTTCGTCATTTAAATCAATTTCTAATTCTTCATCAGTAAAAATGTCATTTTGCTTTGCCATTGTCGTGTCCTTTCAAAAAGTTTTTAGTCCTCAAAATCGGCGGATTTTGTAAATACTTTAGAGAATCCATTCCTTAAATTGTATCGTCTCCGCGGAAGTAAATTCCGCTTCGTCTCCGCTTCGCGTTCATACTCAACCTTTTTTGGTTGCTAAGGTTGTAAGATTCTATTGCATTGGTTAAATTCTAGGGATTCTTTGTAAAAATTGCAACTCCTATTTTTTAATACTTTACAATCATTTTAAATCCGCCCAATTATCGCCTATGCTTACAGAGCATTTTAGCGGGACTTTGAGCGTGTAAATGGAGTTCATCAAAGATTCTATCTCTGGGATAAAATCCTGCGCCTTTTCTTTTGGTGCTTGAAAAATCAACTCATCATGCACTTGAAGTAACATTTTAAGCTCGCTATGCTGGTATTTTTTGTAAATTTCATACATACAAAGCTTAATCAAATCCGCCGCGCTTCCCTGAAAAATGCAATTTATCCCCTCGCGCAGGTAATTTGCCTTCATAAACTCCGTCGCATTTTGAAAGTCAAAATACCGCCTGCGCCCTAGAAGTGTCTGCGTGTAGCCATTTTCTAACAAAAGTTCTTTTTGCTTTGAGAGATAATCTTTCACCGTTGGGAAAAGCTCAAAATAGCTATCAATATATGCGCGCGCTTCTTTAAACTGAATCTTAAGCGTTTGAGCAAGCTTCTTAGCACCCATACCATAGATAAGCCCGAAATTTATGCTTTTTGCGATGAAGCGCTTTTGCTGGGCTTGAGATTCTCCAAAGAGCCTAAGCGCGGTTTCATAATGGATATCCTTATCCGCCCTAAAAGCCTCCAAAAGATGAGAATCCTCGCTAAAATGCGCCAAAAGTCGCAATTCTATTTGAGAATAATCAACGCTTATAAGCTTGCAATTCTCCTGTGCGATGAAGCCTTCACGCACCTTGCGCCCATATTCGCTCCTCACAGGGATATTTTGCAGATTTGGCGCTTTTGAGCTTAGTCTTCCAGTCACTGTGCCGGTTTGCAAAAACGAAGTATAAATTTTATGCTCGCTATTTTGTTTGGCATATTTTAGCAGCGGCTCTACATAGGTATTTTTGAGCTTATTCATCTCTCTATATTCAAGCAGGCAGGAAATCACAGGGTGAGAATCCACGATATTATTAAGCGTTTGCTCATCTGTGCTTAAGCCTCCTTTCACACTGCGCCCACTTTGCAAGCCAAGCTTGTTGAAAAGAATGTTTGAGAGCTGTTGGGGGGAATTGATATTAAAATTCTCGCCCACATAGTCATAAATCTTGTAAGTAAGGTTAGTAAGAATCTTCGTTAGGCTTACATTGAGTTCCTCAAAAAGCAAAGTATCAATTTTAATGCCTTCCATCTCCATTTGCGCCAAAACATGTATAAATGGGAATTCTAGCTTCCTTGCAAGCTCTAAAATGCTTTCTACTCCTCTTTTTTTGCATTCAGATTCTAATCGTTCATACAAGCAAAATGTCGCCACAGCATCTTCTGCAGCGTATTTCCCCGCGATTTCTAAATCAATATCCGCAAAAGTTTGCTTCTTATCCACCACCTCATCAAAACTTAGCATTTTGTAATCAAACCACTGCAACATTTGTTTATCAAGTCCTACTGGCTTTGCACTATCAAAAAGCCATGCAAGCACCATTGTATCGATAATCTCACCTTCTGGCTTAATCCCAAAATTCTGCCAAATAAGCGAAATGTCAAATTTAAGATTATGCCCGATGATGGTGTGAGTGAATATTTTTTTAATCGCCTCTTTTGCCACTTCCCACGGCATTTGCGCGCCAACGCCTAAATAAGTATGCCCGATTGGCACATAATAGCCTTTTTGAGAATCCATACAAAAGCTAAAGCCAACGATATGCGCTTCCTTTGTATCTAGCCCATCAGATTCTGTATCAAAGCCTAGCAATTGCCCCTCTTGCAGAGAATCTAGCAAAGCAAAAAGCCGCTCTTTGGAAGTCACCACTTCCCATTCATACACAAAGTTTTTTCGCAATTCCTCAGCCTCTTTCAATGCCTTATCAAGGGACTTTTTGGGCGTAAAATAATGAAACTTTGGACCTTGTATCTTTGTCAAAATGCCATTAAAATCATATTCATGCAATTCATCAACAATCCTTAAAAGCGGATTTTCCTTTGGCATCGCACACACGCGAAAATCCACATTAATATCAATATCTTTGACAAGTGTGACAAGCTGCTTTGAAAGAAAAGCATCTTCTTTAGAATCTAAAATAACCTTCGCTAAGCGTGGTGTTAGCACCTTTTCAATCTCATCACTGCGCGCATACATAGATTCAATATTGCCAAAATGTTTGATAAGCTTGCACGCACTTTTTGAACCTACACCCTTTACGCCCACGACATTATCGCTACTATCGCCCACCAAACTTTGATAGTCGATAAACTCACTGGGCAACACGCCAAACTTTTCCTCGCATTCATTTTCTCTAATCTCTATTTTTTTGATCGGATCATAAATGTAGGTGTGGGAATCTATAAGCTGATAAAGATCCTTATCATGGCTAATGATGCATACATCTAAATCTTTTGCATGTGCTTTTTGCGCCACACTTGCGATGATATCATCAGCTTCATAGCCTTCAATGCTAATGTTTAAAAAGCCCATTTGCTTAATCCACTCAATGGCAATTGGCAGCTGCAAGAGCAAATCTGGTGGGGCTGGCTGGCGGTTTTGCTTATAGCGCGGATCGAGAATCTTACGACGATTTGTCCCCTGTCCTTCAAGTGCGAAAATAATATAATCGCACTGCCCAGCTTTATAGAGGGAATTAAGCAAATTACAAAATCCCAAAAGTAAGCCTGTGGGGAAGCCTTTTTTATTTTTTAGCGGAGGCAGGGCAAAAAATGAGCGAAAAAAAAAGCCAAAAGTATCAATGATGGTGATAGTTTTCATGCAATCCTACACATCAAGGTGCTTGACATCTTTTGCGTGGTTTTGGATATACGCCCTTCTTGGCTCTACCTCATCTCCCATGAAAAGTGTGAAAACCTCATCTGCGCTTATATCATCTTCTAAGCTCACGCGCAAAAGTGTGCGGTTAGCTGGCGTCATTGTTGTTTCCCATAGTTGCTCGGGATTCATCTCACCCAAACCTTTATAGCGCTGGATATACGCATCTTTTTTCGCGCTAGATTCTATTTCTTCAAGTAAGGCGATCATATCTCTATTTTTCAAAAATTCTAAATCCCTTTGCTTGATTTTTTCATAAATAAAGCGCGCTTCCTTATACAAACTATCATGCCACAAATTTTCATTCACTTCCAATTCTACCAAGCCTGTGCGCGTTTGTACATAGAGTTTGAGAAAATCTTGCGTGATGACTTTATTAAGAATATTATATTGCTTTGTGTGTAAAAACTCCTCTATATCTTTGTAGAGTTTTTGATAATCATCAGTTTGTAAATGCGGATTTTCAATAAGGTATTTCGCAACTTCTATCATAGAATGGCGCTTTTCAAGCTCTTTTAAGATAAAGCGATAATGTGAGATAAATTTGAGAATCTCCAAAAGCTCGGCATTTCCTACACCTTCAAAGCTAAAATTGCTAATGCCATTTTCGATGAGATATTCACTCAATGCCTTCTCATCTTTGAGATAAATTTCTTTTTTACCCTTTTTAAAGCGATAGAGTGGCGGTTGAGCGATATAAATATGCCCATTTTCAATAAGAGGCTTCAAATAGCGGTAGAAAAATGTCATCAAAAGCGTTTGTATGTGGCTTCCATCGACATCAGCATCTGTCATAATGATGATTTTATGATAACGCAATTTTTCTAGGTTAAATTCCTCACCAATCCCGCACCCAAAGGCTGTAATCATATTTTTAATCTCATCACTTTTTAAAATCTTATCAAGGCGCGATTTTTCCACATTGAGAATCTTCCCTCTCAGTGGCAAAATCGCTTGATAGCCTCTATCGCGCCCTTGCTTTGCACTACCCCCTGCAGAATCCCCTTCTACCAAATAAATTTCAGATTCTGCTGGATCTTTACTCTGACAATCAGCTAATTTCCCCGGCAATGTCCCAACAGAAAAGCCCTCTTTTTTACGCGTTAAATCACGCGCTTTTTTGGCTGCCTCGCGCCCGCGTGCCGCCATTATGGCTTTTTGCATGATAGCTTTTGCATCATTTGGATTCTCTTCGAAAAATTTTGAGATTTTTTCATAAGTGAGCTTTTGGACAATTGGCTTGACAAAGGAGCTTCCGAGCTTTCCTTTTGTTTGCCCTTCAAATTGTGGCTCAATGACTTTTGTAGAAATAATCGCCACCAAACCTTCGCGCACATCATCGCCTGTGACTTTAGAATCTTTCTCGCGCGCGTTTGCATTTGCATCAATATACGCCATAATCGCCCTGCTTAGCCCCGCACGGAATCCCGCCTCATGCGTGCCACCCTCTGGCGTGCGGATGTTATTTACAAAGCTTAGCACCTTTTCATCATAACCATCATTGTAAGCTAGCGCGATTTCGACCTCGACTTCTTGCTCCAAAGTCTCAAAAGTGATGATTTGCGAAACAAAAGGCTTGTGATTGAGATCTTGGACAAATTGCAACAATCCACCTTCAAAATGATAAACTTCCTCAAATGCGCTGCGTTCATCATAAAAGCTGATTGTGACATTTTTATTTAAGTAAGCGATTTCTTTGAAACGGCGCGAAAGCGTCTCTTTATTAAACTCCAGCACTTCCATAATTTCAGAATCTGGGAAAAATTCTATCGTTGTCCCGCGCTCATTTGTCTGTCCGATGATCTCTAGCTCTGTTTGTGGGATCCCTTTTGCAAACTCTTGGCGGTAAATATTGCCATCTTTTTTGATTGTCATAATGAGCTTACTTGAAAGCGCATTCACCACCGACACGCCCACACCATGCAAACCACCAGAGACTTTGTAAGAATCTTGATCAAATTTCCCCCCTGCGTGCAAAACGGTTAAAACAACCGTCGCGGCGGGCATATTTTCCGTTGGGTGCATATCTACGGGGATTCCGCGTCCATTATCTTCAATAATCGCACTTCCAGATTCTGTCAAAGTCACTTTGATATGTGTGCAGTAGCCTGCCATCGCTTCATCGATGGAGTTATCCACCACTTCATAAATCATATGGTGCAACCCGCCTATATTTGTATCACCGATATACATTCCCGGGCGTTTGCGCACAGCTTCAAGTCCCTTGAGGACTTTGATACTACTTCCTTTGTATTCTTTTGGTAAATCTTGCATATGTTCCCTTTAGTTAGTTTTCAAAGCTTTAGAATCTTTCAAATTTAGGGGATTGCCCCCAAAGTGTGGGTTTAAAGAATAATTGGCATAATGATGGTGCTGAAATTATTATCAATAAGCGTTATTGGCATATTTGTTTCATTGAGTGCGAGGGTAAATTTCGCGCTATCAGTTTGTTTAATAAAATCAATCAAATACCTAGAATCCACCCCAAAAATAAATTCTTCAATGCCTGTGTTGAACTCCATCTGCGTAGAGGCTTTGTGATTTTTATCACTCATAGATTCAAAGAGAATCTCATTTGGCTGGAGATTAATTTTGATTTTATCAGAAAGTGATTTGACGACATTCACAGCTTCTAAGAAAGCATCTTTTGGAAGCTCGATAGTGTTTTTAAACTCTTTTGGAATGATCTTTTCATAATCTGGATATTTTCCGCTGATAACTTTGCCAAAGAAAGTAAATTGCTCGCATTTGGTGATAATATGCGTTTGGTTATAAAAAATTTCTAACTCTGTTTCTTTCTTTGCAAGTTTTAGAATCTCACTAATTGAGCGCTTAGAGATGATAAGTGCAAGGGTATTGATGCCTTGACTTTCATGTTTTACGATTGCTAGGCGTCTTGTGTCTGTCGCTACAAAGTTGAAAGAATATTCTTTAATATCAATCAATGCGCCGTTAAGTTCGTATTTTGGGTTATTTGTATCTACAGCAGAATTGATTTTTTCCATAGAATCTAAAAACTTAAAAGATTCTATATGCAATTTTTGATTTGCTTCATATTCTGGCAGGCTTGGGAATTCTTCGACATTATACATTGGCAAATCAAGCTTTGAGCGTCCTTGCTTGATAAGAAGCGTGTCATCTTTTGCTTCTAGCGTGATTTCCCCATCTTTGAGATTCTGAATAAAGCGTAAAACATCTCTTCCATTGGCTGTAGCTTTGCCTTCTTGCTCGACTTTTGCTTGAATCTGGGCTTGCAGAGCGATTTCATAATCTGTAGCTTTGATGATGAGCGTGTTATTTGCAAAGCATTCAAAGTAAATATGTGCAGTGATTTGGGACATATCCCTTTTTTCTAAAAAATTCTGGCAATTTGAGATGATATTTTCAAATGCAGTTTTTTCGACGCTAAGTTTCATTGCAACTCCTTGTGTGGCTTATTATTAAAATCTTTTAGTAGTTAGTAGTAGGCTTAGTGAAAATGTGAAATCTCGCTTTCTTTTTCGTATTTTAGGGCATTTTTAGCTTCTAAAATTTTCACATAAATTTTGAGTGTTTTTCACATTTATTCACTTCTTTTTAAACCTTACTTTAAACTTTCTAGCTTAAAGATTCTTCAAATGTTAAACATTTTAAAAAGATGTAGCGGGCATTATAGCTCATTTTTATTTGCGAGTTGCTTTAAACTTCGGAAATATTGTTATTTTTTACTTTATTTTTGATTTCTTCAACGATGTTTTTGAGATTCTCATCGACTTTGATTTTTTCTTTGATATTTTTAAGTGCTTTGCTTATAGAGCTGTGATCTTTCATATTGAGCTTGTTTGCAAGCACAGGCATAGAATTAAGCGTAAGTGTGTGTGCTAGATAGATAACAATGCGCCTTGCATACGCCACGCGTTGGCTTTTTTCTTTTGAAGTGATTTCACTTGGCTTGATATTAAGTTCCTTTGCCACGACATTTATAACCTTATCGATAGTGATATTTTCTTGTGTTTCTTTTTGGTAGGACTTTACAAGGCTTTTTGCGATATCAAGTTTTGAGCTGTTTGGATTGAGATTTGATTGCAGATTGATATTATGCAAAATCCCAACAATTTGGCGGATATTATCAATCTTTGTCGCAATGTAGTTTATTGTTTCAGAATCTAGGCTCACAGAGTTCATCTCGCATTTTGTTTTGATAATTTCGATTTTAGTTTCAAGCCCAGCATTTTCAATCTGCACAATAGCACCAGATTCAAAGCGAGTGCGTAGGCGCTCTTCTAATCCGCGGATTTTGCTTGGTGGCTGATCACTTGTAAGCACGATTTGTCCATTATTTTGCTTGAGTTCATTAAAGGTGTGAAAAAACTCCTCACACACATATTCTTTTCCACCAAAAAACTGCACATCATCGATAAGCAAATAATCACAAGTCCTATAATTTTTGCGGAATAAATCCATCGCACGCTGCGTTTTGCGCACATTGAAATCATTTAAAAACTGCTCGGCTGTCACATACATCACAACTTTATTATTTTTTACCACAAAATTTGTAATGGCATTGAGCAAATGCGTCTTCCCAACGCCTGTTTGTCCATAAATCAGCACAGGATTATAGCTTGCTTGGTGTTCGCAAATAGTTTTGGCAATAAGTAAGGCATTTTTATTTGAGCTTCCCATTACAAAATTTTCAAAAGTCTCACTTTCGTTATAATTTGCCAAAGTATTTGATTGTATTTTTTGTGGTGTTTTATTGTTTTTTAAACTTTTCACATTTTGTTGGGTTTCTTTTAAAAGTATGTGAATTTCTGGCTGAATTCCTGTGATTTTTTCCGCGCAAAGCTTGAGTTTTTCAATATAATTTGTCTCTATCCAGCTTGCGATAAAAATATTTGGTGCATAAAGCTCGATTAAGTCCATTCTATTGGAATTTTCATCATATTTTAAAGGTTCAAAATAGCTCTTAAATTCGTATTCTGAAATCTCTGTTTTTAGCTGATTTAAAACCTCAACAACATACATTTTTCCTCCTTAGAATCCTTATGAAATTTTTCACCAAAAGCTGTGAATAACCTGTGAAAAAAACGCGTTATAATAGATGAAAAATCTTTTAAGTTGGATTAAAAATGAATATTTTAGGTATCGATCCGGGGACAAGAAATTGTGGTTATGCAGTTTTGCGCTTTGAAAATCGCACTCTTAGGCTCCTTGAAGCGGGGTTTATTAAGATTAAAACGCGTATTTTGCAAGAACAAATTGTCGAGCTTATCGAAGGCTTAGAAATCGTGCTACAAAGCCACAAAATCGATGAGGTGGCGATTGAAGATATGTTTTATGCTTATAATCCGCAAAGTGTGATTAAACTCGCGCAGTTTCGTGGGGCGCTGAGTTTGAAGATTTTGCAAGATTTTGGGAATTTCGCAGAATACACGCCTTTGCAGGTGAAAAAGGCACTTACCGGGCATGGTAAAGCTGATAAAAGCCAAGTAGCCTTTATGGTAAAGCGTCTTTTAAACATACAAGGAGAAATCAAGCCCCTTGATATTACAGATGCGATGGCTGTGGCAATCACGCATTCACAACGCCTGAAGGCTTAAAAATTAAATTAGATTTAAGAATAAATTAAAAAATCTCTGTATTTTCCAAACTTCCGCCTTGCTCGCTATTAAGAGAATCTTTATCTTGTAAGATTTGTAAATCTTGATTCTGTAATAAATCCGCATTTAGCGGGATTTTGAAGCTTTGTAAGAGTTTAAATGCACCATCTTCAAGCACATACGCACTAATGGTATAAAAATCCGCATTTTTGCTCTCCACGCCCTTCACCCACAAAAGCGCACTATTAGCCCTTGAAAGCACTTCTAAGTTAAAAGGCGCGCTCACTTCTTTATAGCTTACAGGCAATTCTAGGCTTTCACCATTTCGCATATCCACCACGCCTAGGATGATTTCGCCAATGTTTCCTTGCAATTTATACACGCCAAAATTTCCAGCATATTCGATAATGCCCTTTTTAAGCGCCTCTTGCGGACCACCTTCGCAATTCACACAACTTTCATCTGCGCCAAAAAGCGTGCCCTGATAGATATTTGCAGGATAATCTTTAAACTGCAAAATTTTATGCTGTTCGTTAAACATTTCAAGCTTAATATCCCCAGTCTCCACATAAATAGAATCTTTAGAATCTTGCGCGTTTGTGCTGTTTTGCGCTTCTTGTGTGCTAGTTTGCTCTGTATTTTGAGAATCTTGTGGATTCTCTATTTGTGGATTTTTAGAATCCGTAGATTCTACAATGCTTTGCTGCGATGAATCTAAAGAAGTTTTTTGCAATTTTAAAAGCTCTGAAATACCTATGCCAAGTCCCATTCCAACAAGCACAAGAAGGAAAAAACTAAGATTTTTCTTATTCATTGTGAGATTCCAACTTTTAAGCTAAGAAATCTTTCAAAATTTCCGCGTGCAACACGGGGCTAAACTCGATAATCTCATATTTTGCGAGGTTATGTTGAGCATAAGGATCGTTTTTTGTGAAAGCTTCCGCACTTTGCTTGTTTTCAAAATGTCCTAGGATAAGCCCGCCAACGCGTGGATTCTGCGGACCTGAAGCGAGCAAAAAGCCAGCCTCATAGCCTTTTGCCAAATATTCCCTATGCAGTGGCAACACCGCCTCTATCTCTTCTATAGGCTTTGTGTAGGTTACGATAATGCAAAAAAGATTTTTCATTGCTAAGCTCCTTAGTTTTAAGAATCTGAAATTTTAAAAATCCATTATGCCCTAAGTTTATAAAAATTTTTCAATGCTACGCAGATTCCAAAGGCGATTGAAGCGATGATGATAATACTTGCGCCACTTGTGAGATTGTAAAAATAGCTCACAAAAAGCCCAGAGACGCAAAAAAACGCGCTTAAGAGAATAGAGCAAAAAATCATCGAGCCTAGGCGCTTTGTGAAATTTTCAGCGATAAAGCAAGGAATGCTTAAAAGCGCGATGACTAAAATTAGCCCAACCGCGCGGATACTAAGCACGATGCAAAAAGCTATCATAATGATAAGCAGATAATAAAATGCGCGCGCGCTCACGCCTTGAAGCTTTGTAAATTCATAATCAAAGCTAAGCGCCTCAAACTGCCGATAAAAGCATAAAATAAGCACAATAAACACGCCATCGCACACGCCCAAAAGCACCAAATCACTAGGCGCAATGGCTAAAATGCTCCCAAACAAATAGCCCATAATATCGCTCTTATATCCGGGCGTCAAATCAAGCAAAATAAGCCCAAAAGCCATGCCAAACGCCCAAATCACAGCGATGATATTTTCACTCCTATTTGGGTAACGCTGCATGACAAAGCCCACAAAAAGTGCGAGCAAAAACGTCCAAACACTCACACTCAAAAGCAGTGGCAAGCCAAAATAAAACGCCACACCAATGCCACCAAACGCGCCATGTGTGATACCTCCAGCTAAGGAAACAAGCCTATTTATCATCGCAAGCGCGCCCACAATCCCGCATGCAATACTTGTCAAAACCGCGCAAAGTAGGGCATTTTGGAAAAAGCTAAATTCTAAAATTTCAAGCATCGCGTTTGTTCCTTTATTTTTTGGGTGTTTTTGAAGGTTTGGGCGGTAGAGAATCTCGCACTTCTTGCGTATTTGGCGTATGCGTGCATTCACAGCTATTGAGGCTCATTTCTATGTCGCAAAAATGCTTATGTGTGCTACTTAGATGCTTGAGAAATTCAAGTTTTTGCGCTTCTTGCGTGTTTTGGTGCAAGAAAAGCTCTTTATTAACATAGGCGATTTTTTCGGCAAAGCTTAGCACCAAATTTGTATCGTGGCACACGATGACAACGCCAATATCCCTTTTTTGCAAGGATTTTAGCAGTTCAAAAATTTGCAATGCATTTTGCAAATCAAGGCTTGCTGTGGGCTCATCTAAAAGCAAAAGCTTGCATTCCCTGCAAAGTGCGCGCGCGATAAAAACCCTCTGTCTTTGCCCCATGCTTAAATCACTGATTTTGCGCTCGCTTAGATTTTCCAGCCCAACGCTTTTTAACGCCTCAAACGCGGCTTTTTTGTCCTCTTTATCATAGAATCCAAAGCGTTTTTTCCCCACGCGCCCCATTAGCACGACTTCAAGCACGCGCAGTGGGAAGTTTGCGTTTGCCTGCGTGCTTTGAGGCACATAGCCAATTTCTGCAATCTTGCAATTTAGCGCTATTTTTCCGCTTTGTAACTTTGGCGGGATAAGCCCCAAAAGGAGCTTTAAAAGCGTGGATTTTCCCCCGCCATTTGGTCCGATGATGGCTAGAAAATCCTTGCTCTCATACGCCAGATTCACATTTTGCAAGACGCATTCGCGCTCATAGGCAAAGCTAAGATTGTGTATGTTAAAAAGTTGCATTATTTAAGCGCGTTATGCAGAATCTGCGCGGTGTAGAGTAAGTCAGAAGCCCAATTTGCACTCAAATAATCAATTGAAACAGCTTCCACTCGCCATTCTTTTACAAGATTTAGCACGACAACCTGCGGGAATCCCACCTGCACGAAAATGATAGGTATATTTTCCTTTTTTGCAGTTTTGGTAATTGCGGCTAGCTCGCGGGGCTTTGGCTCTTTGCCATCGACTTCTATAGCGACTTGCTCTAAATTATACCGACTAGCAAAATGCCCCCAGCTAGGGTGATAGACGATAAATTTCTTGCTTTCTAGTCCGCTTAAAAGCGCTCTTATTTGAGAATCTAGTATATCAATTTCACCCAAAAACACCGCAAGATTCTTTTCATAAAACGCGCGATTTTGCGGGTAGAGTTCGCTTAGCGTTTGTGCGATGACTTTTGCTTGCTCTTTAACCAAAATCGGATCAAGCCAAGTGTGCGGGTCGCCTTTAAGCGTGTCTTGCGCATTTAGACGCACTTTTTTTACTTTTGTAGATTCTAGCCTTTGCACTAGCTGGCTTTCAAACTCCAAATCCCCAACAAAATACACCGCGCTTTTTTCCAAATTTATCATCGTTTGGGGCTTGAAATCAAAGTTGTGCTCATCAGTGTTTGGCGGAATGAGGACATTTACTTCCACGCTTTCCCCTGCGATTTTTTTGACAAAATAGCTTTGTGGCGGGGTACTTACACTAATGATTGGCTTAGCAGAATCTAGCGCAAAGCAAAGCGCGGTGAGATTTAAAAAAAATAAAATTCCTCGCATATATTCTCCTAAAAATTGTGGTGCAAAATAGCAAAAAAGTCGCAAAAATAGGCTAAAAATGGGTGAAAGTATAGCAAAAAATCCCAAAAAATTTATGCTACACTTTTGAGCTTGAAAGTGAGAATCTCTTAAGGAATTAATTTTTTATGCTAGACTTTTCAAAAATCGCGCTTATCACCACAGGTGGCACAATTGCAGGCGTTGCCAAAGAAACCACAAGCACGCGCTATAGCCCAGCTGTGCTAAATGGCGAGGCTTTATTGCAAGCTCTTTTTAGCACTTTACCTTTTTTTGAGAATCCACCTTTTTCTGATAGCCCGCTTAAGGACATGCTTGAAAATCCCCAAAATAACGCGCAAGCACCTAATTTGCCAAAGCTTTTTGAGTTTGGCAGTTTTGATAGCGCAAATGTAGATGATGAAACATTGCTTTCACTCGCGCGCTTTGTGGAAAATGTGCTAAAAAATGGCACGCAAGGCGATGAGGCAGTGAGTGAGGCGGCGGTGGGTGAAGCGATAGAAGGTGTTATCATCACGCATGGCACGGATTCTTTGGAAGAGAGCGCGTTATTTTTGGAGCTTGTTTTAAACGCACAAAAGCCAGTCATCCTCACAGGCAGTATGCGCGCTAGCAATGCGCTAGGAAGCGATGGTGCGCGGAATTTGTATAATGCGTTTTTGCTTTGTAAGCATTTGGTGGATTTGCAAAAAAGTGCGCAAAATATGACAGAATCTAAAAGCACGCAGATTCTGCCAGCACAAGGCGTTTTCATCACTTTGGGAGATTCTATCTTTGCGCCATTTAATCTTATGAAATTCCACACTTTAGACACAAACGCATTTGAGCAAAGTGGGGCGATTGGGCGCATTGTAGATTCTCGCGTGTTTTTTTCATACGCAAAAAAGCCCTTAAATCAGGCATTGAGAGAAAGTTTTGCCCTCACGCATTTGGGAAAATCCCTACCAAAAGTGCAGATTCTCTATTCTCATCAAAATGACTACTGCGCGCTATTGGCGGCTTTTTTATTTACGCAAGGAGTAAGGGGCATTGTCATCGCTGGAATGGGCAATGGAAGCTTGAATGACAGAATCTTAAGCGCGCAAGAAAAAGAGGCTTTAGCAAAGATTTTACCAGATTTTGCCTCGCTCTGCGCACAGAAGGAATTGAGACAAAAAGAGGTTTTGGAGTTTTTGCACGCGCGCGGGCTGGTGATTGTGACAAGCTCGAGGGTGCCTTTTGGCGTTACGACACAGCGCAATTTTTTAAGCGCATGGAATTTCAACCCTCAAAAAGCCAGAATCTTGCTTATGCTTTTACTACATGCGCGGGATTCTCACGCTTTAGAGGAGTCGCACTTTCAAGAGATTTTTTACGCGTTTTAGACTTAGGAGGTTTGAATGGTTTGGATTTATCTTGTGCTTGGTGCTTTGCTTTTTGGCGCGATTTTAGGGCTCATCATCGCGCTTTTCAAGCTCAATAACACGAAATTTGCGCTTTTGCAGCATAAAAAGGATTTGGAATTTTGCACGCAAAAAGCCAGCGAGTTAGAATCCCTTGTGCGCTTGCATAAAGATGAGCTTGCGTTAAGCGCGCAAAAGCTTCAAGCCACTTTGCAAGAAAATGCCACGCTAAAGGCGAATTTGCAGGCACAAAGCGCTTACACGCAGAATCTAGAGCAAAAATATGCTGAAAATCTTAGCACGCTAAAAAGCCAGTTAGAAAAGCAGTTTTTAGCCCAGCAAGAAGCACTTTTGAAGCAAAGTGAAATAACGCTTAGCAGGGATTCTAAAAAGATTTTGGATGAGGTTTTCACGCCTTTAAAGCACAATATCGAGCACTATTCTCAAAAGTTGGGTGAAAATGAGGCGCGTATCGAAGCAAATATCACAAATATGTTTAACTCAAGCAAGCTTATGAATGAAAACGCTCAAAAGCTCGCTCAAGTGCTAAAGGGCGACAAAAAGGCGCGCGGGAATTTTGCGGAATTGCAACTAAAAAGCGTGCTAGAATCTAGCGGGCTTATTGAAGGCGAGCAATACAAGCTCCAAGAGCATTTCAAGCTTGAGGGCGAGCATTATTACCCTGATGCGGTGGTGTATTTGGATAAACACAAAAGCATCATTATAGATTCTAAGTTTTCTTTGCCAAATGACTTTAACTTCGAGCAGATTGATGAGAGCGTATGCGCGCAGTTAGCAAGCAACCTCAAAGCGCGTATTGATGAGCTTGCTAAAAAGCCCTATGTGCGCTTTGAAAGCCATACTTATGATTTTACGCTACTTTTCATCCCTTATCAAAATATTTTGGATTTAGCACTGGAGTCAAATAGCGCGCTGTATGCGTATGCATATAATAAAAAGGTCTATCTCACCACGCCAAACACGCTATTTATGGCGCTTAAGACGATTGCGATTTCGTGGCAGCATATCGATAGCAACCAAAAGGTGCTAAAGGCATTTGAAGAGATTGGGCTGTTTTATGATAAGTTCGCGGGCGTGATAGAGGATTTTGAAGCCATCCAGCGCAATGCCGAGACGCTAAATAAAAGCATCGATCGCATGGAGACAAAGCTCATCGGCAAAGGCGGGCTAAGCTCACGCGCAAGCAAGCTAAAAGAGCTCGGCGCCAAAACGCAAAAAAGTATAGAGGTTTTGTAGGATTCTAAAATATTTTAATTTGTCTTAAAATAAGCGCTTGTTTTTAAGAATCTTTGTGCGCGATAAGCTCTAAAAACACCTGAACGCCGAGTTTTTCACGCACAAAGTCCCAAATTGCGCGCTCTTGCAAGCTATAGGCGCGCAAGGATTCTAGCACCTGCAAAGAAGCATCCAAAATCGCGCGCGCCTTTGTCAAATACTCTTCCTCGCTAAAAGCCACCAAAGGGCCAGCATAGAGAAACTTCTGCAATTCCTGCGTGTTTGTTGGCTTTTGTGGAAGCGCTATAAAATCCGCATCTTGCGTGCTTTGTGCCGAAAAATTTGAAAATGTAGAATCTAAAGAAGTGGAATCCAAAAACTCCTCCAAAGTCGCGCGGTGAGAATCTACCCAAGATTCTATCCTTTTGGCGCGTATCCCTTTGTTTTCCGCACTTAGCGTGAGCGCGATACCGCCTTTTGCGACATACTCGATGCGACTTTCGCCCTGCTCCAGCGGAAAACTATCAAGCCACACATCAATCAAATGCCCATATATCGCGCTATCCACAAAGCCTTCAAAGGAAAAATGCGCCTGCAAAGATTTAAGCTCTTGCCCGAGATTTTCATCCCGCAAAGCCTTAGCTTGCGGATTCTCACCCTGCGCCTGTGCTAATTCCCAAAACCCCTCATCTATCATTGCGCGCACAGCCTTCTCATTCCCGCCACCACAGGCAAGATAAACGCACTCTTTAGATTCCCGCATAAGGCGTAAAACCACGCGCAAATAGGGCTTTGAAGTGATTTTCACCAAACGCCCGATAGTGCCTAGCCTTTTTGTAGGGAAATGCGCTTTAAGCACCTCTAATGCGCGCAAGGAAGCCTCATCCAAAGGCGGATTATAAAATTGAGAATCCATTTTCACCGGAATCCCAACAAAGCGAAATCCCTCATGCACCACGCTTTTTTGCGCGTTGCAAATATGCGTGGCACGCGCATCTATGCCTGCGATGTCATAGACAAAATTCCCATGCGAGTAGTAAATCTGCCTTTCACACGCTCGAATGCTTAGCAAAAAATCGCTTATCCCATAGCCATTGTTTGGGCTTAAAAGCACCTTTACGCCGTCATTTTCAAGCTGTGCGAGGAGCAAAAGAGCTTTCAAAAAATGCGAGTTATAAAAGCCCTTCGCGTTTTCAATCTGCGCGATATTACAGACTTCCACGCCCAAAGATTCTAAGCTCTGAACGAGCTCTGGGGCGTCTGTGGATTTTTCCAACAAGCCCATATTATAAATTTTCAAACGATAATGCTTTGAGAACGCCTCATTTTCTAGGAGATTCTTAAAAAGCGAATATTCGACTTTGTAGGGGGAATTTTCGACGATTCTATCTTTGAGAATGGCAATAATTGGGAGATGGGAATCTGATTGATTTTTGGCGCTATTTTGTGCGTTTTGCGCGATAATCTCTGGGGTGTATTCCAAAAGCTGGCTTTTTAGCGGAGCAAAAAGCGCATAAATTTTCGCGCCCTCTTTGTCAATCTCTTTATTGAAATCGCGCCATTGCGCCTGCGTGTGAAAGCTATTGCCACAAATATGATAGATGAAAAATTGCACATACAGTGCCTCATCAAGCCATTCTAGCGCGTTTGCAATGTTTTTGGAATCAAGGGCTTGCTTTGTGCGCTCTAAAAGCGCGTAAAACACCTCGCGCCACGCAGGATAAAGTGTGAGCCAATCAAGGTTGTTGAAATACCCTTCCACATTCCAAAAGCAATGCAGCTGCCAATTAAAAAGACTGCGACGGCGCATTTTTGAAAGGTTAAGACAATTTTTTAGCGCGCCTTGCATACTTTGTAAAAAAAGCGCAAAATCCACACCAAGCTTTGGGAATCTCTGCAAAATAAAATCTGAAAGATAATCCCTTTGTGGCACATTTATATCAATCAAACTCACATGCGCGATAAAAAATTCCATACCCTCACGCGCGCTACTAGCAAACATCTTGCAAAGGCTTAGAATCTGCAGAAAAAGGATATTTTCCACCTCGCTACTTTGAGGATCAAAAAGCAAAGGGCTAAGATTTTGCAAAAAAACTTCAAAGGCTGGGTTTGGCTTTGGGTTTGCCTCGCATAGAAGCGCGAAAAGATTGAGATACTCAACCTCGCAGATTTCGCCATTAAGCAATACATTTTCTATGCAAGAGGCAAATTGCGCGCATAGGTTTTTAGCGCGTTCATTTTCCTGCGTGCAAAAATGCTTAATCGCGCTTGCTGGGATATTTGCAAGGGCTAAAATCGCCTTATCAAGTTTGTGTTTGTTTGGGTTTTGTAAGAGAGAAAAAATCTCTGCAAACTGCGCTTTTATTTCGTCCATTAATTAATTTGCTCGTCCATTAATTTGCTCGCGCATTATTGAGAATCCTGATTTATTTGACTAAGATCAATTGCCCACATATAACCACTTTCTTCATTTTGCGCGTATGGCTCGATTTCTGCGCGCAGGTAATTATAATCCTCATAAATTGCCACAACTTCGCCCACAGCGACATTTGCGATAAAGATTCCATCAAGTCCGTTGGTATAGACGACATCGCCGACTTTGATATTCACCCATTTTGGAATGTAATTGACATTGATAAGGCGTTCATTTTGGGTTTTTTGTGAGCCATCAAGTATGCCAAGCGCTTTGGAATCGCCGATAAACACGCCATAACTGCATTCTTCAGAACCATTTAAAAAGCCCTGCAAACGCCCATTTTCATAACGCGCGATACCAAGTGCTTTGCCATTTTTCACAAGTCCTAGAAGTTTTGGGCTGGGGTTTGATGCAGAATCTGCCTGCGTTGCTTGCAATTTTTGCTTCGCTTCAGAATCAAGGGCAAGCCAAATGCGCTTGTATTCGCCCATTCTCACATATGAAGTCATAAGAGAGAGGTAAATAAAAGGCTCGTTGCTCAAATCCGTAATATTAGCAAGCGCGCGTAAGGAAGCGTTGTCGTTTTTAAGCGCGAGATTTTCTAGCGAGATTTTTTCGTAATCTTTGACTTTTTCTTTGAGAATCTCAATCTCTTTTGCCTGCTCAAAATGCCTTTTGTAGGCGTCAATAAAGCCTTGATAATTAGAGACAAAAAAGATTCTAATCTTATCGCCAAGAGAGAGAATCTGCGCCTCGACATTTTTATTAAACTCCATTGTAGCAAGCAGTGCGACAAAAAAAAGGACGATAAAAATCAGGGTTTTATAGCGCATTTCAAGGCTTTATAAATGGAATCTTAATCGATTGCTAGCTCTTCTAAGAGTTTTGGATCTTCCATAGCTTTGCCTGTGCCTTTAGCCACGCAAAGCAAAGGCTCTTCAGCCACATATACAGGTAAGCGCACGATATCAGAAAGATATTTATCAAGCCCGCGTATGAGCGCGCCACCACCTGTTAGCACGATACCATTTTCGATAATATCCCCTGACAAATCCGGTGGAAGTGCCTCTAGCACGCTTTTTAACGCATTTGCAATTTCTTTGAGCTGATCTTTCATCGCTTCTCTTGCATCTTCGCTACTAAGCTCAACGGTGTTTAGCAATCCGCTCACATTATCGCGTCCGCGCACTTGAATCGTAGGTGGATTTTCTAGCGGAGATGCCGAGCCAATTTGGAATTTAATCTCTTCTGCGGTGCGTTCGCCAATAAGAAGGTTATATTTTTTGCGCACATACTCCATTATGGCGACATCAAACTTATCGCCTGCTACCTTGATACTTTTGCTAATCACAAGCCCGCCATAAGACACCACGCCAATTTCAGTCGTCCCGCCACCAATATCAATGACAAGATTCCCTTTTGCCTCTTCAGTTTGCAATCCCGCGCCAATTGCCGCAGCCATCGGCTCTTCTATAAGATACACTTCCCTAGCGCCCGCACTTAGAGCAGATTCTTTAACTGCCTTTTTTTCCACGCCTGTAAGTCCATAAGGCACGCACACCATAATGCGCGGACGGATAAGGGATTTGCGTTTATGTGCTTCCTCAATGAAGTAGCGAATCATCTTTTCTGTCATATCAAAATCCGCTATGACGCCATCTTTCATCGGGCGGATAGCGCGGATTTTATCAGGCGTTTTGCCTTCCATTTCTTTTGCTTCTCTGCCTACTGCTAGGATTCTCCCAGAGCCACGCCTGTCGTCTTCTATAGCTACCACAGATGGCTCATTGATGACGATCCCTTCACCCTTAACCAGCACAATCGTATTTGCCGTGCCCAAGTCAATGGCAATGTCTTTTGAAAACACGCCAATAATTTTGTCCATTAGCATACAAACTCCTCGCGATGCAAAAGTAAATTTTGCGTAATTATACACTACATTAAGAAGTTTGTTTGAAAATATTTTATTTTATGGGGATTTTTGTTTGATTTGTGGTGTAGTCTTTGGATTTGTGCTGATTGTAGTTTTCGTGGATTCTGAATTAGAATCCACTTTGTGCGTTAGAGCACATATACCACAGCTTCGATAGTTGGGTATTTTTTCACTTTTTTAAAGATATGTTTTCTAAAGCTTAGGGCGATTTCTTGTTCGAGATTTTTTGCGTTGAGACTTTCTTTTTTGTGGTTTTTGATGACAAATTCCAAAAGCTCTCCCATCTCTTTTTCAAAGCCCTTGTCCTCTTTATTTGCCACTAGCCCGTAGCTTGAGATTCTACAAGAGAGAATCTTACGCTCCTTGCTAATTTGCGCGCTTACAAACACAACGCCTTCATTTGCCAAAGTCTGTCTGTCTTGGATAATATCCACATCAATTTGGCGGTTGATTTGATTGTCAATGAAAATCTTGCCATTTTTGATACTGCGCACTTTACGCATATAGTTTGGATTGACTTCGATTTGATCGCCATCTTCCATAAGGAAAATGTTTTTTTCCAGCACCCCGCAAGCGATAGCTGTTTGCTTATGGCGCGAAATGTGGTTGTATTCCCCATGCACTGGGAGGAAAAACTTTGGCTTAATAAGGCGCAACATGAGCTTTTGCTCTTCTTGCGCGGCATGCCCGCTCACATGGATTTCGCTAAAGTCTTGATACGCCACGCGCGCGCCTGCTTTCATAAGGTAGTTTAGCACCGTTGAGACAGAGCCTTCATTGCCCGGGATCGCCTTTGCGGAGATTATCACCATATCGCTTGGCTTGATTTTGATATGTCTGTGCTCATCAGTTGCCATACGATAAAGCGCGCTCATCGTCTCACCTTGAGAGCCAGTAGTGACGATTAGCACTTCGTTATCAGGGTATTTTTCTACTTCATGCGCTTCGATAAAAATATCCTGTGGAAGTTGGATATAGCCCAGCTCAAGGGCGATTTCAAGGTTTTTTTCCATTGAGCGCCCGATGACTGCGACTTTGCGATTATATTTGCGTCCATAATCGATTGCTTGATATACGCGGTGGATATTTGAGCTAAAGGTGCTCATAATCACGCGCCCTTGCGCCTCTTTGAAAAGTCGCTCAAATGTCGGTCCTACGCTTGCTTCACTCGGCGTTGTCCCCACTCTGTGGGAATTTGTAGAATCACTTAGCAAAAGCATAACGCCTTCTTCGCCATAATGCGCGAGGCGGTGCAAATCCGTTGGGAGATTATCAATTGGCGTATGATCGATTTTAAAATCGCCAGTATGCACGATTACACCCGCTTCTGTGCGGATAGCAAGGGCAGAGGCATCGATTACAGAGTGCGTGATATTAATCCATTCAATCTCAAACTCGCCCACCTTGATAGGCTTGCGCTTTTCGACAATCTTAAAAAACGAGCGGTATTTTTTTAGCCCATGCTCATCAAACTTGCTTCCTATCATTCCAAGTGGCAGAGGTGTGCCATAGAGCGGGAATTGTAGCTGTTTGTAGAGGTAGGGCACCGCACCGATATGATCCTCATGTGCGTGTGTGATGATGACGCCAGCGATTTTGTCCTTAATCGCGTGCAAATAGCTAAAATCAGGCACCAAAATATCCACACCATGCATAGTTTCATCAGGGAAGCTCATACCCACATCAATGACAATCGCGCTATTTTGCGTTTCAATCACCGTGATATTCCCACCAATCTCGCCAAGTCCGCCAAGAGGCGTGATTCTAACACTTGCTTTTGTGTTGAGGTTAAGCTTTGTGTGCGCGTTGAGACTTTCTTTTTGGATTCTCGTGTTTGCTTCCACACCGCGTTTTAAGTCTTTATGCAAGCCTAGATTGTCTTTTTCATTTGGATTGCGCACTTCGCGGATTCCATCTTTGACTTCATCGATATTTTGGTGTTGTTGTGGTTGAGGATTTTTGCCACTCCAGCGGCGCTTTTCAAATCTTGTGTTATTTTGATTTGTCTGCTGTGGTCCTTGCAAGGCATTATTGTAGTCTCTTTGCCGAGAAAAGCGCCCTTCGTTTTCGCCTCTATTTTGCTCACCTCTGTTTTGGTTTTTGGAATCCCTATTTTGCGCTTCTCTACCTTGATTCTGAAAATCTTTGTTTTGAGAATCCCTATTTTGAGAATCTTTCGTGCCTCTAAATTTTTTTGCAAAATTTTTAAAACGGCTTTCTTTTTGCTCTTGTGGAGCGTCTTGTGTCTGCGTGTTTTGCATATTTTGCACATTTTCATTTGTGTTGTCTTGCATTTTCAACTCCTTTGTTGATAGATTTTTAAATACTGCTGCGTGCTGACTTCATTTGGTCGAGCATTAGGGGAGATGGCGAGCTGTTCAAAAAGAGAATCTACTTCTTTTGGATTAAAATTCTTGCCTAGATTCTTACTGAGCTTTTTTCGTGGTGCGCTAAAGGCGAGTTTGAGGAAGGATTCAAAATCAAAAATATCAAAATCCTTTGGGATTTCTTTTGTGCTTTTATCAATGCAAAATACACTTGAAGTAACCTTTGGCATAGGCTCAAAGGCGGTATTTGGCACATCAAATAAAAGCGTAGAATTCCCAAAAAACTCACTTAATACGCTCAAAGCGCAAAATTCACGCATTCCTACTTTTGCGCAAAACTTCTGCGCCACTTCCTTTTGAGTCATTACCAAAATATACCTACATTGGCAATCTCGCAAGAGACGCAAAATAATATGCGTAGCGACATAATAAGGCAGGTTTGAAATAAGCATATAAGGCTCATCGCAAAGCCAGCAATCGCGCTCTTGCTTCTCTTGCAGACTTAAAACATCTGCGTTGATGAGATTTAGCTTTTCACTCAAATGCGGGAAGTTTTTAGAAAATAAAGAACATAAGTCGCTATCGACTTCATAGGCTATGAGAAAATCTCTTTTCACCAGCTCTTGTGTCAAATCACCCAAGCCAATGCCAATTTCCACCATCTTATAGGGGGCGTTGGGAATGGCTTGAATGATTTTGTGGATATAGGAAGTATCTTTGAGAAAATTCTGCCCGAAATGCTTTTTTGCTTTGTGCGTGTCTGTGATATTTCTCATAAAATTCCCAACCAAAAATGCTATAATTATAACCAAAAGTTAGATAATTTTCCTTGAATTTTATTAGAATTAAAGGGTACTTTGATGAATTTTGCAAAGAGAATCATTCCTTGCCTTGATGTAAAAGATGGGCGCGTGGTAAAAGGCGTAAATTTTTTGGGTTTAAAAGACGCTGGAGATCCGATAGAAGTGGCGCGTCGCTATAATGATGAAGGCGCTGATGAGTTGGTGTTTTTGGACATTACCGCAAGTCATGAAAAGCGTGGCATTATGCTTGAGGTGGTGAAGAAAGTGGCACGCGAGATTTTTATTCCTTTTAGCGTTGGCGGGGGGATAAATAGCCTTGAAGATATGTATAGTCTGCTCAATGCAGGCTGTGATAAAGTGAGTATTAATAGCTCTGCGTTTAAGAATCCCGCACTTATAGAAGAAGGCGCAAAAAGATTTGGCTCGCAGTGCATAGTCGTGGCGATTGATTACAAAAGGGTGGATTCTGAAAATTCTTGCGCGCCAAAATGGAGCGTGTATAGTAATGGTGGGCGCATTGATACGCAAAGGGATTTGTTAGAATGGTGTAAGGAAGTGGCGCAAAGGGGCGCTGGGGAAATTTTGCTCACAAGTATGGATTGCGATGGGGTGAAAAATGGCTATGATTTGGAAGGTATCAAAATGGTAAGCAAGCTAGCGCCTATCCCTATCATCGCAAGTGGGGGCGCGGGGAAAATGCAGGATTTTTTAGACGCATTTTTGTGCGGTGCTGATGCGGCATTGGCAGCGAGCGTGTTTCACTATGAGGAGATACAAATTTTGGAGCTTAAAAAATTCCTTGCTAAACATAATATAAGTGTGAGAATCTAAAGCGAGAAAACATGTTTGTTTGTGCTGGGAGAAATGAAATTTTTAGCTTTGCGAGTGTAATTGGCGTTGGGTTGGTGGAAAGCGCCTATAATCTCACGCGCATTTGTTTGGAGAAAAAACCTAGCGAAATTATTTTTATCGGAAGTGCGGGAGCGTATGGGAAAGATTCTCAAATATTTGATTTGCATTTTTCGCGCACAGCTACGCAGATAGAATCTTCAAGTTTATTTGATAAATCTTACACGCCATTGCAAAATCGCGTGGAGTCAAAGTTGGAATTTAGAGAATCTCAAAAAGGCGAGGGTGGTTTTGGTAAGATTTTAGAAATGGAATGCAAAAAAGAATTTGTTTCATGTGGAACAATTATCAATAGCTCAAATTATATTACTACAGATTCTGTTGTGGCGCAGGAATTTTTCATGCGAGGAATCTTGCTGGAAAATATGGAGTTTTTTTCTGTGATACAAGTGGCAGAATATTTTAGGATTCCATGTTGTGGGATTTTGTGTGTGAGTAATTATTGCGCGCCAAATGCTCATAAAGAATTTATGACAAATCACAATGCGCTAAAAACAAAACTTGAAAATTTTTATACAAAACTTTTGGACTTAAGGCAAGGTTCATGATGGAAATGACAAAAATCACAGAAGGCACAAAAACTGCAAATGCTACAAAAAATACAAGCGCGCCTAAGTCTGAAAAAAGTCAAAATATTTTTAGCTATACGCTTGATGAGCTAGCGCAGATTTTCCAACCAAAGTTTCGCGCAAAGCAGATTTATAAATGGTTGTATGTGTATTATAAGCAGGATTTTTTGGAAATGTCGGATTTACCAAAAGATTTGCGTCAGAATCTAGCGGGGCAATTTTGCGCGAAAAATTTGGAGATTCTTAAAGTAGAGGAGAGTAAAGACGGAAGCAAAAAATATCTTTTTAAAACAAAAGATGGCTATACTTTTGAATCTGTTTTGCTAAAAATGAAAGAAAAGTTGCAAGATGAAGATGGCAAGATTCTTAATTCTGAAAAATGGAGTATCTGCGTTTCCTCACAAGTTGGGTGCAAGGTGGGTTGTGCATTTTGCTTTACAGCAAAGGGAGGATTCCAAAGGGATTTGGAATCTGGTGAGATCGTCGAGCAAATCGTGCAAATAAAAGCGCATAATGAAATCCCCCCGCAAAAGCGCGTGAATATCGTCTATATGGGTATGGGCGAACCACTGGATAATTTAGAAAATGTCACAAAAGCGATTAGAATCCTAAGTGAGCTTGATGGCTTGAGTATCTCTGCGCGTAGGCAGACAATCTCTACAAGCGGTATCGCACCAAAAATCCGCGAACTAGGGAAGCTTAATCTTGGTGTGCAGTTGGCTATTTCTTTGCATGCGGTCGATGATAAATTGCGCTCGGCTCTTATCCCTATGAATCGTAAATATAATATTCAACAGGTTTTGGATGAAGTACGAAAATTCCCCATAGATTTGCGTAAGCGCGTGATGTTTGAATATCTGATGATTAAGGATTTGAATGACAGCCTTAAGGAGGCAAAAAAATTGCTTTCTTTGCTTAATGGGATTAGATCAAAGGTGAATGTGATTTTGTTTAATCCGCACGAAGGGAGCAAGTTTGGGCGTCCGAGTATGGAGAAAGCGCGGGAATTTGCGGACTTTCTTACGCAAAAAGGCTTGCTTTGCACGATTAGAGAATCTAAGGGCTTAGATATCAGCGCAGCATGTGGGCAATTGCGAGAAAAGGAGAAAGATTTGAGCGCAGATAGAAAAATAGACAGAGAAGCGGAGGCAAAAGGATAATTGCAAAAGTTTGCAAAATAATGAAAATGTTTCACATGGAACTTTAAATTGAAAGGAATTTAAGATATGGAATTGCTTGATTGGGCGATGGTTGTATTTTTGGCAATCGTATTTGTCGGTGGCAGTATTTGGTTTTTGTATTACGCCTACACATCGGATAAGGATAAAAAATGATTTTGGTGCATATTTGTTGCTCGGTGGATAGTCATTATTTTTTACAAAAGTTACGCGCGAAATATCCAGATTCTCAACTTATCGGGTATTTTTATAATCCAAATATTCACCCGCGCTCAGAATATACACTGCGTTTTAATGATGTCAAGCGTAGCTGTGAAATGCTAAATATCGAGCTTTTTGAAGGGGAGTATGAGTTGGAAGATTGGCTTGCAGGTGTGCAGGGCTTAGAAGACGAGCCAGAAAAGGGCGAGCGCTGCGTGAAATGCTTTGATATCCGCTTGATAAAAACCGCGGTTTTTGCAAAGCAAAAAAATATTAGAATCTTTACCACGACTTTGCTTTCAAGCCCTATGAAAGAACAGCAGATTCTCTACGCGCAAGGGGATAAAATCGCGCAAGAATATGGTTTGGAGTTTATCAAAATCGATGTGCGTAGCAATGGTGGCACGCAGGAGCAAGCCCAGCTTGCGCGCGAGGATAATTTGTATCGGCAAGGGTATTGTGGTTGTGAGTTTGCGCTTCTTAAACAACGACAAAAAAGTCAGAAAATCTCTTTAGAGTTGCTAGAAAATATTAGCCAGCAGTTTTTGCCAGCGAGCAATGAGGACAGGCTAGAGACTTTCAAAAAGCGCGATATGTATGAACGAGAATCTACGCCCTATATCCTTGCGAAGCGCCCCATCATCGCGTGGCGCAATCTGCGAAGCGTGGCTTTCATTAATGGCGCGCCCCTTGATATTTATGTTTTGGCAGATTCTAAAAGTAAAAATAATGTCAAAACTTCTAAGGTTGTATGGATTGAAAGTAGTGTGTCTTCGCCACTTGCACTAAGACAGATTCTAGGATACAGCACGCCAAATACGCCCAAAAAAGCAATAAATCTAGAATCTCATCTTATCCATTTAGGCATAGCGAGCAAAGATGATAGTGTGTTTTTGTCTTTGCGAGATTTTAATACCCTTTGTGGAAGCGCATATAAAAGTGTCAAAGAGCTTTTGGCAAATCCGATTGCGTATGAAATGGAAAATATCTTGCGCGTGAGTCTTTGTGGATTTTCGAGCATTAATCCAATCATCGTGCTTGATGAGCGTATAGAATCTAACCTGCGCTTGCATATACATACGATTTTCCAAGAGGAGGGCGTGTTTAGGGTTATCGCTGGCAATGCAAATCCACAGCCACATTTGCAAGATTTTTCACAGCAAGAATCTGCTCTCTCTTAAAGCTAGCATGCAAAAAGCACGCATACAAACAAGCCCTTAAAAAGGTGCCAAGGCTTTAATATGAAACAAAACATTTTTTTGCTACAATGCGCCCCTTTAGCAAAATATTACATTTTAGGAGCAAACTATGATGGATATTAACAAGATTCGCGAGATTCTGCCACATCGCTATCCTATGCTGCTTGTGGATAGAGTGGTTTCAATCACGCCGCAGGTAAGCATTGAAGCGTATAAAAATGTCACAATTAATGAAGAGGTTTTTTTGGGGCATTTTCCAAAACAGCCAATTTATCCCGGCGTTATGCAGATTGAGGGAATGGCGCAGGCTGGTGGTTTGCTGGCATTTGTGAGTATGTTTGGTGATAATACAAAAGAGGCGGAAAATAAAATTGTGTATTTTATGACAATTGATAATGTCAAATTTCGCGTGCCTGTCGTGCCGGGCGATAAGCTTGTATATAAGCTGAATGTTTTAAAGCACAAGGGCAGTGTTTGGAGTTTGGGCGCGCAGGCTTTTGTCGATGAAAAGCTTGTTTCAGAAGCCGAGCTTAAGGCGATGATTGCCGATGGCGTAAAGGCTTAAATTAGCAGTTTTGTGGCAATTAGAGAATATAATTTAAAAAGAGTTAAATTTTAAGGAGAGGGCTATGGAAGGAATTTCTCCTCATTCCGTCATCGCAAGTGGCGCAAAGATAGGTAAAAATGTCAAAATCGGGCATTTTTGCGTGATTGATGCAGGGGTTGTCATTGGTGATGATTGTGAAATAGGCAATAATGTAACGATCACAGGGAATACGACACTTGGCGCGCGTAATAAGATTTTTAATGGTGCGTGCGTGGGCGTGCCACCGCAGGATTTGAAATATGCGGGTGAAAATACGGAACTTGTCATCGGTGATGATAATATCATAAGAGAATGCGTCACGCTCAATAAAGGCACGCAAGGCGGAGGCGGTAAAACGACAATAGGAAGCAACAATCTTTTTATGGCGTATGCGCATGTGGCGCATGATTGCGTCGTGGGGAATCATTGCATTTTTGCAAATGTGGCGACACTTGGCGGACATGTGCATGTGGGTGATTATGTGAATTTTGGTGGTGTGTCGGCTGCGCATCAATTTGTGAAAATCGGCGATGGCTGTATGGTGGCTGCTTTTAGCGCGCTCGTGCAGGATTTGCCCCCTTATTGTATGGCGCATGGGAATCATGCGGCAATCATCGGGCTAAACAAGCATCGCCTACGCAAGATGTTTAATAGAGAGGAGATCGATGGAATCTCGGCTTTGTATAAAAAGCTATTTTCTCACACCGCACCGATTAAAGAGCTCGCACAAAAAGAGTTAGAATCCCCGAATATTTCTCAAGCGCAACGCTATATTTGTGAGTTTATCCTCTCAAACACAAGGGGAATTGCTATAAAAAATAAGGACAGACACAATGACTAAGTATTGTAGCTTCTGTGGAAGCCCAGAGACGCCAAATAATCTTATTTTGACAGGGAATAAAACCGGGCAAGATGTGTTTATTTGTAGAAATTGCATAAGAAGTGGGGAAAGCATACTAAGTAAGCATGACAAGCCCTACATTGCAGAGGAGACGCAAAATCCGCATATTCGTATCCCAACGCCAAAAGAATTGCACGCAAAGCTTGATGAATATGTCATTGGGCAAGATGAGGCGAAAAAGGTTTTTTGCGTAGCGGTGTATAATCATTACAAGCGCATAAGTATGGAGATGAACGCGGGCGCTTTAAATGCTTTAGATTCCGCAAATTCCGCAAAATCTGCATTGGAATCTCTCAAAGATGTGGAAATCTCAAAATCAAATATCTTGCTTATAGGACCAACAGGGAGCGGGAAAACGCTTATGGCGCAGACTTTGGCTCGATTTTTAGATGTGCCAATTGCTATTTCAGATGCGACAAGCTTGACAGAGGCAGGCTATGTAGGCGAAGATGTGGAAAATATCTTAACGCGCCTTTATCAGGCTGCAGATGGCGATATCGAGCGCGCGCAGAGAGGGATTGTGTTTATCGATGAGATTGATAAAATTTCGCGCCTTTCTGAAAATCGCTCTATAACGCGCGATGTGAGTGGGGAAGGTGTGCAACAAGCGCTTTTGAAAATTATCGAAGGAAGTGTGGTAAATATCCCGCCAAAAGGTGGCAGAAAGCACCCAAATCAGGAGTTTATACAGCTTGACACAAGCCATATTTTGTTTATTTGTGGTGGGGCATTTGATGGGTTGAGCGAGATTATTAAAAGGCGCGTGGGCGGGAATGTGCTGGGATTCCACGGGCAGAAACATGGCAAAAGCGATGAAAGCTATCTTTTGCATTTGGTTGAGCCAGATGATTTGGTGAGTTATGGGCTGATTCCAGAGCTTATCGGGCGCTTGCCGGTGATTACCACGCTTAATCCAATCGATGAAAAAGCAATGATAGCAATCCTCACACAGCCTAAAAATGCGCTTATTAAGCAGTATCAAAAGCTTTTTGCGATGGATAATGTGAAACTAGAGTTTGATAAAGGTGCTGTGGCAAAGATTGCCCAACTTGCCATTGCGCGAAAAATCGGTGCGCGTGGATTGCGCTCGATTATTGAAGAGCATATAAATGACTTAATGTATGATTTACCAGAGCTCAATGGTTGTGAAATAACGATAAGTAAGCAATGCATTGAAGGCACGCAAAAGCCAACAATTGTAAAAAAGGTCAAAAAACAAAGCTCGTAAAATGCGAAGTTATCGCGGAGTAGAATCTAGATTTTTTTTTGTAATGCCTTAGATTCTCAAAATAAATTGAGAATCTAAGATGCAGCTATGGCTTTACAGGCGCTTGAAAGGCAATTTTTACCTGTGGCCAAGTTATCCCCTCATGTTCGATTGCGACTTTTTTCTGTAGATTCTCTCTCGCAGAATCCAGCTTAAAAAGACTTAAATCAAGCAAGCCTTCAGCCTTTAGAATTCCATTTGTGATGGTGTATTCCATAGGGATTTTTGCGCTTTTGCCATTCATTTTGACAGTGGCTAGTATGCTCCCGCAGTCCTTGCCTTCGATGACATTTTTGAGCGTCACCTTGATTTCCTTGCCTTCAAATTTTGCAAAGAAATGCTCGCGTATGTTTTTATTTTTGACCTCATCTTTGAGATCAGCCTTCATAGGATCAATCACAGCGCTTGCGTTTTGTAGCGTTTGCGCGAGAGTTTTTTTCTGCTTACCAAACTTAAACTTGATATCGCCAAAACTTCCGCTCACAGCGACTTTTTGCGGTGTTTTATAAGCAGTCCAAGTCACACTTATTTTGCTTGTGTCAATACTCGTTGCGGTGAGAAACATCGTGCTTAGTAGCGCAAGAAACAAAAGCCTCATTATGTATCCTTTATGTTGGTTTCATACACGAGGTATGTTCTTTCATTATAAAGGCTTTAAAACAACGCCCACAGCGTATTTTTACAATTTAAGCAAGAGTTTAGGATTCTACACATTTTTAGAAAATTTTGATAGAATCCGCCCTTTATCTAGGGCTTTGAGATAGAATCCAGCTTAAAGCAACTAAGGAGCAAATATGGCAGTAGTTTTACAAATCGGAGCGGGGGGCGTTGGCGGTGTTGTGGCGCATAAATGCGCGCAAAATAGGGAGGTTTTCTCACATATCGTGCTAGCTAGCCGCACACTTAGCAAATGCAAAGCAATAGCAGATTCTGTGCGCTCTAAGGGCTTGGGAGAAATCGAAATTGCAGAAGTTGATGCAGATAATGTGGATAGCTTGGTGGCTTTGATTGAGCGCGTAAAACCGCTTGTGGTGGTGAATGTCGCGCTGCCTTATCAGGATTTAAGCATTATGGAAGCCTGCCTACGCACAGGGGTGCATTATCTTGATACCGCAAACTACGAGCACCCAGACTCCGCGCATTTTGAGTATAAGGAGCAATGGGCTTATGATGCGCGCTACAAAAAAGCGGGGATTTTTGGGCTGCTTGGTAGCGGCTTTGACCCGGGCGTTACAAATGTTTTTTGTGCCTACGCGCAAAAGCATTATTTTGATGAAATCCATAGCATCGATATTTTGGATTGCAACGCGGGGGATCACGGCTATGCCTTTGCGACTAATTTTAATCCAGAAATAAATTTGCGTGAAGTCTCTAGCAAAGCGCGCTATTGGACGAGGGATTCGTCAGTATTGGGCGAGAAAGCAGGGAGCGCAGATTCTGCGTTAAACCCCGACCTACAAGAGGATAAAATCTATCGCAAATTTGAGCGCGAGGAAAAGCATTTTAAGCTAGATTCTAACACGCAGGATTTGCGTAATGAGCCTTATGCGGGCGGGACTTGGCGAGATGTTGCGCCGCTAAAATTAATGAAAGAATGGGAATACCCAGAGGTTGGCGTGAAAAATTCATATTTGCTCTATCATGAGGAGTTGGAATCTCTTGTGCGAAATATCCGAGGGTTGCGTAAAATCCGCTTTTTTATGACTTTTGGGGAAAGCTATTTAACACACATGAAATGCCTTGAGAATGTTGGGCTTTTGCGCGTTGATGAGGTGGCGCATAATGGCACAAATTTAGTGCCTATTCAGGTGCTAAAAACGCTGCTGCCAGACCCTGCAAGCCTTGCGCCTCGCACAAAGGGGCAAACGCATATTGGCTGCTATATGAAGGGCGCGAAGGACGGCAAGGAGCGCACAATTTATATTTATAATATTTGCGACCATGAGGCTTGCTATCGTGAGGTAAATGCACAAGGTGTGAGCTATACAACAGGCGTTCCAGCGATGATTGGAGCGAAGCTGATATGCGAGGGGAAATGGGGCATTGGGCAGCCCAAAAATGTGGCTTTCACTCAATCTTCGCAAAATCCACATTTTTCAGATTCTATGGATTTTAACGCCGAGCGTTTAAAACTCAATAGCGATATGCCAAAAGGCGGGGAATATCAGGGTATTGATAATGCTGTTGAGTTGGCAAACGAAAACCATGCGGAAGCAGTTGAGATGAGAAATTGTGGTTTTGGAGCGAAAGGCGAAGGGAGTTTGCTAGACGCAAATGACCAAGCATTGAGCGAACAATCCGCAATTTATCGCTCAAATGCAACGCAGGGAGCTGGAATCTGGAATATCGAGCAAAACGACCCCGACCCATTTATGAAAGAACTAAATAAACAAGGGTTGCCTTATGTTGTTGTAGAAATAGAATCTAACGGAGTGCGTAAAGTGCTAGAAGATGGGAGGAAATGAAAGGTGCACCCACAGGTTGGTTTAGCACAAAAGGTGGACTAGCCTTGAATGCTGATATGCAAATCCATCCATTTGCGCCGACGAGGGTTGATGAGGATTCTAGGATTCTGATACTAGGCTCGTTTCCTTCTGTGGTGTCGCGTGAAGTGGGGTTTTATTATGCGAACAAGCAAAATCGCTTTTGGAAGCTGCTTTGCGCGATTTTTGGTGAGAATCTGCCGCCGCTAGATTCTGTAAATATCGCGACATATCAGGACTTTCTCACAAGGCACGGGCTTGTGCTATGGGATATTACTAAGCAATGCGAGATAACGCGCTCTGATGATGCAAGTCTCAAAGTCCATGCGTTTAATGATATTTACGCGCTTATTAAAAATACAAATATCCGCACCATCTGTCTAAATGGCGCGACTGCCACAAAACTTTTCAAAATCTATCAATCACAGCAAACACACACTATAAATAACCTAAAAATCCACACCTTACCTTCCACAAGCCCACGAAATGCTAGGTATGATTTAGAGAGATTGGTAAAAGCTTACCAGCTAGCCATAAAAAGTTAATTACTATTAGTATTTAAGGCTATTTCTGATAATATAGCAGTGCCAAAATTTACTATAAAAGGCAGAAAATGAATCATAAATTAGAATTTTACTCAAGATTAGAATCTTGCTATCTTGGCTCAAAAATTAAAGATATAAAAGATAAAAGCGGTTTTACAAATTTGCTTGAAATTAAGGCAAAATATTTTAAACACTTAAAATCAAAACTAGAAAATTTCATAGGTGCAGATACTCATGAAAATCAAGATATTTATAACAAGCTTTATACCTTTTTTGATACCTATCTAAACGAAACAGGCACGCCATTTTTTAATAATACCCCCATCTATAAAAACATTTATGCTAGAGTTTATAGCAATTCTAGCGATACAAGCTTATTTTATAAAACGCAGGATTTATACTATGTAAAATCTGATACACTTTATAAAAGCATGGAATTTGAGGGTGAAAATTATATACTTAAATTTGATGCGAGCGAGTTTAAACAAAATGCTGATAATACAAAAAACAAAATAATTTTTAAAATAGCTAGCATAGAAAAAGAGGAGCAGGATTTAACAATAATTATAAAAGTAAGCAATCAAAAAGAACTTTTTGAGAATCTTAGCAATGTTTTCAAGCAAAACTCAAACGAATTTAGCGAAGATTTTATAAAAGAGCTAAAAAAATATAAACTTAAAGAAGAAAATCTAAAAAAGGATTTTGCAAGCTATAAAAGGCAAAATGAAGTGGATTTTTTTATCCATAAAAATGCGCGCGAGTTTTTAAACGAACAATTTGACTTGTGGCTTTTTTCTTACTTGCATAAAGATGATAAATTAGGTGATTTTACGCAAGAGACTTTAGCAAAAATCGCAAAGATTAAAGACGCCGCGAAGCTAACGATAGATTTAATCGCTGATTTTGAGGACGAGCTAAAAGCAATTTGGTTAAAGCCCAAATTTGCTAAAAAGACGCATTATGTTTTTAGCCTTGATAAGATTGCAAAGCAGATTAAAGAACAAGGCTTGTGGCAGGAATTTTTGTTAAATTTAACACAAGATAAAGGCTTTGAATCGCAGCTAAAAGAATGGCAGGATTTAAAGCTTGCTAGTGAAAATTTTAATGCTAATGAGTTTTTGGAAATTTTAGGTTCTTTATCGTTGCAAGAAAATGAAACCAACAATAGCAAGCAAGAAAAACAGTATCAATTCCTACCCCTTGATACAAAGCATTTTAGTAAAGAAACGACTTTTAAGATCCTAAGCCTTTTTGATAATCTTGAAAATCATCTTGATGGCGAGCTTATCAAAAGTGATAATTTTCAAGCCCTAAATACCCTTATGCCAAAGTATCAAAATAAAATTGATTTGATTTATATTGACCCACCTTTTAATACAGGTAGCGATTTTGAATACAAAGATAAATTCCAAGATTCTACATGGCTAAGCTTAATGCATAATCGCCTTGAGCTAGCAAGAGATTTGTTAAGTAGTAAGGGGAGCTTTTATCTGCATTTAGACCATAATGCAAACTATCGTGGACGTGAACTTTTAAATAATATTTTTGGAGAGGATAATTTTAGAAATGAGGTGATTTGGTATTATTCAAATAAAATGGCCAATAGTGGCAATAGTTTTGCAAAAAACACGGAATCCATTTTAAATTCATCGAAAACGGAAAATTTTATTTTTTATCGTCAGAAAGAATTGAGAGAACAGCCAGTAGTGCTAAGCAAAAGAGAGGGTAGAGATGGTAAAAATATGAGGGCAAGAGATGAAAATGGAAATATTATATATGAAACTTCATACGATAGATATGTTGATACAATGTGGAATATTCCAATTATAGGTTCAACTTCTACCGAACGTGTAGAATCGGATTCTAATCTTACCCAAAAACCAGAAGCTTTGCTACAACGAATTGTAAAAGCAAGTAGCAATAAAGATTCTATAATTTTAGATTTTTTTGCAGGTAGTGGAACAACTATAGCTACAGCCCAAAAACTAGGGCGTAAATGGTTAGGTGTAGAAATGGGTGAGCATTTTTATAAAGTTATTATTCCTCGTATGAAAAAAGTTATAGCAGGTTTCGCAAGCGGGATTAGCAAAGAAGTGGATTATAAAGGCGGCGGAGCTTTTAAATACTACGAACTAGAAAGCTATGATGAAGCCTTAGCAAATTGTGAATATGTGCTAGATTCTGCTGTCATTGCGAGTAAGCAAAGCGAGCGAAGCAATCCACAAAATCTGCAAAAATACCAAGCAATAATAGACTATAAAAAATCCCGCAAACTTATAAAAACAATACAAAAAGACAAAATAGCGCATTTAGATATGAGTGATTATAGAGAGGATTTTGATATATTTACTACACTTAGCAACCTAAATGGCGTTAAAATCAAAAGAGTTTTTCTTGATAACCAAGGCATAGAAACCTGCGAATTTGATAGTGGCGACATAGTGCAAATTGATAGCATAGATATACAAAAATACCCACGACTAAAAAACCTTATCTTTTGGGAGAAGTGAGAAGTGTTAGTGTTTCTAATATTTTTAAGGTGTTTTTATTTCACTTATGTATTTATGTCTTTAACGCCATTAATTGTATTTTTTATTATAAAAAATACTGATATTTATATTGATATTTTTAGTTTTAAACTAAATAATATATATTTGTCTGTAATTATTATTTGTGTTGCGGCTGCTATATCTTATTTGTATATTTACACAATTAAAAAGAAATGCAAGCCTAATGATAGTATGATATGTTGCAAGGTTGAAATTGCTGAACCAAAATACATACCCATTTACATAACTTATTTTGTCATTGCTTTAAGCATTCCTTACGATAAGCATAATGTGTTTTATAGTTGGATTATTTTTGCTTTAGTTTTTACATGTATCTATCTCTTAATACTTAAGGGTAAATTTTCTTATTTTAATCCATATTTGCTTTTTTATGGTTATCACTTTTATGAGATAGAAATAGATTCCACAAATCAAGAATTTGCTGGTTACAAAATATTTTTAATTTCAAAAGAAAATATTAAGGATACACACAAATATTCAACCTTAATACGATTAAATAATTTTGTATATTTTGATTATAGAAAGGAGAATTAAAAATGAGTAGCGTTTATGGAAAAGGAAAAAATGGCTTTTATAAGCTTATTGAAAATATTGAATCTGATATATGGGATTTCAATGTTAAGGATTATGTAGAAATAGATTTTACTAAAGACGGTTTGAATTATAAGCTTGATGATGATGAAATATTTTTCATTGAGACTAACGATGAGGATATAGAGCCATATTTGAATCGTATTTTAAATTCTACAAGTTGCAACATGGCAAAAGGAGAAGACCTTAAATCTATAGAAACATTTTATTTTTTTGAAAAAGATCAAGCCAACAGTGATATAAAATTATATATTCAAAGGGTAATGCCAAGTCAAAGAATAGAGAAAAAATCATTGCTTTGGTTTAAATTAGGAAATAAAATAAGCATTGAAGAAGAAATTTCTATACCTATTTTACCAAAACCTGATGTATATTGGGAGCAAAAACAAAAAAAGATATATTTTGCTAAGTTTATCAACCTAGAAAAAATATTTCCTCATTTTTTAAAATACTATAGAGATGCAAATGAGGATGATTGGAAAAATTTTACAAACACTGAAAAATATCCATTTTTAGATATTGCAGAGGATATAGAGCTATCTAAGATAAACAAGTCAAAATTGAAGACTTTAGCTTTGATAGTAGATAAACTAGAGAGCATAACAAATGAGGATGCTAACAAATATTTAGAATATGCAAAAAAATACAATCCTAATTTAATTAAAGATGGGAAATTTAAAATACATGAAATAAAAGACATAGACAATTTTTCCAATATCATATTTGAAAAGTTTTTTACCGCTGAAGTTGGTGGAAAAGAAGTAAGAATAGCTAACTCATATAAAATATGCGTTGATAAAAAGGCTAAATAATAATGCATCCCCCAATAATCTATACCGCTAAAGATGGAAAAACACAAGTCGAGCTTTATGAGCTAGGCAGTAGCGTTTGGCTTTCTCAAAATGATATGGCAAAACTTTTTGCTACCTCCAAGCAAAATATTAGCTTACATATAGCAAATATCCTAAAAGATGGGGAGTTAAGCGATATTTCAGTTGTCAAGGATTACTTGACAACCGCTACAGATTCCAAGCAATATAAAATAAAAATTTATTCTTTAGAGATGATTTTGGCTGTTGGTTTTCGTGTGCGTAGTAAAAGAGGCGTGCAGTTTAGAATTTGGGCGAATGAAAATCTTAGACATTATCTTCAAAAAGGCTTTATCATCGATACTGATAGGCTTAAAAATCCAAATGGTAGGACTGATTATTTTGATGAGCTTTTAGAGCAAATTAGAGATATTAGAGCCAGTGAAAAGAGATTTTATCAAAAGGTTCGTGATCTTTTTGCTTTAAGCGTAGATTATGATGCAAGCGATAAAACAACACAAATGTTTTTTGCAAATATACAAAATAAGTTGCTTTTTGCTATCACAGGACAAAGTGCGGCTGAACTTATTTGCACAAGAGCTAATGAAAATGCTTTAAATATGGGGCTTACAAGCTTTAAGGGCAATGTTGTAAGAAAGGGCGATATTATCATTGCTAAAAATTACCTTAATAAAGATGAACTAGATAGCCTAAATCGCTTAGTAAATGTGTTTTTAGAATCTGCTGAGCTTCGTGTTAAATCAAAACAAGTTTTAACTATGGATTTTTGGAAAGAAAATGTAGATACCTTGCTTAAATTTCAAGGCTTAGAAATTTTAAAAGGAAATGGAAGCATTTCAAATGAGCAGATGAAAAATATAGTTATGCCAAAATATGAAATTTTTGATAAAAAAAGAAAAAAAGAGCAGGCTTTAGAAGCCGATAAAGACGATAAAAATATACTTGAAGCAGAATATAAAGCCTTAAGTAATCGCACAAAGGAAAATAAATGAGCAAAAAGCAAAATACACAAAAAGCCGATACTTTAATACTTAATGAAATCATTAATCAACGCATTGATAAAACTAGCTTTAATGATATTTTAGAAAGTATTGATTTTACTAGTTTTAGTGATAAAATCACACTTGAAAGCTATCAAAGTGAAGCCCTTAGAAATGCTATTATTGCTTTAATGCTTTTTAAAGAATGCCCTATTCCTCAAGGAACTTATGATATAAAGGGCTTGCTAGCACATTATCAAAGTTATGATAGTAGGCTAAAACTTGAGAATATCAATCGCGCGAGTTTTTGGATGGCAACTGGGAGTGGAAAAACCATTGTTATGATAAAGCTTATTGCGATTTTAGCTATGCTTATGCATAAAAAAGAATTAGAATCTAAGCCCATAATGCTCCTTGCTCCAAATGATAAAATTTTAGAACAATTTAAAAACACCATCTTGCTTTATAATAATTTTCAAGAAAAGCCTATTCAGATTCTAGAACTTAAAGAATATGAAAAACAAAGTGCGCCAAATCTTTTTGAAAGTGCGTGCAAGCTGTATATAGCGCGCAGTGATTTACTTGATAATGAAGCAAATGTAGGCAAAGATAAAAAGGCAAAAAGGCTAAATTATAAAAATTATTTATGCGAAAATGGCTGGTATATCCTGCTTGATGAAGCACATAGGGGCGATAGTGGCTTTTCAACGCGCAAAAACTATATCAATGAGCTTGCAAAAGGACTTAGGCAAGATGCTAAACCAAGTGGATTTATCTTTAATTTCTCTGCGACTTTTGATGATGAAATTGATATGCAAACTTGTGCGTTTAATTATAATTTGGAAAAGTTTAATCTTGATGGCTATGGTAAAAATATCGCTGTGCTAGATTCTGATTTAAAGGCTTTTTCAAGTGGAGAAAACGAGGCAGAACAGCTTGAAAAAATCATGCAAAGTTTTATTATCTTTGCGGCTATTTTAAAGGCTAAAAAGGAGCTTTTTACGCAGTTTGAAAATTCTTTTGAGAAAGATGAACATAAAAAATTGCTTTATCATAATCCTTTAATCATAGCAGTTTCAGATAAGGTAAATACGAAAATAGCTGGTATAAAGCTATATTTTGAAGCTATATTAAAGATAGTTAAAGGCGAGGTTAAGGACTTTGAGGGTTTATTAGCAAAACTTTGCAAGGATTTAGAAAAAGCAAGCTTATATTTTGGGACGTATTATTTAGATAATGCACTTATAGAAAAGCTAAAAGACATAAGCTTAGATGAGGTAAAACAAAGTGTATTTTATGCAAGTGCAAATGCTGGCATTGAGGCTTGCAAGATAAAGGGTAATGATAAGGAACTTGTTTTTAAAAGCAAGAATGCAAGTAAGCCCTTTTTACTTTTAAATATAGGAAATATTAAGGAGTGGCAAAAAGAATATATTATTAAACTAGGAATTGATATAGGCGAGGATTTAGAGCAAGGATATTTTGCAAATATTAATGATATAAATTCGCCTATAAATATAATGATGGGTAGCAAGGTTTTTAGCGAGGGCTGGGATAGTAACCGCGTGAATATCATAAATTTTATCAATATAGGTAGCACGCAGGCAAAAAAATATGTTTTACAAACCATTGGTAGGGGTGTAAGAATCGAGCCTTTTGCATACTTGCGTAAAAGACTTGAAAAATGTGGCTTAAAAAGCTTTGATATAAGCGCAAAACTAGGCTTTAAAAATCAATGGCTTGAAACGCTTTTTATCATGGCTAGCGATAAAGAAGCGATTAAATATATCTTAGAAAAAATGCAGCAATTTAGCTCGAAAAAAGCCCTAAAAGGCTTTAGAAAAAATCAAACTTTTAAGCCTTTATATGTGCCAAAATATAAGACAGAAGCTATGCAAGAAAGAAGCTATAAGATTTCACAAGATGATTATAATGGGCTTTGTGATTTTATGCAAAGTTATGATGAAGATGTTTTGCTTTTAAGTGCTAATTTAAAAAGCGAGGCTTTAGGTTTTAAGACTTTAGAAAAAATCAAAAATAAAAGCAATATAGCCGTGATAGAAGGCAGAAAACAATTTCATGACTATGAAAAAATGCTAAAAATGCTTGATAACTTTTTTACAAGAAGCTATAAGGTGCTAGAAAAATTTGAACCAATAAATGATGAGATAAAGCATTTTCATCATTTTACAAGCACACTAAATTATAATATGATTGAGGAATTAAATCAAAAAATAAAAGAAGTTTCAAGAGCAAAAAGTGATAAAGAGTTAAAAGCAGAGTTTGAAGCAGGAAAAATCAGCATAGATGAAGTCTTAAAACTCAAAGAAGCAGCTCAAGAGGCTAAATTTATGGGCTACACTATTGATGCTGAATTAAAAGAGCATTATTATAGCCCCTTAATTTCCAAAGAAAATGATGATAAAATTTCATAATAGCATTAAAATACCAAGTGAAATTGAGTTTTTAAAGGAATTAAAAGAATATATAAAGCTTGATGATAATGTTTTAAAAGCTTATGAATGGTGTTTTAGTAAACTTGTAGAAAATATTGATGAAATTTATATTCCATATTTTGATGAAGAAGTGCAAAGCGAAAAAAGATTCTATCCAGACTTTATTTTTTGGTTAAGGCATAAAGAAACTAGTGTCTATACGATAATATTTATCGACCCAAAGGGATTAAAGCAAGGACAAAATATCGCACGCTTTAAGCTTGAAGGATTCAAAAATACCTTTAAGGATCATATTACAAGCAACAACGACAAGCAAAGTATTGTTGTTAAGCTTTTTTTCTACAATCAAAAGGAAACATTACCTAGCTATGAGGAATATGTTAAAGCAAGCGTAAAAAGTATTTTTGAGTGTATGTAAAATTCTAATTTAGAGCCAAAGGTATGCAAATAAATTATTTTAAAACACCAACATTTCCCTTTTTAGCTTATTGAGTGCGTCTATTTCTTTTTTGAGTTTTTCCACTTCTGCGTCAATTTGCCCAAGTAGCGTGAAAGTCAATGTCTCTGGCATGTCCTGCGAGCCGCGTTTAATCATAATATAATCAAGCATCGAAATTTTTGCCATGCCCAAAAGAATGTTAATATCATCGCGTATATCCTCGATATTGCGGAAAATTATATCAATGCGTTCAAACATGCTCCCTCCTTAATATTCCTAAATCCCCCTACTTAACCTTCGCAAGGTTAGATTCTGCAGAATCTACGATTTAATCCCAGCAGAAATCAGCGTGTGCAGGTGTATAACGCCCTGTATTTTGTCCTGCTCGTCCGTGATGACAAGTATTTGTATCTTGTTTTCCTCGATAAATTTTAGCGCATCAAAGGCAAGCATATCGGCATTCTTGCAAGTTTTTGGGCTCTTTGTTGCGTATTTTAACACATTTTCTTCTAGGTTGAAATCCTCTTTTAGCAGCGCACGGCGCAAGTCCCCATCGCTTAGCACCGCCACAAGCTTCCCATTTTTTGTGATAAGCGCATTTCCGAGCCTTGCTTGAGTCATCACCACGATAGATTCTTTAAGTGGCGTGTCCCACTCAATAATAGGCAGATTCTGTGTTTGCATCAAATCTCTAATTTTCACAAACAGCCTTTTGCCCAAGCTCCCGCCCGGGTGGAATGAGGCAAAATCGTTGTGCTTAAAATCCCTGTAATGCATAAGGCACACAGCCAGCACATCGCCAAGCGCGAGCGTTAGCGTTGTGGAACTTGTGGGCGCGGTGTTAAGCGGACAGGCTTCTTTTTCCACAAAAATATTAAGAAAAAAATCCCCCATTTTTGAAAGCGAGGAATTTTTATCCTTGCTCATTGTGATGATCGGATTCCCAAAGCGTTTGATATGTGGGATTACATCAAGTAACTCTTGACTTTCCCCGCTGTAGCTTATGGCTAAAATCACATCATCTTTTTGTATCATTCCCAAATCACCATGCATTGCTTCTGTTGGGTGCAAAAATGCGCTAGGTGTGCCTGTGCTAGAAAGTGTGGCAGAGATTTTCGCGCCGATATGCCCGCTTTTCCCCACGCCTACGACAATGAGCTTGCCCTTAGCATTTGCAATAAGCTTTACAATTTTTTCAAGCTCGCTAGAATCTAGCCTTTTCATAGAATCTAAAAGCGCGCTAGATTCTATCTCTAGCACCTCTTTGGCAATTTTTAAAAAATCCATAAGCCCCTCCTTTTTAAATTTTTAAATCCCAAAAGCCCTTTAATCTCACAATTTAAGATTTCAGTAGCAAATATTGTGCGCTTTTTTCCTTTTCAAGCGCTTGTGTGGTGAAAATCTCATCGCCAATCTGCACGCTGTATTCCTGCCCTTGTTGCGTTTTGGCATAGCCCAGCACAATGCGCGCGCTTAAAAGCTTATCTTCTTTTGACGCGCTTTTTTCTATCAATCCCACCGGTCCGATAGAATCTAAAAGCGTGATTTTTTCCATCAGCGGATTTGGCGCGCTTAGCTTTTGATTTTCCTCTTCATTCCTGCCAACCACACAGCGCGCGCCATTTTCTAGCACGAGGTAGCGCCCTACTTTTATCATTTCGATATCTTCAAGTATCATCGTGCGGTGTGTGGATAAGTCTTTCATCTTTTGCGCGATAGAATCTTGCGTGAGCAAGCACCCGCCACCGGGCTTTTCAAAATATTTGAACCCATAGGATTCTATCATTTGTAGTTGCCTTGTCCTACTGCGCCCGCTTATATCAAGGAGTTTATCTCTATCCACCCAGCCCATTTTTTCTGCAAAGCTAGGCTCTAGGAGCTTTGCACTCATCGGGCGCAAAAGTAGCTCATCAAGCGTTTTTGGCTTGCTCTTATCGCTTCCATCGCGGCTTAGGATTCTATCAAACTTAGAATCTTTGCCAATTTCGCGCACAAGCTTTCTCACTTCATCAAGTGCTTGTTTGCGTTGGGATTTTGGGCGCTGTCCTAGCACCTCGCCACTGATGACAAAGTCCGCGCCACACTCTAGCAGGTAGTTAAACGCATTGCCAAACATATTTGCATGGCAGTCAATGCAGGGGTTGAAATACTTGCCATAGCCATATTTTGGCTTGAAAAGCACGGAGTTAAAAAACTGCTCGCGTATATCAATGACTTTGAGCTCTACGGGGATTTGCGCGGTGGCATTTTTGAAATACTCCATCTTATCCTTATTCCCGCCAAAACCGATATTAAAATGCAGCGCGATAACCTCGATACCTTGATCTTTAAGAAGTTTCATAGCAATGAGGCTATCACAGCCCCCGCTAAAAAGTGCTAAAGCTTTTTTCATAGCTTATAAGTTCTCCTTTTTGAAGTTGTGAAATTTTTTGCTTGATTGTAGCAAGAGATTCTAATTTTTGCTTAGAATCTAGCCCAAGATTTGGCACAGCGCGCAAATCTCGCTTATAGGCTTGCGTGATGAGAATACGCAAATGCGCCCTAAGTTCTTCAATCGTTTCTAGGCTTTTGAGATTTTCATTTATCCACAGCGCGCGCAGATTCTCATTTTCTTGCGCATTTTGCCCACTTAGGAGAAGTTCAAATTCCTTTTTGTAATGCAAAAACACATCGCTATCAATGTATTCAAGCGCGGTATCAAGCCAATCTCTATGCTCTAAAAGCGTGTAGATTAGCACACTTTCGGCAATATCATTTTGCGTTTGCGCATAAATTTGTGTTTGTGCTTGCGTGCTTTGGCTTGCGCGGTGAATCTTAATGAGATTTGGCGTGATTTTGAGCTGTTGGGCAAGGAAATCGACATATTCTGCCTGCAAAAGTGGCGTGAGCGTTTTAAGAAAAGCTTGAGATTCTAAGAGGGCTTTTTGTTTGGAGAGCGGATTAGTTAAATCAAAAGTTGCGATGATTTGCGTTAGCACAAACTCGATGAAAGGAATTGGCTTTGAGAAAAGGCGCTTGAGCTCCTCTATTCCGTTGCTTTGTCCATTTGGATTCTGCGTATTTTGGCTATTTTGTGCGCTACTTTGCACCATATCTGCGGGATCTTTGCCCCCTTCAAAAATCACCACGCCACCAAGCGCGGATTTCGCACTTAGCATTTTACTTGCACGCAATGCCGCGGCAATGCCTGCTTTATCGCCATCATAGCTTAGGATAATCTCTGGATCGCCTTTTTGCAAAAGTGGCAAATGCTCATTTGTCAAAGCCGTGCCAAGCGTCGCCACAGCGTTTTTAAAGCCCGCTTGATGCAGCATAATCACATCAATATAGCCCTCACACACGATGACTTTTTTTTCTCGGAATATAGAATCTTTAGCAAAATAGTAGCCATAGAGCAGTTTTGATTTATTGAAAATCTTGCTTTGTGGGGAGTTGATATATTTTGCAGGATTGTTTGAATCTAGCGTGCGTCCGCCAAAACCCACAACCTTACCACTGCTTGAATGTATGGGGAAAATTATGCGATCTCTAAAACGCGCAAATTCCCTCGTATTATCCCTTCCGATAATCCCAAATTCTAGCGCTTCTTGCTTATCTTGCTTTGTGTCGTTGAGAAATTTTATCGTCTCAAAGCCCGCCGGCGCATATCCTAGCTGGAAAGATTCTATATTTGCTTGAGAAATCCCGCGTAAGTTTAGGTATTGCAGAATCTGCGCGTTATTTGCAAGCTGCTGCTGATAGAATCTCGTGGTATTTTCTAGCAAATTGCTTTGCTTTTTTTGCACTTTTGTGTCGTATTCAAGCGTGAAGTTAAGCATTTCTGCGATTTTTTCAACGCTTTGATTAAAGCTTAAATGTTCATATTCCATCACAAACGAAATGCAATCGCCCCCGACACCGCAACCATAGCAATGATAGCTATTGCGTGCGGGGCTTACGACAAAGCTTGGCGTTTTTTCATTATGGAAAGGACAGCACGCGCTAAAGTTGCTTCCATTGCGCCTTAGCTCGATATAAGAGCCAATAATTGTCACAATGTCTGCTTGCTCTTTTAAGCGCTCAAGGCTTTGTTTTGTGATCATTATTTTTTATCTGCCTTTAGAGTTGCACTTGAAAATAGGCTTTGGCAAAGCTTTTATTAAGCGCGCTTTCGCCCTCGTGCTTTTCAAGCATATATACGCCTATCGCGCCAATTTCTAGCTGCTGCGTAAAGTTATGCTTCACGCCCAAACTTAGCGCATTTTGGCTTCTTTGCGCACTCACGCTATTGCGCGCGAGGACTTCAAATGAAGTGTTGCTAATATTGTAATCCAAAAACGCATACCATGTGCGCGCCTTTGCTTCATACATATTTGTCGTGTGGCTTCCGCTATGCATACCGCCCGGCGCGATGACGCCAAAGCCACTATGCGCGTGATTATGTGCTTCAAAACGCATTGTCGTCCCCATATTTGCAATTTCAAAAAAATGTGTGCCAATTTGCTGGAATCCTGCGCCAAATTCTAGCTTATTTTTGTAAGCAAAAGTCTGCTCCAACCACACAAGATAAGTATCCCCGCGCGTGTCAATATCATGCGTGTGCCCATCATGGCTGTGAGAATGCTCGTGATCATGGGCTTCTTGCTTGAAAAGAGAATCTAAATAGGCATAATGCAGCATAGTTTTTGCAAAAAAGCGCGAGCGAGAGCCAAACTCTAGCTCTGCCTTGCCTCCAAAAACGCTAAAAAATTCAGGCATCACATAGCCAAAGCCCTTCAAGCTTAAGTGATTGCTTATAAACTCCACTTCGCCCATGTAGAGATTCTGTCTGTCATAGAGATCTTTATAAAAGTTAAAATCGCTTGAAAATTCCCTTGTGATATGTGCTTGCTCATTTACCCAGAGAGCTGAGATTCCAAGCAAGGCATTATCAAAAACATTTGCCTTTGCAAACGCGTGCGCACCCTGCAAAGAATGCCCCACCCAATCAAACTCATCTTCAAAACGCCCAAGCTTTAGCCCAATGCTGTGGCGTCCCCCTTCATTTTTGTAGGACAAATAGGCTTGATTTGCGACAAATTTTGCGCTGAGGTAGTCATAAGTCGTGCCTGCAAAAGCTGTATCCATCTGAAATGGTGCAAACGCCTGCGCACCAAGTCCTGCGTAGAGATTAGGAAACATACTTGCTTCTAAGAGCATTTTTGCATAGAGCATTGAGTAATTATCGCGCCTTGCGTTTTCTCTTTTTGAGCTAAGTGCGCTAGTTTTGCCAAAGATTCCCACAGAGGCTTCAAAATCATGCAAACTTTGCGTGCCATCATTATGGTGGTGATGATGGTGCAAATGTTGGGAAATTTGAGAATCTGGCGCTGTTTGCGATTGCGAGCTTTCTTCTTGCGCGAGCGCATTTGAGAAAGCTAAAAGTGCGGATATTGAAAGGTAAAGAGGTAATTTATGAAACATTTTGACTCCTGTTTGTCATTTTTTTTTTTTTTGAAAGCAGGTGAAAGTGTAGCTGAAGTATTCTTAATAAAACCTTATTTATAAGAATGATTATCTATTTGCAGTTCTGGCTCTTGTGTCAATTTTACGCAAGGTTTTTGCAAGCGTTTCTTTGCCTTGGAGAGAATCCAAATGTGCCACTTGTTGCAATACCTTAGAAACGGCTATAAAGAGATCTTCTGGGATATATGTGCCAACTTCTGCAAGCGCGTAAAGTTGCCTCGCAAGGGGCGGATTTTCAATAATGCGCACATTATGTTCGCGCGCGATGGCTTTGATGCGTATAGCAAGCTCATCAATGCCCTTTGCCACGATAAGCGGTGGCGTGCCTTTGTCTAATTCCTCATCGCTATAGCGCACCGCCACAGCGTAATGCGTGGGGTTTGTGATGACAACTGATGCGTTTGGCACTTCTCGCATCATATTTGAGCGCGCGATTTTTTGTTGCATTTGGCGCACACGCGCTTTGATTTCTGGATTCCCTTCATGGAGTTTGGTTTCATCTTTAAGCTCTTTAACGCTCATACGCAGGCTTTTTATATACTGATAGCGCTTAATCATAAAATCCGCCACCGCCATTGCAAAAAATAAGATAAGCAAGATTCCAATCAAAATGAGCGCCTTTTCTCTAAACCACAAAACCTGCTGATACAGGCTCAAACGCGAGATTGTAGGCAACTCACCAAAAAAGCTAATAAACACCACAAAGCCCACGATAAACGCAATGCTAACCTTGAGCGTAATCATAAAGCCATCAAGGAGCTTTTTTAGGCTAAAGACATTTTTAATACCAGTTACGGGGTTAATCTTTGAAAGCTTTGGGCGCACAGCTTTTGGCGCAAGCAATAAGCCAAACTGCCCGACATTTGCCACTACGCCAATAATCATTAGCCCGATAAACACGGGCGCGACCATTTTAAATACTTCAAGCAGCAACTCTAAAAAAAGCTTTAAAAGCTCTTGTTTGTCGAATTCCTCAACTACAAAAAAACTCGCAATATGGCGGAATACATTTTCGCACCCGCTCACCCAAAAAGGAATCATAAAAAAAATAAGCGCCAAGCCACAAAGCATGACAAAAAATCCCACAAGTTCAACGCTCTTGCTTACATTGCCTTCCTCGCGCGCTTTGGAGATTTTGTGCTGGGAGGGGGCGAGGGTTTTTTCATCATCAGCCATGAGCTAGCCTTTGGGCGCAGGGATTAGTGCGCGTGTGTTTGTGTAAGCTTGTCGTAATAAGGGAAGTAATCTTTTGAATTATTTGACTTAAAGCGCGAGCCTAAGCGCTTATTTGGCGCAGTAATGCGAGAGAAAAAAGGCGTTATTACTTCTGTGTGTAAAATGCTAGAATCTTGAAATTCCTGCGTGCCAAACACCGCGAAACTTTGACAATCAAAAACCTTTATATTTTGAGAATCCGCGATGAATAAAAGCCCTATGCTGTATTTGGGGCAGAATTTTTGAAATTCTTTTTTCTGCGGATCGTTGGTGTTTTCTTGCTGTAAAAACGCGGCAAAAAGATCAATATGCATAAATTGTATATTTGGATTGCTTTTGATGATGTATTGATAAGTCTCTTGGTTTGGTGCAATGGCGATGGCGCGGTTATAAAAACTGCGGAAAAGCACTTCATCGCCCACTTTTGGCTCATTAATTGGCGTTGGCAAAAACTTCTGTTCTAAAAGCTCAAATGGCTTAAATGTCGCTGTTGCCTTGCCATCGGCTATTTCTATGATATGAGTTTGCGCGATGATGACTTCATTTGATTGATTTTTAGTTAGCACCACGCCACTTTCGCCGAGTTTCAAATCATGCGCGGGAAAAGTGAGTTTGTCTTTTTCGATAGATTCTATATTTTCGCGCACAGCGTTAATATCAAAACCGCTCAATAACCCCAAACAAAGTGTCAAAAAAATAAAAGCTTTCATTGATGTGTCCTTTAAATAATAAATTTTATTTGCTTTGTATGTTGCAAAAACCACAGAATCCCAAAGCCAAGTCCGGGCGTTTTGACAAAGCGAGAATCTTGCAAAAACGCCTCTAAATCCCCTCTTGCAATCTCAAAGCATTCAATCACTTCGCCATCGATGCCACCACCAGCGCAAACTTTATCCTTTTGTCCCACACGCGCATAAAATAGATATTGCTGCGCTCCACTTGAGCCAACGGAAGTGCGGAAAGTCGCCACTTCCACAAGCGCGCTAGAATCCACTTTATACCCGCATTCTTCAAGCACCTCTTCAGCAGCGATTTGCTCTATACTTTTGCCTTCTTTATCAACAAGCCCAGCGCATAGCTCATACACATAGCCCACGCTTTTTTCATCTGTATTTTCTTGCGGGGCTTGATTTTGTGAAATTTGATTTTCTTTAGATTTTTCTTTGCGCTCTTGCTCGCGTATAAACACCGCTGGGCGGAATTGTCGCACGACAATAAAGCTGTCATTATCCACATTATGCAGGATAATCGCCACGCTGTCATGACTTTGGATAAAATCCCATGTTTTTTTGAAGCCATTTTCGACATAGTGCATTCTTTGGGGCTTAATGTATGGAGAATCTACGCAAGGCGCAAGCGTAATATCTGAAATCGCGCTTTGCTTAGCGCTTGCCAAAAGGGAGGCGAGATTGGCAGAAGTGGGGTTGTTTTTTGTATTCATAATTGGGAGATTCTATAATGTTATGATGATTTTTGGACTAATCTTTTTGTATTTCTTTTTTGAAATCATCATTTGGGCTTAGGCGCACGATGAGCGCTTGTTTTTGCTCGGTATCTGCTTGTGCGATGATGGTATCAAGCTCGCCTTTATAAGCATTTGCAAGCGCTAAAAACTCTTCTTTTTCTTTGTTGAGAAGTTCTTTTACCTGCGTTTTGATATTGCCCAAAGGATTTATCGGGCGATTATTTTTATACACACCAAAATGCAAATGCGGTCCTGTGCTAAGTCCTGTAGAGCCAACTTTTGCGATATATTGCCCTTTTTTGACACTTTTACCAGTTTTCATTCCGGGCGCAAAGGAATCTAAATGCGCATAGATTGTTTTCAAACCATTTTCGTGGCGGATTTCTATCACATTGCCATAGCCACCTTTTTTGCCCACAAAGTTTATCACGCCATTTCCTGCTGATAGCACCGTGCTTCCTTTGGGTGCGGCGTAATCCACTCCATAATGCGGGCGCACAAAGCCTAAAATCGGGTGTTTTCTACCTAGCGAAAATCTCGAGCTAATGCGCGCAGTTTTAATTGGCGTGTAAAGCAAAAAGCCCTCAATTTCCTTGCCTTGTATATCATAGTAGCGCCCATTGTTGAAAGAAAAAAGATAGTTTGGCTTTTTATTTGTCTCTATCATCGCAGCTTTTATGCGCGCGTTGCCTAGCGGATTCCCAAGGCGGTATTTGCGCTCATATACAAGGGCTAGTCTATCGCCTTTCAATACATTGCGACTAAAATTCACGCTATTTTTATACGCGCTTAAAAACTCATTTACTAAGCCCTTATCATCTGTGAGCTCCATTAAGTCTTGGTAGGCGGATTTTTGGATTGAAAGCACGATTTGCTGTTTTGTCTCAAAATACGCGATGGGCGTGAAGTCGATTTTATAGCTTCCATTGTGGCGTGAAATGTGGATTTGCATACCGTCACCTATGGGGATTAGCGCTTGCACAAGGTTATTTTCAGAATCTAGCGCGGTAAAGTAGCGCACGCCAGCATAAATTTCGCTTGTTAATTCCCTATCTTCTGGGTTTAAGTCATAATATACGCTTGTTGGAATATTGTATTTTTGGAAAAAGCCAAAAAGCGTGTTGCCATTTTCCCATACAGCACTTTCTACCACCGCGCCAAAGGCACTTTGACTTAAAAATACCAGCAAAAAAATACCTTGCAAAATCTTTTTCATTCGTTTGTGCTACCTCGCAACTTTAGAGTAAAATGCCCGCAATGCTAGCATAAAAACTTAGAATCTAGGCTTAATAAAAGCTTTATATGAGCGTTGCTATAATGCGCTTTTTTGCAAAATGGGGGCTTAGTGGAATTATGAGAATTGTTGGAATTGTGGTTGCGTTGCTTATTTTGTTGGGCGTGGGCTTTGGGCTAAATGTGCTTTTATGCGAGCAAACTAAGCCCACTTACTCGCTCAATCTCCCAACGCATTGGAATCTAAAAGATGATTTGGTGGTTGATTTTAGCAATGAAAGCGGTTTGAGAGGCTATGAGATTGAAATTTTGCTAGATTCTCAAAGTCTTTTTCAGAAAAAAGAAGTGGTGCTAGGGAAGCCAAAACATCTCTCTATCTCTTTGCCAAAACCGCCTACCGAGCTAAAAAACGGCACAATTTTGCAGTATAAAATTAAGGTGCGCGATTGGAGTAATGCAAACTTTTTTATGGGCAATAGCGTAACGCTTGATATGTTTCTTACCATTGATATGATTGCGCCGCGCGTTGAGATTCTCGCGCATTCTCCTAAAATCTCGCGTTCAGGAAGCGCGCTTGTGGTGTTTAAGGTTGAAGATATCGCGCTAGATTCTATAGTTTTAAGCAATGGCAAGAATGAATTTGAAGCCTTTAAATACGAGCCAAAAGCGCTAGATTCTCTCACACTTCCGCCAAATACACAGCTTTTTGCCTCTATCATCGCGTGGCCTTTGAAAAACACCTTTTTTGAAGGCAGTATCACCATCACAGACAAGGCGCATAATGTCACTAAAATCCCCATTCCTATCGCTAAAAACCTTTCCGCGCCTTTGCGAAAATCAAATATAAGGCTAAAAGAAAATTTTTTAGAATCCAAACTTCCAACGCTCATAGAGCAAATTGGCTCGGTTAATTTTGAGGATTTCAAAGATGATAAAGAGCGCTTTTTGTTCATCAATGAAACTATGCGCAACGAAGATGAGGAAAAAATCATCGAAGCGTCAAAATATATCGCCACAGACAAAAGCTATATCGAGGAATTTGTGCCATTTTATCCGCTGAAAAATGCACAGGCAGTGGGATTTTTTGGCGATGAGCGCAGTTATTACCTCGATAAGGATATGGTGAGTATCACTTATCACATGGGGCTTGATTTGGCGAGTGTGAGAAATGCGCCGATTTCATCAAGCAATGATGGCGTGGTTACGCTAAGGCGGTATTTGGGACTGCATGGAAATACGATAATGGTGTATCATGGATTTGGGCTTTCATCGTTGTATGCGCATCTTTCAGATTCTCTAGTGAAGGTTGGCGATACCATTGCGCCAGAAACTTTGCTAGGCTACACAGGCGAGAGTGGCTGGGCGTTTGGCGATCATTTGCATTTAGAAATCTTGGTGCAGGGCTATCCTGTGAGTTTGAATGAATGGATGAGCGCAAAATGGGTAGAGGAAAACATTAACAGCGTTTTTAGACGATCACACGAAAAGGCGATGAAGTAAGGTTTTGCGATTATGCGTTTAATGGTAGGGTTTTGCGTCTAATGCACGCTTGCAGGCAAGAGAATCTACGAAGTTTTGATAGCTAGAAAAGCTAAAAATAAAATTACAAATTTTTCAAAAACTCCTGCAATTGCGCAGAATCTAGCCATTGACTATTTGTGTTGCTTGCGTATTCAAACTCTTCACCTACGAGATTCCCGCGTAAGTTATTGCGGGTAAGTGTATAATCAATTGGCGTTTGAAAATTGATTGTTGGCATAAGTGTGTAAAAGCTTTCAAACTCCACGCACAGCCTAGAATCATCTTTTGGAATCATCACTTCATGCAGCTTTTCTCCCGGGCGGATTCCGATGGTTTTAAGCCTCGCATTTGGCGCGATGGCATGGGCTAAGTCCTTGATATACATACTTGGGATTTTTGGCACAAAGATTTCCCCACCATGCATTCTCTCCAGTGAATCCAGCACAAATTCCACACCAGAATCGAGCGTGATAAAAAACCTACTCATTTTTTCATCAGTTATTGGAAGTTCATCTGCGCCAGATTCTACGAGCTTTTTAAAAAATGGAATGACAGAGCCCCTCGAGCCTAGCACATTCCCATAGCGCACCACACTAAATTTACAATCCTGCGCGCCTTTGATATTGTTTGCCGCGATAAATTGCTTGTCAGAGCAAAGCTTTGTCGCACCATAGAGGTTGATTGGATTTGCGGCTTTGTCCGTGCTAAGCGCGATGATAAAGCGCACATTGTTTTTTAGCGCGGCGTTGATGACATTGCTCGCGCCATCGATATTTGTTTTGATACATTCCATCGGGTTGTATTCTGCGATCGGCACATGTTTGAGCGCGGCAGCGTGGATACAGATATCAATGCCATTGAGCGCTACTTCTAGCCTTTTAGCATCGCGCACATCTCCGATAAAAAAGCGCATACGCTTATCAGTGAAGCTTTGCGCCATTTCGTATTGTTTGAGCTCATCGCGACTATAAACGACTACTTTTTTGGGATTGTGCTTCTCTAAAATCGTTTGGATAAACTTTTTGCCAAAGCTCCCTGTCCCGCCGGTGATAAGGATATTTTTATTATCGATTACATGCATAGAATCTCCCTTATTTTATGTAGCCTAAATCACCGAGTTTATTTACAATGCTTACCAAAATCGGTCCGCCATTGCCCCCGCCCCCGCCATGTTCTAGCAAAATGGTTATAGCATATTTTGGCTTTTGATAAGGCACAAAGGCAGTGATCCACGCATGCGAGCGCGAGAAATAATCCATTTCAGATTCTTTTAATCGCACTTTGATGTCTTGCGGGATTCCCGTGACTTGCGCGGTGCCTGTTTTGCATGCGATGCTAGCTTTAGCGCCCCGCGTGCGCCAATATGCCGTGCCACCATCTGGGGAATTGCACACTTGATACATGCCTTTTCTTAGCACCCAAAGTTTTTGCAACTCATGCTCGTTTAGCACTTCTTGTATCTCATATTCCTTCGCTTCGCCATTGAAAGCCTTCGCAAAATGTGGCGTTACAAGCTTGCCTGTGGCGATAAGTGCGGTGTAGCGTGCCACTTGTATGGGCGTGGCGAGAAAATATCCCTGCCCGATAGAGGTGTTAATCAAGTCACCACCAACCCAATTTTCCCCCTTTACCTTAAGCTTCCATTCAGGCGTAGGCACGACGCCGCGAGATTCACTAGGAAGGTCAATCCCGCTTTTTTCCCCAAAGCCCATTTGGTGCAAAATGCTTGCGATGTTATTAATCCCAGCTTTTAAAGAGAGCTTGTAAAAATACACATCAACGGATGAGCGGATGGCTTTAAGCAAATCCGCGCTATTATGCCCGCATTTCCAATCTCTATATTTCCGCCCGCCAAGCTCAATAAAACAAGGCGTCTCAATAACCGTATTTTCTGTAATATCCGCGTATTCTAAAAAGCTTAGCCCCATAGCCATTTTAATAACCGAGCCCGGCGGATATTGCCCGGAGGTAAATTTATTCACAAGTGGGAGATGGGGATTTTCAAGTAATTCTTTCCATGCGGGGATACTGATGCCATCGACAAAGTCATTAAGATTGTATTCTGGGTAGCTTCCCGCCGCGAGAATCTCGCCATTTTCCACATCCATCACCACCACAGCGCCTTCTTTATTTTCAAATTCAGAATCTAGCAATTCCTGCAAATGCAAGTCAATGCTAAGGTTGAGGTTATTTTGCTTTAGCGGCGCGCCTTCTTCTAAAAGGCGGATTTCTTTGTGCAAGGAGTTTATTTGGCTTACTCGATAGCTTGCCTCACCTTGCAAAAACTCATTATATTGCGCTTCTATGCCGACTTTTCCGATACTTCTTGTGAAAAGCGAAAGGGGATTTTTCTCTATATCTTTTTGATTTGCTTTTGAGACATAGCCGATGATATGTGAAGCAGAAGAGAGGTTAGGATAAAAGCGCTTTTGCGCGGGTGCTATGCTAATATAAGGGCTTTGCTTGAGATAAGTGTAAGTATGCGCGATTTGCATATAAGTGAGAAAATCCACAACCATAATTTGTGAGTGATTGTAAGAGGTGTTGGCGTGCGTGTAGGTTTTGAGCAATTTTTGAGAATCTAAAAAGGGAAAATAGCTTGTGATAAGCTCGATTTGAGATTCTAAAACAGAATCTTTTAAGCGCGGGGCAAGAGAGAGGGAAAATCCTAGCTCATTTGTGGCAAGTGGCTCGTTGTTTCTATCTAAAATCTCCCCGCGAATGGGCGTGAGCGTATCAATTTTGGTGGCATTTTTTTGCGCGTATTTTTCATAATAATCATGGTTTATAATTGTCACAATATAAAGGCGCACAATGATAGTGAGCCACACAAGCGCAAAAAGCGCAACCATTATCCTAAATCGAATACTCATAAAAACTCGCTACAATCGTTTCAACCACGAAATAATACACAAGAATAAGTGGATTTATATCAAGGTAGAGATTCCCAAAGGATTTAAACGCAACAAGCACAAGATACAGCCCAAAATACACAAGCGCGATTTGCAAAACCGCCAAAAAGCGCTTTGCATTCAAAGTATCTACATACAAAAACGCCATATAGCGCAATACCAAAAACAGCACAAGCAAGATTCCAAGCGGCATATCATTGAAAATCTCCACCACAAAAAGCATACTTAGGATAATGCAAAAACGCCAGAAATTATCCTCTTTGTCATAATGCACCAAAAGCAAGAAAAAAACCCCGAGCAATGGCGGCAAAAAGCTTAACAACCCAGCCAAACTCTCATACACAAAGAGAGCAATAAAAAGCGCGATATTTTTTAAACTTTGGCTATAAGAGCCACCTCGTCGCATATTGGAAAATGTTTGCATTTGATACAATCCGCCCATATTTTATGATTTGGTAAAAGTGCTTTGTCGATTATAGCAAAACCAAGCTTTTGAAATAATTTTTCTCTATAAGTTAGCACTAATATTTCGCTTAAACCCAGCTCTTTGGCTTCTTTTTTGACAGATTCTATAAGCGCGCTTGCGATGCCTTTGTTTCGATACTTTTCATCTACGATTAAAGAGCGCAATTCCCCCAAAGTGCTAGAATACACATACAGTGCGCAGAATCCAATGATTTTGCCTTTCTCATTTTCTTTGCTTGGATTTTCACGCGCGACATGATAGGAGCGGATAGCATTTGCCATCTCATCAATACTGCGCTCTAAAATCACCCCGCGCTCCACTTCCACGCTCACAAGCGCGCGCATTTCCTCGATATCGCTAAGCGTTGGCTTTTGGATGCTATACATTATTTTCCTCTTGTTGCTGTTGTTGGTTTGAGGGCGACATTTTGCCCAAAACTTTTTGAAAAATCATAAACCGCAACGCAGAAACGCTAGAAATTTTATGCTGGATTTTTTTAGATGGGTTAATGCTAGAGAGTATCGCGCCTTGTGATTTGAGCGTATTTAGCGCGCTTTGGTTGAGCTTATCAGCTTTTGTAAAAATGCTTAGAATCTCTTGATCGCCCCTTTTTATGCTTTGCAAAAACTCTAGCACCGCGTCATCTTGAGCCAAATCCGCATGCCTGCTATCGCGCAAAAAGACAAAAAGTTTAATGCTGCTGCGCTTTTGCAAAAATTCTACCAAATCCCTTTGCCATTTTTCCTGCAGGCTTTTGCTCACCTTTGCATAGCCAAATCCGGGCAAATCGATAAAAACAAGCTCTTGTGCAGAATGCGTGTCTTGCGCGTTTTGAGAATCTTTAGAATCTACGCTTTGAGTGGGATTTATGCCTTGCGTGTTTTTATTAGATTCTCGTATTTCCCAGCGCGTGGAAAAAAAGTTGATAAGTTGTGTTTTGCCCGGTGTGCTTGAGCTTTTGGCAAGATTTGCGCCTAAGAGGAGATTAAGAAAGCTAGATTTTCCAACATTGCTGCGCCCTAAAAAGGCGATTTCAGAATGCAAGGGGCTTGGGGCTTGTGCGATATTTTGCGCGCTTAGCAAAAAGCGGGGATTTATGGATAAAACTTGCATTAGGAGAGAAACTTTTGCGCTTGAGCTTTTGCGATGGAATCGCATTCTTCATTAAGCGGGATTCCCGCATGCCCTTTGATCCAATGCGCGCTTACAAAATGCCCTTTGCTTACCTTTAAATACTCGCGCCACAAATCGGGATTCTTAACCTTTGCGAAGTCTTTTGCCACCCAATTTTTCAACCAAGTGTTAATCCCTTCGCACACATATTTTGAGTCGCTGTAAAGCTCTATTTTGCAAGGTTCTTTGAGTGCTTTTAGGGATTGTATGACGGCTAAAAGTTCCATTCTATTGTTTGTCGTGTGTGCTTCGCCACCGCTTAACACTTTTTTTGTGCCTTTGTATTCTAAGATCCCGCACCAGCCGCCAGCACCCGGATTCCCAAGTGCGGAGCCATCACAATAAAGAGTGACTGATTTCATCTTTTTGCTCGATGACTTTGCAGATAAGCTCAAAGCAAAGCAAGGCGTTACATTTAGGACAGCGATTGCTTTCAAATGGGAAAATGCTTTTGCATTCACTACAACGATATTCAAAGCTTAAATCCGCCCTAAAGGCTGAAAACTCGCGCAAGATTCTAATGCTTTCTAGCTCAAATTTTTCGCATGGCGCGCTAGATTCAATATAACCTTTGGCGCGATAAATTTCTAAGATTTTTGGATTTTTAAGGAGGCTTAGCGGGACTTCTTCTTTGGTGCATTTCCAAAAAATATCAAGGAGATTTTCGATATTTTGCGTGTTTGAAGCCTCTTTGTGATTTAAAACCTCTTGCCAAAATAGTGGAAGGTTTATTTCTTTATAGAATCCTAGTATGAGCTTTTGAAGTTGCGGGTGGTTGGAGTAGATATTTTTTAGCTTTGCAATCTTTGCTTCATAGCCAAGTGTGGCGTCATAGAAGGTATTAAGCGCTTGCAAATAGGCGTAATTTTTTGCAATTTCTTGTAGATATTTCTCATCGCGGATTTGACTTTGATTGCAAATCTCTTCAATGCAACCAAGCGTATCAAGCGCGTCTTTGTAGAGTCCGAGATTTTCATAAGTTTTTAATAAATAGCTTAAAACTTCTCTATTGCGCGGGTAGTTTTTGATGATTTCTAAAAAGATATTTTTTGCCCTTTGTAAGAATCCCGCTTGAAAATACGCGATTCCCAGCGCATAGAGAATCCGCGCCTTTTCTTGAGAATCTTCTAAATTATCAACAATGCTTCCATAAATTTTAATCGCTTCTTGTATATTGCCACTTTGGATATAGGCTTGCGCGATAAATTCAAGCGTTGGGATAGGATTTGTGCTTAGCTTTAAAAACTCTTCCACCCCATCTTTGACGCCTAAATAATCATAAGATTTTTTGAGATTCTCAATCGCACCAAGGCGCTTTTTTTCGCGCATTTTATTACGCAAAAAGTCCAAAATCCCCACACTAGCGATAATCACAAAAAGTATGACAACGCCAAAAAGCGGGTCTTTATACCACACCATTTTTTAGCCTATTCTCGTATATACACGATTTTTGCACTTGCGCGCATTTTGTCAAAATGCTCTTTGATAATATCTTGCTCTTTTTGTGCGAGCAATTTAGAGTTTATAAACGCTTTTGCTTGCTCAAAGCTTAAAAGCGTATTGCCATTTTTTTGCAAAATAAGAAAGCTTATGAGCAAGTCGCCAGAATTAAGCACAGGCGTAAATTCACCCTTTGGCGTGGTGACAAAAACTTGCTTGATTTGTGGGCTTAGCGCATCTAGGGCGATTTCTTCTTGCATTTTTTCCACGCCATCGATGGATTTATTTGGCGCTGCTTGTGCCTTTTGCAAAAGCGTATCACTTTTTGCGCTATAGCGCATTACGCTCACACTTGTAGGAATCTCAAATTCTTTTTTGTGCTTTGTGTAATAGGCGAAAAGCTCGTTTTCATCGGTGATGCTTACATTTGATGAGAGAATCTTTTGCATAAGCTCGCGCGTTTGGATTTGTTTTTTGATTTCTGCGCGATAGTTTTGGTAGCTTAAGCCCCTTTTTGCGATTTGTGAGATAAGCTCACTTTTGCTCATACCGCTACTTTGGGCGATTCTTGTGATTTCATCATCGATTTTAAATTCATCAACGCTGATTTTAAAACGCTCAATCTCATCATCTTTCAAACGCTCATTAATAAGCATATCAATAGCCTGCTCTTTGGTGATTTTAAACTCTTTTTGCACGGATTTGATTTCATTTAGCGTGATGGCGTGGCTATTTACGCGTATTGCCACACCCGCGATAATCTCAGCATAGCAAAACGCCCCGCAAAGCAAAAAAGACAAAAAAGCTGTTTTCATTTTTTTAAACCCTTTGTGAAAATATAGTTTGGGATTTTAGCTAATCTTTGATTAAGTAAGGGCAAAATTTGCAATCTTTGCTAAAAAATAGCGCGCAAATGTGCGTTTTTAGGGAATCTAAAAATCTAAGATTCTAGCTAGCATGGCAGAATCCTAGATTTTCAATGGATTGCTTCATTCGTTTCACTCACTCGCAATGACAAAATACAATACGCGACAATAACCACAAAGCAAGGTGGCAGAATCTTAAGAGCCTAATTAATTAGAAAGGGTGGAATATGTGCGCGTAAGCGGAGCCGAGCGGAATTCACTTCCGCGAAGGTGATACAACAAAAGGAATTAAAGATTCTGCCACAGGCGCACACCGAGTCCTGCGCGATTTGAGTGGATATTGTATTCATAGATATTGTCGCCATAGCCGTTTGTGTATTGCACATAAAGCCCAATATTGTGCGTGAGGCGGTAGGTGTAGCCTAACACAAAGCGTGGCTTATAAAAGCTATAATCTGCCACAATAGGCGTAAGATAGGCTTCAAGCAAATGATCGCCATAATTTGCATACAGCAAAATGTCTGCATAGCCACGATAGCGCACTAGGTCGGGATTATCATGCAAAAAGCCATCATAATGTAAGCCCGTCCAAATCCACGCATTTAGCACTGCGCCGACTTTTGCGCGCTCGCTAAAGTTATGCTGTAATTTTAGGCTGCCTAGAATCTGATTTTGCGTGCGTGAGCGCAAAGCACGCTCGCCATTTGAAGTGTGTTTGAAACCGATGCGGATATGGCGCAGAGTTTTGGAAGCATTTTCATACGCCCAATAGAGTTCTGGCGAGTAGTCAATATCCCTAAATGGGCGAGAATCCGCTTTATTATAAAGCTGAAAAAATGAAGTTTGCGTGTAGGCAAAAAAGATGAAATATTTTTTATTAAGATTGACAATGGGGATTCTAAAGCTAAATTGATATTTCACTTCATTTGCGATGTTGCTATCATAGGGCTTGCTAAAGCTGTAATAATAAGGCAAGGCGTAGATTGGATTTTGCAAATATAAGCGCCCTAAAAAGGTTTCTGGGATCTCATTGCCAAATTCGATTTGCTTCGCTAGTGGTGGAGATTCTAAAGGATTTTCAGAATCTGCGTCTTTATCTTTTGCTTGAGCTTGCAAAAGGCTAAAACATAATAATAAAAGAAAGAAACCTGCGCGCATACGACCTCTTAAAGTATAAAAATATTTTGGGGATTTGCCATGTGGCTAGCGTTTAAAGAGAAATTTTGTCATTATATTGTAAGATAACAAATTTTATGTTGAAAAATTTGCGTAAAATGCTAGATTCTTGATTTTAAAATGCAGTAGAGAATCTTTAATATTTTTAGGAATTAGGAGTTAAAAATGTGCGGAATCATCGGCTACATAGGCAATAATGAAAAAAAACAAATTATTCTAAATGGCTTAAAAGAGCTTGAATATAGGGGCTATGATAGCGCGGGGCTAGCTGTTTTGGTACAAAATGAGATACATAATTTTAAGGCTGTGGGGAAAATTGTCAATTTAGAAAATAAATGCAAGGATTTTAGCTCTGCTGGTTTTGGCATAGGCATAGGGCATACGCGCTGGGCGACACATGGCAAACCTAGTGAATCTAACGCACACCCGCATTTTGCGGAATTTAGTAGCGTGGTGCATAATGGAATCATCGAAAATTATATGCAAATCAAGCAGGAGCTTGAATCTAGCGGGCATAAATTTGTAAGTCAAACAGATACTGAAGTCATCGTCCATCTTTTTGAGGAGAATCTAAAAGCGCATAAAACGCCCATGCAAGCCTTTAAAAAGACTATCGCACGCCTAAGTGGGGCGTATGCGATTTTGCTTATCACAAAAGCAGCGCCAGATTCTGTCTTTTATGCTAAAAAAGGCTCGCCACTCATCATTGGCAAGGGCGAGGGTGCAAATGAGGGGATTTATTTTTCAAGCTCTGATGCGCCACTTATTGGGCTTGCGCAAAGAGTGTGCTATTTGGAAGATGGTGCGGTTGGCTCTATTGATAGTGATGGATTTGAGAATCTTCAAGGCATTGTCGCGCTCAATGCGACGAAGTCATACGCGCAAAAAGATGGCTTTAGATTCTTTATGGAGAAAGAAATTTATGAGCAACACAAAGTTTTGCTTGAAACGATGATGGGGCGCGTGAGTGATGAGTTTATTGGATTTGAAGAGGTGGAGAAAGAATTTTTTGAAGGCATTGATGAGATTACGATTTGTGCGTGTGGGACGAGCTATCATGCGGGATTGAGTGCGAAATATTTGCTTGAGCGAGAATCAAAGATTAAATGTAATGTGGTATTTGCAAGTGAATATCGCTACGCAGAGCCTGTGATGCGTAAAAATGAGCTTTTTGTATGTGTCTCGCAAAGTGGTGAAACTGCCGATACGCTCGAAGCGCTCAAGCTTGCAAAAAAGCATGGGCTAAAGAGTTTGGCAATTTGCAATGTGGATAATAGCTCGATTGTGCGAGAATCTGATAGGTGTGTTCTCACGCGCGCAGGGATTGAAAAAGGTGTAGCAAGCACAAAAGCCTTTGCTACGCAGGTTATGGCGTTGTGGATTCTTAGCGTGTATGTGGGATTTGTGCGTGGAGTGATAAAAAAAGAGGCGTTTAAAACTTACGCGCAAACAATGCTAAAAGCTAGCAAGCTCACAAAGGTGGATTCTAAACTGCACGATAGGCTAAAGCGCTTGTCAAAGCGTTATTTGCACGGGCATGGATTTTTCTTTATCGGGCGCGATGTGTTTTATCCGCTCGCACTTGAAGGCGCGCTCAAGCTTAAAGAGATTAGCTATTTGCACGCGGAAGGCTATCCGAGCGGAGAGATGAAGCATGGACCGATTGCGCTTGCAGATTCTGAACTTTTTTGCCTAGCGCTTATGCCAAAGCATATGTTGTTTGAAAAGATTAAAAGCAATGTCGAGGAGCTAGGCGCGCGTGATAGCACGATTTGTGCGATTTGTGCTGATGAGGTGGAGGGCGCTGATGATATGATTTATATCCCGCACACCGCGCATTATATGGAGGAATTTTATGCGATGATGGTGGTGCTACAGCTTTTGGCGTTGGAAATTTCTGTCAAACTTGGTAATGATGTAGATATGCCGAGGAATCTAGCAAAGTCTGTGACGGTTGAATAATGAAATTTTTGGGATTTTGTTTAGAATCTTGAAAAAGTCCCAAAATCCCCCTTTCCTATAAGCCAACTTTAAGCCTTCCATTTGTAATATTGCGTTTCCCAAATTCATTTGGCTTCCTTTTTTCCCAAATATTTTAACTTCATTGATACCCACT